>NZ_CP062803.1:652390-1304781 GCF_008801925.2 Cupriavidus basilensis | reverse complement strand
GCGCTGGTATGCGGCCATCGTGGCCTCGGCCATGCCCGTCACGCTGATCCTTAGCTGGTTGTCGCAGCGCATGCTGCGTGCCGGCGCATCGTCGCGGCTTGCGCGTGGCGTGCTCATCTCGGTGGCCGCGCTGGCAGGCGGCGGCGTGTACCTGGCGATCGCGTCGATCACGCTGGCGCCGGTGCCCAAGACCTTGCTGATTGCCGTGGCGGCATGCCTGCCGCCCGTGGCGTTCGCCCTGACGCCGGCCATGCTCGCGCAGATCGTGCCGGAGGGCCAGCGCGGCAGCGTGTTGTCGATCCACACGGCGCTGACCACGCTGGCCGGCATCCTGGCGCCAGCGGTGGTGGGGCAACTGGTGCAGCGCCATGGCATGAATGGCGGCTTTGACATGGGCTTCACGATCAACGCCCTGCTGCTGCTGGCAAGTGGCGTGATTGGCTTGTGCTGGATCAATCCCGAGCGTTCTGCAAAGGCGCTGTCAGCCTCGCCGCGAGACATGGCGGCCGCGCGTTCGCCGGCCTGAGCTGCACCCTGGCAGGACAGCCGCCACCAGGCCGAGACGGCGGTGGCGGCCTGCCAGGCTTACGAGTAACGGCGGCTGATGGATTCCGCCACGCACACCGGGCGCTCGCTGCCCTCGCGCTCTACCGTGACTTCCCAGTTGGACTGGGCGCCGACCAGCGCGGGCGCGTTCGGCAGCGGCTCCAGGCGCTCCACCGAGAGCAGCTTCACGCGCGCGCGCAGGCGGCTGCCGACCGGCACCGGCGCGGTAAAGCGCACGCGGTTCAGACCATAGTTGACGCCCATCTTCACGCCCGGCATATCGAGCGCGTTGTGCATGAACGCCGGCAGCAGCGACAACGTCAGGAAGCCATGCGCCACCGGCCCGCCGAAGGGCGATTCGCGGCGGGCGCGCTCCACGTCGACGTGAATCCATTGGTGATCACCAGTGGCTTCGGCGAACTGGTTGACCTGCTGCTGGGTGATCTCGATCCAGTCGCTGACGGCCACTTCCTGGCCTTGCAGGCTTTCCAGTTCTTCGAGCGAAGCGATGGTACGCATGGTGTCTCCTTGTTGTACGTGTTGTACGTGTTGTACTTGTTGTCTTAAGTGGCCGGGATGGCCGGGATGAGGCTCGAGCAACGTCAGGCGGGCCGCCGTCCGTACATGCCCATGCCCTTGACGGTGCAGACCAGTTCGCCGCGCTGGTTGGTGGCTTCCCACTGGGTATGCACCACGCCGCGGTCCGGCTTGGACGAGGAAGCGCGCGCATCCAGCACCACCAGCGACACGCTTAGCGTATCGCCCGCATAGACCGGCTTGAGCCAGCGGATTTCATCCACGCCGGGCGAGCCCATGCTGGCGGCCTTGGAGGTCATGTTGTCCACCAGCAGCCGCATCATGATCGAGCAGGTCATCCAGCCGCTGGAGATCAGGTTCTTGTAGATGCTTTTCTGCGCGGCTTCCTTGTCGATGTGGAAAGGCTGGGGATCATACTGGCGGGCGAAGGCCAGGATCTCCTCTTCCGTCACCAGGTGGGACCCGAGGTCGCGCTTGCTGCCGACGGCGAAATCTTCGAAATACAGGGTGGACATGAATCGCTCCGTCAACGATGAATGCGAGATACGAGATACGAGATACGAGATACGAGATACGAGATACGAGATACGAGATACGAGATACGAGGCGCGAGAATCGCGGCAGAAAATACGAGATCAATTCATAACAAAAAACCGCGCCTGGGACAACCGGCGCGGTTTTTTGATTCAACCTGGATCAGACCGTTTCCAGGAAGCCCGGCTGTGTCGCAAAGCGCGACAGGTGGTGATCGACATCCCCGAAGGTGGTGTTGATCAGCGTCAGGCGCTTGAACATGTGCGCCGCCGGCAGTTCGTCGGTGACGCCCATGCCGCCGTGGATCTGCACGGCCTCCTGGCCGACCGAGCGAGCCGCCTGGCCCACGCGCGCCTTGGCCGCCGAGGCAAAGCGACGGCGTTCTTCCGGGCTGGCCTCGTCGAACTTGGCGGCAGCCAGCAGCGTGATGGAACGCGATTGCTCGGCGTGGATGAACATCTCCACCATGCGGTGCTGCAGCGCCTGGAAGCGCGCGATCGGCACGCCGAACTGCTGGCGGGTCTTGGCGTATTCCAGCGTGGCGGCGTTAAGCGTGTCCATCACGCCAACGGCCTCTGCGCACAGCAGCACGGCGGCGTAGTCGGCCACCTGCTCGATCAACGCAAACGCCGCGCCTTCGGTGCCCAGCAGTTCGCCCTGTGCGTCCTTGAAGGTGATATCGGCCGCGCGCAGGTTGTCGATGGTGCGGTAGTCGGTGATGCTGACACCGGCCGCCTTCGGGTCCACCAGGAACAGCGAAATGCCATTGGTGTCGGCATCGGCGCCGCTGGTGCGGGCCGAGACGACCAGCTTGCCGGCTTGCGCGCCGTGAATGGTCACGACCTTGCGGCCATTGAGCTTGCCGCCCTTGGCCGTCACGCGCACGTCGTTGAGCGCATAGCGGGCATGCGGCTCGTTGAAGGCGGTGGCCAGCTTCAGCTCGCCGCCGGCAACCTGCTCCAGCAGCGCATCCTGGCCGCCGGCCAGCTTGAGCGCGTAGGCGGCAACCACGGTGGCGAAGTACGGCTCGACCACCAGGCCGCGGCCCAGCTCCTGCATCACCACCATCATGTCGATGGGCGTGCCCGAGAAGCCGCCCTGCGCTTCCGGCACCGGCAGCGCGGTCAGGCCAAGCTCGACCAGCGCGCCCCAGGCAGCATCGCTATGGCCAGCTTCGGCCTTGATGCCCTTCTTGCGGGTCTCGAAATCGTAGTCTTTGTCGATGAAGCGGTGGACGGCGTCAGCCAGTTGCTTCTGTTCGTCGCTGAGATTGAAGTTCATATCGCGTGTCTCCTCACAGCCCCAGGATCATCTGGCTGATGATGTTCTTCTGAATTTCGTTGGACCCGCCGTAGATGGAGGTCTTGCGATAGTTGAAGTAGTAAGCGGCCAGCGGCGCGGCATCGTCGTAGCCGGTCACCGCGTGTTCGTGCTCGCATTCCAGGTAGGCGGTGTCGAACGGCTGGGCGTAGGGGCCGACGGCCTCCACCATCAGCTCGGTCAGCATCTGCTGGATCTCGGTGCCCTTGATCTTGAGCATCGATGCCTCGGGGCCGGGGCCCTTGCCAGCGCTCTCGCTGGACACCACGCGCAACACGGTCAGCTCCAGCGCCATCAGCTCGATTTCCAGCGCGGCAACCTTGGCGCCGAACAGCGGGTCTTCCAGCAGCGGACGGCCGTTCTTCTGCTGTTGCTTGGCCACGCGCTTGAGGAAGCCCAGCTCGCGCTTGGAGTTGCCCACGCGGGCGATGCCGGTGCGCTCATGGCCGAGCAGGTACTTGGCGTAGGTCCAGCCGCGGTTTTCCTCGCCCACGCGGTTTTCCACCGGCACCTGGACGTTGTCGAAGAACACTTCGTTCACTTCATGCTCTTCGTCGAGCATGATGATCGGGCGCACGGTGATGCCCGGGGTCTTCATGTCGATCAGCAGGAAGGAGATGCCCTCTTGCTTCTTGGCTTCGGGATCGGTGCGGACCAGGCAGAAGATCATGTCGGCGTGCTGGCCGAGCGTGGTCCAGGTCTTCTGGCCGTTGACGATGTAGTGCTTGCCGTCCGAGGTCAGCTCGGCGCGGGTCTTCAGCGACGCCAGGTCGGAACCCGAGCCCGGCTCGGAGTAACCCTGGCACCACCAGTCGGTGCAATCCAGGATGCGCGGGAGGTAATACGACTTCTGCGCCTCGCTGCCGTACTTCATGATCACGGGCGCGACCATGGCCACGCCGAAGGGCAGCACGCCGGGCGCGCCGACGCGGGCATTTTCCTCGTCCCAGATGTGGCGCTGCGTGGCGTTCCAGCCCGTGCCGCCATACTGCACCGGCCAGTGCGGCGCGGACCAGCCGCGGCCCGCCAGCAGCTTGTGCCAGCGCACCAGGTCGTCGCGGTTGGGGCGGCGGTGGTTCAGAATCTTGCTGCTGATTTCCGCCGGCAGGTTGGCCTCCAGCCAGCCGCGCACTTCGGCGCGGAAAGCATCGTCGGACGCCGAATAGTTGAGATCCATGCCCGTCTCCAGTGATGCCGGTGTGAGACCGGCAGTTTGTTCTAGCTAGCGCGTCATGCGCCGGCAAGAACACTGCCTTGGGCACAGGACGCTATTCAGTGAGCCGTCTGCTTGAGCGCATCCGGCACCACGAGCTGGAAAGTATCGATGCCTTCTTCGGCCAGGGCCTGCACTTCGTCCGGCGACGCCGTGCCGCGGATCCCGCGTTCCGGCGCTTCGTCGTAATGCATGCGCCTGGCCTCTTCGGCAAAGCGTTCGCCCACATCCTCGGTCCGCGCCAGCACCTGCTTTACCGCCTTCAGGTAAAGCGACTGCAGTGTCGCCGGCGCCGCAGGGGCCTTCGCCCCGGCCGGCTTACCCGCCGGCGCGGCGGCCGCTCCCGAGAGATTCAGGCGCGGCGCGCTGGGCAGCCGGGTGATGGCATGGTCTTCGCAGACCGGACATTGGACGAGATTTCGCGAAATCTGCGATTGCGCGTCGTCCTCCGAAGCAAACCAGCCCTCGAAACGATGGTCTTGCGCGCAGCGCAGGTCGAGCACCTTCATGATGTTTCCAGCCCGTCGAAAGCTATAGTATCCGCGAAACGGAATTTTGTGAACGGTCGTGCTAATTTTTTTGCAGCCATGATGTGTGCCCTTGGCGGGGAGCCTTGTACAAAGGGTGATGAGGTATGGCTGCGATCACACGGCTAAGTGGGATTTTACGCTGTTGGGGCGGAGATGGTTTTTGGATCCTATGTGGCGTACGACATTGCCCTTGCTTGGTTGGTTGCTGTTTCTTTGAGCGGTGTTGGTTTTTGCACCCAAGTGCCGTACGACATTGCCCTTGCGGGGTTGGTCGCTGTTTATTTCATCGGTGTTGGTTTTTGCACCCAAAAGCCATACGACATCCCCCTGCGGGGGCTGCCGGTCACTTTTCTTTGACCGGCAAAGAAAACTAACGAAAAGAAAGCCGCCCTGCCGGGGGCAGAGCAATAAGGCTGTTTTTGCCACTGTGGTTGCGTCGTACGGCCCGGAGTGTTGGCTGGCGTATCCTGCCAGCCCCAAGGACATCATTTTTGCATGACCCATGGGTTACGTCGTGCAGCCCCTGACCTCGCTTGCGGTGACTGTTCCCACATCTGCCGTTCGCGGGGCGAAGTGCTGCGCCGTTTCGAGTGTGGCTGGTTTCGTGGTTTTGTCTCGGAGGGCGAGCGTCGTGGGTGTGAGCACGGCCCTCGCGCACGGGCCACGGTGCCCACCACGAAACCAGAGGGGGATGAAGCAAGGTGCCACTCGCGCCGGTACGGCAGGGCATCAAATGGCCGGGCGCCCACCGTCAGAGACAAAACCACGAAACCACCAGGGCAGGCAGGATCGTGGTGCTGCGCACCGCGAACGGCAGATGCCCGAACGCTCACCGAGCAAAGCGATCAGGGGCACCACCACGTGACCATTGGGTCATGCTGTAGCGATGCCCTTTGGGCCGGTAGGATCTGCCAGCCAACACTCCGGGCCGTACGACGAAACCACAGTGGCCGAACAGCCTTATTGCTCTGCTCCCGGCAGGGCGGCTTTCTTTTCGTTAGTTTTCTTTGCCGGTCAAAGAAAAGTGACCGGCAGCCCCCGCAGGGGGATGTCGTATGGCCCTTGGGTCCAAAGGCCAACACCGCACAAAACAACAGCGACCAAGACAACAAGAGCCAACGGTTCTACCCTTCCCGCCCCCCTTTATCCCGGCAACACCTGCTCCCCCGCCCCCCATACCCCCGACACCACCTTCTCCAGCCAAAACGCCCCAATAATCGTCTTCACATCGGTAATCCGCCCCGAACGCACCCAATCGATCACCTGCCCCGCCGGCACGATAAACGTCTCGAGGAATTCGCCTTCGTCGAGTTGCGCCGGCCCGGCGGTCAGGTCCCGCGCCAGGAAAATATCGATAAACTCGGTGGAATACGAAATGACGGGATGGATGCGCGTGAGGTAATCCCAACGCCGCGCGCTGTAGCCGGTTTCCTCCCGCAGCTCGCGCTCGCCGCAGCGCTGCGCGCCTTCCTGGGGATCCAGCTTGCCGGCAGGAAACTCCAGCATCACTTCGCCAACCGGATAGCGGTACTGCCGCTCCAGCAGCACGGTGCCATCGTCGAACAGCGGGATCATCATCACCGCGCCGGGATGCAGCACGTATTCCCGCCCGGCATGCTTGCCGTCGGGCAGCTTGACGATATCTTGCTTGAGAGTGAGGAATTTGCCTGTGTGCAGCGTGGCGGACGCCACGCACACTTCCTTCAGGCCTTGATCGCCGCCAGCGGCGATCTCGCTAGCGTCCAGCGTGTCAATCTTGTCGCTCATGAAAGCTCCGGGTCCGGACGCGGCCGGCCCGGGCGCCTTCGCTACCCGGCTGTCAAGCCGCGCGATGTTTGACGAGGTACTGCCAGGTGAAGCCCGGGAAGGCGAACACCAGCATCATGCAGGCGGTAATGGCGTAGAACTGCCAGCCCTGCGGGAAGGCGTTGCCAAGCCCCGCCTCCACGGCGAAGCCGGCCAGGCCTGCCGCCACATACCAGGTGATCAACTCAGCCAGCCTCATCCACAGCGGCTTCCTGGCCAAGCGCAGCGGAATCAGCGCGAACAGCCGCTGGTTGATGAACGGCAGGTTGGCACAGACCAATGCCAACAAGATGACAAACCAGCCCGCCGCAGATGAACTCATATCGCTACGCCGCCGTGGTGCTTCAGGACGCCAGCGTGGCGCGGATCGCCTGGTAGCACAGGTTCATCAGCGCCGCGGGGAACAGCCCCAGGGCAATGATGACCGCGCCGTTCAGCGTCAGCATCGAACGCAGGCCAAAGCTGGACTCCAGCTTGCGCTCGTCGGCCGGCGCATCGAAGTACATCAGCTTGACGATGCGCAGGTAGTAGAACGCGCCGATCAGCGAGAACAGCACGGCCACCACGGCCAGCCAGGTCATGCCGCTCTTGACCACCGCTTCGAGCACCGCCAGCTTGGCGTAGAAGCCCATGGTCGGCGGAATGCCGGCCAGCGAGAACATCATCACCAGCATCAGCAGCGCGTACCAGGGGTTCTTGCGCGACAGGCCCTTGAGGTCGTCCAGGGTCTCGGCTTCGAAATCCTTGCCGGCGCGCAGCAGCACGATGCCGAAGGTGCCCAGCGTGGTCAGCACGTAGGTCACGGCATAGAACATCGACGAACCGTAGGCGCTGGCGGCGCCGTCGGCCTTGCCGTCGGCCACGCCGGACAGCAGGCCCAGCAGCAGGAAGCCCATGTGCGAGATGGTGGAGTAAGCCAGCATCCGCTTCAGGTTGGTCTGCACGATGGCGGTCAGGTTGCCGATGGCGAGGGACGCCACGGCCAGCACCACCAGCATGACTTGCCAGTCCACCGCCAGCGGCAGCAGGCCTTCCACCAGCAGGCGCAGCGCCATGGCAAACGCGGCCAGCTTGGGCGCGCCAGCGATCAGCAGCGTCACCGCGGTCGGCGAGCCCTGGTAGATGTCCGGGATCCACATGTGGAACGGAGCGGCGCCCATCTTGAACGCAATGCCGGCCACGATGAAGACCACGCCGAAGGCCAGCATGGTGGTGTTGACGCGACCCGATTCCACCACGCGGAACACTTCCGCGAGGCTCAGCGAGCCGGTGGCACCGTACAGCATGGACATGCCATACAGCAGGAAGCCCGAGGCCAGTGCGCCCAGCACGAAGTACTTGATGGCGGATTCGGAGGTCACGCGGTTGTCGCGGCGCAGGGCCACCAGCGCGTAGGATGCCAGCGACAGCAGTTCCAGGCCCAGGTACAGGGTCAGGAAGTTGTTGCCGGTGATCATCACGATCTGCCCGCCGAGCGTGAACAGCGCGAGCATGTAGAACTCGCCGCTGAACATGTCGCGGTCGGCCAGGTAGCTACGGGTGTAGACCAGCGTGACGAACAGCGCCGCCGAAGCGAAAGCCGACAGCAGGTTGGCCATCGGGTCCACCACCACCAGGTTGGCGAAGGCGTAATGGGTCTCGCCGGCCACGCCGTTGATGCCGAACCACACGGTCAGCACCAGCGTGATCAGCAGCGACAGCGGATAGGCCACGCTGGTGCGGTTCTTGCCACGGGCAAGGTCGATCCAGTTGACCGCGGCGATCGCGATCGCCAGGAAAATGATTGGCGCCACAGGTGCCAATGTCGAGGACGGTTGCATGTTTGTTTCTCTCCCCGATTACAGCTTCGACTGCGCCACGTGCGACAGCAGGTTCACCACGGAAGCGTGCATCACATCGGTGAAGGGTTTCGGATACAGGCCCATATACAGGGTCATGATCGCCAGCAGGCCGAGCATGAAGAACTCGCGCTTGTTCAGGTCGACCAGCTCGGCCACGTGCTTGTGCACCACGTCGCCAAAGATCACGCGCTTGACCATCCACAGCGAATAGGCGGCGCCCAGGATCAGTGCCGTAGCTGCCAGCAGGCCGATCCAGAAATTGAACTTGACCGCGCCCAGGATGACCATGAACTCACCGACGAAACCCGAAGTAGCCGGCAGGCCGCAGTTGGCCATGGCGAAGAACACCGACAGCGCCGCGAACTTCGGCATGGTGTTCACCACACCGCCGTAATCGGCGATCTGGCGCGAGTGCACCCGGTCATACAGCACGCCGATGCAAAGGAACATGGCGCCCGAGATAAAGCCGTGGGAGATCATCTGGATGATGCCGCCCTCGATGCCGATCTCGTTGAAGATGAAGAAGCCCAGCGTGACGAAGCCCATGTGGGCGATCGACGAGTACGCCACCAGTTTCTTCATGTCGGCCTGCACCAGCGCGACCAGACCGATGTAGATGACGGCGATCAGCGAGATCGCGATGATGAAGCCTGACAGGCTATGGCTGGCGTCGGGTGCGATCGGCAGCGAGAAGCGCAGGAAACCGTAGGCGCCCAGCTTCAGCATGATGGCAGCCAGCACCACCGAGCCGCCGGTCGGCGCTTCCACGTGGGCATCAGGCAGCCAGGTGTGGACGGGCCACATCGGCACCTTCACGGCGAAGGCCATGAAGAAGGCAATGAACAGCGCGATCTGCTCGTTCATCGACAGCTTGGCCTGGTGCCATTCGAGGATCTCGAAAGTGCCGGTCTTGCTGTACAGGTACAGCAGCGCAACCAGCGTCAGCAGCGAGCCGAGCAGCGTGTACAGGAAGAACTTGAAGGCCGCGTAGACGCGGTTCGGGCCGCCCCAGACACCGATGATGATGTACATCGGGATCAGCGTGGCTTCGAAGAACACGTAGAACAGCATGCCGTCGAGCGCGCAGAACACGCCGACCATCACGCCCGACAAGATCAGGAACGAGGCCATGTACTCGGCCACGCGTTCGGTGATCACCTCCCAGGCGGCGATCACCACGATCACCGTGATGAAGGCAGTCAGCACCACGAACCACATCGAGATGCCGTCGACACCCAGGTGGTAGTTGATGTTGAAGCGCTCGATCCAGCTCGACTTCTCGACGAACTGCATGGCCGCCGTGGAGCGGTCGAAGTGAAACACCAGAGGCAGCGTGACGATGAAGCTGGCGATGGAGCCGAACAGCGACATCCAGCGCACATAGCCGCGACTGCGGTCGGAACCCGAGGCTAGTATCAGCAGGCCAAAAAAGATCGGCAGCCAGATAGCGAAAGACAGAACCATTTTCTTGTTTTCCTTACTTGGTGCCCACTGTGGCGAACGAGGTGCCGAACACCGTCATCGTCAGCAGTACCAGCATGCCCAGGATCATGGCGAATGCGTAATGGTAGATATAGCCGGACTGCAGGTAGCGGCTCACCGAAGCGAACCAGCCGACCACACGTGCGGCACCGTTGACCACCAGGCCATCGATCAGCCCCTGGTCGCCGCCCTTCCACAGGCCGGTGCCAAGCAGACGTGCACCGCGGGCAAACACGGCCTCGTTGATGGCGTCCATGTAGTACTTGTTGTCGAGCAGCGTGTACAGGCCCGAGCAGCGTTGCTTGATCGCGGCAGGGATATCCGGGCGCTTCATGTAGAAGAACCAGGACAGCACCACACCCGAGATGGCCAGCCACAGCACCGGCGTGGTCAGCGAATGCAGGCCCATCGCCACCCAGCCGTGGAAGGCTTCGGCCAGCTCCGCCATCGCGTGGTGGTTCTCGCCCACGTAGATCACGTTCTTGAAGGCCACGCCATGCTTGAAGAAGTCGCCGAACAGCATCGGGCCGATCGCGATCGCACCGATCACCACCGACGGGATGGCCAGCAGCACCAGCGGCAGCGTGACGACCCACGGCGACTCGTGCGGCTTCTCGCCCGGGGCCAGGCCGTGATGATGGTCGGCCGTTGCCTCCTCATCGTCATGGTTGCCCGCGTGATGTGCGTGGTGGTCTTCCTTGCCGAAACGCTCTTCGCCGTGGAACACCAGGAAGTACATGCGGAACGAGTAGAACGCCGTGACGAACACGCCGGCCAGCACGGCGAAGTAAGCGAAGCCCGAACCCGGGATATGCGACTCGGCCACGGCCTCGATGATCGAGTCCTTGGAGTAGAAGCCCGCAAAGAACGGCGTGCCGATCAGGGCCAGCGAGCCCACCAGCGAGGTGATCCAGGTAATCGGCATGTACTTGCGCAGGCCACCCATGTTGCGGATGTCCTGATCGTGGTGCATGCCGATGATGACCGAACCCGCGGCAAGGAACAGCAGTGCCTTGAAGAATGCGTGGGTCATCAGGTGGAACACGGCCACCGAGTAAGCCGAGGCGCCCAGGGCGACGGTCATGTAGCCCAGCTGCGACAGCGTGGAGTAAGCCACCACGCGCTTGATGTCGTTCTGGATGATGCCCAGGAAGCCCATGAACAGCGCGGTAATGGCGCCGATCACCAGCACGAACGACAGCGCGGTGTCCGACAGCTCGAACAGCGGCGACATGCGCGCGACCATGAAGATGCCGGCCGTCACCATGGTGGCGGCGTGGATCAGCGCGGAGATCGGGGTCGGGCCTTCCATCGAGTCGGGCAGCCACACGTGCAGCGGGAACTGCGCCGACTTGCCCATGGCGCCGATGAACAGGCAGATGCAGGCGACCGTGATCATCAACCAGTCGGTGCCCGGGAAGATCACCGTGGCGAGCTGGTCGCGCGCGGCGAAGACTTCGGTGTAGTTCATGCTGCCGCTGTAGGCCAGCAGCAGGCCGATGCCGAGGATGAAGCCGAAGTCACCCACGCGGTTGACCAGGAACGCCTTCAGGTTGGCGAAGATGGCGGTCGGGCGGGTGTACCAGAAGCCGATCAGCAGGTACGACACCAGGCCCACAGCTTCCCAGCCGAAGAACAGCTGCAGGAAGTTGTTGCTCATCACCAGCATCAGCATCGAGAAGGTGAACAGCGAGATGTAGGCGAAGAAGCGGTTGTAGCCGGGGTCTTCGCTCATGTAGCCGACGGTGTAGATGTGCACCATCAGCGAGACGAAGGTCACCACCACCATCATCATCGCGGTCAGCGAGTCGACCAGGAAGCCCACTTCCATCTTCAGGTCGCCGATCTTCATCCACTCGTACACGGTGGCGTTGAAGCTCGCGCCGTTCATGACGTCCATCAGCACGATGATCGACAGCAGGCAGGAAATCGCCACGCCGAGAATCGTCACGGTGTGGGCCAGCGTGCGGCCGGCGCGTGTCTCCGAGGAGAACGTGCTGAAGAACTTGGTGCCGAACAGGCCGGCGATGGCTGCACCGGCGAGCGGTGCGAGCGGAATCGCCAGTAGCAGGTTGGGGTCGAGCGTGGTTGCCATAGGACGCTTAGTGGTGTGCGGTCGGAGAACGGTCTTGATTCATAACGTAGCGGCGCGGATCAACCCTTGAGGGTGTCCATGTCGTCCACGTTGATCGTGTCCAGGTTGCGGAACAGCACGACCAGGATTGCAAGGCCGATTGCCGATTCGGCCGCAGCCACCGTGAGGATAAAGAAAACGAAAACCTGTCCTGCCAGGTCGCCCAGATAGTGCGAGAAGGCGACGAAGTTCATATTGACCGCAAGCAGCATCAGCTCGATCGCCATCAGCAGCACGATCACGTTCTTGCGGTTCAGGAAAATACCAACGATGCTGATGGCGAACAGGATCGCACCGAGCACGAGGAAATGGGCGAGAGAGAGCACAGCGTTTCTCCGGGCTTTAGTTCTTGTTGGCGGCAGCCGCGGCATCCGGGCTGGCTTGGGTGCCGGCACGGGCTTCGCTGGGCATCGAGACCAGGCGCACGCGGTCCTGGCGGCGGGTACGCAACTGCTCGCCCACGTCTTGCGACTTGTTGTCCTTGCGGCGGCGCAGCGTCAGCGCCACGGCGGCGATGATCGCCACCAGCAGGATGATGCCCGCCACTTCAAACGCGTAGATGTAGTCGGTGTAGATCAGCTTGCCGAGCGCGGCGGTGTTGGAGTAGTCCGGGCCCTGCGCCACGTTGTTCAGCGGCACCGTGGTGCCGATGAAGTTACGCACCAGCACGGTGGCCATCTCGCCGATGATCAGCGCGCCGACCACCGAGGCCAGCGGCACGTAGGTCCAGAAGTCCCGTCGCAGGTGCTCGATGTCGATATCAATCATCATCACCACGAACAGGAACAGCACCATCACGGCGCCCACATACACCAGCACCAGCAGGATGGCGAGGAATTCGGCCTTCAGCAGCATCCAGATCGCGGCTGCCGTAAAAAACGACAGCACGAGGAACAGTGCGGAGTGCACCGGGTTCTTCGCGGTGATGACTTTCAGTGCGGAGAGCACCAGCACCAGCGCAAAGACATAGAAGATGGTGGTCGTGAGTTCCATGGTCCTCGTCGAGCCTTCCGGCACAAGCCACCCCCGGTGGCCTGCCCTTGCGGCATCCTTTTCGTTAGCCCCACACGGGGCCCGATTCACAATGCATTGGCAACGCCCGCCAGGTTCGGCGGGCATGCCCTGTAATGCGCTTATCAGCGGTACTTGGCGTCCGCGGCCTTGGCCGCGGCAATCTGCGGCTCGTAGCGGTCGCCCACTGCCAGCAGCATGTCCTTGGTGAAGTACAGGTCGCCGCGCTTCTCGCCGTGGTACTCGAGAATATGCGTCTCGACGATGGCGTCGACCGGGCAGGCTTCTTCGCAGAAGCCGCAGAAAATGCACTTTGTCAGGTCGATGTCATAGCGCGTGGTGCGGCGGGTGCCATCGGCGCGGGCATCGGACTCGATGGAAATGGCCACAGCCGGGCAAACCGCTTCGCACAGCTTGCAGGCGATGCAGCGCTCTTCCCCGTTGGGGTAGCGGCGCAGCGCGTGCAGCCCGCGAAAACGCGGCGACATCGGCGTTTTCTCTTCGGGGAACTGGACCGTGATCTTGCGGGCGAAGAGATAGCGCCCGGTCAGAGCCATGCCCTTGAAGAGTTCCTTCAGGAGCAGGCTGTTGAAGAAGTCCTTGATGGCGAGCAGCATGACGATTGCTTCCTAATGATTCCGCAGGGCGCCGCCTGTCGTGGCAGCACCCCTGCTTTGGCCGTTCAATGCCAGATATTCCAGGGCGACCGGATCCAGATCGCGACGATGACCAGCCAGCCCACCGTCAGCGGGATGAAGATCTTCCAGCCCAGGCGCATGATCTGGTCATAGCGGTAACGCGGAAACGAAGCACGAATCCAGATAAACACCGACAGCAGCAAAAATACCTTGATCACCAGCCAGAAGAAGCCCGGGACCGCATTGGTGATGAAGCTCTCGAACGGCGGCGCCCAGCCTCCCAGGAACATCAGCGCGGTCATCGTCGAGATGACGATCATGTTGATGTACTCAGCCAGGAAGAACAGCGCGAAGCCCATGCCCGAGTACTCGATCATGTGGCCGGCAACGATTTCCGACTCGCCTTCCACCACGTCGAACGGGTGGCGGTTGGTTTCGGCCACGCCGGAGATGAAGTACACGCCGAACATGGGCAGCAGCGGCAGCCAGTTCCACGACAGTACGTTGATCCCCATGTTGGCGAAATAGCCGGTGTTCTGCGAGTTGACGATGGCCGACAGGTTCAGGCTGCCCGACACCATCAGCACCGTCACCAGGGCAAAGCCCATGGCGATTTCATACGAGACCATCTGCGCCGCGGCGCGCATGGCGCCGATGAAGGCGTACTTGGAGTTGGAGGCCCAGCCGGCCAGGATCACGCCGTAGACGCCGACCGAGCTGATCGCCATCACGTACAGAAGGCCGGCATTGACGTTGGCCATCACCACTTCGGCCTGGAACGGAATCACCGCCCAGATCGCCACAGCGGGCATCAGCACCATCAGCGGGGCAACCAGGTACATGCCCCGGCTGACCTGCGTGGGCATCATCACTTCCTTGAGCAGCAGCTTGAGCACGTCGGCGATCGGCTGCAGCAGGCCCAGCGGCCCGACCCGGTTCGGGCCGATACGCACGTGCATCCAGCCAATCAGCTTGCGCTCCCACAGGATCAGGTAGGCCACGCACAACAGCAGCGGCACCACAATGACCACGGCGCGAATCAGGATCCACAGCGGCGTCCAGGCGCCGCCGAAGAGATTCTGTCCTTGCGAGGTAATCCAATCGATCATGTTTCTTTCTCGCTCTTCTTATGCCGTGGCCGCCGGCTCGGCCGCGCCCTTCGCGGTGGCGGCCAGGTCGATGGCTTTCTCTACGGTGACGGTGCCAAACGCTGCACCCAGCGTGGTCGCGGCAACGGTGCCGGCGGACACGCGCACGGTGCCGGCAGGCAACGCGGCTTCCAGTGCGGCCGGCAGCACCACGCTGCCCTGCCCTTGCGTCACGCGCACCGGGTCGCCAGCCTGCACGCCCAGCGAGGCGAACAGGTCGGCCGACAGGCCGGCTTGCATGGCGCGGCGCGCGGCTGCGGACAGTTGCAGCGAATCGGCACGGCGCACGATCGGGTCGGCGTGGTAGATCGGCACATCGGCAATGCGTTCGATCCCACCTGCTACCTGGGCGGTGACGCGGATGGCCGCGTCGGTGCCGTTGTTCAGTTGCGGTGCGACCGGCTTGGCCAGTACTTCGTCGCGCACGCTTTCGGCGGTCTCGAAGTCGAAGCCAGGCACGTCCAGCAGGTTGCCCAGCACGCGCAGCACCTTCCAGCCCGGACGCGCATCGCCCAGCGCGCGCACGACGCCGTTGAAGCTTTGCGGCAGGCCTTCGCAGTTCACGAACGTGCCTGCGGTTTCGGTGAACGGGGTCACCGGCAGGATCACGTCAGCATATTGCAGCGCAGCGTCCGAGCGGAACGCGGACAGCACCACCACGGTGCCTGCCTGGGCCAGCGCGGCCAGTGCCTGGGTCGGGTTGGCGGCATCGAACTCGGGCTCCGTGTTCAACAGCACGTAGGCACGGCGCGGCGTGTCGAACATGGCCTGCGCATTGGCGCCGCCGTTCTGCGGCAGCGCGCCGGCGATATAGCCACCGACGGTGTTCGCGGCCTCGGTCAGGAAGCCCAGCGTGGCACCGGTTTCCGTGGCGATCCACTGTGCCAGCGCATGCAGCGTGGCGAATTGCGGGTGACGCACGGCCTCGTTGCCGAGGAACACCGCGCGGCGCTCGCCCGACAGCAGCGCGTCAGCCACGAGCTTGGCCTTGTCGTCGCCATCGAAGCCATCGGTGCCCGCCGGAGCGGCCACGCCCTTGGCGGCGGCAACGGCACGGGCCACGCCGGCCAGGGCTGCGGTCCAGCCGGACGGCGCCACGTCAATGCGTGCGGCCAGCGGCATCAGCAGGTCCTCGGCGCTGGCGCCGAGCACCGCCACGCGGGCGCCCTTCTTGCCAGCCTGGCGCAGACGCGCGGCCAGCAGCGGATGATCCTTGCGCAGGGCGGAACCGATCACCAGCACGCGTTGCAGCGTGGAGACGTCGGCGATCGGCAGGCCGAGCCACGGCGCGCCCTTGATGGCGGCCGAGAAATCGGTCTGGCGCTGGCGGAAGTCGACGTTGTCGCTGCCCAGGCCACGCACCAGCTTGCCCAGCAGGTGGAGTTCTTCCAGCGTGCTGTGCGGGCTGGCCAGCGCGGCGATCTGGTCGGCGCCATGGTCGCGCTTGATGCTCGCGAGGCCATTGGCCACGTATTCCAGCGCGGTCTGCCAGTCGGTTTCCATCCACTCGCCGCCCTGCTTGACGAGCGGCTTGGTGAGACGGTCGGGGCTGTTGAGGCCTTCGTACGAGAAGCGGTCCTTGTCGGACAGCCAGCATTCGTTGACGGCTTCGTTGTCCAGCGGCAGCACGCGCATCACGCGCTGGTTCTTGGTCTGCACCACCAGGTTCGCGCCCAGGCCATCGTGCGGCGACACCGACTTGCGGCGTGCCAGTTCCCAGGTACGTGCCGAGTAGCGGAACGGCTTGCTGGTCAGCGCGCCGACCGGGCAGAGGTCGATCATGTTGCCGGACAGTTCCGAATCCACGGTCTGGCCGACGAAGGTCGTGATCTCGGAGTGCTCGCCACGGCCCAGCATGCCCAGCTCCATCACGCCGGCCACTTCCTGGCCAAAGCGCACGCAGCGGGTGCAGTGGATGCAGCGGCTCATCTCTTCCATGGAGATCAGCGGGCCCACGTTCTTGTGGAATACGACGCGCTTTTCTTCCTTGTAGCGCGATTCCGATGCACCGTAGCCCACGGCCAGATCCTGCAACTGGCACTCGCCGCCCTGATCGCAGATCGGGCAATCCAGCGGGTGGTTGATCAGCAGGAATTCCATCACCGACTTCTGCGCCTTGACTGCCTTCTCCGAATTGGTGAAGACCTTCATGCCAGGGGTGACCGGCGTGGCGCAGGCGGGCAGCGCCTTGGGCGCTTTCTCAACCTCAACCAGGCACATGCGGCAGTTCGCCGCGATGGACAATTTACGGTGGTAGCAGAAGTGCGGGATGTAGGTGCCCAACTGGCGGGCGGCTTCCATCACCAGGCTGCCTTCAGCAACCTCAACCTTCTTGCCGTCGATCTCGAGTTCAACCATGTTCTGCCACGCTTAAGAGTAGGCCGGAACCATGCACTGCTTGTGTTCGACGTGATATTCGAACTCTTTCCAGTAGTGCTTGAGCATGCCGCGGACCGGCATCGCTGCCGCATCACCAAGCGCGCAGATAGTGCGGCCCATGATGTTTTCAGCGACGTTATTGAGCAGGTCCAGATCTTCCTGGCGCCCTTCTCCGTGTTCGATACGATTCACCATGCGGTAGAGCCAGCCGGTGCCTTCACGGCACGGCGTGCACTGGCCGCACGATTCTTCAAAGTAGAAATACGACAGACGCAGCAGCGAGCGAACCATGCAGCGCGTCTCGTCCATCACGATCACCGCGCCCGAGCCCAGCATCGAGCCGGCCTTGGCGATCGAGTCATAGTCCATGTCGGACGCCATCATCATGTCGCCCGGCACCACCGGCGCGGACGAGCCGCCCGGGATCACTGCCTTGATGCGCTTGCCGCCGCGCATGCCGCCGGCGAGTTCCAGCAGGGTCGCGAACGGCGTGCCCAGCGGGATCTCGTAGTTGCCGGGGCGCTCGACGTCGCCGGAGATCGAGAAGATCTTGGAGCCGCCGTTGTTCGGCTTGCCCATCTTCAGGTAGTTCTCCGGCCCGATCGCCAACAGGAACGGCACCGCGGCAAACGTTTCCGTGTTGTTGATGGTGGTCGGCTTGCCGTACAGGCCGAAGCTGGCCGGGAACGGCGGCTTGAAGCGCGGCTGGCCTTTCTTGCCTTCCAGCGATTCGAGCAGCGCGGTTTCCTCGCCACAGATATAGGCGCCGTAGCCGTGGTGGGCGTGCAGCTGGAAGTCGAAGCCCGAGCCCAGGATGTTGTCACCCAGGAAGCCGGCGGCACGCGCCTCTTCGAGCGCTTGCTCGAAGATCTTGTACTCGTTCCAGATTTCGCCGTGGATGTAGTTGTAGCCCACGGTGATGCCCATCGCGTACGCACCGATGGCCATGCCTTCGATCAGCGCATGCGGGTTGTAGCGGATGATGTCGCGGTCCTTGAAGGTACCGGGCTCGCCCTCGTCGGTGTTGCAGACCAGGTATTTCTGGCCGGGGAACTGACGCGGCATGAAGCTCCACTTCAGGCCGGTGGGAAAGCCTGCGCCGCCACGGCCGCGCAGGCCGGAGGCCTTGACGTCCGCGATCACCTGCTCGGGCGTGATCTTTTCGGTCAGGATGCGCTTGAGCTGCTGGTAGCCACCGCGCTTGACGTAGTCGTCGAGGTGCCAGTTGCTGCCATCGAGGCCAGCCAGGATCAGCGGCTTGATATGACGGTCGTGCAGAGAGGTCATGTTACTTGTCTCCCTTGGCTGCAGTGCTGCCGGCGGCCTTGAGCTCGTCGACGAGCGCGTCCAGCTTGGCGTCGCTCATATGGCTGCACATGCGGGTATTGTTGACGATCATCACCGGTGCGTCGCCGCAGGCACCCATGCACTCGCCTTCCTTGAGGGTGAAGGTGCCGCACGGGGTGGTTTCGTTGTAGCCGATCCCCAGCTTTTGCTTGAGGTAGTCGCCAGCACGTTCGCCGCCGGAGAGTGCGCACGGCAGGTTGGTGCAGACGGTCAGCTTGTACCTGCCGACCGGCTTGGTGTCGTACATGTTGTAGAAGGTTGCAACCTCCTCGACCCATACCGGCGGCATGTCGAGGTAGCTGGCAACAAACTGCATGACTTCCGGGGAGACCCAGCCCACTTCGCCCTGCGCCACGGCCAACGCCGCCATCACGGCCGACTGCTTCTGGTCAGCCGGATACTTGGCGATCGCGCGATCGATTTCCTTGAGAGCTTCTGCTGATAGCATGGTCGTTGCTGTAATACGCCGTGTCATTTGTGGATCTGCGCCGCCACATGGCGCGCATCCCACAGGTTTGCAGCCGTCGCTGCCGTTGCAGCCCGCATGTCAAAGGCATGCCGGGCTCACCGCGGGTTTCCCGTGACCGGACACGATCTTTTGTGGGTCCGTGCCAGGGGCGCCCGGATCGTCGTCCGGGGCCGGCGGCTCTTGTTAGCTCGTCAGCGGTCGATTTCGCCGAAGACGATGTCTTGCGTACCGATGATCGTTACCGCATCCGCAATCATGTGGCCCTTGGCCATTTCATCCAGTGCGGCCAGATGAGCAAAGCCCGGGGCACGGATCTTCAGGCGATACGGCTTGTTCGCACCGTCGGAGATGGCATAGATGCCGAACTCGCCCTTCGGGTGCTCCACCGCCGCATAAGTCTCGCCTTCGGGCACGTGAATGCCTTCGGTGAAGAGCTTGAAGTGGTGGATCAGCTCTTCCATGTTCGACTTCATGTCCACGCGCGACGGCGGTGCAACCTTATGGTTGTCGCTCATCACCGGGCCCGGATTACGGCGCAGCCAGTCGATGCACTGCTTGATGATGTTGTTGGACTGGCGCATTTCTTCCACGCGCACCAGGTAGCGGGAGTAGCAATCGCCGCCCACGCCCACCGGCACCTGGAAGTCCATGCGGTCGTACACTTCGTAGGGCTGCTTCTTGCGCAGGTCCCACTCGATGCCGGAGCCGCGCAGCATCGGGCCGGTAAAGCCCATCTGCAGCGCACGTTCGGGGCTCACCACGCCGATGCCGACCAGGCGTTGCTTCCAGATCCGGTTGTCCGTCAGCAGCGTTTCGTATTCGTCGACGTACTTCGGGAAGCGGTTGGTGAAGTCCTCGATGAAGTCCAGCAGCGAGCCCGAACGCGCTTCGTTCATGGCCTTGATGGCGCGCTCGTTGTGGATCTTGGACGCCTTGTATTGCGGCATCGTGTCCGGCAGGTCGCGGTACACGCCACCCGGACGGTAGTAGGCCGCGTGCATGCGCGCCCCCGACACCGCCTCGTACATGTCGAACATGTCTTCGCGTTCGCGGAAGGCGTACAGGAACACCGCCATCGCGCCCACGTCGAGCGCGTGCGAGCCGATCCACATCAGGTGGTTCAGCAAGCGCGTGATTTCGTCGAACATCACGCGGATGTATTGCGCACGAATCGGCACCTCGAGACCCAGCATCTTCTCGATGGCCATCACGTAGGCGTGCTCGTTGACCATCATCGACACGTAGTCGAGGCGGTCCATGTACGGCACGCTCTGGATCCAGGTCTTCTGCTCGGCCAGCTTTTCGGTGGCACGGTGCAGCAGGCCGATATGGGGGTCGGCACGCTGGATGACTTCGCCGTCCAGCTCCAGCACAAGGCGCAGCACGCCGTGTGCCGCAGGGTGCTGCGGACCGAAGTTAAGGGTGTAATTCTTGATGTCTGCCATTGCGCGTTCTCAGTGCTGCAAGCCGCCGTAATTCTCTTCGCGGATCACGCGGGGCGTGACCTCGCGCGGCTCGATCGTGACGGGCTGATAGATCACCCGCTTTTGCTCGGGGTCGTAGCGCATCTCGACGTAGCCCGAGACCGGGAAATCCTTGCGGAACGGGTGGCCGACGAAACCGTAGTCGGTCAGCAGGCGGCGCAGGTCGTTGTGGCCTTCGAACACGATGCCGTAGAAGTCGAACGCTTCGCGCTCGAACCAGTTCGCCGAGTTCCAGACGTCGGTCAGCGAGGGCACCACGGGCACGTCGTCGTCCGGCGCGAACACGCGTACGCGCAGGCGCCAGTTGTGCTTGATCGAGATCAGGTGCGTCACGACCGCGAAACGGGCGCCGTCCCAGGCACCGTCGCCATAAGTGGAATAGTCGACGCCGCACACATCGAGCAGTTGCTCAAAATGCAGTGAGGGATCGTCGCGCAGCATCAGCGCGCTTTCCAGGTAGTCATCGGCCTTGACGATAAGGGTAATCTCGCCTAGCGCCTCTACCAGTTTCTGGATACGCTTGCCCAGTACCTTTTCGAGCGCGGCCTTCAGAGTATCGAGGTTCGACATGTCAGCCCTTGCGCGCGATGGTGTTGGTGCGACGGATCTTGTTCTGCAGCTGGATGATGCCGTAGATCAGCGCTTCCGCCGTCGGAGGGCAGCCAGGCACATAGATATCCACCGGCACGATCCGGTCGCAACCACGCACCACCGAATACGAGTAGTGATAGTAGCCACCGCCATTCGCGCAGGAACCCATCGAGATCACCCAACGCGGCTCTGCCATCTGGTCATAGACCTTGCGCAGCGCGGGGGCCATCTTGTTGCACAGCGTGCCGGCCACGATCATCACGTCCGACTGGCGCGGCGACGGGCGGAAAATCACGCCGAAGCGGTCCATGTCGTAGCGCGCGGCGCCAGCATGCATCATTTCCACAGCGCAGCACGCCAGGCCAAAGGTCATCGGCCAGAGCGACCCGGTGCGGGTCCAGTTGATCAGCTTGTCAGCGGTAGTCGTGACGAAGCCTTCATTGAGAACGCCTTCGATTGCCATATCACATCACTCCCAATCGAGCGCGCCCTTTTTCCAGATGTAGACGAAGCCCACGATGAATTCCAGCAGAAACACGCCCATGGCGAAGAAACCCGGCCAGCCGATATCCCGCAGGGCTACACCCCAGGGAAACAGGAAGGCGGTCTCGAGATCGAACAGGATAAAAAGAATAGCGATGAGGTAGTAGCGCACGTCGAACTTCATGCGCGCGTCCTCGAACGCTTCGAAGCCGCACTCGTACGGAGAGAGCTTCGCGGGATCAGGTTTGTTTGGACCGAGAATTCGGCCGATCGACATCAGTGCAATGCCGAGCACGACACCGAAGATGATGAAGATGAGGACGGGGAAGTAGGCTTCGAGATTCAAGGTACGGCCAGCCTTATCTGGAATGTTGTCAACAGCACCAGCGGTAAGCGGCGTCCTGTTGCCCACCCCAAGCGCCATTCCGTAGAAATTACGACGCCGCCTTGCGGACTGGCCGGGGCATGCATCCGGGATGGTTTCCGGATGCATGCCCCGATCAAGTTGTTTGGTGCCGACGGCGAGACTCGAACTCGCACAGCTTTCGCCACTACCCCCTCAAGATAGCGTGTCTACCAATTTCACCACGTCGGCTGGGGGAGAAACAATATTGCCTCGCGCCGGGCTTTTCAGGGCCCTGGGTTTTCACACCCTTCGGAACTCTGGCTGGGATGCTACTTTATCCTGGCTGGAGCCCCGTCGCTGGGGGATCGTTTCAAGCCTTGTATTCTAACCTAGGATTCTTGTTTTGTTCAATGCACAACAGCAAAAATCTTCAAGAATAAGTCACAAGGCTCGTTGATTATTTCGGTACAGCAGGCGCAGAAGGATTCGAGGCCGCGGCAGCCGATGCAGCAGCAGGCGCCGAGGCCCCCGCCACCGCCGGTGCCACCGCGGGCGCGGAGCCCATCACACCCAGCGAAGCTGCCGGCCGATAGTTGCCCATCAGCGTCAGGCTCAGCGTGCAGATGAAGAACAGCGTCGCCAGCACGGCGGTGGTACGCGACAGGAAGTTGGCCGAGCCGGTGGCGCCGAACAGGCTGCCCGAGGCCCCCGAGCCGAACGCCGCACCGACATCGGCGCCCTTGCCGTGCTGCAGCAGCACCAGGCCAATCACGCCAAGCGCGGACAGTACCTGCGCCACTACCAACAAAGTTTTGAAAATTGCCATTTGGTTCGATTCGCTTGCCTGATCAGACCCTATGAGCGGCCGGCATTCAGGCGTTGCCGATCGCGAGGAAATCGTCCGACTTCAGCGAGGCGCCTCCGATAAGGCCCCCGTCGATGTCGGGCATGGAAAATAGTTCTGCCGCATTGTCCGGCTTCACGCTGCCGCCGTACAACATGGCCATGCGAGCAGCCACGCCTGCGTCGCGCGCAGCCACCTGGGCGCGCAGGAAAGCGTGCACGGCCTGCGCCTGCTCGCTGCTTGCGGTCTTGCCCGTGCCAATCGCCCACACCGGCTCATAGGCCAGCACGATGCGGCCGAGCTGCTCAAGCGACAGGGCCTCGAGCACGGCGCCGAGCTGACGGCCTACCACGGCCTCGGTCTCGCCTGCCTCGCGCTGCGCCAGGCTCTCGCCCACGCACACCACCGGCACAATGCCGAACTCCAGCGCGCGCACCGCCTTGGCCGCTACCGTGGCATCCGTCTCGCCATGGTAGCTGCGTCGCTCCGAATGCCCCACCAGGACATACGAAACACCGAACTCAGCCAGCATGGAGGCCGCGACTTCGCCCGTGAAGGCACCGCGCGCCTCGGCGGACACGTCCTGCGCACCCCAGGCCACCGCGGACCCGGCCAACAACGCCTGGCACTGCGCAAGATACGGGAACGGCGCGCATACTGCCAGGCGAGCGCTTGCGGGCGCCGCCTTGATCGCTTCCAGCAAGGTTACATTGGCAGCCAGGCTGCCGTGCATCTTCCAGTTGCCGATAACGAGCTTTTGTCTCACAGGGCGCCCCTCTCAATCAAACCGGCTATTGTAGCGCGGGCCAAGGCCCTACGCCACAGAAGGGCCCCGAAATCGGCCCGGGGCGCGAGGCCCCGGCCGCACCCGGCCATCAGCCCGCCAACGGGCCGCCAGCAGCGGCATTACCAGGTCAGGACGATCTTGCCGATGTGCTCGCTGGACTCCATCAGGCGATGCGCATCGGCGGCCTGGGCGGCCGGGAAGGTCTGGTGGATCACCGGCTTGATCTTGCCCGCCGCCAGCAGCGGCCACACGTGCTGGTGCAGCGCCTGCGCGATCTCGCCCTTGAACGCCACCGGGCGGGGACGCAGCGTGGAGCCTGTCACGGTGATACGGCGGCGCAGGATATCGCCCAGCGGGATCTCGGCCTTGGCGCCGCCCAGCAACGCGATGATCACAATGCGACCGTCGTCGGCGACGCAGGACAGTTCGCGCGCCAGATACGGGCCAGCCACCATGTCCAGGATGACATCCGCGCCACGGCCGCCGGTCAGGGCTTTCACCTCGGCGACAAAGTCCTCGGTCTTGTAGTTGATGGCACGGTCGGCGCCCAGTTCCTCGCAGGCACGGCACTTGTCAGCGCTGCCGGCGGTGACAAAGACTTTATGGCCCAGGGCCTTGGCGATCTGGATGGCAGTCGTGCCGATGCCGCTCGAGCCGCCCTGGATCAGCAGGGTCTCGTCCTTGCCCAGCGGGCCGCGGCCCAGGTAGCCGCGATCGAATACGTTGCTCCACACCGTGAAGAACGTCTCCGGCAATGCAGCCGCCTCGACATCCGACAGGCTCTCCGGCACCGGCAGGCATTGCGCCGCGGGGGCCACGCACAACTCGGCGTAACCGCCGCCCTGCACCAGCGCGCACACGCGATCGCCCAGCTTCAGGCCGAAGCGGTTGTCGGGGTGCGCCAGGTCGCCGCCAGCCACCACGCCGGCCACTTCCAGGCCCGGCAGGTCAGACGCGCCGGGTGGCACCGGGTAGTTGCCGGTACGTTGGAATACGTCGGGACGGTTGATGCCGGCCGCGGCCACGCGGATCAGGATCTCGCCGGCCTTGGGCACCGGGTCGGGGCGTTGCGCCAGTTGCAGGACTTCGGGGGCGCCGTACTCGCGGATTTCGATGGCTTGCATTGCTGCTCCTTGCGGTTAGGGACCTCGCGCATGCGGCGGGCTCGCGCACGCATGGCGGGGAGATCAATCTGGGCACCCGCCATGCAGCGGGCCGAACAGCCGGGCCGCATGGGTTGGGACTGGCGGGAGTGTAAACAAAAAAGCGGCTGGACATCGCCAGCCGCTTTTTCCGCTACGGGTACCGTCGTGCTGACGGCACCGTAAAACGCTTACTGCTGTTGCTGATCAGCCGAAGGCGTCGTCGGCGCAGCCGGTGCTGCCGGGGCAGCCGGTGCTTCGCTGGTGTTGGCGATCGGGCTGATGCTGCCGCCCTCTTCGGCCAGCGCGGCCTTCAGGGACAGGCGCAGGCGGCCCTTCTCGTCAGCCTGGATCAGCTTGACGCGCACGTGTTGGCCTTCCTTGAGCCAGTCCTTGATGTCCTTGACGCGTTCGTTGACGATCTCGGAGATATGCAGCAGGCCATCTTTGCCCGGCAGGATGTTGACGATGGCGCCAAAGTCCAGCAGCTTGAGCACGGTGCCGGCGTAGATCTTGCCCACTTCGGCTTCGGCGGTGATGCCTTCGATGCGGCGCTTGGCTTCGGCCATGCCTTCGGTCGAGGTCGAGGCGATGGTGATGGTGCCGTCTTCCTGGATGTCGATGGTGGTGCCGGTTTCCTTGGTCAGGGCCTGGATGGTCGAGCCGCCCTTGCCGATCACTTCGCGGATCTTGTCCGGATGGATCTTCATGGTGATCATGCGCGGTGCGTGCTCCGACAGCTCGGTGCGCGCATGGCCCATCGCGTCCTGCATCTTGCCCAGGATATGCAGGCGGCCTTCCTTGGCTTGCGCCAGCGCGACCTGCATGATTTCCTTGGTGATGCCCTGGACCTTGATGTCCATCTGCAGCGCGGTGATGCCGGTATCGGTACCCGCGACCTTGAAGTCCATGTCGCCGAGGTGGTCCTCGTCGCCCAGGATGTCGGTCAGCACGGCGAACTTGTTGCCTTCCAGGATCAGGCCCATGGCCACGCCGGCCACGTGCGCCTTGATCGGAACGCCCGCGTCCATCAGTGCCAGGCAGCCGCCGCACACCGATGCCATCGACGACGAGCCGTTGGATTCGGTGATTTCGGACACCAGGCGGATGGTGTAGGCGAATTCGTCATCCTTCGGCAGGACCGGGATCAGCGCGCGCTTGGCCAGGCGACCGTGGCCGATTTCGCGGCGCTTGGGGCTGCCCACGCGGCCGGTTTCGCCGGTGGCGAACGGAGGCATGTTGTAGTGGAGCATGAAGCGGTCGCGGTATTCGCCGGCGAGCGCGTCGATGATCTGCTCATCGCCCTTGGTGCCCAGCGTGGCAACCACCAGCGCCTGGGTTTCGCCACGGGTGAAGATGGCCGAGCCGTGAGCGCGCGGCAGCACCGACGAGCGGATCTCGATCGGGCGCACGGTGCGGGTGTCGCGGCCGTCGATGCGCGGCTCGCCCGACAGCACCTGGCTGCGCACGATCTTGGCTTCGATGTCGAACAGCACGTTGCCCACTTCGACCTTGTCGGCTTCCACGCCGGCTTCGGCCAGCTTGGCCGCCACGGTGGCGTAGACTTCCTTGAGCTTTTGGCTGCGAGCCGACTTCTGGCGCAGCTGGTAGACGTCCTGCAGCAGCGGCAGGGCGATCTCGCCGACCTTGGCGATCAGCGCTTCGTTCTTCGGTGCCGCGGTCCAGTCCCACTCCGGCTTGCCGCCGTCGCGCACCAGGTCATGGATGGCATTGATGGCCGTCTGCATCTGCTCGTGGCCGTAGACCACGGCGCCCAGCATCACCTCTTCCGACAGCTGGCGGGCTTCCGATTCCACCATCAGCACGGCGCGCTCGGTACCGGCAACCACCAGGTCCAGTTCCGAAGCGGCGATCTGCGAACGGGTCGGGTTCAGCAGGTACTGGCCGTCCTTGTAGCCAACGCGCGCCGCGCCGACCGGGCCGCTGAACGGAATGCCCGACACTGCCAGGGCAGCCGAGGCGCCGATCAGGGCGGGGATGTCAGCCGGGACTTCCGGGTTCAGCGACAGCACGTGGATGACCACTTGCACTTCGTTGTAGAAGCCTTCCGGGAACAGCGGGCGCAGCGGGCGGTCGATCAGGCGCGAGGTCAGCGTCTCGTTTTCCGACGGACGGCCTTCACGCTTGAAGAAGCCACCGGGGATCTTGCCGGCAGCGTAGGTCTTTTCGATGTAGTCGACGGTCAGCGGGAAGAAATCCTGGCCGGCCTTGGGCGACTTGGCAGCGACAACGGTGGCGAGCACCACGGTGTCTTCAATGTCGACGATCACGGCACCGCCAGCCTGGCGGGCAACCTCGCCGGTTTCCAGGCGCACCTTGTGCTGGCCCCACTGGAATTCCTTGACGATCTTGTTGAACATGGTCATGAGCGTTCCTTTTGTTCGTGCTTGCACGCTTGTGCAACGCCCGCGTTAGCAGCCGCGGGCGAACTGCCGGATCAGCGTCGGCCTCAGTCACAGGGAAGTGCTATGCCATTCCAGCGCGATACCTGATAGGTAGCATCTAGGTAGCATCTGCCTGGGCAGATACCGCGCTGGAATGACACAAAGCCCCGCTTCCTTGCCCGACTCCGGTATGGATTAACGGTAAAAAAGCTAAAAAAAGCTAAAGAACACAGTAACTTACTCCGTTGCACGTCTTGGCGCAACGTGTGCCAGCCCCCGGGGCCATGGCACCATCAAGTAGAGCGAAAATCACTTGCAGCAATGCTGGACATCGACAGGACTGCGACCGGACAACGACCGGACCTGCGGCATTTCATCCGCAAAAACAAAATGCCTGCATCAGCGAGGCTGACGCAGGCATTAGTGGCTCACGCGAAGGCGTGCAGTGCATCCATTCGTGCTGCCATCCGGACGATCCTGGCTGCTTACTTACGCAGGCCGAGCTTCTCGATCAGCGAACGATAACGGTCGGCATCGTTGGCCTTGAGGTAGTCCAGCAGGCGACGACGACGGCTCACCATGCGCAGCAGACCGCGGCGGCTGTGGTGATCCTTCATGTTGGCCTTGAAGTGGGGGGTCAGTTCGTTGATGCGGGTGGTCAGCAGAGCGACCTGGACTTCGGGGCTACCCGTGTCGTTGGCGGCACGTGCGAACTGCTTGATGACTTCGGTTTTGCTGCTGATTTGGGCTTCTGCCATGATAATTTCCTTTTCACTTGCGAACGCTACAGCACGAAATGTGCCGCATGCGTCGTGCCTTGTGCGTGTCCTACATACAGGCAACTGTCTCGCCGGACCGGGTTTTGACAACCGGCTGGCTACGACAGCGGGCGATTATAACGGAAAACGGGCCGGCGATGGCGTTTGCGGCAACGCCGGCCTGGAACCGCTAGAACCGCTCCATCTTGCAGGTCGTGGGCAACATGGTCTGTGCCGACTTCAGCTTCCTCACCGTGCGAAAGCCATATCCCGACCCTTCATTGTCAAAGCGCACATCGCCGCCCTGCTTCTCCATCACCGACACGTAGAGCGGCTGCAGCACCTGGTGGTCGTCGGCGCGGATTGTCGCATCATGGAAATCGTTGACGTAGCGCATGCCTTCCAGCGCACGCGCCACCTTGACGGCGTCGGTCGAGCCGGCCTGCTCGATGGCCCGGGCGAGCATCTCCACCATCATCTGCATGCGCAGGTGAACGTAGTCGTCCTTGGGCTCGGGGTAACGGGCACGGAACGCCTGATAGAACGCGTCCGAGGCCGCGCCGCCCACATTGGGGTGCCATTCCGCCACCGCAAGCACGCGCCCTACCCCGGCGTCGCCCATGGCCGCCGGCGCGCCCAGCCCGTTGCCGTAGAAGGTGTAGAACTTGGCATTCAGCCCGGCCTCGCGCGCGGCCTTGATCATCAGGGTGAGGTCGTTGCCCCAGTTGCCCGTGATCACCGCATCCGCGCCGCTGGCCTTGATCTTGGCGATATACGGGGCGAAGTCCTTGATCTTGCCGATCGGGTGGAACTCATCGCCCACGATGCGCAGCTCGGGCCGTTTGGCCGCCAGCATCTCGCGCGCCGAACGCGACACCTGATGGCCGAAACTGTAGTCCTGGTCGATCAGGTAGACGCGCCGCACGCCGGTATCGGCACGAATGACTTCGGTCAGGGCCTGCATGCGCATGTCGGCGCTGGCATCGAAGCGGAAGTGCCAGAAGCTGCACCCCTCATTGGTCAGCGTGGGATCGACCGCCGAGTAATTCAGGAAGAGCACGCGGGCATCGGGCTGCCGGCTGTTATGGCGGTTGATGGCGCTAACCAGCGCGCCAGCCACCGCCGAGCTGTTGCCTTGCAGGACAAAGGGAATCCGCTTGTCCACCAGCGCGCGCAACTGGATCAGGCTCTCGTCGACATTGCCTTTGCTATCGAAGGTAACCAGCTCAAGGGGCCGCGCGCCCTCCGCGGTCTTCACGCCACCGCGTGCATTGACGCGGTCGATGGCGATCCGCAGGTTGCGCACCACGGCGTCGCCCGCGTTGGCAAAGGGGCCGGACAAACCTTCGATCATGCCGAGACGAATCGGCTCCTGCGCGCCGGCGCTCGCCGCCACCGCCAGCAAACAGCCCGCCAGCCATCGTTTAGCCCACATCGAGTGATCTCCCGCCAAAGCGCTGCATGGTAAGCCAGGGACCCAGCCTAGGCAAATCGCATCGCGTTCGCGGCAAAACGGGAAATTGGGCGAGGATGGCAGTGCCATGGCAGCGTTTGCCCTCAAAAAGCCGCGCATGCCACATGCGGCGCACACAACTTTTGCGCGCCGCTACACTCTTAATGCATATCATCACGAATTTTAATAAGAGGACTGCCATGAACGCCTCATCGTCGCGCCGTGCCGCCCGGTGGCTCGTGCTAGCCACAGCAGCAACCATCCTGCCGGCCTGCTCGGTGCTGCAACCGGTCAAAGTCGGCCAGGACATGGTGGGCGCGCCAGAAGCCGCCGTACAAGCCCGCTTCGGCACGCCGACCGATACCTACCAGCTAGCCGACGGCACACAGCGATGGATCTACTCCAAGCAGCCCTTCGGGCAGCAATCCTACGCGGCCGACTTCGACCGCGACGGCCACCTGAGCAACTTCCGCCAGATGCTGCAGACCAGCGAGCTCTACAAGGCGAAAGTCGATGTGTGGACCAAGCTGGACGTGGAACAGCACTTCGGCAAGCCCCGCGAGCCCAAGCAGTACTACCCGCTGATGAAGCGCGAAGTATGGTCTTACCGTTTCAGGCATGAGGACACCTGGCCGTCGATGTTCAATTTCTATTTCGACGACGCCGGCGTGCTGCGCCAGACCCAGATCACGCCAGACCCGCTCGCGGAGGGGCGCGGCCGACGCCGCTGAGGGCGGGAAAATGCAAAAAGCCCGCCGTCATCCTCATGGGAATGCGGCGGGCCGATTCAAGCCCCGCGGCCGGATAGGCCACGGGCTTACCGGTCAGATCGGGATCAGATCTGCGGGTTGATCTTCTGCACGGCCTTGTCGTGCAGCTTGTTCAGCGCGGCCAGGTAGGCCTTGGCCGAGGCGGCCACGATATCGGGATCGGTGCCCACGCCGTTGACGATGCGCCCGCCCTTGGACAAGCGGACCGTCACTTCGCCCTGGGCCTGCGTGCCGGCGGTGATGGCATTGACCGAATACAGCACCAGCTCGGCGCCGCTGGCGACCTTGCCCTCGATGGCGTGCAGCGTGGCGTCGACGGGGCCATTGCCCTCGCCTTCACCCGTCACCTCGTTGCCGTCCATGTTGAACACCACGCGCGCATGCGGGCGCTCGCCGGTCTCGGAGTGCTGCGACAGGGAGATAAAGCGGAAGTGTTCGTTGACGTCGTGCGCCTCGTCGGAAACGATGGCCATGATGTCTTCGTCGAAGATCTCGGACTTCTGGTCGGCCAGTTCCTTGAAGCGGGTGAACGCGGCATTGACCTCGCCCTCGCTCTCCAGTTCGATGCCGAGTTCCTGCAGGCGTTGCTTGAACGCATTGCGGCCCGAGAGCTTGCCCAGCACGATCTTGTTGGCGGTCCAGCCCACGTCCTCCGCGCGCATGATCTCGTAGGTATCGCGCGCCTTCAGCACGCCATCCTGATGGATACCCGATGCATGCGCGAAGGCGTTTGCGCCCACCACGGCCTTGTTGGGCTGCACCACGAAGCCGGTGATCTGCGACACCAGCTTGGAAGCCGGCACGATCTGCGTGGTGTCCACGCCGACGTCCATGTCGAAGTAGTCGCGGCGCGTCTTGACCGCCATCACGACTTCTTCCAGGCTGGTATTGCCGGCACGCTCGCCGAGGCCGTTGATGGTGCACTCGACCTGGCGCGCGCCGCCGAGCTTGACCGCCGCCAGCGAATTGGCCACGGCCATGCCGAGGTCGTTGTGGCAATGCACGGACCAGATGGCCTTGTCGGAATTGGGGATGCGTTCGCGCACCGAGCGGATCAGGCCCGCGTAGCCTTCCGGCACGGCGTAGCCCACCGTGTCCGGCAGGTTGATGGTGGTAGCGCCTTCCTTGATCACGCCTTCCAGCACGCGGCACAGGAAATCCATGTCCGAGCGGCTACCGTCTTCGGGCGAAAATTCGATGTCGTCGGTGAACTGGCGCGCAAAGCGCACCGCCTGGATGGCTTGCTCGAACACCTGGTCCGGCGTCATGCGCAGCTTCTTTTCCATATGCAGCGCCGAAGTGGCGATGAAGGTATGGATGCGGAAGGAGTTGGCCGGCTTGAGCGCCTCCGCGGCGCGAGCGATATCGCGGTCGTTGGCGCGGGCCAGCGAGCAGATGGTCGAATCCTTGACGACCTGGGCGATGGAGCGGATCGCTTCGAAGTCGCCGTTGGAGCTGGCGGCAAAGCCCGCTTCGATCACGTCGACCTTCAGGCGCTCCAGCTGGCGCGCGATGCGGATCTTTTCCTCGCGGGTCATGGAGGCGCCGGGCGACTGCTCGCCATCGCGCAAGGTGGTGTCGAAAATAATGAGTTTGTCGGACATGGTTGGGGCTCCTGGGCTGACTTTTGTATACGGCGAATCGGGTGGATGTCTCGGCATTCGCCGTTTCGTCTTGCTGTGCTGCTGTATTCGTGCTGAATGCAAAACGCCCCGGCGTGCAGTGATGCAGGCCGGGGCGTTTGTAAATCCTGTGTGACTTTACGCGAGGGGCTTGGCTTCCCTCAGCGCGAACGCGTCCCGACCTGACGGCCTAGTAGGCCACCTAGAATGGTGCGGGCGAGTAGGGCTTGGCGCGAAATCATGTGAGCGACTATAGCCGAGAAGCCGGGTGTGTGCAATATGGATGCCTCAATCAGGCCAGCATCAGGCCGACAGCGGAAAAGGCACGCCAGGGAGACGCCATGCCCCCTGGCGTGCCGGCCTGCTTGGGTCGTCAGGCCTTGGGCGGGATGCGCAGCTTCTGGCCGGGGTAGATCTTGTCCGGATGTGTCAACATCGGCTCGTTGGCCTCGAAGATCGCGGTGTACAGCGCGCCGTTGCCGTAGGCCGTCTGGGAGATCGCCCACAGGGTGTCGCCCTTGACCACGGTATGCCAGGTCGATTCGGTGGAGTCGACATTGACCGACATCTTGTCGTCGACCTTGTCCACGCCTTGCACATTGCCGCAGCACAGGATGATCTTCTCGCGGGTGGCCTGGTCCGGCGCCACGCCGAACACCGTCACCAGCCCCTGCGAGCCGTCCACTTGCACCATCAGCCCGGTGGCGTCGAGGTTCATCTGCTTGATATAGCCTTCGATGGCATCGCCGGCGGCGCGGTTGGCCGCATCGGCATCGGCATCCGCCGCCGGCGCATCGGCCGGAGCCGCCGCGGGCGCGGCTTGCGCTGCGCTGCCGCCAAACAGTTTCTCTCCTGCTTCCTTGATGAAGTCGAGCATGCCCATGAGAACCTCCAGTGATAAGTGGACAACGAGGGGGACTACAGTACAACCGAGGCTACAGTGAACCACGGCAAACGCCACGGCAATGCGACAGCCTGGAAAACAAATGTAAAAAAAGGCGCCGTAGCGCCTTTTTACCAACTTGCGTTCAGGAACGATCGTTCCCGCCGTCCCGCACCTTGCGGATTTCGGGCGGCTTGCCGTGCAGCGCATGCCAGCCCCACAGCAGGTAGCCGGAGATGGCGTAGGCGACAAACAGGCCGAACAACGCCACCGGCGGATCTGTCGAGACCACCACGAACAAGACCAGCACCAGCACCATCATGCCGAAGGGCACGCGATAGCGCACATCGAGCGCCTTGCCACTATAGAACGGCGCATTGGAGACCATCGACAGCCCGGCGTACAGCGTGATGCCGAACGCCACCCACGGCATCCACAGGTCCTTGACCGGCAGCTTGTTGTCGATCACCAGCCAGACAAAGCCGGCCACCAGCGCTGCCGCCGCCGGGCTGGGCAGCCCCTGGAAGAAGCGCTTGTCGACCACGCCGATATTGGCATTGAAGCGCGCCAGGCGCAGCGCGGCGCAGGTGCAATAGACAAAGGCGGCAATCCAGCCCCACTTGCCCAGGTCGTGCAGGATCCACTCATACATCACCAGCGCCGGCGCCACACCGAACGAGGTCATGTCCGACAACGAATCGTACTGCTCGCCAAACGCGCTCTGCGTGTTGGTGATGCGTGCGACGCGCCCGTCCATGCCGTCCAGCACCATCGCGGCGAAGATGGCGATGGCCGCGCTGTCAAAGCGCATGTTCATGGCCTGCACGATGGCAAAGAAGCCGGCGAACAGCGCCGCCGTGGTGAACGCGTTGGGCAGCAGGTAAATGCCGCGACGACGCGGGCGCACGTACTCGATGTCGTGATCGTCCCCGGCTTCGTCGTCGAAATTGCCGGACTCGTTGCCACGCAGCTGGTTGTGGCGGAAAGGACGCAAGTTGGTCACGTTGCCATTGGTAACGCGCTTGTTGCGTCGGTTGAAAGCACCCATGCCTGTTCTCCAGTGGGTCTGATCTGTTCCGGCGTCGCCGGATTAATCCAGCTCAGCCAGGATGGTCGACGAGGCCGACACCTTCTCGCCGATGGTCACGCGCGGGCGCGCGTCCACCGGCAGGTAGACGTCGACACGCGAGCCAAAGCGGATGAAGCCATAGCGCTGGCCGCGTGACAGCGTCTCGCCGACGCGGGTGTAGCAGAGGATGCGGCGGGCCACCAGGCCGGCCACCTGTACCAGGGTCACCACCTTGCCGTCTGCGGCACGGCGGATGACCACGGCGTTGCGTTCGTTCTCGAGCGAAGCCTTGTCGAGGTCGGCGTTGACGAACTTGCCGGGGAAATACTCGACCTTCTCGACCTTGCCGTCCACGGACACCCGGTTGGAGTGTACGTTGAACACGTTCATGAAGACGCTGATCTTCAGCGCCTCGCGGCCCGCGTACGGGTCCATGGTCTTCTCGACCACCACGATGCGGCCATCGGCGGGCGCCAGGACAGCGTTCGGCTGGGTGGGAACGGAGCGCGGCGGATCACGGAAAAACTGCAGCACGAACAGTGTAATGATCCACAGCGGCAAGGCCCACCAGAAGCCGGCGCTGACCTGCACCAGCAGCGAGATGACAAAGGCGCCAGCCAGGAACGGCCAGCCTTCACGGGCGATCAGCGGATGAGGATAGTTCATGCAATGCTTACTTGGTGGATAAAGTCTGACAAGGATAACAAAAAGCCGTTCAGTCCCCGCCTGAATAACCCCTCGATAGGGGGAAATGTGCGGATGACTGAACGGCTGCGGCCCGCGCCGTCAGCAGCGGCGGGCCGTCGGGCTGTAGTACAGCTTAGTTCTTCGACTGGTCGACCAGCTTGTTCTTTGCGATCCAGGGCATCATCGCGCGCAGCTTGGCACCCACTTCTTCGATCTGGTGCTCAGCGGTCAGGCGGCGGCGCGAGATCAGGGTCGGGGCGCCGGCCTTGTTCTCGAGCAGGAAGCTCTTGGCGTACTCGCCGGTCTGGATGTCGGTCAGGCATTGCTTCATGGCCTTCTTGGTCTCCTCGGTCACGACGCGCGGGCCGGTGACGTATTCGCCGTATTCGGCGTTGTTGGAGATCGAGTAGTTCATGTTGGCGATGCCGCCTTCATAGATCAGGTCGACGATCAGCTTGAGTTCGTGCAGGCACTCGAAGTAAGCCATTTCCGGCGCGTAGCCAGCTTCCACCAGCGTTTCGAAGCCAGCCTTGATCAGCTCGACGGTACCGCCGCACAGCACGGCTTGCTCGCCGAACAGGTCGGTTTCGGTTTCTTCGCGGAAGTTGGTTTCGATGATGCCGGCGCGGCCACCGCCGTTGGCGGTAGCGTACGACAGGGCGATGTCACGGGCGGCGCCGGACTTGTCCTGGTGCACGGCGATCAGGTGGGGCACGCCGCCGCCTTGGGCGTAGGTCGAGCGCACGGTGTGGCCCGGAGCCTTCGGGGCGATCATGATGACGTCGAGGTCGGCGCGCGGGATCACGGCACCGTAGTGCACGTTGAAGCCGTGGGCGAAGGCCAGTGCGGCGCCTTGCTTGATGTTGTCGTGCACTTCGTTCTTGTACACGTCGGCGATCTGCTCGTCCGGCAGCAGGATCATGACCACGTCGGCGTCCTTGACGGCGTCAGCCACTTCCTTGACCTGCAGGCCGGCGTTGACTGCCTTGTTCCACGATGCGCCGCTCTTGCGCAGGCCGACGGTGACCTTGACGCCGGAGTCGTTCAGGTTCTGCGCGTGGGCGTGGCCTTGCGAGCCGTAGCCGATGATGGTGACGTTCTTGCCCTTGATCAGGGAGAGGTCGGCGTCCTTGTCGTAAAACACTTTCATGATGGTTCCTTCAGTCTTTCGTTTTCGTGTGTCGGGTTGGCGGCCACCGCCCGGCTAGTGCCGGCACCGGCGCCGCCCTTGGATACTGCAATCAGGCTCAGACCTTCAGGATGCGCTCGCCGCGGCCAATGCCCGATCCGCCGGTACGGACGGTCTCGAGGATGGCGGCACGGTCGATGGCGTCCAGGAAGGCATCCAGCTTGCCGCCGTTGCCGGTCAGCTCGATGGTGTAGGTCTTCTCGGTGACGTCGATGATGCGGCCGCGGAAGATGTCGGCGGTGCGCTTCATTTCCTCGCGCTCCTTGCCGACCGCGCGCACCTTCACGAGCATCAGCTCGCGCTCGATGTGCGCGCCCTCGGTCAGGTCCACCACCTTGACCACTTCCACCAGGCGGTTCAGGTGCTTGGTGATCTGCTCGATGATGTCGTCCGAACCGCTGGTGACGATCGTCATGCGCGACAGCGAGGCGTCTTCGGTGGGGGCCACCGTCAGCGTCTCGATGTTGTAGCCGCGCGCCGAGAACAGGCCCACCACGCGCGACAGCGCGCCCGGTTCATTTTCCAGCAGGACCGAAATGATATGTCGCATTACAGGTCCTCCGCGCCGAGCAGCATCTCGGAGATGCCCTTGCCGGCCTGGACCATCGGCCACACGTTTTCAGTCGGGTCGGTCTGGAAATCGAGGAACACGGTACGGTCCTTCAGGCGGAAGGCTTCGCGCAGGGCGGGCTCGACGTCGGCCGTCTTTTCGATGCGCATGCCGATATGGCCATAGGCCTCGGCCAGCTTGACGAAGTCGGGCAACGCGTCCATGTAGGAATGCGAGTAGCGGTTGTCGTACTCGATTTCCTGCCACTGGCGCACCATGCCGAGGTAGCGGTTGTTGAGCGCGCAGATCTTCACCGGGGTGTCGTACTGCAGGCAGGTCGACAGTTCCTGGATGTTCATCTGGATCGAGCCTTCGCCGGTGATGGTCACCACTTCCTTCTCGGGGAAGGCTTTCTTGATGCCCATCGCGTACGGCAGGCCCACGCCCATCGTGCCCAGGCCACCGGAATTGATCCAGCGGCGCGGCTCGTTGAACTTGTAGAACTGCGCGGCCCACATCTGGTGCTGGCCCACGTCCGAGCAGACGAAGGCATCGCCGTGCGTCAGTTCCCAGATCTTTTCCACCACATACTGCGGCTTGATGATCTCGGAGTTGCGGTCGTACTTGAGGCAGTCCACCGAACGCCATTGCTCGATCTGTTCCCACCACTTGGCCAGGGCCTCGCGCTTGGGCTTGACGTCGCTGGCCTGCAGCTGGGAGATCAGCTCCTGCAGCACATCCTTGACGTGGCCCACGATGGGAATGTCGACCTTGACCCGCTTCGAGATGGAAGACGGATCGATGTCGATATGGATGATCTTGCGCGGCTGCGAGGTGAAGTGCGCCGGGTTGCCGATCACGCGATCGTCGAAACGCGCCCCGATGGCAATCAGCACGTCGCAGTTCTGCATGGCCATGTTGGCTTCATACGTGCCGTGCATGCCGAGCATGCCGACGAACTGCTTGCTGGTACCGGGGAACGAGCCGAGGCCCATCAGCGTGTTGGTGACCGGATGGCCGGTCAGCGCGGCAAGCTGGCGCAGCTCCTCGCTGGCATTGGCCAGCACCACACCGCCGCCTGCGTAGATGAACGGCCGTTCGGCGCCCTGCAACAGCGCGAGCGCCTTGCGGATCTGGCCCGAATGGCCCTTGTTCACCGGGTTGTACGAGCGCATGTCGATCGACTTGGGATACTCGTACTTGCAGGCATTGCGCGAGACGTCCTTGGGAATATCGACGACAACGGGGCCGGGACGGCCGGTTGCGGCAATATAGAACGCCTTCTTGATGGTCGCGGCGAGATCGCGGACGTCCTTGACCAGGAAGTTGTGCTTGACGATGGGGCGGGTGATGCCGACCGTGTCGCATTCCTGGAAAGCGTCCTGGCCGATAGCGTGCGTCGGCACGTTACCGGTGATGATCACCATCGGGATCGAGTCCAGGTAGGCGGTGGCAATGCCCGTCACCGCATTGGTGACGCCGGGACCAGAGGTCACCAGGGCGCAGCCCACCTTGCCGGTCGCACGCGCATAGCCGTCTGCGGCATGAACCGCGGCCTGCTCGTGGCGCACCAGGATGTGCTCGATCTTCTTTTGCTTGTAGAACTCGTCGTAGATATACAGCACTGCGCCGCCGGGGTAGCCCCAGACGTACTCGACGCCTTCTTCGGCAAGTGCGTGAACGAGAATCTCCGCCCCGATCATTTCGGGTGCGGCGGATGAATTGCTGTCTGCGTGGAATTCCGCGCTGGGCATGTTCATTTTAGTCCTTTGCAATTTTCGGCAAAAAATTGTTCGGATGCTCTCTGCCGGGCTTGTGGCACGGGTTCAAGCGGTGCGCGTCTGCATGATAGACCGCCTCATAAGCGGCCGAATGAGACAACCACTGATGTCGTGTGAACCCGCGACGATACTGGATTGATTCGGGCTTGTCTACGGGCTTTTTCGCACGAGGGGGCATCCCGCCGTCCTCCGGACACCCCACCACGCCCTGAGCCTGAATGACCACAAAAGAGAACAAGGATGGTCACCGGGGGGGTTATTTGCTAGCATCCCACCATTTTGGATGTGCAAGAAGCCCTACCCTGCACTTCCACCGGCCAAGGCCCCACCGTCTGTACCCCGCCTGCATGGCAACCGATCAGGAACTATCCGACTTTCTCGCCAGCGTCGAGCGGCGCGCCTTCAAACAGGCCGTGTTTGCGGTGCGCGACGACGAAGCCGCCCTGGACATCGTCCAGGACGCGATGATCAAGCTCGCCGAAAAATACGGCGACAAGAGCGCCGCCGAACTCGCGCCGCTGTTCCAGCGCATACTGCAGAACACGATTCATGACTGGTTCCGCCGCCAGAAAGTACGCAATACCTGGGTCACCCTGTTTTCCAACCTGCGCGACGACCGCGAAGGCGAGGATAATGACCTGCTCGACACTTTCGAGGCCGAAATCGGCTCCGAATCCGCGGAAAGCAGCGCCGACAAGGTGGAACGCGCCCAGACCATGCACATCATCGAACAGGAGATCCAGCGCCTGCCGACACGTCAACGCGAAGCCTTCCTGATGCGTTACTGGGAGGATATGGACGTCGCGGAAACGGCTGCCGTCATGGGATGCTCCGAAGGCAGCGTCAAGACGCACTGTTCCCGTGCCACGCACACACTGGCGCAGGCATTGCGAGCGCGGGGGGTCCGACTATGAGCACCAGAAACGAAAAAGAAATCAACGAACGCCGCCTGGCACACGATATCCGCACGGCACTTGATGCCTCTGCGAATGCGTTGCCGGACAATGTGACCGATCGGCTTGCCGCCGCGCGGCGGATTGCGCTGTCTCGCAAGAAAGCACAAGCCGCCGTCGCCGTGCCGCAACTGGCCTCGGCCGGGATGCCCACGCTCTCTTTCGACGAGGACGACTCGGCACTCCACCGCGCAGGTTCGTGGCTGCGCCGCCTTGGGCTGGTATGGACGCTGGTGGCACTGGCCGCCGGGCTGGCGGGCATCTACCACTGGCAGCAGCAAAAGCGCGTCGATGAGCTCGCGGATGTGGACGCGGCGATGCTGCTCGACGACCTCCCGCCAACGGCCTACGCGGATCAGGGCTTCCACGTGTTCCTGAAGCGCGGTCAGTAGGCATGGCCAGCGCTGACTTCATCCCCGACGCACCGCGCCGGCGGCTGGCGGCCTTGCTGCTGGCCGGCCTGGCCGCCGCCGCCACGATCTGGTCCCTGGTTCCGGCCACTTGCCAGGCTCAGGGCGGCCACCCGGGCGGCGCGCCCGCGGCCAGCATCGCCAATGCGCACCCGAGCTGGAACGAGCTCAACGCCGTCCAGCAGCGCGTGCTCGCGCCGCTGGAAGGCGAGTGGAACAATTTTCCCGAGCTCAACCGGCGCAAATGGCTGCAAATCGCCGAGCGATACGAGAAGTTCTCGCCCGCAGAACAGGCGCGGCTGCAGACCCGCATGACCGAATGGGTCAAGATGACGCCCCAGCAGCGCCGCCTGGCGCGCGAAAACTACCAGATCACGCGTTCGCTGCCCGCCCAGAAGAAGGCCGAGGCCTGGAACAAGTACCAGCAACTGCCGGAAGAGCAAAAGAAGAACCTGGCGGCTGCCGAGAAGGTGCCGCGCCGCCCCGGCGCGGTCAGCGCCCTGCCCTCCGGCAAGCGCCTGCCAGCCGAAACCACCCGGCAGCTGCACCTGGAAAAGAAGGCACCCGCCAACGCCGCCTCGGCCGCCGCGCGTGCCCGCACGCCCGATACCGGCACGCCGGCGGCGGAGTCCCATGCCGCCATGCCAGGCACCGCTGCCGGCGCGCCTGTGCCGACCGTGGACACGCCGCGCGAGGCCGCCACCGAGGCCACGGCCAGCAGCACCAGCGCTACCGCCACGCCCGACGAGCCGGTGCGCCGCTGAACCGCTACGCGGTTGTGCGGTGCCGTTGTGCGGCCGGCTCGCCCCCGCGCCCTCCCACGCAAGCTACCCGCCCCACCCGCGCTTTGGCATAATGCCGCTTGCGCCGGCCCGGCCGTGCTCGCTGGCTGCCTCACGGCCCGGCCCTCGCTGCCCGGCCTCGCCTTCCTCCGGCCTGATGGCCCTACCGCCCTTTCGCCATACCCGCCATGCCCGCCGTGACCACGCCCAAACCCAACGCCAAGCCAGCCGCATCGGCTGCTCCGGCCAGTCCCGTGCGCCCGGCCGAGGCACCGACGATCCGCCGCCGCATCGCCTGCATGCTGTACGAAGGCGTATTGCTGTTCGGCGTGCTAAGCGCCTCGACGGGGGTCTACCTGCTGGCGCGCCCGGCGCTGCAGCAACTCGGACTGGACGGCCCGTTCACGATGCAGTGCTGGAGCTTCCTGGTGCTGGGCTGCTACTTCGTCTGGTTCTGGCAGCGCAACGGGCAGACGCTCGCCATGCAGACGTGGCGCATGCGGGTCGAGACGACCGCTGGCGTGCCCCCGCGCTGGCCGCAGGCCACGCTGCGCTACCTGCTGGCATGGCTGTGGCTGCCGCCTTCGGCGGCGCTCGGGCACGCGCTCGGCCTGGTCAAGGGCCCGTTCGTCGGCGTGCTGTGCGCCGGCCTGCTGGCCTGGATCCTGCTGGCCCTGCTCGACCCCAGGCGGCAGTTCCTGCATGACCGCCTGGCCCGTACGCGCCTGACCGACCTGCGCCCGCCCAAGCCATGAACCTGTCGGCCGCCGCCTTGCGCCGCATCGCGGTGGCATTGCAGGCCGCCGTGGCGCTAGGCTGCGCCGCCGAACTGAATGCCCTGCATGGGTGGCCCCTCGCCACCGGCCTGCTGGCCGGCATCGGCGTGGTGCTGGCGATACTGGGGCTGTCTGTTGCCGGCGCCTTTGCCTTTACCCTGTGCGGCCTGGGCGAGCCCGAGGCGACGCGCCCCCCGATTCCTCCCGCCCTGCAGGCCATGCGGCCAGCGCGGCTGACGCCATGGCAGGCGCTGGCCTGCTACCTGCGCGAATACGCCGCCGTGTTCCGGATGTTCAACTGGCTGCAGCCCTTCTGCTCGCACCGCCGCTTGCGCCCGGCCAAAGCCCCGGGCTCGCGCCCGCCGCTGCTGCTGGTGCACGGCTACGGCTGCAACCACGCCGTCTGGCTCGACATGCAGCCCGCCCTGGCGGCGGCCGGCTACCATTGCGAGGCGATCGACCTGGACCCGGTGTTTGGCGACATCGACCAATACGCCCTAGAAGTCCGAGCCGCCATCGCGCGCATCGCCGCCACCACCGGCCAGCCGCCGCTGGTGCTCTGCCACAGCATGGGCGGCCTGGCCGCGCGCGCCGCGCTGGCCGGACGCGGCAAGCCCCCGCCCTGCCGCGGCATTGTCACGCTGGGCACGCCGCATCACGGCTGTGTGCTGGCCCGCTACGGCAGGGGCTTCAATTCCCGCCAGATGCGCTGCGCCAGCGCCTGGCTGCGCGCGCTGGCAGCGCGCGAAACATCACGCCAGCGCGCTGCCCTGGTGTCGATTTTCAGCTGGCACGATTCGATTGCCGGGCCGGTGGGGACCTCCTGGATGGAGGGCGCGCATCATGTGGCGCTTAGCGGCATCGGGCATGTCAGCTTGCTGCGGCATCCGGGGGCTACGCAGGCTGTATTGCGGGCGCTGGCGCAGTTATCAGCGGTGGCGCCAGCGGCCTGATGTGACGGCGCCAGCGACTGGAAGCCCCCGTCCACACAACAGTCATATGACATTCATGTTTCCTTAACAGCTTCGTCATGCGCCGCTGGCCCAATGCAGCCATCGTCGCTACCGAGGCCGCCATGGTTCAAGCTCTTCGTTCTGCCCGCGGACATCTGGCCAAGGCCACGCAACTGCTGCGCAGCCGCACCGCCGAGTCGCAATCCCTGCCGCGGCCCATGTCATTGCCTGCCGCGCTGGCCGCCTTCATGCCAGCGGCCAGCGACTTGCAGCAAGGGCCTCCCGGGCGTTGCGCCACCTCTCCCGCCAGCGCCCCGCCCCCTGAAGCCACCACCCAGCCCCCGCATCCGTCCCATCCCACCCGCCACTACCGCGCCATCTGGCTGTCCGACATCCACCTCGGCACGGCCGGCTGCCAGGCCGATTACCTGCTCGACTTCCTCAAGCACAATGAATCGGACCAGCTCTACCTGGTCGGCGACATCATCGATGGCTGGCAGTTGCGCCGCGGCTGGTACTGGCCGCAGAGCCACAACGATGTGGTGCAGAAGCTGCTGCGCAAGGCGCGCAAGGGCACCGAGGTGATCTACGTGCCGGGCAACCACGATGAGGTGGCGCGCCAGTTCGACGGCCTCGCCTTCGGCGATATCACGGTGCGCGAAGATGCCGTCCACGTCACCGCCGCGGGCAAGCGCCTGTGGGTGGTGCACGGCGACCTGTTCGACGGCGTGGTGCAGCACGCGCGCTGGCTGGCTTACCTGGGCGACTCGCTCTACACCCTGATCCTGGCCGTCAACCGGCACTTCAACCGCATCCGCGCGCGCCTGGGCTTTCCCTACTGGTCGCTGTCGCAATACCTGAAGCACCAGGTCAAGAACGCGGTCAACTACATCAACTCGTTCGAGCAGGCGATGGTGGATGAGGCGCGCCGGCGCGGCTGCGATGGCGTGATCTGCGGCCATATCCACAAGGCCGAGATCCGCGAGGTCGACGGCCAGCTCTACTGCAACGACGGCGACTGGGTGGAGAGCCTCTCCGCCCTGGTGGAGACGCAGGACGGCGAATTGCAGATCGTCTACTGGACCACCCTGCTCGATGCGCCGGCCACGGCCGGGCGCCGCGCCGTCGCCACGGCCTGACCAGACTTGAGCGCGGCACCCGCCTCACACGCCGCCATCCGTACCACGGTATGGCCGTGGCCTCGCCGAGGCCGGCCACCCACGCGGCCTGGCCGCAAGGAGCAGCTATGAAGATCCTGATCGTCACCGATGCCTGGGAGCCGCAGGTCAATGGCGTGGTGCGCACGCTCAAGTCCACCCGCCGCGAGCTGATCGCGATGGGGCACACGGTGGAGCTGATCACGCCGCAGGAATTCACCACCATTCCCTGCCCGACCTATCCGGAGATCGCGCTGTCCCTGTTCGCCGGCGCCAAGGTCCGCGCGCGCATCCGCGCCTTCGCGCCGGACGCGCTGCATATCGCCACGGAAGGCCCGCTCGGGCTGGCTGCGCGCCGCTATGCGATCCGCGAGCAGTTGCCGTTTACCACCGCCTACCACACGCGCTTTCCGGAGTACGTGCAGGCGCGCTTCGGCATTCCGCTTGCCTGGACCTACCGCTTCCTGCGCTGGTTCCACGGCCCGGCGCGCGCCGTGATGGCGCCGACGCCGGTGGTGCTGCATGACCTGCATCAGTTCGGCATCACCCACGGCGTGCTGTGGACCCGCGGCGTCGACCTTGATGTCTTCACCGCCCAGCAGGCGAACGTGCTCAACACGGCGCACCCGATCTTTCTCTACGTAGGGCGCGTCGCCGTGGAAAAAAACGTGGAGGCCTTCCTTGCGCTGGACCTGCCCGGCTCCAAGTGGGTGGTGGGCGACGGCCCGGCGCTGGCGTCGCTGCGCGCGCGCTATCCGGCGGCTAACTACCTGGGCGTGCTGACCCAGCCGGAGCTGGCCAAGGTGTATGCTTCGGCCGACGTCTTCGTATTCCCCAGCCGCACCGATACGTTCGGGCTGGTGCTGCTCGAAGCCCTGGCCAGCGGGCTGCCGGTGGCGGCCTATCCGGTAACCGGGCCGATCGATGTGCTCGGCCACAGCGACGCCGGGGTGATGCACGAAGATTTGCGTGAAGCTTGCCTGGAAGCGCTGCGCATTGACCGCGCCACCGCTCGCGCCCATGCCGAACGGTTCTCGTGGCGCGCCGCCTCCGAGCAGTTCCTGACTCACCTGCAGCCGCTGCCGGCCGTACGCGCGACCCCCAACGGCACGACCGGCACCACTGCCCGCCCCTCTTCCGAACATGCCGACTCCGCATCGCCCACCGTCCGAACCGCACCGCCCGCCGGCGCCACAGACCGCCACGTCAGCACCGGCACCGCCCCCGGACTCGCCGAACAGCGACTACACGATTGAGCAGAACCCCCACAAGGGCAACCGCGGCCTGGCGCGGGCCTGGCATGCCGGCATCAACTCGGTGTCCGGCCTGCGCTACGCGGTGCTGGAAGAAAGCGCGTTTCGCCAGGAGCTGACACTGGTGGTGATCCTGACGCCCTGCGCCTTGCTGCTGCCGGTCGGCATTGTCGAGCGCATCCTGCTGCTGGGCACCCTGCTGCTGGTGCTGATCGTGGAATTGCTCAACTCCAGCGTGGAAGCCGCGGTCGACCGGATCTCGCTGGAGCGCCACAGCCTGTCCAAGCGCGCCAAGGACTTCGGCAGCGCGGCGGTCATGCTGGCGCTGGTGCTCTGCGGCGGCACCTGGCTGGCCATTGCGGGGCCGATCGTGATGGACTGGCTGCGCGCGCTGGCGGCCTGAGGGGCTGGCGGCACGGGCCCGGCGCAAGCCCGGTACAGCGGGCGCGCGCACGGCGCCAAAGGCGCTTGCGCCGTCGCGGGGTTGCGGCAAACGGCGATTGCTTATAATCGCCTTCAACTTACCGAATTGCCGCTCGCCCGGTCGCCTATGGAACCCAAACAGCAAACCGGTCCCCGCCGCACCCGGGACCGCATCCTGGACGTCTCGCTCCGCCTGTTCAACGAGGTGGGCGAGCCCAACGTCACCACCACCACCATTGCGGAAGCCATGGAGATCAGCCCCGGCAATCTCTACTATCACTTCCGCAACAAGGACGACATCATCAACTCCATCTTCGTGCTGTTCGAGCAGGAGATGGAGCGCCGCCTGAAGTTGCCCGACGATCACAAAGCCACGCTGGACGAAAGCTGGTGCTACCTGCAGTACATGGCGGAGTTCCTGTGGAACTACCGCTTCCTGTATCGCGACATCAATGACCTGCTGGCGCGCAACCGCATGCTTGAAACCAATTTCAAGCGCATCGTCGAGCAGAAGAAGCGATTTGCGATGGAGATCTGCCGGCAGTTCCAGGAAGACGGCGAGATGGAGGCCACGCCCGAGCAGGTCGAGGCCATCTGCACCAATATCGTGGTGATCGCCACGTACTGGCTGTCGTTCCAGTTCGTTCAGCATCCGCGCCAGTACAACGACCCCGAGCTGATCCGCGGCTACCTGCACGGCGCCAGCTACCATATCTTCTCGATCCTGGCCCCTTACCTGCGCGGCAAGGCGCGCCAGGCGTTCGACAAGCAAGCCCAGGAATATGCCGCCGCCAAGGCGGCGCAAACTGAAAAGGAAAAAAAGTGAAGTCCGTTTGCATCTATTGCGGCTCCAGCCCCGGCAATCGCCCCGAGTACGCCGCAGCGGCGCGCGCCATGGGCAAGACCCTGGCCGAGCGCGGCCTTGCGCTGGTGTACGGCGGAGGCAAGGTCGGGCTGATGGGCACCGTGGCCGACGCCGTGCTGGCCAACGGCGGCACCGCCATCGGCATCATTCCCGATGCGCTGATGCAAAAGGAAGTGGGCCATCGCGGCCTGACCGAGCTGCACGTGGTGCGCAACATGCACGAGCGCAAGCAGATGATGGCCGACCGCGCCGATGCCTTCATCGCCATGCCGGGCGGCGTCGGCACCTTCGAGGAACTGTTCGAGACCTTCACCTGGCTGCAGCTGGGCTATCACGCCAAGCCGGTGGGACTGCTCAATGTGGAAGGCTTCTACGACAGCATGCTGGGCTTCATGCAGCACGCCGTGGACGAGGGCTTCCTGAAGCAGGTCCACAACGACCTGCTGCATGTGGCGCCTACGCCCGAAGGCATCCTCGACAAGCTCGCCAACGCGCCGCGCCTGCTGGTGGACAAGTGGCAGGAGAAGCGCGAGCAGACCTGATGGTGCTCCCCGCCACCATACCCGCCACCACGCCGCGTTAGCCGCTGCGCTACGCAGGGCCCGCTCAGAACGACGAGCCGGGTTCCCGCAGGAAGGCGCTCTCCTGCGCCGTATCCCTGCGCCCCAGCATGGCGTTGCGATGCGGGAAGCGCCCGAAACGCTCGATCACCGCGCGGTGCTTGAGCGCCCAGTCCACCACGTCCACCTGACCCTGGCTTTGGTCGCGCAGCGCCGTCATCAGCTGCACGGCCGTGTTCTGGTCGGCAAGCACTTCGGAATGCTCTAACGGCATGTAGCAGAACATGCGGTGCCATGCCGTGGGCAGCATACGGTCGGCGCCGCTCGCCACCATCTGCCGGGCCGTTGCCAGCGCCTGCGCATCGGAGGCGAAGCTGCGCGGGTCGTCGCGAAAGACGTTGCGCGGCACCTGGTCGAGCAACACGATGCGTGCGCAAGCGGATTCGGGGCTTTGCGCCCAGCCCGCATTCGCGCCCGCGAGCGTGGCTTCCCACAGTGGCAGGAAGGCAGCGCGAACCGTGGCGTCGAAGTCAGCGGACTTGGTGAACCACACCGAGCGTGTGGTGTTCCATGCCGGCGAGCCAGGCACGCCGAACCAGAAATCGAGCACGCGCCGGGCGTCGGCAGGCAGGTCCGTCGCGGCTTCGGGATGCGTGTCAGCCATGGTGCCGGGATCCATGGCGGGTCGGGTGGCCTTGGCCATCAACGCGGCACATTGCGCATCCAGTCGGCGGTGCCGAAAAAGGCCTGCATCAGGCGCAGCTGCAGGTCTTCGGGCAGGCCGACGTCCTGCATGGCCAGCGCCATGCAGCGCATCCACTGGTCGCGCTCGCTGGTGCCAATCTCGAACGGCATGTGGCGAGCGCGCAGGCGCGGGTGGCCAAAGCGCTCGATGAAGTGGTTGGGGCCGCCCAGCCAGCCGCACAGGAACCAGAACAGCTTGTCGCGCGAGCCGTCGAGCGAGGCGGGATGCAGCGCGCGCAGGCCCTTGAACTCGTCCTCCAGATCCATCAGGTCGTAGAAACGGTCGACCAGTTCGCGCACGCGCGCCTCGCCGCCGATCAGTGCATAGGCGGTGACTTCGGGGGCGGCATCGGATGCCGTGGATGCCGCATTTTCAGGCTTGGAATCGGTACTCATAAACACTCAAGGATGGTTCAGGCTGCAGTGGTTCAGGCTCAGGTACACGCATTACGCATTACGCATCACGCAGCGTGGCCAGCGCGGGCTGCCGCAGCACCTCGCGCAAGCCCAGCCAGCCGCCCGCGAAAGCGCACAGCATGCCAGAAAGCACACCAGCCGGCACGATCCAGCCGTTGAAGCGGTAGGGGAAATCGAACACGAACTGCGACAAGCCCCAGCCCACCGCGATCGCGCCCAGGCTGGCTAGCAGGCCCGCCAGCCCGCCCACCACCAGGAACTCCGCGTACTGGGTCTGCCGCACCACCGCGGCGGACGCGCCCAGCGCCTTGAGCAGCCCGGCATCGCGCTTGCGCTCGTCGCGCGCGCCGGACAACGCCGCATAGAGCACGGTGACGCCGGCCGCGAGCGTGAACACGAACAGGAACTCGACCGCGGCGATGACCTGGTCGAGCACGTCCTGGATCTGGCGCAGGATCATGTCGGTGTTGACCACCGTGATGTTCGGGAAGGCCGCCACCATGCGGTTGCCCAGCGCGGCTTGCGCGGCCGGCAGGTGGAAGGCCGTGATATAGGTCTGCGGCAAGCCTTGCATGGCGGAGGGCGGCAGGATGACGAAGAAGTTGACCCGCATCGAGCCCCAGTCCAGCTTGCGCAGCGAGGTGACCGGCGCCTCCACCGACTGCCCCGCCACATCGAAGCGCAAGGTGTCCCCGAGCCGGATCCCCAGCGTCTTGGCGATGCCCTCCTCCACCGAGGCCCCGGCCCCGCCCTTGCCGGCGCCGAGCCAGTTGCCCGCCACCACGCGGTTGCCGGCCGGCAGCGCGTCGGTATAGGACAGGTTGAACTCGCGCTCGACCAGGTTGCGGGCGCGGCCATCGGCAAAGCGCTCGGCGCGCACCGGCTGGCCGGCGATATGTGTCAGGCGGCCGCGCACCATCGGGTACAGCAGGTCGGCGATGCCGGCGTGCTGCAGCATGCTGGCAAGCGGCGCGCGCTGGTCCGGCTGGATATTGATGACGAAGCGGTTGGGCGCGTCCGCCGGCGTGGCGTTGCGCCAGGAGGCGATCAGGTCGTTGCGGGTCATGCCGAGCAGCAGCAGCGCCATCAGGCCCACCGCCAGCGCCACCGTCTGCAGCACCGTCACGCCGCGGCGGCGCTCCAGCACCGCCAGCGCAAAGCGCCAGCCCACGCTGCCGCGCGCCAGGCGCCCACCGCGCATCAGCCGTGACAGCAGGCTTAGCAGGCCCAGGGCCAGCAGCGCGAACACCACGCCGGCGGCGACAAAGCCGCCCGCGGTGGTCAGCCCCAGCTTGAGATCACGCGCGGCCACCAGCAGCAGCGCCACAAAAGCCCCCAGGCCGAGTCCGTAGGCGATCCAGGTCGAGACCGGCGGCGCGCCGACGTCACGCCGCAGCACGCGCAGCGGCGGCACCCGGGTCAGCGCCAGCAGCGGCGGCAAGGCAAAACCCGCCAGCAGGACGACGCCCGCCAGCACCCCAACCACGGCCGGCAGGACGGACGGCTGCGGCAGCGTCACGGTCAGCAGGTTACCCAGCGAGAGCAGCAGGCCGTAGTGCGCCAGGTAGCCGAGCGCCACGCCAGCCGCCGCGCCGCCCACGCCCAGCAGCAGGAACTCCAGCCCGAACGCCAGCAGGATCTCGCGGCGCGACAGGCCCATGCACTTGTAGACAGCGCAGGCATCGGTGTGGCGCTGCATATAGCGGCGCGCCGACATGGCGATGGCCACCGCGGCAATCATCGACGACAGCACCGCCACCAGCGACAGGAAACGCTCGGCGCGGTCCAGCGTGGCGCGCATCTGCGGCTGGCCGGATTCCAGCGACTCGACCCGGGTGTTGCGCAGCGCAAGCTTGTCGATCTCGGCCTCGGCCCACTTCTGGTAGGCCTGCGCGGCGGCATCGGGGCCGGCCACCAGCAGGCGGTAGGAGACCCGGCTGCCCCAGCCCACCAGCCCGGTGGCGGCCAGGTCAGACAGCGGCAACATCACGCGCGGCGCGAAATTCATGAAGCCGGCGCCGCGATCCAGTTCCTGCGTGAGGATGCGGTCGATGCGAAAGGCGCGGCTGCCCAGCTGGATGGTGTCGCCCATGCCGACGCCGAGCGAGTCCAGCAAGGCCTCGTCCACCCAGACGGTGCCCTCGGCGGGGATGCCGGTGGCGGCAGTTTCCGGCGCCCCGGGCCCGGCCGCCACCTTGAGCTGCCCGCGCAGCGGATAGCCGGGGCCGACCGCCTTGAGCGCGGCCAGTTGCGAAGGGGCATCGGCCCGAGCCCCGCTAGCCGCCCCTTGCCCTTGCGTCGTGGCGGCCTTGCCCGGCGCGTGCGCGCTCGCCATGCTCGGGAAGGTGACCGTCTGCGTGGTGGCCAGGCCCGCTTGCGCGGCGTGGCTGGCGAAGACGGCATCGAACGGCTGGTCGGACACGATCAGCACATCGGAGGCGATCATCTGGCGCGCGTCGCGCTCCAGCCCCAGGCGCATGCGGTCAGCCAGAAAGCCCACGCTGCTGAGCGCCGCCACGGCCAGCACCAGCGCGAACAGCAACAGGCTCAGCTCGCCGGCGCGCCAATCGCGCCGCGCCATGCGCAGCGCCTGGCGCCAGGGCGAGAAGCGCGTCGGGCGGGCGCCGGACGATGCGGCGATGGTAGTGGTTGCTGCGGTGGCTGCGGGAACGTGCTGGGAGGCGGGTTCTGAAGACATTGATCTCTTATCTCTAATCTCTTGTCCGTGCACATGCATGGTGGCGGCCAGCCGGGTTATTGGCACGACGGCAGGACACCAGCGGGAGGATCCCGGCGCGCATCCGCCGGACCAGGACCAGATTATGGCCGGATTGGGCAAAGCGAGGGTCGAACCCGCCACTCAGCGCCGGGTCTGACGCCCCGCCGGCGAGGCCGCCGGAGCACGCTTGGCCAACGCGTCGCGCAAATGGCGCAAGCCGCGCCACAGCTTGGGCAGCAGCCACGCCGCCACCAGCAGCAGCACGGCCAGCACCACCAGGAACACCACGGGCAGGAAAAAAGCCAGCAGCAGCCCGCTGCTGGCGGCAACGTCCTCGCTCAGTGAGGCAGCCCAATTCGAAAACGGTTCCGGCGAGACGTTGATCAGGGCGCGGGTGCTGGCCTTGGCGGCATGGGCAGTGCCGGCCAGTGTGCCCCCGACCAGCCCGGCGGCGACCATCCATTGCGGATCGAGCTGCCCGAAAGCGGCGGCTGCCAGGATCGCGCCGGCGGGAATGCGGATAAAGGTCTGGATGCTGTCCCAGAAGGAATCGAAACCCGGCACCTTGTCGGCCACGAATTCGGCCAGCGCCAGCAGCGCGGCCAGCGCGATCACCCACCACGATTCCAGCACCTGCAGGCCGGGCGGCAGGTGCAGCCAGCCCAGGCGGCCCAGTGCGCCAGCCGTGAACACGGCGAGGTAAAGGCGGAATCCGCTGGTCCAGGACAAGCCCGCGGCCAACGCGGCCGTTTCTAGCATGGCGCTCCTTGCTGGATCTGTCTGGCGGGCATGCCGCCCCGCCTATGCAACCAGTGTAATACGCGCGCGCTCAAACAGCCGGGTTCCCGCCCTCCCCGGTGGACGGCGTCAGCCGCCCTCCTTGCCGTCGGGGCCGTACCAGGGGAGTGCCTCCTGCGGCGTCAGGATGCCATCGGGCTCAGCCATGGCATAGCCGGGGAGCGCCTCGATGCGGCGCCGGAAGGCCGGGTCAGCCAGATGCGAAAGCAAGCCATGCGCCCAGGGCGTGATCTGGTCGTTCTTGCGCAGCGCCAGATAGTAGGCCTCGCGGGTCAGCGGCACAAAGGCCAGCCCATGGGCTTCGGCATTCATGCGCAGGCCGAACCCCACCTCGGCATGGCCGTCGTGCACCGCTTGCGCCACCCTCTCGTTGCTGAACTCGGGGGTTTCGTAGCCGACGATCTGGTCCGGGAAGAGTCCCTCGGTGGCCAGCAACTGGTCGAACAGCATGCGCGTGCCAGAACTGCGCTGGCGGTTGACAAAGCGGGCGCGGGTACGGGCCAGGTCACGCAGGTCGTGGATCTCCCCCGCGAGCTCGCGCGCGACGATCAGGCCCTGCTCGCGCCAGGCCAGCCGGATCAAGCGCACGGCGGTCGGACGCAGCCATTTGCGCAGCGTCACGTGGGCCACGGAGCCAGCCTTCTGGATCGGCGAGACGTAGAAGCCGGCCAGCTCGGACTGCCGCTCCTGCAGGCAGATCAGGCCCTCCACGCTGCCGCAGAACACGGTGTCGAGCTGCAGGCCGCCCGGCGCGTCGTGCAGCGCCCCCGCCAGGACCTCCATGGCCGGATCATGGCTGCCGGAGAAACGGATGCGGGTCTGCGGCTGGGCCGCGTCGTCCAGGTCCGCCAGGAAATCGACCATGGCCTTCTGCACGACCGGGTCGATCGAATCGCGCAAGCGCCCCTCCGCACGCAGCAAGCGCTCGCCGAACAGCGTCAGCGACGCCCCCCGGCCGCGCTCCATGTCGAGCATGCTGCGCCCAAGCATCTCCTCCCAAGACCGCATCACGCCCCAGGCGTGCCGGTACGACAAGCCGATCTCGCGCGCCGCGCGATGCAGGGAACCCGTCTCGCGCACGGCCTTGAGCAGCTGGAACACCTTGCCGTTGGAGCGAGGATTGTCATCCGCGGCGACAACCGGGAACAGGTCAAAGCGAAATGTCATATGAAACGCTTTTCATATTTACTTTAGAGATGTGGTTCACCGAGAATGCAATGCGCTGATTTCCACGTATTTTGCTGCATTCTCACCGATCCCATGAGTTTGTGGCAATTGTGTTTCTGAAAACATAAGACAAGGAGAATCCATGCAAGCGGTCAGCAAGCAAGGCCTTTTACGCCATATTTCGAACCGCGCCATGTGCGTTATCGGACTGGTTTGCCTGGTTGGCGTGGCCGGCGCCACCATCGCCACCAGCGCCTTGGCCGGCGAACTCAAGCTGGCCACGACCACCAGCACGGAGAACTCCGGCTTGCTGAAATTCCTGCTGCCCAGGTTCGAGCAAAAGAGCGGCGTCACCGTCAAAGTGATCGCCGTAGGCTCGGGCAAGGCGATGAAGATGGGCGAGATGGGTGACGTCGATGTGTTGCTGGTGCACGCCCGCAAGATGGAAGACGAATTCATGGCGGCAGGCTACGGCGTGAACCGCCGCGACGTCATGTACAACGACTTCATCGTGGTCGGCCCGGCCAGCGACCCGGCCAGGCTGAAAGGCGGCAAGGACGTGCTGGCCGGCTTCAGGAAAATCGCCGCCGGCGGCACCAGGTTCATCTCGCGCGGGGACAACTCCGGGACCGACGTGATGGAGAAGGATTACTGGAAGCAGGCGGGGATCGAGCCCAAGGGGCAGCCGTGGTATGTGAATGCCGGGCTGGGGATGGGCGAGGTGCTGACCATGGCTGCGCAGATGCCGGGCTATACGTTATCTGATCGGGCCACTTATGGCGCGTATCGCGCCAAGACCGGATTGGCGATCCTGCTGGAGGGCGATCCCAGGATGTTCAATCCATATGGCGTGATCGCTGTGAATCCGGCCAAGCATCCTGGTACCAATTACGTGGATGCGATGAAGTTGGTGGAGTGGATTACCTCTAAGGATGGGCAGGATACGATTGCGGCTTATCGGGTGGAAGGCGAGCAGTTGTTTTTTCCTAGTTATAGGGGGAAGTGAAGGGGGTGTTTGTGCGCAAGGGCAGAACCGTTGGCGCTTGTTGCCTTGGTCGCTGTTTTTTTGTGCGGCGTTGGTTTTTGGACCCAACAGCCATGCAACATTGCCCTTTTGGGTTGGTCGCTTTTTTTTGTGCGGCGTTGGTTTTTGGACCCAAGGGCCATACGACATCCCCCTGCGGGGGCTGCCGGTCACTTTTCTTTGACCGGCAAAGAAAACTAACGAAAAGAAAGCCGCCCTGCCGGGAGCAGAGCAATCAGGCTTATGTGGGGCAGTGGTTTCGTTGTACGGCCCGGAGTGTTGGCTAGCGTATCCTACCGGCCCAGAGGACATCGCTACGGCATGACCCTATGGTCACGTGGCGGTGCCCCTGATCGCTTTGCTCGGTGCGCGTTCGGGCATCTGCCGTTCGCGGGGCGTAGCGCCACGATCCTGCCTGCCTCGGTGGTTTCGTGGTTTTGTCTCTGGCGGCGAGCGCCCGGCCAGTTGATGCCCTGCCGTACCGGCGCGAGCGGCACCTTACTCTCGGCTTCCCAAGTTTCGTGGTGGGCACCGTGGCCCGTCCGCTAGGGCCGCGCTCACAGCCGCGGCGCTCGTCCTCCGAGACAAAACCACGAAACCAGCCACACCCGAAACGGCGCAGCACTTCGCACCGCGAACGGCAGATGTGTGAATGGTCACCGCAAGCGAGGTCAGGGGCTGCACGACGTAACCCAAGGGTCATGCAAAAATGATGTCCTTTGGGCCGGTAGGATCGGCTAGCCAACACTCCGGGCCGTACAACGAAACCACCGCCCCACATAAGCCTTATTGCTCTGCTCCCGGCAGGGCGGCTTTCTTTTCGTTAGTTTTCTTTGCCGGTCAAAGAAAAGTGACCGGCAGCCCCCGCAGGGGGATGTCGTATGGCCCTTGGGTCCAAAAACCATCGCCGCACAAAGAAACAGCAACCAACCAAGCAAGGGCGATGCCGTACGGCACTTGGGTCCAAAAACCAACGCCGCACAAAAAAACAGCGACCAAGGCAACAAGCGCCAACGGTTCTGCCCTCGCCCCCCCCCAACTCACCCCTCCCCCATCCTCACCAAAACAGGCAAAACCGGCAACTCCCCCGCCACCTCCGCAATCATCCTGCGCATCCACATCACGTCCGGCGCAGCATGGCACCGCTCATGCCAAAGCTGATAAAACCGCATCCGCGGAAACGCCACCGGCGAGGGCACCATCTTCAACGGCAGGTACTGCGCGTAATGCGCGGCAAACTGCCGCCCCGTGGTGAACACCATATCGGTCTTCATCAACACATACGGCACCAGCCCGAAATACGGCAAGGTGACCTGGATATTGCGCTTGTACCCCTGCTCGGCCAGCGCCTGGTCGATCATGCTGCGCTGCATCGAGGCATAGGGCGCCGGCGCCAGGTGCGGCATTTCCAGGTAGTGCTTGAGGGTCAGCCCCTTGCGCGCCAGCGGATGCTGCGCCCCCAGCATGCACACCACCTCATCGTCGAACAGCGGCGAAATATGCAGATGCTCTGGTGGCGACAGCCAGTTGCCGACCACGATGTCGAGCTGCCCTTGTTCCAGGCTGTCGAGGAAGTCGCTCGATGACGTCATCGGGTGCACGAACAGCTTGGCGTTGGGCGCCAGCCGGCGCACGCGCTCGACGATGTTGGGCAGGAAGAAGGCGTCCAGGTAGTCCGGCGCGCCCAGGTGGAAGGTACGGGTCGTGGTGGCCGGGTCGAAATGCTGGGGCGGCCGGGCGATGCGGTCCATGGCCGCCAGGCTCTGTTCGGCCAGTTGCAGCAGCTCGCGGCCGCGCTCGGTCGGCACCATGCCGCTCTTGCCGCGCACCAGGATGGCGTCCCCCGTGATTTCCCTTAGCCGCTTGAGCGTATTGCTGATGGCAGGCTGCGACTGGCCAAGGCGGACCGCGGTGCGGGTCACGCTCTGCTCGGTGAGCAGGGTGTGCAGCACCCGCAGCAAATAGGTGTCGAGATGGTCGCGTCCGTGCATGGCGAGGGGGCGCCTGGCGCGCTTTGCGGCCGGTGGCGTGGGGAATGGGAACGGCGCATAGTGTATGTCACGCACCCCGTCATTGGTCAAATCCGGTGGCCGCCGCCCTCGCCGGCCGCCGGAACGCTCTCCCCGCTTGATGGGGCATATCACCTGGGCCGAATATTGCATCATCGGCGTCAGTGCTATGTTTGGCCCCATCCACAAAGAGAGAAGACACCATGGAGACGCAAACCATCCGCTTTTACCACCGGGGCAAGGTCACGGAGGTCGCAGACGCCCCCGTTACCCGCACCGTGCTGCAGTACCTGCGCGAGGACGCGCGCTGCACGGGCACCAAGGAAGGCTGCGCCGAAGGCGATTGCGGGGCATGCACCGTGGTGCTGGGCGAGCTGGGCGAAGACGGCCGGGTCGAGTTCAAGGCGGTCAATGCCTGCATCCAGTTCCTGCCCACGCTGGACGGCCGCGCGCTGATCACCGTGGAAGACCTGCGCCAGGCCGACGGCGCGCTGCACCCGGTGCAGCAGGCGATGGTGGAGTGCCATGGCTCCCAGTGCGGTTTCTGTACCCCCGGCTTTGTGATGTCGCTGTGGGCGCTGTACCAGCAAAAGTCCGAGGACGCCGGCACTGGCCGCGCCCCGGCGCGCGAGGCCATCTGCGACGCCCTGACCGGCAACCTGTGCCGCTGCACCGGCTACCGCCCCATCATCGAGGCCGGCCAGCGCATGATGGCGCTGCCGGCGCCGCAGGCCAGCAAGCTGGACCCGCGCCAGATCGCCGACACGCTGCGCGCGCTGCAGCGCGACGACACCTTCCACTACAGCGCCGAAGGCCAGCACTTCTACGCGCCCCGCACCGCCTCGGCTTTTGCCGCCATCAAGGCCGCCGAGCCCGGCGTGCGCATCCTGGCCGGCAGCACCGACGTGGGGCTGTGGGTGACCAAGCAGTTCCGCGAACTGGGCAACCTGCTGTACGTGGGCCAGGTGGCTGACCTGAACGGCATCCGCGAAATCGATGGCGCCCTGGAAATCGGCGCGGCAGTCTCGCTGGAGCGCGCCTACGCCGCGCTGAACGACGTCCATCCCGAGCTGGAGGAATTGTGGAAGCGTTTTGCCTCCCTGCCGATCCGCAATGCCGGCACGCTGGGCGGCAATATCGCCAACGGCTCGCCGATCGGCGACTCCATGCCCGCGCTGATCGCGCTTGGCACCGAAGTGGTGCTGCAGCGCGGCGACGTGCGCCGCAACCTTGCGCTGGAAGACCTCTACCTGGCCTACCAGAAGACCGCCATGGCCGAAGGCGAGTTCGTCGCGGCGCTGCGCGTGCCGCTGGCCGGACCGGAGCACTTCCGTACCTACAAGCTGTCAAAACGCTTTGACGAAGACATTTCCGCTGTCTGCGCGGCCTTTGCGCTGACGCTGGAGAGCGGCGTGATCCGCCATGCGCGCGTGGCCTTCGGCGGCATGGCTGCCACGCCCAAGCGCGGCGCGCACGCCGAAGCCGCGCTGCTTGGCCAGCCCTGGACCGAAGCCACCGCCCGCGCCGCCATGAGCGCGCTGGCGCAGGACTTCACGCCGTTGTCCGATATGCGCGCCACCGCCGCGTACCGCAGCCGCGGCGCCGCCAACCTGCTGTACCGCTTCTGGCTGGAAACGCGCGCCGACGCGCTGCCTGCCGCCGCCGTCAATGTCCGCGCCATCGGTGCGGGCGCGGCCACCGCTACCACTACCGCCAACGCGTAAGGAGAGATCGGCATGAACAAGCAAACCGAACCCTTCCTGCTCGACGCCGCCAGCGAAGCCAGGACCGCCATTTCGACGCCGCAAGTGGGCGTCTCGCGCCCGCACGAATCGGCCCACCTGCACGTGGCCGGCACGGCCACCTACACCGACGACATCCCCGAACTGGCAGGCACGCTGCATGCCGCGCTCGGCATGAGCACGCGCGCCCATGCCCGCGTCAGGTCGATCTCGCTCGACAAGGTGCGCGCCGCGCCGGGCGTGGTGGCGGTGCTGACCGCAGAGGACATTCCCGCTGCCAACGAATGCGGCCCGATCATCCACGACGACCCAATCCTGGCCAACGGCCTGGTCCAGTTCATCGGCCAGCCGATCTTCGTGGTGGTGGCCACCTCGCACGACGCCGCGCGCCGCGCCGCGCGCCTGGGTGCGATCGAGTATGAAGACCTGGCGCCGGTGCTGTCGCCCGAGGCGGCGCACCAGGCCGGCAGCTATGTGCTGCCGCCGATGCACCTCACGCGCGGCGAGCCGGCCAGCCATATCGCCGCCGCCGTGCATCGGGACAAGGGCCACATCCGCCTGGGCGGCCAGGAGCAGTTCTACCTCGAAGGCCAGATCGCCTACGCCGCGCCCAAGGAAAACGACGGCATGCATGTGTGGTGCTCGACCCAGCATCCCACCGAAATGCAGCATGCCGTGGCGCATATGCTGGGCTGGCACGCGCACCAGGTGCTGGTGGAGTGCCGCCGCATGGGCGGCGGCTTCGGCGGCAAGGAATCGCAATCGGCCATGTTCGCCTGCTGCGCCGCGCTGGCTGCCTGGAAGCTGCTGTGCCCGGTCAAGCTGCGCCCGGACCGCGATGACGACATGATGATCACCGGCAAGCGCCACGACTTCGTCTTCGACTACGAAGTCGGCCACGATGCCGACGGCCGCGTCGAAGGCGTGTCGGTGGAAATGGTTTCGCGCGCCGGCTTCTCGGCCGACCTGTCCGGCCCGGTGATGACCCGCGCCATCTGCCACTTCGACAACGCCTACTGGCTGCCGAACGTGCAGATCGACGGTTACTGCGGCAAGACCAACACGCAGAGCAACACCGCCTTTCGCGGCTTCGGCGGCCCGCAGGGTGCCTTTGCCATGGAGTACATCCTCGACAACGTGGCACGCACCGTGGGCCGCGATGCGCTCGACGTGCGCCTCGCCAACCTGTACGGCAAGACCGAGCGCAACGTCACGCCTTACGGCCAGACCGTGGAAGACAACGTCATCCACGAACTGCTCGACGAACTCGAGGCGACCAGCGCCTACCGCGCGCGCCGCGAGGCCACGCGCGCGTTCAACGCCACCAGCCCGGTGCTCAAGAAGGGCATCGCCATCACCCCGGTGAAGTTCGGCATTTCCTTCAACGTGGCCCACTTCAACCAGGCCGGCGCGCTGGTGCATGTGTACAACGACGGCTCGGTGCTGGTGAACCACGGCGGCACCGAGATGGGCCAGGGCCTGAACACCAAGGTGGCGATGGTGGTGGCGCATGAGCTTGGCATCCGGCTCGAACGCGTGCGCGTGACCGCGACCGATACCAGCAAGGTGGCCAACACCTCGGCCACGGCCGCCTCCACCGGCACCGACCTGAACGGCAAGGCCGCGCAGGACGCCGCGCGGCAGATCCGCGAGCGGCTGGCGGCGTTTGCCGCGCGCCAGGCCGGCGTGGACGCCAACAGCGTGCAGTTCGGCGACGACCTGGTGGTCGCGGGCGAACTCCGCCTGGACTTCAGCGACCTGGCACGGCAAGCCTACGTGGCACGGGTGCAACTGTGGTCCGATGGCTTCTACACCACGCCCAAGCTGTACTGGGACCAGTCCAAGCTGCAAGGCCGGCCGTTCTATTACTTCGCCTATGGCGCGGCGTGCTCGGAAGTGCTGGTGGACACGCTCACCGGCGAATGGCGCCTGCTGCGCGCCGACGTGCTGCACGACGCCGGCCGCTCGCTCAACCCGGCCATCGACATCGGCCAGGTGGAGGGTGGGTTTATCCAGGGCATGGGCTGGCTGACCACCGAGGAGCTGTGGTGGAACAAGGACGGCAAGCTGATGACGCATGCGCCCTCCACCTACAAGATCCCGACCGTCAACGACTGCCCGGAAGCGTTCTACGTGCGGCTGTTCGAGAACGACAATGCGGAGGACAGCATCCATCGTTCCAAGGCCGTGGGCGAGCCGCCGCTGCTGCTGCCGTTCTCGGTGTTCTTCGCGATCCGCGACGCGGTGGCCAGCGTGGGGGACTACAAGGTGAACCCGCCGCTGGTGGCGCCCGCGACCAGCGAGGCAATCCTGGATGCGGTGGACGCCGTGCGGGTGGCGCAGTAGGAGACAGCGGCTTGCAGATGCGCCCGCCCTCTCCCACAGGCCATCTTCGCTGAAGACCGCAACGAAGTAACGAGCATCAACTAAAAAAGGCATCACCATGCAGGACGCGCCCCTCAAACCCTTCCGCTTCGCCGACGCCACCCGCTGGGTGCGCGCCGGCGTGCCGGTGGTGATGGTCACCATCGCCGAGGTCAAAGGCTCCGCCCCGCGCGAGGCGGGCGTGCGCATGCTGGTGACCGCCAACGAGCTGGTCGGCACCATCGGCGGCGGCCATCTCGAGTGGCGCGGCATGGAGATCGCCCGCACCATGCTGGCCGAGCGCGACGCGATGCGGCAGATCGTGCGCATCCCGCTGGGCCCGGCGCTGGGCCAATGCTGCGGCGGCGTGGTGCTGCTCGCCTTCGAGGTGTTGGGCGAGGCCGACCTGCCGTGGCTGGACGCGGTGCAGGCCGCGTTCGGCACCGGACGCGCACTGACGCGCACGGTGCCGCGCACCGGCGCGGTGCAACACGCCGCGGCACCGGCGCTGCTGCCCTCGGTGGCCTTGCAGGCGGACGGCGGCTGGACCGACACCCTGGTGCCGGACGAGTTGCACGTGGTGCTGTTCGGCGCCGGCCACGTGGGCCATGCGCTGGTCAAGGTGCTGGCCAACCTGCCGTGCCAGGTGCACTGGGTGGATGAGCGCGATACCTTGTTTCCCGCCGACCTGCCCGACAACGTCACCCCGGAAGCCAGCGACATCCCCGAGGCGGTGGTCGACCACGCGCCCGCCGGCAGCTACTTCCTGGTGATGACGCACAGCCACGCGCTGGACCAGACGCTGTGCGAGCGCATCCTGCGGCGCGACGACTTCGCCTACTTCGGCCTGATCGGTTCCAAGACCAAGCGCGCGCGCTTCGAGCACCGCATGGCGGAGCACGGAATTGACCCTTCCCGCTTCGCGGAAATGACGTGCCCGATGGGCGTCTGCGGCATCACGGACAAGGCTCCGGCTATGATTGCGGTTGCCATCGTCGCCCAGTTGCTGCAGGTTCGCGACCAGCGCCTCGCCCATCTGGGTGCGCTCGTCGCCAGCCGCAGCGGCAAAGCGACGAGCACGACGCAAACCAAGACCGCAAAAGGAACCCCATGACGCTCGATGCCGCGCTCGCAGACCGTATCCGCCAGACGCCCAAGGCGGAACTGCACGTCCACATTGAAGGCACGCTCGAGCCTGAGCTGATCTTCCGGCTGGCCCAGCACAACAAGGTCAAGTTGCCATACGCCAGCGTGGAAGCCCTGCGCAAGGCCTACGCCTTCACCGACCTGCAATCCTTCCTCGATATCTATTACGCCGGCGCCAGCGTGCTGCTGACCGAGGACGATTTCTTCGACATGACGATGGCCTACGTGCAGCGTGCCGTCGCCGACAACGTGCGCCACGCCGAGATCTTCTTCGACCCGCAGACCCATACCGCGCGCGGCGTGCCGATCCATGTGGTGATCGACGGCATTTCCGACGCGCTCGCCCAGGCCCGCACGCAGTACGACTTCTCCAGCAGCCTGATCCTCTGCTTCCTGCGCCACCTCTCCGAGGAAGACGCTTTCGCCACGCTGGAAGCCGCGCTGCCCTACCGCGACCGCTTTGTCGGCATCGGGCTGGATTCCTCCGAGCAGGGCAACCCGCCGGAGAAGTTCGCCCGCGTGTTTGCCCGCGCCCGCGAGCTCGGCCTGCACCTGGTGGCGCATGCCGGCGAGGAAGGCCCGGCGCAATACGTGACCGACGCGCTCGACATCCTCAAGGTGGAGCGCATCGACCACGGCGTGCGCGCCATCGACGACCCGGCACTGGTCGAGCGGCTGGCCCGCGAGCGCGTGGCGCTCACGGTATGCCCGCTGTCCAACCAGAAGCTCAAGGTCTACCCGGACCTGCGCGACCACTCCCTGCACCGCCTGCTCGAAGCCGGCGTGCTGGTCACGCTGCACTCGGACGACCCCGCCTATTTCGGCGGCTATATGAACGCGAACTGGGAAGCCACTTTCGAAGCCTTGCCGCTGACCGCGGCCGATGGCCACAAGCTGGCGCGCAACAGTTTCGAGGCGTCGTTCCTGCCCGCCTCGCAAAAGACTGCCTTCCTCGCCGAAGTCGACCACTTCTGGCAATCCCCCCTGCCCGCCGCGGCCTCCACGGCCTGAAGCGCGGCTCACCCCAAGATGCCGGCGCGCCATGCGCGCGCCGGCGCATGACGAGACATCGATATGACGACCACGCCCCCCACCCAGTCCATCACCCGCGCCATCCGTGGCCGCGTGCTGCACTTCCTGCGCGACCCCCAGTTTCATGACGACGCGTATCAGTATTGGGAAGACGGGGTGCTGATCGTTACCGCCGGGCATGTCGCCGCGGTGGGCAGCCATGCCGACCTGGCCGACCAGATCCCGGCCGGCGCCGAAGTGATCGACCGCCGCGGCAAGCTGATCGTGCCGGGCTTTATCGACACGCACGTGCACTACCCGCAGACCGACATCATCGCCTCGCCCTCGCCCGGCCTGCTGCACTGGCTGGAGACCTATACCTTCCCCGAGGAGCGCCGCTTTGCCGAGCCGGAATACGCGGCGGCCGTGGCTGGCTTTTTCGCCGACGAGCTGTTGCGCAACGGCACCACCAGCGCCGTGGCCTGGAGCACCGTGCATACGGCGTCGGCCGATGCGCTGTTTGCCGAAGCCGACCGCCGCAACCTGCGCCTGGTCACCGGCAAGGTGATGATGGACCGCAACTGCCCCGAATTCCTGCGCGACACCGCCGAGTCCGGCGCGCGCGATTCGGCCGACCTGATCTCGCGCTGGCACGGCAAGAACCGCCTGTCGTACGCCATTACGCCGCGCTTCGCGCCCACCTCCAGCGAAGCGCAGTTGCAAGCCTGCGGCGAGTTGGCCAAGGCCTACCCGGACGCCTTCATCCAGACCCACGTGGCGGAGAACCGCGACGAAGTGAAATGGGTGGCCGAGCTGTTCCCGCAAGCCCGCAGCTATCTGGACATCTACGATCACTACGGCCTGCTGCGCCCGGGCGCGCTGTACGGCCACGCCATCTACCTCGACCAGGACGACCGCAAGCGGCTGGCCGACAGCGGCGCGGCGGTGGCGCACTGCCCCACCTCCAACCTGTTCCTGGGCAGCGGCTTCTATGACTTCCACCAGTCGGATGCGCACCGCCTCAACGTGACGCTGGCCACCGACGTGGGCGGGGGCACTTCATTCTCGATGCTGCGCACCATGAACGCCGCCCACAAGGTGGCGCGCATGGGCGGCTACCACCTGACCGCGCTGCGCATGTTCTACCTGGCCACCCGTGCCGCCGCCGATGCACTGGGCTGGAGCGAGCGCGTGGGCAGCTTCACCCCCGGCTGCGAGGCCGACTTCATCGTGCTCGACCCGCAGGCCACGCCGCTGATCGCGCGCCGCAGCGAGCGCTCGGAAACGCTGGAAGAGCAGTTGTTCGCCTTCGCCATGCTGGGTGACGACCGCGTCATCGGCGAGGTGTATGTGATGGGCGAGCCGGCGAGCGCGCCGGCCTGCGCCGCGCACTAATCGTCACTTCCCGCTGTGTAACACCGGGTCCGGCCTTGCTGGCTTGACCCGGATCAACACCCCTGTCACGCAATCCTTCTAAGCTGTCACACCATCGGCCTGTCCCGTGGCCGCGCATCGCCAGTCTCGGGCCCAGCCCGACCCCGCGTTCGACAACTGAAGGTTTTTGCATGATTGCCACGCAGCAAGCTTCCTTTCCGGAGCCGATTTCCCCTGACGTCCCCCTGCCCTCGCGCAAGATCATCCGCGGCTGGCTGATCCCGCTTGCCGCGCGCAGCACGCCGCGCGCGCTGGCGCTGTTCGCGCTGGACACCGCGCTGTTCCTGGCCGCGCTGGCCGGGGTGGTGCTGTTCTCCCACTGGCTCGCCAAGCTGGCCGCCAGCGTGGCAACGGGGCTGATCATCGCCCGCCTGTTCATCATCGGCCACGATGCCTGCCACCAGAGCCTGACGCCCCGGCGCGGCCTGAACAAATGGCTGGGCCGGCTGACCTTCCTGCCGTCGCTCACGCCTTACAGCCTGTGGGAAGTGGGCCATAACGTGGTCCACCACGGTTACTCCAACCTCAAGGGCTTCGACTTCGTCTGGCAGCCTTACTCGCTCGAGGAATTCCAGGCCCTGCCGCGCTGGCGCCGCGCGCTGGAGCGGGTCTACCGCACCGGCTTTGGCGCGGGCCTGTACTACCTGGTCGAGATCTGGTGGTTCAAGATGTTCTTCCCCAGCCGCCGCCAGATGCCCACGCGCCGCGCCGTCTTCATGTGGGACTGCACGCTGGTGGCGCTCTTCGGCGTGGCCTGGATCGGTGCGCTGGCGTGGCTGGCCATCGCCACGGGGCAGTCGGTGGCGCTGCTGGTCGGGCTGGGCTTCGTGCTGCCGTTCCTGGTCTGGAATTTCACGGTGGGCTTCGTGCTCTACGTGCACCACACCCACACCAGCGTGGCCTGGTACGACACCAAGGCCATGTGGGCGCGCGCCCAGCCCTTCGTCTCCACCACCGTGCACCTGCGCTTTCGCTATGGCATCGGCGCGGCGCTGCACCACATCATGGAGCACACCGCGCACCACGTGGACATGAGCGTGCCGCTGTACCGCCTCAAGCGCGCCCAGGCGCTGCTGGAGCATGCGCTGCCGGGCCGCATCATCATCCAGAACTTCACCTGGCGCTGGTATTTCGATACCGCGCGCCGCTGCAAGCTGTACGACTTCAAGGCGCTCTGCTGGACGGACTTCCGCGGCCGCCAGACCAGCGCCAACGCGCCAGTGCCGGCATAACCCACCATCCTCCCCCCCACCCCCTGCCGCAGCCGCCCTGGCTGCGCTTTGTCTTTTGGGGCGCGTAATACTCAATTACAAAATCTTTCCGCGCGCTTGTCCCGCGCAGCGGCGCTTGCCTCGTTAAGCAAGGTATCGGTCCCAGGGTCATTGCACATCCCGACCCGGGGCCGCCCCTTGGACAACGCCCGAGCGCAAATCAGCGCCGACAGGACAAACAGGACAAAGACAAATGGCAATCAGCAAACCCCATGCGCCCGCACGCCGCCGCCTGCTCCGCGCCGCCCTGCCGGCGCTCGCCTCGCTGGCGGTGCTTGGCAGCCTGGCCGGTTGCGTGACCGAGCGCGTGGTAGTACGCCAGCCGGCGCCTGCGCCACCCCACCAGGTGGTCCGCAACATGCCACCGCCGGTGCACGAAGACCGCGGCCCCGCGCCTGCCTACGGCTGGAACTGGGTGCCGGGCCACTGGAAGTGGGAAGGCAACGACTGGTTCTGGGTGCACGGCCGCTGGGTCCAGCAGCCGGTGCCGGTGATGCCGCCCGTGATCGTGGAACAGATCACCGTCGCCCCCGCAGCACACGCCTACTGGGTGCCCGGACACTGGGTCTGGCGTTTCGAGGGCGGCGGCTGGGTCTGGATGAAGGGCGCCTGGCACGGCTAAGCGGCCACTCAGACAGATTCTGGCGTCGTTGCTCGGCCTTGGCCGTACCACGCGTACGGCCAAGGCCGCGCACCTGGCCAGAACCGCTTCCCTTCATTTAGGCGTCTCCACCATCTTGCCGCCCTGCTCCGCCATGCGCGCGCGCATGGCGTCGGCCGAGCCGATCTGATGGAACAGCGGCCCGCCCGGGGCGAAGCTATCGGCCGTGGCAAGCCGGCCGACCACCACCGGCTCGAAGCCGGCATCGCGCACCAGTTGCTCGCCGATGCGCAGGGCCTTGGGATCGTCGGCGGCGATCGGCACCGCGATCAGGCCCTCGGCCCGGTGGTTCTGACTGGCGAAGTTGGTGGCGCCCATGAAATTGAAGGCGCGCACGATACGCGCGCCGTGCAGGTACTTTGCCGTGGTGATGCCGATGCCCTTGCGCATCGCCTCTTCGGCGATGGCGCCATCGCGCGTAAGCACGGCGTTGGTCGCATCCACCACCACTTTGCCGGCAAAGGCCTTGCCATACTCCGCCGATATCTCAGGCAAGGCCTTGTAAGGAACGGCAAGAAAAATCACATTGGAAAACGCCAGCGCCTCGGCCACCGTGCCCGCGCGGGCAAGCGGGCCAAGTTTCTCGACCAGCGGCTTGAGTTCATCCGGGTGACGCGAGGAGAACAGGACGGGATGGCCTGCCTTCACCCACAGCCCGCCCAACGTGCCGCCGATGCGGCCCGACCCGATCACGCCGATGGGCATGGGAGTGCCTTCCCGGCTAGCCTGCGCGCGCAGGCGCGAGGGGGAGATCCCCAGCCACATCGCCAGCAAGGCCAGGCTCACGCTGCCGCTGAGCAGGCGGCGCTGCCGGTCGATGGTTTCGATGCGCTCTGGAAACGGCATGGCGGACTCCTCGATCCGATGAACATCAGACATCGTGATGCTGCAATACAGCAACACAGCAACACGGCAAGCGGGTGCGGTGCGCTTGGCACGCCTTCAAACTCTAGGCGAAAAATGCAGCGCGCGCCGCCACCCCGCTGCCCCGCTGCTGCCGCGTGATCGATTTGGCGCTTGCCACCCTGTGCACTACAGTAAGTAGCACTTGCATCACCCGCGATCCTCCGCCCTTGCGTCCTTGTCCCCACGGAATCGGTCATGGCCTCCGCCCTCCCCTGTCCGCGCCGCTCAAGGCTCGCGCCCGCCGCGCAACGTAGGGCAGCCGCATGGGCGCAGGTGGCGAGGGTGGCCCTGGCGGCGCTGGCTGCGGGCGCAGCGGCAGGCGTGGCCGCCCAGGCGCCGCCCGCCGCGCCTGGCGACGAGGTCCACAACCTGCGCGAGGTCACCGTGGTCGCGCCCGCGCCGCTGCCGTCGTTCTCCATCCCGCGCGAGGCGTTTGCCGGCAATGTGCAAACCGCGACGGACGCCGACATGGAGCGCGCCAAGTCCGGCAACCTGTCCTCGTTCCTGGGCGAGACCATGGACAGCGTGGTGATCAACGACGTACAGGGCAACCCGTTCCAGAAGGACATTCTCTATCGCGGCTACCGCCTGTCCTCCACCCTGGGCGCGGCGCAGGGCATCGCGCTCTACCTGGACGGGGTGCGCCAGAATGGCGCGCTGGGCGATGTGGTCGACTGGACGGCGATCCCCGAGGCTGCCATCAGCACCATCACGCTGGTGCCCGGCAGCAACCCGCTCTACGGCCTCAACGCGCTCGGCGGCGCGCTGGCGCTGACCACCAAGTCCGGCGAGACGCATCCCGGCGTGGAGGCCGACCTGAGCCTCGGCAGCCACGGCCGCGCGCGGCTCGACGTGAGCGGGGGAAAGCTGCTTGGCGATGGCTGGCACGCCTTCGTGGCGGGCACGGGCTTTCGCGAGGACGGCTGGCGCCAGCTGTCCGGCAGCAGCCTGGGCAACCTGTTCGCCAAGGTCGGCCGCTCGACCACCGATACGCAATGGAGCGTGAGCGTGGCGGGCAGCAGCAGCAGCCTGTCCGGCAATGGCCTGCTGCCAGACAGCATCTACGGCAGCCAGCGCAATGCCATCTACACCGCGCCCGACCTCACCCGCACGCGCTCGCTGCAGGTCACGCTCAACGGCACGCACCAGCTCAACGCCGAGGACCAGATCGCGCTGACGGCTTATGCTCGCCTGGGGCACGCAAAGGCCAGCACCGGGGATGTCAGCGACGACTACCTCGGCACCTTGCTTGGCTGCCAGGGCAATGCCGGCAACGCGGGTTGCGAGCCCGGCGCCGCGCCGGCCAGCGCGGTGTTCAACACCTCGACCGTCAACACGCATGACTACGGGCTGTCCGGGCAGTGGTCCCATACGGGCGACATCCACAGCGCAGTACTGGGCGCCGCCTTTGCGCTAAGCCGCGCATCGTATCGCCAGGACACGCAGCCCGCCAGCTTCAGCGACGATCGCGTGGCGGTGGCGGACCCCGGCGCCACGCCCGGCACCAACGCCTCGCTCGATGGACGCACCAGCACCGTCAGCCTGTATGCCTCCGATACCGTCAAGCTCTTGCCGCACAGCTACCTCACCGCGAGCGCGCGCTGGAACACCTCGAGCACGCACACGGTGCTGACCTTGCCGAATGCATCCGACGAACGCTTCACGTTCTCGAAGCTCAATCCTTCGCTTGGGCTCTCGCACCAGTTGCGCAGCGGCCTCACGGTCTTTGCCTCGGCCTCGCAAGGCACGCGCATGCCGACCGCCATCGAGCTGGGCTGCGCGGATCCGGCCAACGCCTGCCAGCTGCCCACCGGCCTGCAGGCGGATCCGTACCTGCGCCAGGTGGTAGCGCGCACGGTGGAGTTCGGCGGGCGCTGGAAGGCCGCTGATGCCACCGAGCTCACGCTCGCGCTGTACCGCAGCGACAACCGCGACGACATCCTGTTCCAGCGCTCGCCGGTCAGCCCGCTTGGCTACTTCACCAACTTCCCCAAGACCCGCAGCCAGGGGCTGGAACTTGGGCTGCGCCAGCGGCTGGGGCGGGTGATGCTGCGCGTCAGCTACAGCTACCTGCAAGCCACCTACCAGGCAGACGGCCAGATCCAGACGCCGTTCGCGGCGCCCGTCAATGTGCGCCCCGGCACGCGCATGGCGGGCGTGCCGCTGCACAGCTTCAAGCTCAGCGGTGACTGGCGTGCCACCGAGTCGGTCACGCTCGGCGGCGCCATGGTCGTATCGTCGTCGCGCCCGGTGGCCGGCAATGAGGACGGCGCGCTGAGCGCGCAGGATCCGCGCCTGGCGCGCACCGCCGGCTTCGTGCTGTTCAACCTGCGGGCGAGCTGGCAGGTCGATGCGCGCTGGCAGCTCTACGCGCGCATCGACAATGTGTTCGACCGCCGATATGAAACCTATGGGCAGGCGGGCCTCAACGTGTTTCCCGGCGGCACCCTGCTGCAGCCCGGCGCGGCCGTGCCGATCGAGCGCTTCGTCGCACCGGGCGCGCCGCGCCTTTTTCTGGTGGGCGTGCGCTATGAATGGGGCGGGCGCTAGCGGCGGCAGGCATGTGGGAAATCCTTGGCAGTTGCCGCGCCGTCGCCAAGAATGAAAGGCAGCCGGATGGGATCGGGCCGGGAACAACGGCAAGCAACGCAAAAAACGGGAGGCGTGCATGGCGACGAGACAGGGCAATGGCCAATCTGGCCGGATCATGCTGGCGCTATGCGCCGCGCTGGCCTGCGCCGCTTGCGCGCCAGGCGCGGCGCCGCGAGGCGCTCAGGCGGCCAAGGCCTATGTGTCGAGCGAGAGCGGCGGCATCGCGGTGATCGACCTCGACCGGCTCGACATCACAAGCACGCTCGACACCGGCGGCAAGGGCCCGCGCGGCATCGCCATCAGTACGGATGGACGATACCTGCTGGCCGCCAACAAGGGAACCGGCGACCTTACCGTCATCGACACACGCGATGGCCAACTGGCCAGGCGCATCCCGATCGGCAAGAACCCGGAATTCGTGCGCGTGTCCGGCGGGCAGGCTTTCGTCACCTATGAGCCCGGCGAGCCGGGCAAGGCTGGCGACGACGCACCGGTCCCGGCGCAGATCGCCGTGATCGACCTCAAGGACTGGCGCGTCACGCGCGCGATCCCTAGCGGCCTGGAGACCGAAGGCATCGAATTCTCGCCGGACGCGCGCCTGCTGCTGGTCACCAACGAGGGCGACGATACGGTGTCGGTCTACGAGCGCGCCAGCGGCCGCCGCCTCAACCTGATCAAGACACCGCCCGGGTCGCGGCCGCGCGGCATCAAGGTGAGCCCCGACGGACAGCGCTATATCGTCACGCTGGAGTCAGCCAGTGCGTTCCTGGTGCTCGATGCGGCCGACTACCACATCCTGCGCACGGTGCCGACGCGCAGCGGGCCCTACGGAGCCGCCTTCGACCGTGCCGGCAAACGCCTGTTCGTGGCCGCGTCGCGGGCGGACACCATCCAGGTATTCGATGCCGGCAGCTATGAGAACATCGCCAACATCGCCACCGGCAAACGCTGCTGGCACTTCAGCTTCACCCCCGACGACGCGCGGCTGCTGATCGCCTGCGGCCGCTCGAACGCCGTCTATGTGGTGGACGCGCGGACCTACCAGCCGCTGCGCGAAGTGGCCGGCGTGGCGCTGAGCTGGGGCATTGTCACCTACCCGAAGAGCCCCGGGACGCTCGATGCGCCTTGACAATACGATCCTTACGGTTTCGCGTTGTCGCGATAGCCTCTGGCCTCCTGGATCTCGGTCCTGGTGGCATCGGCATTGGCCGTCAGCAAGACCAGCCTTTTGAAGTAGTTGGCCGCCTTCGCATCGTCGTGCAGCATCTGCGCTGACTTTGCCGCGCCATACAGTCCTCGCAGCCGGTTCGGGGTGGACTTCAGGGAAGTCTCATATTCCTGCAATGCAGCGCCAGGCTGGTGCAGTCCCAGCAGCATATCGCCCAGGAGCTCGCGCATCGGATACAGACGGTTTTCCATGGCCACATCCTTCTCGCTCGCGTCTTCGAGCTTGGCCGCCTGCCGCATATGGCTCACGGCTTCCTCATTCCTGCCCATGTCCAGCTCGACCCAGGCGCTTGCAGCGAGGATTTGCGCGTCGCCCTGCTCGACCCAGTAGGCTTGCCTTGACTTCTCGAGGTTCGCGCGCAGTTCGCGCAGCTTCTCGATGTCGGCCTGCGCGGCTTGCGGATCGCCGCTGCGTGCGGCGCCAAGTGCCCGCGTGAAATACGTGATCGCCTCGGCCTGCGCATAGCTGCTGCCGCGCGGTTGCAGCGCCGCGGCCTCCTGCCATGCACCGCGCTCCAGCGCATAGCGCGCAGGGATGGCGGCAAGCGCCGTGTATAGCGCGGGCCGCTCAAAGGGGAACTTCCGTGCCGCCTCTGCCTGATCCCGCACGCTGGAAGCGCGCCGATCCATTCCCATCTGCAGGTACGCGTACTCCATGAAGTCCCACGAGTGCGGGGCGTTTGGATGTGTCGCCCCGGGCCAGGCTCTGGCGGCATCCCCAACCATGACAATCAGGGCGGCCTCGTTCGATTTGACGGACTCCGGCCACATCCCCAGCATCGAATAGGTATGCGAAGGCATGTGGAGCGCGTGGGGCGCGTCGGGAGCAATCGACGCATACTTCTCGGCGAAGGGCAGGCCGCGCTGCGCAAGCGCTGAACAGTCGTAGCTGTGAATCAGGTAGTGGGCAACCCCTGGATGGTCTGGTTGCGCGTGATAGATCCTCTCCAGAATGGCGCCTGCCTTAAGCTGCCTGGCGTAAGTTTTATCACTGTGCGATGCAGCCTCGTTCAGGGCGAGCGCGTAGAAAATGGCGGCCTCGGTATCTCGTGGATATTTGGCGGAGAGCTTCGCCATCGCTTGCTCGTACGCCAGCGTGCGCTGCTGCTGGCTGACCGTGCGGTAGTCCTTGTAGAACAGATCAATCGCGCGCAGCCAGTCGGCTTCCCGTTCCGTCTTCGGACCAAGCGCCAGGCCCCTTTGCGACGCTTCCAGCCCGTTTTTCAGGCTGGTCTCGTCAAAGGGTGTCAGCAATGGATTGGGACGTTGGCTCATCGCAATGCCCCAATAGGCAATGGCGCATTGTGGATCGTCCTCAAGTACGGATTTGAATGCCGAAACGGTATTTGGATAGTAAAAGGAGTGCAGCATTGCCAGCGCGTGCTCGAACTGCCGCTGGGCCGCCGGGTTGCACGAGGTCGGAAAATGAACCGTGCCGAATTTCTCGTTGCCCTGGGTAGCCTGGACTGCCTGCGCATTTGCAAAGGACGGCAGAGCCAGCACGGCCATCAGCGCGCCGAGGCGAGAAAACTGTCCGATTGCTTTCATCATTGGCGTCTCCTTGGGCCGGGCCAGGCGGTACTGCCTGTCATTTGCCGCCATCCGTGGTGGATGGCTCGCCGCCGCCGGCATGGCGGACCACAGCGCAGATCAGACGAGCGTAGGTCGAAGGTTTGCGAATTCTCGGGGGACACCTAATAGCGTAGCCGCCCTTTTGGTCCACGCAAGACAGAAAAGGCGCTCGGACCCGTCCCGATCGCGTTCCTCAGCAGCAGGCATGTCGGTGATCGTCAAGCGCCTCATTGCAAGTCTCCCATATTGCATATTGGCCGGACGTGGTGTCCCCCACCCTCTCCCTTGCCCGTACGACGAAAGGCCAATTGACGCCCCAGGAGATCGCTGCCAGAGTGAATCTGTCGGCAGCCGCGGCGCGCTGCCGCGCCTGGCTTGGGGGCAAGCATGATCCACCTTCGGCATATCGTCCGGCGCATCGTCAAACGACTGTGGCTGGGAACGTTGCCGTTGCTCGCCGCCGCCGGCTTGCCGGCCCATGCCGCGGATGGCGATACGCTGGCGCAGGCCAGGTCGCGCGGCACGCTGCGCTGCGGTGTCAGCGAGGGCATTGCGGGGTTTTCGGCGAAGGACGCGGCGGGCCGCTGGTCTGGCCTTGACGTCGATTTCTGTCGCGCCGTGGCGGCGGCGGCGCTGGGCAGGGCTGACAAGGTCACCTTCGTCGCGCTGAAGGCTTCAGCCAGGTTTCCGGCCCTGCGCACCGGCGTGGTGGACCTGATCAGCCGCAACACCACGTGGACCCTCGCGCGTGAGAGCACGCTGGGCGTGCAGTTTGCCGGCATCCTCTTTTATGATGGCCAGGCCTTCATGGTGCCGCAGCGAGGCGCGCCGAAGTCGATTGCCGCGCTTGACCGCGCCACCGTCTGCGTCGAGAAAGGGACATCGAGCGAAGAACATCTGGCCGCCTATTTCGCGGCGAAGCGGTTGAGCATGAGCCCGCTCGCCGTGGACTCCGCAACCGAAGTGGCCGACGCCTTCTTTGCGGGCCGCTGCCTCGCCTACACCGCGGATGCCTCGCATCTCGCAGCCGTGCGCCTGCGGGGCCGGGAGGGATCGCAAGCCTACGTCATCCTGCCGGAGCGGATCTCCAAGGAGCCGCTCGGACCGGTCGTGCGCAACGACGACCAGCAGTGGCTGACACTGGTCCGCTGGGTACTTTTCTCGCTCATTGCCGCCGAAGAGAACGGGATCACGCAATCCAACGTGCGCGAGCGCATGCGCGATCCGTTGCCTGGCGCCGCCCTCGAGCCCGGCGACGACGCCAGCAAGGCGCTTGGCGTAGACCCGGGCTGGGCCGTGCGCGCGGTGCAAAGCGTGGGCAACTACGGCGAGATGTTCGAGCGCAATCTTGGCGCGCAAAGCCCGCTCAAGCTGGAGCGCGGCCTCAACCGGCCGTGGACGCAGGGCGGACTGATGTACGCGCCGCCCATGCGGTAGGGACGATGGCGGGATCGGTGAGATAGGTGAGATAGGTGCAACGGGCCGCGGAGGTCGCCGCATGAGTGATCTGCAGATCTATATCGTCCTTGGCGTCTTCGGGGCCGTGATCCTGGTCATCGCCTTGAACCTGATGGACATGGCGGTGGCAGCCCTGATCGGCGTGTGCGTGCTGATCGCGCTGGGGATCCTCAACGAACAGGATCTGCTGAGCGCCACCCGCACCTCCGGCGGCCCCATCAGCTTGCTGTTTGGTGGCATGGTGGTGGCGCGCATCCTGTCCACCACGGGCCTGTTCGACCGCCTCGGCGACGTGTACCTGAGCGCCACGGGTGGCAGCGGCAAGCGTTTCCTGTTGTTGCTGATCGCCATGGTTGCGCCCTTGTGTGCCTTCTTGCCGAACGCGACCACGGTGATCCTGATCGCCCCCATCATCATCCGTGTGGCCATGGCCCTGGAGGTGGACTTTGTCGGGCCGATGGTGCTGACCGCCATCGTGAGCAATTCCGCCGGCCTGCTCACGCTGGTCGGCGACCCGGCGACCTTCCTCGTCGGCAGCGCGATCGGCATGACATTCGGCGAGTACCTGCGCCGCGTCAGCCTGGGCGGCGTGATCGCCCTGCTCGTCATCGTTCCGCTGTTGCCGCTGCTGATGCCGGACCTGTGGCGGATGCGGCGTGCCTTGCCGCAGCGCCGGCCACACAAACGGCTCGAGCGCCCCGTCTATGCGGGGCTCTCGCTCGCCGTCCTGCTGACGATGGTGGCGCTGTTCATTTTCGGCGAGCACCTGCCCACCCGGCTGGTGCCGCCCATGGTCGCGCTGATCGCCAGCGCCCTGGCGCTGCTGGTCGGGTACGAAGCCCGCTTCGAGCCAACCGACGACGTGCTGCGGGACGTCGACTGGAAGACGCTGTTGTTCCTGGGGTGCATCTTCTGCCTCGTGCAGGCGGTGACCAAGACCGGGCTGCTGCAGGTCATGGCGCTGAAGCTGTACGCGTTGTTCGGCACCCAGCTGACGCTCGTTGCCCTGGTGATGATTGCCGTCATCGGCCTGCTCTCCAGCCTGCTGGCTAACGTCCCGGTGGCGGCCGCGTCGATCCTGATGATCAAGGGCTACCTGGTGGCGGCGGAGGTCGTGCCCGATGCCGCGCTTGGCGCGCTGTTCACCCAGTGGCCCGCAGCCACGATACCGGTGTTCGTCGGCATGATGTTCGGCGCAACGCTCGGTGGCAACGCCACCCTCATCGGCGCATCAGCCAACATCGTGTCCGCCGGCATCTGCGCGCGCCACGGCAAGCCCGTTACGTTCGCCACGTTCATGCGCTTTGGACTGCCGGTCACCGTGGCCCAGCTCACCGCGTCGGCGATCTATGTCATCGTGCTTTCGCGTTGGATGCGCTGAGGGCTCACGCAGCCAGATAGTCATGGACAACCGTCCCCAGGCCCAGCGTCAGGTCGGTGAGGATATGCACGCCCGAAATCACCTCGAGCACCGGCAGCGCCGCGACCGGCGCGAGCGCGTGATGAAACAGCTCGAGCCCCGCCGGCCCCTCCCAGGCGCCTTTCACGGTGATGTCTTCGCAGAAGTAGCGCACCAGTTCGCAGATGCGCGCCGTCCCGTCCACGTGCGGAATGATCTTGAGCAGGAAGTTGGGCGCGCATAGCGATGCCAGGATCTTGTCGTGGGCAAGCGTCTTGTGCTTGTAGCCCATCGTCGCCACGGCGATCGGGACCGGACCGTAGCGCAGCACGCCGCCGATCGTGTCCTTCTCGATGCGTAGCTGCGGCGAGGCCAGCTTCTTGGGAAAGCCCCAGATTTCGCGGCCCGCCGCGATCGGCGAGCCATCGTCGAGAAACATGGCGTGCACGTAGCCGCCGTGCTCGCCCTTGAATCGCACCGGAATGACCTGGCCGCTTTCCGTGTAGTCGCCGAAGCCGGTTGAATCGGGCATGCGGATGAACTCGAACTTGACGATCGGCTCGGTCATCTCCAGCGGCGCGGGTATCACGGCTGCCAGTGCGTCGGGGTCGGTGCGGTAGGTGATGATCAGGAACTCGCGATTGACAAAGCGATAGGGGCCGCACGGGAATGCCGGACTCGTGAGCGGCATCGCGAACGCGTGCGCCTTTATGTCAGCTTCAGTCATGGCGTGGGCTCCTGTTTTTTTGCGCGTCAACGGATGTCAACGGATAGTCATGTCGTAAATGCCGATCCCGCTCGCCAGCGCCATCGCTTCCTGCCATTTCGGGCTGGCAACGGCGCGGCGTGCGTCTTCCAGGCCGCCATTCCACAGATCGGTCACGGTAGCCCGCGAGAACTCGTAGTCCTTGAAGTTGGCGGAATGCGTGTTGTGCCGGTTGATGAAGTGCAGCAGCGCCACGGCGCCGCGCGTGCTGACCGCGGTGAGCTGGCGCACATCCGGGTCGGACTTGAGCGCCGCCGGCAGCTTGGCGATGACGCGGTGCAGCGCGCCGCGAAGTTCTTCGATCTCCCGGATCCGGGTCGAGTTGAAACGCGTCTTGCTTGCATACTGGATGTCCTTGACCCGCTCCTGGGCCTCGCGCAGGTTCTGCGGCATCTCGCCCGCGCCGCTGAATACGTCGACCTGCAGGACCAGCGCATTCATCCGGTAGCCCTCGTCGACGACGTACCACAGCGGGGTGTTCGAGACGATCCCGCCATCCCAGTACAGCTCCCCGCCCACCTCCACCGGCGGGAATCCCGGCGGCAGCGCGCCGCTGGCCATCACGTGCTCCGGGCCGAGCCGCATCTGCGTGTTGTCGAAATACACCGAGTTCCCGGAGCGCACATTGACCGCGCCCAGCGAGAGCCGGACGTCCTTCCGGCTGATCAGGTCGAAGTCCACCAGCTGCTCAAGCGTGTCCCTGAGCGGGCGCGTATCGTAGAAGCTCAGCGCCTCGATGCTGCCGTCGGGCGACAGGAAGGGCGGCGGCACCCGTGGCGAGAAGAAGCCCGGCACGCCGAACGTGACTGCGGATGCCGCGCTGAAGGCATTCATCATCGGGCGCAGATGCTCCAGGTAGGCGGGCGGCATGAAAGGGGTATGCGCGGATATGCGGTCCCAGAACTCGCCCAGGCGTTCCACGCGGCGCTCTGGTGGATTGCCGGCGATCAGCGCAGCGTTGATCGCCCCGATGGATACCCCTGCAATCCAGTCCGGGGCAATGCCGGCGTCCGCGAGACCGGCGTAGATGCCGGCCTGGTAGGCGCCCAGTGCGCCCCCGCCCTGCAGGACGAGCACCGTATGGTCGAACTTCGCCCCGTGCGCCGCCGCATTGGAAGGTGTCGCTTTGCGTGGCTGCGCCATGATGGCTCCCTGGGGGATCTTTCCCGATCAGCATCGGGCCACATCGGATCCATTGCGTGAATCCGGAATGCGAACTTGCGGCTTGCAGCCGCGCGGCGGCGCTCAGCGCTGCCCGACGCCGCTCAACTAAAGGAATAGCCCGCGCACCGGCCACCGGCAATGGGACCTTGGTCCCATTTCCATCACGGGATCGCGCCGCCGGCGAGGCGACGCGCCGTGCGCGAATCCGCGCATGGTAAGTTCCACAATCGCGACTTATGTCTTTTACAAAGCAACGCCAGCGCCTACACTTTTTTTGCTCCATGCCACATGATCGTGGGGCCGCCTGCCCCGCCAGTGACGTTTCACCCACCTGGGCGCGGGGGCGCGAGGAAGCATTTAAGACGGGTCCGCTGATCAGCCCAGCGCAGGTATGCGATGGGGAGCAACGCGCTGCCATGGCGCAGTTGCCCAATGCCGGCGCATGCACGCTGAATGGCTCAATCGCTCGCCGGCTTGCCGACGGCGCCGGGTTCGCATGCGTGCGTGCGAACCACTGACAGGGAGCACGGCGCCATGACCATCATCCGCACTGCTGCCTTCCTGGAGGCAGCGTTCATCGCGCTGCTGTTGTTGCTGCTGCTGCTGCAATTCCGGCGCGCGCGGGCCAATGATGCAGCGTGGCGCTACCCGGCGGCGGACGCCCCCGCAGCACAGCCACACCCTGCCAGGGGGCCGAGATTTCGCCAGTCCTGGCGTCAGGGCTGGCGCCCCATTGGCGCACGCCTTGGCATGCTCTCCCCTGGCCTCGTCCAGCGCACCGCCATGCGCCCGGAGCCACGGGATGGGCCTCTGGCCCCCCGCGGCGATACCCCCGACGGAGTCCCCGGCTCCGCGCGGGCATTGCAGCATGATGAAAGCGTGCGCGGCATGCTGGCCTTGTTGCCGTTTGCCATTCTGTTGACGAATCCGCGCGGCCAGATCCTCTTGGCCAATGCTGGCGCGGAGAAGCTCTTCGGCTACCGCCAGGATGAACTGATCGGCGCATCTGCCGACGCGCTCATACCAGGATGGCAGGGCGACACCAGGGCCGTGCGCTTGTGCAGGCCGGCAGGCGGCACGCATGACCAGTTTGCGCGCCGCAAGGACGGCACCGAGTTCCCGGCGGAAATCACCGCTAAGGACGCTTCGTTCGACGGGGCGCCGCTCATGCTGACCGTCGTCATCGACCGGACCGAGCGCTACGAGCTACAGCGTAACCGGCAGGAGCTTGCCCATCTGACGCGTGTCTCCACGCTGGGCGAGCTGGCGAGCTCACTCGCGCACGAGTTGAATCAGCCGCTGACGGCGATCTTGAGCAACGCGCAGGCCGCTCAACGCTTCATGTCGACGCAGCCTGTCAACCTGGCCGAAGTGCGTGAGATCCTGCAGGATATCGTCGAGGACAACCACCGCGCGAGCGAAGTGATCCGCAGGATTCGCAGGCTGGTCAAGAAGGGCGACCTCGAAGCCGCGCCCCTCAGTCTTGAGCGCGTCATCGGCGACGTGGCGCTCCTGGTCCACAGCGACGCGATCGTACGCGGCATCCGCGTGGTCCAGCACACCGAACCCACGCTGCCCACCGCGCAGGGCGATAGCGTCCAGGTGCAGCAAGTCGTGCTGAATCTGCTGCTTAACGCCTTCCACGCAGTCGAGTCCCGCCCGGCGCGGGACCGCGTGGTCATGGTTGACGCCACGCGCGAAGGCGCCGGCATGGTGCGCGTGGCGGTGCGGGACCGTGGCCCCGGCCTGAGCGCGGACAACCTCGACCAGATCTTCAAGCCATTCTTCACCTCAAAGCGCGAAGGGCTTGGCCTCGGGCTGTCCATCAGCCGCTCCATCGTGGAAATGCACGGCGGACGCATATGGGCCGAGAACAATAGCGACCAAGGTGCCACTTTCTATTTCACGTTGCCGGTCGCAGCGAACACAGAGCCCGCACATTCGGGGGAACACCCATGAACAACCCCACACCAACCGTCTTCGTGGTGGATGATGACGACGCGGTACGCCAGGCGCTGATGCGCCTGATCCGCGGCGCCGGCTACCTTGTTGAGGGATTCGGCTGCGCGCGCGCGTTCCTCGACAGCGGCTCGCCTGCCGAGTGCAACGCCTGCCTGGTGCTCGACTTGCAACTCCCCGATCTGAACGGATTGGAATTGCAACGTGAGCTCAATGGAGCAGGCAGGCCGCTGCCGATCGTCTTCATTACCGGACATGGCGATATCCCCGCCAGCGTGCGCGCCATGAAAGCCGGCGCGACGGACTTCCTGGTCAAGCCGGTCAGTGAGAGCGATCTGCTGAACGCGATCGAAGCCGCATTGGGGCGGGCGTCGCAAGCACGCGCGAGCCGCATCGAGATCGAAGCGATCTACAGCCGCATAGACCGCCTCACACCGCGCGAGCGCGAAGTGCTCACGCTGGTCGTCGAAGGCCGCCTGAACAAGCAGATGGCTTGTGAACTGGGCACGGCGGAAAAGACCATCAAAGTCCACCGCGCCCGCGTGATGAGAAAGATGGAGGCTCACTCCCTGGCCGAACTGGTGCGCATCACCGACAAGGCCGGCATCGCTCATCCGCTCCTTCACCCCGGTCCGGGCGCACCCGCTGCCACGGCACCATGACCTGGCCTGGGCGTGCCTGAAGCCAGCCGCCGCGCTTCAGTTGCAGCCCTGATGGCGGGCTGTCCTGGCGCAGGTCTTTCCGCTCGGGCTCGTATAGACCCCCTTGCCATCCTTGGTCTTGGCCTCCCCGCCCTTGGTGGTCTGCGTCGTCGTCACGCCGTTCTGGTTTTTCTCCGACGTAAAGCCGTTACCCGTGTTCCGGTTGTACCCGGCGGCCGATTCTCCGTTGTTGCAAACCACAGCCCCGCGCGCGTTGGTGGTGCATTCGGCATACGCGTTCGCGCACAGCATGACGCATGCCAAACTGGCTAGGATCTTCATCACGACTCCTTGTTGTGGCCGGCACAAACACCTCACGCCGGCGCGTGCCCTGCTCAAGAGTAGGTCAGCATGGCGCCGAGCGCGGCGCCTTGTGCGCTACCGGCCAAGATGGGCAAACGCGTCGTGCATGGGTGCAAGCGACACGCTGACCAGCCCATAGAGTGGCGTGCTCATTTCCTCGATCAGGAAGATGGCCCCGGAAGTCGACAAGGCGCACATCATCAACGCGGCGACGATGGTCCCGTTGCGCTCGGCGAACAGCCCGAACGTGCCGAATACGATGGACAGCCACAGCACCAGCACGATCAGCAAGGAGATCGGGATCGAGGATTTTGTCTGCAGCAACGCGAGCCAGCGCGCCGCGAACACGCTCTCGACAATCTGCATGGCCTTCGCCTTCAGTTGAACGTGCTCGTCGTCGCGCGGCGCAAGCGACTCCAGCTTGCGCTGAAAGGCTTCCAGTTGGCTGACAGATTCGGCATTGCCGAGCTTTGCCATCTGCGCCTCGTCCCCGGAGTCGAGTATCTGGATCTTTTCGGCGTAGACACGCTTGAGCAAAACGCGAACCTGCTGCGCGTCCGGGCCATATTTGGCCAGTACCCGATCGAGCTGGATGACGCTGGCGGAATTCTGCACAAGCTCGCTGCTCACGGTGTCGAACGTGCCTTTGGCCGACGACACCAGCAACCCGAGCACCAACGCCGCCATCGTGGCGATCAGGCCCGTCGCCATCTTGACCACGCCGATGGACTGATCGCTGAGGTGGTGTTCAGGCAGCATGGCGCGCGCCCACATGCCAAGCAGTGAACTGCCGAAAACACAGGCGAACACGATCAAGGCGATGACGAGGTGGTTCATGTCTCACCCCCTGTTGCCGCGATACGGCGGCGCCAGCCTCCACCCCGGCCGCGCTGCGCCGTCACTGTGGACGTGCCGTGCCTGCCGCACGTATCGCGCCGGCAATGTCGCGGCTGACAGCCGCCAGCGCCCGGCTGTGCGCATCGACGAGCGCGTCATACCCCGCAGCGCCGGCGGGCTCCCGCACGTCGCTGCGCCCGCTCACCAGTGGCCCCTGCTTTGGCGGCCGTACGGACCACACTACCGAGATGACGGCCGCGTCGCCGGGGGCCGAGTCGAACGTCTGGACGTCGACCGACACCAGGTACGCCGTCCCCGGATCGGCCCACTGCGGATAGCTGGACACGAGCGCCCCCGGGAAGAACTGGGCCAGGTCCGCACTGAGCACGGCCGGGATCTGCCGCTTCAGCGGCTCTGCCCAGCGGGCGAACTCGTCGAGCCTGACCTGGGTCGCGCTAACGCGCAGCACCAGTTGCGGGCGGTCGACCATCTCCGGCACCGCCACCGGCCCGATCGCGATGGCCGCCGGCACATCGGCGTGGGTGCGTTCCTGCGCCCGCGCGGAGGTCAGCGTATAGAAAGTCGGCTGGGGCGAGCTCGCGCAGCCGCCAAGCACTGCCAACCCAAGCACCGCGGCCATCGAACGAATGGGGCGCATCACTTTTTCTCCTCCGTCTTGCCGCGAAGCAGCGCTTCAGGATGGCTCTCGAGGTAGTCCGCAAGCGCCCTGAGCGATGCCGCCGTGCGCGACAGCTCGCGCATCGTCTCCGCCGTGCTTTGCGTCAGCGTGGAGTCCGGCGCCAGCGCGTTGTTGGCCGAGTCGAGCGCCGCGCGCGCGGAGACCATGGCGGCGCGCGCCTCCGGCGCCACGTCGGTGTTGAGTGTCTTGAGCAACCCATCCGCTTGCTGCAGGGACTTGCGCAGATCATCGCCAATCCCCTCGAACGGCACCTTGTTGAGCTTGGCAACCAAGGCCGTCACCGAGTCTTGCAGCGATTGCAGGCCGCCCGGCACGGTCGGGAATTCGGGCGGCTTCGCGTCCCAGTCCACCTTGGCCTTGGGCGCCCCCGGGAAAAAATCCAGGGCGACGTAGAGCTGCCCGGTCAGCAGGTTGCCGGTTCTCAGCTGGCCGCGGAATCCGTGATCGAACAAGAACACGGCAAGCTCGTGCGGGTTGTCCGACAGTCTGCCTCCCTTCTTTCCCGTCTCGTAGCGCGAGGTAAAGCGCTCAGGATAAACGCGCACTTCGACCGGAATGTTGAACTCCTTCTTGGCCCGGTCGAAACGCGTATAGATCGCCGTGACCTCCCCGACCACGATGCCGCGAAAATCAACCGGCGCCCCGACTGTTAGCCCGCGCACGGATTCCTTGAAGATCAGCACGTAGGTATCGGCAATACGGTCATGGCGCCTCATCGCCTCCGCACGGTCGTGGAACAGATCGAACTCGGCGTTGGCCTGCGCCGGCGCGCCCCCCGGCGACTCCGGGGGCGATTGAAATGCGATGCCACCAATCAGGATGGCCACCATCGATTGCGTATTGACCTTCACGCCAGTCGTGTCCAGCGACACATCCACGCCGCTGGCATGCCAGAAGCGCGTATCGGCCCGCACATACTTGTCGTAGGGTGCATTGATGAAGACGCGCAGCGTGACCCCATTGCCATCCGCGTCGAGGGTGTATGCCGTAATCTGGCCGACCTGCAAGCGCCTGAAGAAGACGGGCGTTCCCACATCGAGCGAGCCCATGTCCTCGCTCTTGAGCACGAACTCCCGCCCGGGGACGTCCTTGGCGACGGCGGGAGGAGTCTCAAGGCCGACGAAGTCACGCCGCTCCTTGGCCTGCGTGCCGACATCCGTGCCTATGAACGAGCCGGACAGCAGCGTGCCGAGCCCGGATACGGTGCCGCCGGACACGCGCGGGCGCACCACCCAGAAGCGGGTGTCGTCGACCAGCAGGGAGGTGGCGTCCTTGGCCAGTTCGGCGCTGGCAATCACGCCGCGGTGGTCCTTGGACAGCACCACGCTCCTGACCACGCCGATGTCCACGTCCTTGTACTTGATCTTGGTCTTGCCGGCCTCGATCCCCTCGCCCGTCTTGAAGCTGATGGTGATGGTCGGGCCTTTTTGCAGGACCGCCTGCACCGCAAGCCAGCCGCCGATCAGCACCGCGATCAGCGGCACCAGCCAGACCAGTTGCAGGCGCCAGCGCGAGCGCGGCTTGACCACCGCTTCGGGAAAATCAGGCGAACCCGGCTCGTCGCGCCGTTCGGGCGGCTCAACCATGATCTTTCTCCGTGGCGTCCCAGATCAAGCGCGGATCGAACGACATCGCGGCGAACATCGTCAGCACAACGACCGCGCCGAACGCCACCGCGGCCGGGCCGGCCTTGATCGTCGCCAGCGCGCTGAACTGCACAAGTGCCACCAGGAGCGTGATGACGTAGATGTCCAGCATCGACCAGCGCCCCACCAGCTCCACCAGGCGATAGATGCGCGTCTTTTTCTCATGCAGCCACGGCGAGTGGAACTGGGCCGAGATGACGAGAAACAGCAGCGCGATGATCTTGAGCATCGGCACCGCGATGCTGGCAATGAACACGACGGCGGCCAACAGCTTGGCGTCCGAGGTCCAGAGATAGACCACGCCGCTCAGGATCGTGTCCTGCTGCGCGCCGAACAGCGAGCTGGTGTCCATGACGGGCAGCATATTGGCCGGGATATACAGGATCATCGCGGCAATCAGGAACGCCCAGGTGCGCGCGATGCTGGCTGGCTTGCGAAAGTGCAGGTGCGCACCACAGCGCGGGCAGCTGCCTTCGTGGGCATGCGGCGCGGGCCGGGACAGCATCCCGCAACCATGGCATACGAGCAGGCCCGCCCTGGCCGCCGTGGCGGCCGATGCCGTGGTCACGCCGGCCTGCGCGCCCACGGGCGACGCCGCTTCGATCCGGGCCCACAGGTCGCGCGGATCGAATGCGGCGGCGGCGCCGGCAAGCAGCAGCATCACGCCCCCGAACGCCCAAAGCGCGACGCCGGGCACCACGGTAGCGATATGCGAGAGCTTGACGAGTGCGACCAGCATGCCGAGGATCAGGACTTCTGTCATGCCCCACGGCGCCGCGATGTCCAGGACGCGAAACGCCTGGTCGGGCCAGCGCGGGAGCCTTTGCAGCCGCAGCGGCAGCAACAGGTACGCCATCGCCGCCATTCTCAGCAGCGGCATCATGAGCGTGGTGACGAACACCAGGCCGGCCAGTGGCCACATGCCGTCGCGATACAGTATCCGGACCGCGCCGAACAGCGTGCTCTGGACAAGGTCGCCGTTCACCGACAACCCCACCACCGGGTACGCATTCGCCACGCCAAACATGACCATGGCCGCAAACGTGAACGCCAGCGCGCGATCCAGGCTCTGCGGCCGGCTCCGGTAGAGCTCCGCGTCACAGCGCCGGCAGCGCGCTACGCCGCCAGCCGGCAGCGCCGCTTCGCGCTGCAGCAGGTCGCACTCGTGGCAGGCGATCAGGCGCGCGGTCGTCATGGCTGCGGCTGGGCGGATCTGGCGGCGGGCTCCCCTGGCGGCAAGGGCGCACCGCCATCGCCGTACGCTACCGCGGTCATGCGCTCGGCGTCGACCACCCAGCCGCCCCCCATCGCCTTGTAGAGCGCAACGCTGGAGGCGAACACCGTCCCCTGCGCCTGCGCATAGCTGAGCTGCGCGTTGAACAGGCTGCGCTCGGCATCCAGCACTTCGATGTAGCTGGTGTATCCACCCTCGTAGCGCAGCCGCGCGAGCCGCGCGTAGGTCCGCAGCGCTTCGACCTGGCGGCCCTGCACGACAAGCTTCTCGCGCGTCTTCTGCAGCGACACCAGCGCGTCCTCGACCTCCTGGAACGCGACCTGAATCGCCTTCTGGTAAGCGAACAGCGCCTGCTGCTGCTGCGCCTCGGCCTGCCTGACCTGCCCGCTGATGTTACCCGCGGTGAAGATCGGCACCGTCACTGCGCCGGCGTATGACCATAGCCGGGCCGGGCCGGTGAAGAGCGACGAGAACTGGCCGCTTGCCGTGCCGAACACGCCGGTCAGGGAGATCGACGGGAAGTAGAGCGCGCGCGCCGCGCCGATCAGCGCGTTGGCGGCGATCAGGTCCTGCTCGGCCTGGCGCAGGTCCGGGCGGCGCGTGAGCAATTCGGAGGGCAGGCCAGCCGGCACCATGGGCAAGGCCAGGTCGTCCAGTCCGCGGCCACGCAGGATCGGCTGGGGATTCTGCCCCAGCAGGATCGACAGCGCGTCCTCCTGTTGCGCGATCTGGAGCTCGATCTGCGGAATGGTCGCCAGCGAGGACTCGTACTCAGACTGGCTCTGCGCCAGCTCCATCTGCGACACCTCCCCGCCGCTATAGCGCAGCTGGAATACGTGTACCGAGTCTGCCCGGCTGGCCACGGTGGCCTTGGCGATTTCCATTTGCCGGTCTAGAGACAGCAGGTTCACATACGACGAAGCAACGGAAGCCACCAGCGTCAGGATGGTCGCGCGCCGGCCCTCCTCGCTCGCCAGCAAGCTTGCACGCGCGGATTCCGTCTGGCGGCGCACCTTGCCGAAGACATCAAGCTCCCACGATGCCGAGAGTGTCGCCTGGTACTGGTTGATGACCGGCCCGACCCCGGGCGGCAACAGCGCTGAGCCGACGGGCACGCGCTCACGCTGGGCGTTGGCGAGCGCGGAAACCTGCGGGAACAACTGCGAGCGGGTGCTCTGGAACTGCCCGAGGAACTGGTCCACGCGCGCCGCCGCGATCTTCACGTCCTTGTTCTCGGCCAGCGCGATCGTGATCAGGTCGTTGAGCACGGGATCCTGGAACTGTACCCACCACGTCGTATTGACGACATCCTTGGCCTGCGCGTCGGAAAAACGGAAGGCCGGCGGCGTGTCGACGGCGGGCCGCTGGTAGTTGGGTCCGAGCAGGCAGCCGCTGAGCGTCAGCAAGGCGATGAGCGAGAGCGCAGAAGTCCGCATGTCAGTCGCCCTCGTGCCTGGCGGACGGCGTAGCCGCCGGGGTCCCCGGTCCCACGCCGGTGGGGCCCGACGGCGGCGCGCCGGGCGCACCGCCCTGCGGGCCCGGGGTCTTCTTGCCCCCGCCGGAGCGCTCCGACATCGACTCGAGCGCGTAGTAGAACATCGGGATGAAGAACACCGCGATCGCCGTCGCGCCAAGCATGCCGCCAATGACGCCGGTGCCGATCGAGTGCCGGCTGTTGGCCGACGCGCCAAGCGCAATGGCCAGCGGCACGCAGCCGAGGATGAAGGCCAGCGAAGTCATCACGATCGGGCGCAGCCGCTCGGCCGCCGCCGTGACGGCGGAGTCGTAGACCGACGCACCCGCCTCGCGGTTGAGCACCGCGAACTCGAAGATCAGGATGGCGTTCTTGGCGGCCAGCGCGACCAGCATCGTCAGGCCGATCTGGAAGTAGACATCGTTCTCGAGGCCGCGCAGCAGGATGGCCAGCAATGCGCCAAACAGCGCGAACGGCACCGCCATCAGCACACCGACCGGCAAGCTCCACTTCTCGTATTGCGCGGCAAGGATCAGGAACACCATGATCAGGCCAAACACGAACACCAGCCCCGACGTACTGCCAGCCTGCCTGGCTTCGTAGGCTTCGCCGCTCCACCCCACGCCGTAGTCAGGCGGCATCACCTCGTCGGCCACCGATTCCAGCGTGGACAGGACCTGTCCGGAGCTGTAGCCCGGCGCGGCGTTAGCGGTAATCTTGACCGCCGGGAAGTTGTTGAAGCGCGTCACCAGGTCCGGACCGGTGACGAACTTGGTGCTCACCACGGCCTTGAGCGGGACCATGCTGTTGGTCCTGCTGCGCACGAAGATCTGGTCGAGGTCCCCGGGCTTGAGCCGGTACGAAGGCTCCGCTTGCAGGATGACCTGCCACAGCCGGCTCGAGCGGTTGAACTGCGACACGTACAGCGAGCCGAACATGGTCTGCATGGCGCTGTACACCTCCTCGATCGGCACGCCCAGGGTCTCCGCCTTGTCGCGGTCCACGCTGACCAGCAATTGCTGGGACGCCGCATTGAAGGTCGAGGTCACGCGAGCAAGCTCGGGCCGCAGCTTGGCCTTGGCCATGAAGTCGTTCACCACGCCCGCGAGTTGGGGAATGCTGGCATCTCCCTTGCTCTGGATCCACATCTCGGTGCCGCCAGTCGTGCCGAGCCCCGGGATCGACGGCGGATTGACCGGCAGGATGATCCCCTCCTTGACCTGGGACAGGTTCTCGTACGCACCGATCAGCACGGCACGGGCGTTCTGCGTCTTGATATTGGCGAATTTATAGCGCTCGTCGAAGCTCTTGAAGCCGATAAAGAACGCCCCGGCGTTGTTCTTGTTCTGGCTATCGAGCAAGCTGAAGCCGTCGACTACCGTGACGCTGCTCACCGCCGGCTGCTTCATGAAGTAGTCGGTCACATGCTGGGAAACCGCGCCGGTGCGATCCAGGCTGGCCGCGTCCGGCATGATCACCGCGCCGAGCAGGTAACCCTGGTCCTCCGGCGGCAGGAACGAGGTCGGGATCGAGCGCATCATGAACACCGCAAGCACGATCATGCCGGCGAACAGCAGCAGCGCCACCACGAAGCGCTTGATGATCAGCTTCACCATGCGCGTATAGCCAGCGGTCATCCGCGCGAACGCATTTTCGAACCACTTGAAGAAGCCTTTCTTTTCGTGGTGCCCGGGCTTGAGCAACAATGCCGCCAGCGCTGGCGACAGGGTCAGCGCGACCAGCCCGGAGAACACCACCGAGATGGCAATGGTGATGGCGAACTGCTTGTACAGTTGCCCGGTGATGCCGCCAAGGAAGGCGACCGGCACGAACACCGCGCACATGACCAGCACGATCGCCACCACCGGCCCCGAGACCTCGTCCATGGCCCGTTTGGCGGCATCCTTCGGGCTCAGCTTGTGGACGTTCATGTTTCGCTCGACGTTCTCGATCACGACAATGGCATCGTCCACCACGATGCCGATGGCCAGCACCATGCCGAACAGCGTCAGCATGTTGATCGAGAATCCGAGCAAGAGCATGCCCATGAACGTGCCGACGATCGACACCGGCACCGCCAGCACCGGGATCAACGTGGCACGCAGGCTCTGCAGGAAGACAAAGACCACGATCACGACCAGCACGAGGGCTTCGAAGAACGTGTGGATGACGTCCGAGATCGACGCGCGCGTGAACTCGGTCGTGTCCATCGCGATGCTGTATTCAAGGCCTTCGGGAAACGATTTCTTCATCTCCGCCAGCGTCTTGCGCACCTGGTTCGACACGTCGAGCGCATTGGCGCCCGGCTGCTGGTAGACGGCGATGACCGTTGCCGGCTTGCCCTGGAACTTGCTGCGGATCGAGTAGTCCTTGCGGCCGAGTTCGGCACGGCCGATGTCCTTGAGGCGCACGATCGCCGCCTCACCGTTTGCCGCGCGCAGGATGATGTTCTCGAACTCGGCCGGATCGCTCAGGCGGCCGGTGGTGGTGACGGCAAAGGATTGCTCGACCGCCGCGCCGGTTGGCGACTGGCCGATGCTGCCGACCGCGAACTGCTGGTTCTGGTTGGCGACGGCCTTCTGCACGTCGGAGGCCGTGATGCCGAGCTGCGCCATGCGGTCAGGCTTGAGCCAGATGCGCATGGCGTAGTCCGGGTTGCCGAAGATGCTGGACTGGTTCGCGCCGGGCACGCGCTTGAGCGCATCGAGCACGTAGATATTGGCGTAGTTGGCGATGTAGGTCGAGTCGTAGCGATCGTTGGGCGAATAGATGGCGATGACCATCATGAACGCCGATGATTTCTTCTGCACCTGGATGCCCTGCGCCTGCACCGACGACGGCAGTTGCGGCAGCGCCAGGTTCACGCGGTTCTGCACATCGACCTGCGCAAGCTCCGGGTTGGTGCCGATCTGGAAGAAGACATTGAGCGTGAAGTTGCCGGTCGATGAACTCGATGAGTTCATATAGATCATGTTGTCCGCGCCATTGACCTGCTGCTCGATCGGCGCGGCGACATTGTTGGCGACCACGTCGCCGGTGGCGCCCGGGTATGTCGCCGAAATCGTGATCTGCGGTGGCGTGATGTCCGGATACTGCGCGATGGGCAGGCTTAGCATGGCCAGCGCGCCGCCAAGCGTGATCACGATCGAGATGACCGACGCGAAGATCGGCCGTTCAATGCAGAAGTGGGAGATATTCATGTGGCCTGCCCGGTCAGTTCGTCGCGCCAGGGGCAGACTGCCGCTGCGAGAGGCTCTGCGCTTCGCTGCGCGGCTGCGCGGCGTCGGCACTCTTGGCCGGCGCCTGGGTGATCTTCAGCGGCGTATCGGCAACCACGCGAATGGCGCCGTCGACGACGATCCGCTCCCCGGGCTTGAGGCCCTCGGTGATGAACCAGTCATCGCCGTGCCACTCTCCGACTTCGACCACCCGCTGATGGCCTTTCGCATCCTTGTCGACGGTCCAGACGAAGTGGCTTTTCGATCCCTGCAATACCGCGCGGCGCGGCACCAAAACCGCATTCGGGCGCACCGCGCCAGAAACCCGCGCGCGCACGAACTGTCCGGGGCGCAGGGTGCCTTGCGGGTTGGCGAACGAGGCCCGCACGAGGAAGGTGCCGGTCTGCGTGTTGAACGCAGGGTTGGTGAAGTTGATATGCCCGCGGCCCGGGAACACATTGCCGTCGGCAAGCACGACCGCCACCTCGAAATCGTTATTCGCCGGAAACCGCAACTGGCCTTTCTCCACCTGGTCCCGGTAGGTCAGCAACTCATTCTCGGAGATGCTGAAGTTCACCCACATGGGGTCAAGCTGGTAGATATAGGTCAGCAAGCCCGTTGCCGCCGCGGTCACGTAGCTGCCGTCCTGCTGCCGTGCAAAGCTCGACAAGCCGGTGAGCGGGGACTTGATCGTGGTGTAGCTCAGGTTGAGCTCGGCGGTCCGGACCTGGCCCTTGGCCGCGATCACGGCGGCCTCCGCCTCCTTCTCGTTGCCCGTTGCGTTATCGAGATCCTTCTGGCTGAGTGCGTTCTGGGCGGCGAGCGGAATCACGCGGGCAAGATTGGCCTTGGTCACGGTGAGCCTGGCCTCCTGCTGTGCAAGCTGGCCCTTGGCCGACTGCAGCGCCGCTTCGAACGGCGCGGTGTCCATCACGAAGAGCACCTGCCCGGCATGCACCAGTTGCCCCTCGGTATAGACGCGCTTGTCCAGGAAGCCGTCGACGCGAGCACGAATCTCGACCTCGCGCGAGCTTTGCGTCTGGGCGGTGAATTCGAAGTCGACCGGGGTGTCGCGCTGCGACACGGTCATGACCGTCACCTCGGTGGTCGCACGCGGCAACTCGTTCGCCGGTTTGTGGCAAGCGGCAAGCAGCAACAACGCTGCACCGGCAAACGCGAACGGCAACCAGGCGCGGCTGCGCACGCGCCCGACGGCTGCAATCCGCAGAGGTGAAATCAGTTTCGTTGCCATCTCTGGATCCCCAGCTGACCGCGCCCTTCTTCTACATCTGCTGCGTTCTCTACTGAACGGTGTATCCGCGTCCGGTCATGCACGCCCCCACCGCCCGGTTGAATGTCGCCATTTCCTGGGAGACCTGTTGCTGCCCCGCCTGCTGCTGCTCGGCCGCGGCCTCGTTCTTGCGGCGCTGGCGCACGCCGCCGGCGGCCGTGCCGGTGACCGCCCCGATCGCGGCGCCCTTGCCTGCATCGCCGGCAATCGCGCCAATCGCCGCGCCGGCCGCTGCGCCACCGGCCGCGCCCCTGACGCGTCCGCCTTGCTGCGGCGGCGCGGCAGGCTGGCCGGATTGCTGCGCGATGGCCACCGGATCCACACCCGTGGTCTGCTTGGCCCACTGCTGGCACGCGGCGGTGTCCGAACTCTGCTTCTGCGGGCTCTGCCCCTTGGCGGGATAGATGATGGGTTGCTGCGCGCCGGCGGCTGACGCCAGGGCGCATATCATCAGGCCAAGTGCGATTCGCTGCGTGCGTTGCATGGTCGTCTGCCAGGTCAGCGGCTGAGCTTGGAGATCTTCTGGCCTTGCACGCCAAGACCGGCCATCAAGCCCTGCTGCCCGTAGATAAAGACGTAGAGATCCGATGTGAGCTGCGAGCTGGTCATGGATTTGCCAATGCCCTCATCCACCACAACCACGCTCGGCCCGACACCGACCGACAGCCCGTCGCTATCGTTGAGATCCCGCAAGGCCGAGTCGCTCATGAAGAACATCGCCTCCGAGAAGGTCTGGGCGCCCGCCTGCAGGCCATACGACACCGCCGACGCGTTGTAGTAGCCCAGCACCGTGCCATCCGGGCCGAACATCACCCCATTGCCGCCTTGCGCGCCCACGAGAAAGCCCGCTTTCATGATGTCCGGGAACACGAGAACCCCCTTGGAACGCGCCTGGAGATCCTTGGTCTTGGGATTCGTGTCATTGAGCTTTTGCAGAGCACTGCGCGCACTCGCTTCGAGCTCCGGACTGTTCCCCACGGTGGACGTCTGCTCGGTCGAACAAGCCACCGCGACCAGCAGCAGGGGAATCGCGAGAATAAGCCGAAGGATCTTGATCATGGTGCATGCTCCAGGCATGAGAATTAACGACACTGACGACACGGTGTAAAGCGCAGGCCCACCGAGCATTCTTCCGGGGTCTGATCCATAGTGATATCCGGAACCGGCTAAAACAATGGGACCTTGGTCCAATAGCCGCCAGACCGCCGCGGTGGCTGCCGCGCTACGGAGGTGGATGGATGGCCGCACGCACGACCCGGATGAGAATCTCGTCGTCGAACGGCTTGCGCAGATAGGCCGCCGCGCCGGCGGCCAAGGCCTGTTCGCGAATGCCGATCTCGTCGTGTGCCGTGATGAAGATCACGGGAATGCCGCTGCCCGCGAGCCGGCGTTGCACCTCAAGCCCGTTCAGGCCCGGCATCTGGATATCGAGCACGATGCAGTCCGGACGATATGCCGGTATCGCGTCGAACATGTCCAGGAACTCATCCCCGCTCTTGAACGTGTCCGCTGACAAGCCGACGGAGCGCAGGAGCCGTTTGATGGCGCGGCGCACCGATTCGTCGTCATCTACCACTGCGACGAACGGCTTGACTTTGCTCATGGCGACATTCCCCACACAGGCAGCGCGGCACCCAGCCTGATTCGACGCTAGGTTGAGCGTATGACAGTTGCCTGACCGCAGATATGGGACTTTGGTCTAACAAGCGGGGAGAGGGGGACAGGGAACAACGCGGCAACAGCGTGTGCCGTTGCAGCCGCAATCCGCGGTCTTCAATGCTGTACGCTCAGCAAGCCGGCCACCGTCTTCGCGCCGGCCTGATCGGCGATCTCCTGCGCGCTCAGCCCGCGGTTGTCGCGCAGTTCGGGCCGGGCGCCCCTGGACAGCAGCAGGCGCACCGTATCGACCTTGTCGTAGCCCGCCGCCCACATCAGCGCGGTGAGCCCGTTGGCGTAGACGGTGTTGACGTCCACGCCGGCGTCCAGCAGTTGCCGCACCACGCCGGCATGGCCCTCGCCGGCCGCGTAGATCATGGCGGTCTTGTCGACCCGATCCGTGGCGGCCAGCTCCGCATGGCGCGCCAGCAGCATGGCCACAATCTCGTCAAAGCCGCCGAAGGCCGCGGCCATCAGCGGCGTCACGCCCTGCACGTTGGCCTGGCTGACGTCGGCGCCATGCTCGACCAGCGTGCGCGCCATCTCGGTCAGCCCGCGCTTGGCTGCGGTGAGCAGCGCCGTATCGCCGATGCGGTTGCGCGCATTCACAGCCGCGCCCTGCTGCAGCGCTGCGCTCACCGCCGCCGCGTCGCCGGCCCGGGCGGCCGCAAGCAGGCGGGCATTGAGGCTGATGTCGTCGTCGGCCCTGGCCGGCAGGCACAGCATTCCCATGCCACATAACAACGCAGCGGCAAGCCCCGCGCGCCATCCAGTCCGTCCGTTCATGTCCGTCCCCCACCCGCTGCCGTTGACTACGTTGCCAGTCTCGCCGCGACCACTTCGCTGGCTAAATCTGGAGCTAAGTGTGGAGGGTAAGACGCGCAATTTCAAGGCGCGTCGGCGGGCATGCTGCGGCGCGGCGAACACCGATCTGACACGCGCCGCGATGCGGGTTGTTTTGCCGGCACTCTTGCCTATACTGCTTGTGACCCGGGCCGCCACAGTGTGCGACAAGCTCACCCTTTCGCCCTGGGAAAGCCGGGGCACGAAAAAATTCAAGAAAGGAGCTTCCCATGCTCTCATCCCGCAGCCATGTCCGGGCTACCCTCCCCTTGCTGTTGCTTGCACTGGCCGCCGCGGCAGCCGCGCTGATTCCCGCAGCCTTCGGCGCGGACGAAATCCAGGGCGGCGCCACCACCCCGGGCGCGGCCATGACGCGGCCCCTCCCGCCGGTGACGCAGGCACAGCTCGACGCGGCCGGCAACAACGCGAACGACTGGGTGCATTCGAATGGCTCCTACTTGCAGACGCGCTACTACCCGGGCAGCCAGATCAACACCAAGAATGTGGCAAAGCTCAAACCCGCGTTCCTGTTCCAGACCGCCGTGCTCGAGTCCATGGAGACCGCGCCGATCGTGGTCAACGGCGTGATGTTCCTGACCACGTCCTATAACCACGTCTATGCCATCGATGCGGTGACCGGCAAGGAGTTCTGGCACTACAAGCACAAGATGGGGCCGATCACGACCTTCTGCTGCGGCCCGAACAACCGTGGCGTGGCCGTCTCCGGCGACCGCCTCTTCATGGGCACGCTCGACGCCAAGCTGGTCGCGCTGGACGCCAGGACCGGCAAGCTGCTATGGGAAACGCAGATCGCCGATCCCGAGCTGGGCTACTCGGAAACCATGGCGCCGGTGGTGGTCGACGACAAGATCCTGATCGGCACCAATGGCGGCGAATACGGCATCCGAGGCTTTCTCAAGGCGTATAGCGCCACCGACGGCAAGCTGCTGTGGACCTTCTACACCATCCCCGAAAAGGGCCATGAAGGCGTGTGGGCCACCAAGGACGCCACCGGGCGCGACATGAAGCGCGATATCGCGGCGGAGAAAAAGCAGCTTGCGGACAAGGGCGGCGATTTCTATAAGGCGCTCGGCGGCGGCGTGTGGATGCCACCGGCAATCGACCGCAAGAACAAGATGGCGATCTTCGTGGTGGGCAATCCCTCGCCCGACTTGTATGGCGCCATCCGCCCAGGAGACAACCTCTATACGGACTCGATGGTCGCGGTGGACCTGGATACCGGCGCCTACAAATGGCACTCGCAGTACATCGCCCATGACGTCTGGGACCTGGACGCCGTGAGCCCGCCGATCCTGGTCGACGTGCGCGACAAGAACGGCCAGATGATCCCCGGCGTGATCCACGGCGGCAAGACCGGCCACGTCTATGTGCATGACCGCCGCGACGGCCGGCTTATCCGCTTCTCGCAAGCCATGATCCCGCAGGAAGACATGTGGACCCTGCCCACGGCCAATGGCGCGCGCATGCTGCCAGGCGCCAACGGCGGCGTGGAATGGTCACCGATGGCCTTCAACCCGAAGACGCGGATGGCCTATGCCGCCAACCTGCACCAGCCCATGACGTACCAGGTGGAAGCCTCCCCCTACCCGGGCGGCAAGCTCTGGCTAGGCGGCGCCTTCAAGACCATCCCGGCGGAGGCGCAGTGGGGCAAGCTCTCCGCGGTGAACATCGACACCGGCAAGGTGGTGTGGGACTACAAGACCGACCAGCCGCTGATCGGCGGCGTGCTCGCGACAGCCGGCGGGCTGGTCTTCAATGGTGAAGGCAACGGCCTGTTCCGCGCCTTCGACGCCGCCACCGGCAAGAAGCTGTGGGAGTACCAGTGCGGCGCGGGCGTGAATGCGCCGGCGGTGTCCTACATGGTCGGCGGCAAGCAGTACATCGCGGTGGCAGCCGGCGGCAACACGCAACTGGACTTCAAGCGCGGCAACAGCGTGCTGGTGTTCGCGGTGCAATAGGGCAATAGGGATGCGTATTCCGTCCTATCTGGCCCGGCCCCGGCGGCAAGCGCTGCCGGGGCCGGCGCTTCTGGCGGGCCTACTGCTGGCAGCCGTCGCCAGCAGCGTGCACGCCGATCCCGACGCCGGCAAGCGCAAGGCCGAATCGTGCGTCGCCTGCCATGGCCCGATGGGCAACGCCAGCAATCCACTCTATCCGGTGCTGGCCGGCCAGACCGCGCGCTACATCTACCTGGAACTGAAGGATTTCAAGGAAGGCCGGCGCAGCGACCCGATGATGACGCCGATGGCGGCGCCGCTGTCGCGCGAGGACATGCTCGACCTGGGCGAGTACTTTGCCGCGCAAAAACCCATCGCCTCGCAGTTCAAGGCCGACGGGCAAAAAGTGGAAGCCGGCAGGAAGAAGGCAGAGGAAGTGCTATGCACCATGTGCCATCTCGGCGGCTTTACCGGGCAGAATGAAATTCCCCGCGTGGCGGGGCAGCAGTATGCGTATATCGTCAAGCAGCTTGAAGACTTTCGCTCGCGCAAGCGGACGAATGATGCGGGGAGCATGACTAGCGTGGCGCGCGGGCTGTCGGATGCGGATATTCAGAATCTTGCTAGTTATATTGCTAATTTGCAGTAGGTTTTTTTTGGGGGGCTGGGGGGGCATTGCTATGCGGGGGTGGTCGGTGTTTGTTTGAGCGCTGTTGGCTCTTGCACCCAACAGCCGTACGACATCCCCCTGCGGGGGCTGCCGGTCACTCTTCTTTGCGTCGGCAAAGAAGACTAACGAGAAGAAAGCCGACCCTGCCGGGGGCAGAGCAATAAGGCTTATGTGGGGCGGTGGTTGCGTCGTGCGGCCCGGAGTGTTGGCTAGCCGATCCTACCGGCCCAAAGGGCATCATTTTTGCATGACCCGTGGGTTACGTCGTGCAGCCCCTGATCGCTTTGCTCGGTGCGCGTTCGGGCATCTGCCGTTCGCGGTGCTTAGCGCCACGATCCTGCCTGCCTCGGTGGTTTCGTGGTTTTGTCTCTGGCGGCGGGCGCTCGGGTATTTGATGCCCTGCCGTACCGGCGCGAGCGGCACCTTGCTTCACCCCCCTCTGGTTTCGCGGTGGGCACCGTGGCCCGTCCGCAAGGTCCGCGCTTGCACCCTCTCACCGCGCTCGTCCTCTGAGACAAAACCACGAAACCAGTAACGCCCGAAACGGCGCAGCACTTCGCCCCGCGAACGGCAGATGTGGGAATGGTCACCGCACACGAGGTCAGGGGCCGCACCACGTAACCCGTAGGTCATGCAAGTACGATGTCCTTTGGACCGGTAGGATCCGCCAGCCAACACTCCGGGCCGTACGACGCAACCACAGAGGCAAAAACAGCCTGATTGCTCTGCCCCCGGCAGGGCGGCTTTCTTTTCGTTAGTTTTCTTTGCCGGTCAAAGAAAAGTGACCGGCAGCCCCCGCAGGGGGATGTCGTATGGCCCTTGGGTCCAAAAACCAACGCCGCTCAAAAAAATAGCGACCAACCCAAAAGGGCAATGTCGTATGGCCTTTGGGTGCAATAACCAACGCCGATGAAATAAACAGCGCCCCCCAAAAATTACCAATTCTCAAATAAAAAAACGGGACTTGCGCCCCGTTCAAACCCTCGTCGGTCCGGACCTCCGGCCATCAACAACATAGCCACCGGACCGCCGATCACCGATGCTCGGTAACAGGCCGGCCTCCCGGCCGGGCCCGATTGATCTCTATCAACTCAGTTGGTCGTCTTGGCGCCTGCCTCGAACCACTGGCCCAGCAGCGCGCGCTCGTCATCCGTGATCTGCGTGACATTGCCAAGCGGCATGGCCTTTTGCTGCACCGCCTGCTGGTAGATCATCTGCGCATGCGCCTTGATCTCGTCGGCGGTATCGAGCTTGATGCCCTTGGCGGCGCTCGGCATCATCTTTGGCGCCGCGGCATGGCACTGGATGCAGCGCGAATTGATGACTTCCTGCACCTGGGTGAAGCTCACCTGCGCGGGCGCCGCACCGTCCTTGCTGGCGACCACCTCGCGCGGCACCGGCGCGATCATCACCGCGACCACCGCCAGCACGGCCACGCCGGCAGCCGGCCATGCGACGTTGATCTTGCCCTTGTGCTTGAGGATGAAGAACTGGCGAATCAGCACGCCGGCCAGCATGATCAGCACCAGCACGGCCCAGTTGTACTTGTAGCTGTAGGTCATGCTGTAGTGGTTCGACAGCATGGCGAACAGCACCGGCAGCGTGAAGTACGTGTTGTGCACGCTGCGCTGCTTGGCGTTCTTGCCATGCACCGGATCCACCGGGTCGCCCGCGCGCAGCGCGGCAACCACCTTGCGCTGCCCCGGGATGATCCACACCAGCACGTTGGCGCTCATGATGGTCGCGATCATCGCGCCGGTCAGCAGGAATGCCGCGCGGCCCGAGAACACGTGGCAGGCCACGAACGCGGCCGCCGCCACGTAGATCGCCACCAGGATGCCGACGGTGCGGTCGCTCTTGCCGAACAAGCGGCAGATGCAGTCGTACACCACCCAGCCCACGCCAAGATACGACAGCGCAAACCCGATCGCTGCGCCCGGCGACATGTCCATCACGTTCTTGTCGATCAGGAACGTGCTGGCGTTGAACAGGTACAGCACCACCAGCAGGCCGAAGCCGGTCATCCAGGTGGAATAGGACTCCCAGTAGAACCAGTGCAGGTTCTCCGGCAGCGTCTTGGGCGCGCTCAGGTATTTCTGCGGGTTGTAGAACCCGCCGCCGTGCACCGCCCACAGTTCGCCGCCCACGCCCTTCTCCTGCAGGTCGGGGTCGTCGGGACGGGTCAGGCTGTTGTCCAGCCAGACGAAATAGAACGAGGAACCGATCCACGCGATCGCCGTGATGACGTGCACCCAGCGCAGCAGCAGATTGGCCCAGTCGAGGATATAGCCTTCCATGTCTTGTCTCCTTTATTGCCCGTTGCCGTGCTTAGCTGCCACGGTAGGTCGAGTACGACCAGGGGGAGACCAGCAGCGGCACGTGGTAATGCGCGCTGGTGTCGGCAATGCCGAAACGCAGCGTCACCACGTCGAGGAAAGCCGGCTCGGGCACCTTGGTGCCCTGGGTGCGGAAATAATCGCCGGCGCCGAATTCGAGCTCGTACACCCCGACCGCCATGGTGTCGCCATCCAGCAGGGGCTGGTCGCAACGGCCATCGTGGTTGGTGACGACTGTCTTCAGCGTCTCCTTACGATTGTCGACAATTTTATGCAGGGTAATCGACATACCGGCGCCGGGCGTGCCGGCTGCGGTGTCGAGTACATGTGTGGTCAAGCGTCCCATCCTGTTATTCCTTAGGGCTTTGGGTTGTGAGAGGCGCCGCTGCCTTCACTAGCACCATTTGTGGGAATGGTGCCCGCTCGGTACGTATTTCTAACGCATCCCGGCGCTGGACTGGTGCATGGCGACAATGCTTCGCACCACTCCGGATGGCAACTCAGGAATTACCCTGACTTGTCGAAAACCTAGCTCGGTTTTGTTGACAATATTGCCGTGCCAACCAAATAATTGTCAACAATTTTTGGGGCGCGCCACCCTGCTTCACCCCGCTGACACGGCGCGCTGCTCCCCTCCTCACCGATACGCTGGTGCCAAGATGTCCAAGAGTCTCAAGCTGATCGCCGGTGCCGATGACACCGCCGCCCCGACCGAAATCAAGCCCGCCCGCAAGGGTTCCGTCGAGGAGCGCATGTATCACGAGATCTATGACGCGATCATGGAGCACCGTCTGCCCCCGCGCACCAAGCTGACCGAGCACTCGCTGTGCGAAATCTATGCCACCGCGCGCCACACGGTGCGCAAGGTGCTGGCGCACCTGGCCGCCGACGGCATGGTGGACCTGGAGCCTAACCGCGGCGCCTTCATCGCCAGCCCCTCCACCGACGAGGCGCACGACATGTTCGAGCTGCGCCAGATGCTGGAGCGTGCGGTACTGGAGAAGCTCGCCGGCATGCGCGACGTCAAGCGCGTGATCGCGCCGCTGCGCAAGATGGTGCAGGCCGAGCGCCAGGCCTTTCTCACCAATGAGCGGCCCAAGTGGATCCGCCTGTCGGCCGAGTTCCATACCGCGCTGGCCGAGCTTTCGGGCAACGCGCTGCTGGTCACCATGATGCGCCGGCTGGTGTCGCGCACCACGCTGATGATCGCCAGCGTCGAGGCGCCGGGCAATAACGCCTGCTCCTTCGACGAACACGAAGAGATCCTCGACGCACTGGAACAGGGCGATGCCGCCCTGGCCCAGAGCCGCATGGCGCACCATCTCGGCGCTTGCGCCGACCGTGTGCAGCCCGATGAACCGGGCAATTTCGATCTTCGCAGCGTGCTGGGTCACTCCACCTAGCAGGTTGTTCCCGCTGCCAACCTGCGGCCAAGGCCCGATTCCTGCTCATGAGAAACGCGTCCCCGACGATGCGCGAAGCCGGAGTCACATACCGAGAGCCACCCCGCCCGGCAGCGTTCCCATCAAATCCAAAGGAGAGGAGACACATCCATGACTAGCGCTAGCACCACGGTCACAACGGACCAAACCAACGAGCGGCTGCCTTCGGGCCGGCTGCTTGCGCTCGGCCTGCAGCACGTGCTGGTGATGTATGCCGGTACCGTCGCGGTGCCGCTGATCATCGGCGGCGCGCTCAAGCTGCCCAAGGATCAGCTCGCCTTCCTGATCAATGCCGACCTGTTCGCGGCGGGCCTGGCCACGCTGATCCAGGCGTTCGGCTTCTGGAAGTTCGGTATCCGCATGCCGGTCATGATGGGGGTGACCTTTGCCTCGGTGGCGCCGATGATCGCCATCGGCTCCGACCCCAACGTGGGCCTGCTGGGCATCTACGGCGCGGTGATTGCCGCCGGGGTGTTCGGCATCCTGGTGGCGCCGCTGATGGGACGCATGCTGGGCCTGTTCCCGCCTGTCGTCACCGGCACGGTGATCACGCTGATCGGGGTGTCGCTGATGCGGGTGGGCATCAACTGGGCGGCCGGCGGCCAGCCCACCACCCGTGCCGTGATCGACGGCGTGGTCAAGGATGTGCCGAACCTCGCCTATGGCGACCTGGGCAACCTGGGCATCGCGGCGCTGGTGCTGGTGGCGATCCTGTTGCTGAGCAAGTATGGCCGCGGCCTGATCTCCAACTGCGCGGTGCTGCTTGGCATCGTGATCGGCACCCTGGTGGCGATGGCGCTGGGCAAGGTTTCCTTCGAAGGCCTTAGCGACGCCAGCGCGATCGCGCTGATCACGCCGCTGCACTTCGGCATCCCGACCTTCGACCTTCCGGCCATCCTGTCGATGTGCGTGGTGATGCTGATCACGCTGGTGGAATCCACCGGCATGTTCCTCGCGCTGGCCGACATCACCGGCAAGCGCCTGTCCAACGAGGACCTGACCCGCGGCCTGCGCGCGGACGGCCTTGGCACCGTGATCGGCGGCGTGTTCAATACCTTCCCCTACACCTCGTTCTCGCAGAACGTGGGCCTGGTGACGGTGACCGGCGTGCGCTCGCGCTATGTGGCGGTGGCCGGCGGCATCATCCTGATCGGCCTGGGCCTGTTCCCGAAGATGGCGCACATCGTGGCCTCGGTGCCGCAGTTCGTGCTCGGCGGCGCGGGCATCGTGATGTTCGGCATGGTGGCCGCCACCGGCATCCGCATCCTGGGCTCGTGCGATTTCAACCGCAACCGTTTCAACCTGTTCATCGTCGCCATCTCGATCGGCTTTGGCATGATCCCGACGCTGGCGCCGACCTTCTTCCAGTACCTGCCCAAGTGGACCGACCCGTTCACCCACAGCGGCATCGTGCTGGGCACCATCGTGGCAGTCGTGCTCAATGTCTTCTTCAACGGCATCCAGTCGCGTGAAGAAGCCATGCGCAACGCCGCGGCCAACTCGCACGGCACGGAATAAGTCCAGCCGGCGGCGGCCGGCACAGTTTCCTGAAGAACCATGACCCTGATGACAAGCCACAACTATCCACGCGATCTGATCGGTTACGGCAGCCAGCCGCCGCACGCCCGCTGGCCGGGCGGCGCGCGCATTGCGCTGCAGTTCGTCCTCAACTACGAAGAGGGCGGCGAAAACAACGTGCTGCACGGCGATGCCGGCTCCGAGCAGTTCCTCTCCGAGATCATCGGCGCGGCGGCTTACCCCGACCGCCACATGAGCATGGAGGGCGTGTACGAGTACGGCTCGCGCGCCGGCGTCTGGCGCATCCTGCGCGAGTTCGAGCAGCGCGGGCTGCCGCTGACGATCTTTGGCGTGTCAATGGCATTGCAGCGCCATCCGGAGCTGACCCGCGCGTTCGTCGAGCTTGGCCATGAGATCGCCTGCCACGGCTGGCGCTGGATCCATTACCAGGGCGTGGATGAAGCCACCGAGCGCGAGCACATGCGCATCGGCGTGCAGATCATCAAGGAGCTGACCGGATCGCTGCCGCTGGGCTGGTACACCGGCCGCGACAGCCCCAACACGCGCCGCCTGGTGGTGGAGCACGGCGGCCTGCTGTACGACTCTGACTACTACGGCGACGACCTGCCCTTCTGGACCGAGGTGGAAGTCACCGGCGGCGAGAAGAAGCCTCACCTGGTGGTGCCCTATACGCTCGACTCCAACGACATGCGCTTTGCCACGCCGCAAGGCTTCAACACCGGCGAGCAGTTCTTCCAGTACCTCAAGGACGCCTTCGACGTGCTCTACGCCGAGGGCGATCCGCAGGGGCTGGACCGCCCCAAGATGCTGTCGGTGGGCATGCATTGCCGCCTGCTGGGCCGCCCGGGCCGCATGCGCGGGCTGCAGCGCTTTCTCGACTACGTGCAGGGACACGACAAGGTCTGGATCTGCCGGCGCGTGGATATCGCGCGCCACTGGGCCGAAACCCATCCCTACTCCGCACAGAACCACGCCCAAGCCGAACGATAAGCCAAACGATAAGCCGAACCATGAGCCAGACCTACACCCTCGACCAACTCAATGCCATGCCGGCCGCCGACTTCATCCAGGCGCTCGGCGGCATCTATGAACACTCCGCGTGGGTGGCGCAAGCCGCCGCCGCGCAGCGCCCCTTCGCCCATGCTGCCGCGCTGGCCGACGCCATGCGCGCCATCGTGGACGGCGCGGGCGATGCCGCCCAGATCAAGCTGGTGCGCGCCCACCCGGAGCTGGCCGGCAAGGCGGCCGTGCGCGGCGAGCTGACCGCCGAATCCACCCGCGAGCAAAGCGGCGCCGGCCTGGACCAGTGCTCCGCGGCGCAGTTCGAGCAACTGCAGTCGCTCAACCGCCAGTACAACGAGAAATTCGGCTTCCCCTTCATCCTGGCGGTGCGCGGCTACGACCGCGCCGGCATCATCGACGAGTTCGCAAGGCGCGTGAACAACGAACCGGCCACAGAGTTGCAAACTTGCATCAACCAGATCCACCGCATTGCGCAATTCCGCCTGAACGACTTAGTATCCGGCTGAGCCAAAAAAGCAGCGGGTTCGTTAGCCCTGCGTTACCTCTGTCGTACCACCGCTTTACCACCGATTGACCACTGATTAACCGCTGACTTACCCATGCTGCTGTAACGGGCAGAGGCCGGACCGAGCCCAGGTCCGGCGCCTGCCTGGCACCAAATCAAGCGCGTAGCGCGAAGAAAGCTAATAGAACCCGTCAGGGACCCAGTACACAAAGAACGCAACGGATCAACCACGGAGAAACCCACAATGCATAAGCAGATCAAGCCGGCCCTCAAGCTGGCAGCGATGGCGGCAGCCCTTTTCAGCGGCGCGGCCATGGCGCAATCCAGCGTCACGCTGTACGGCCAGGCCGACATGTTCGTCGGCGGTGTCAAGAACGTCGGCGCCGCCAACCGCGCCTATGTCGCCAATTCGGGCGGCATGCAGACCTCGTACTGGGGCATCAAGGGCACCGAAGACCTGGGTGGCGGCACCAAGGCCATCTTCGACCTGAACGGCTTCTTCCGCACCGACAGTGGCTCCTCGGGCCGCTTCAACGGTGACTCGATGTTCAGCCGCAATGCATTCGTGGGCCTGCAGAACGACAAGCTGGGCACCATCAAGCTGGGCCGCAACACCACGCCTTACTTCGTGTCGACCATCCTGTTCAACCCGCTGATCGACTCCTACGTGTTCTCGCCGATGGTGTTCCACACCTATTTCGGCGCCTCCACGGCCCGCGTGAACGACCCGGGCATCATCGGCGATTCGGGCTGGAACAACTCGCTGCTGTACTCCACGCCGAACTTCGGCGGCCTGACCGCCAACGTGATCTATTCGTTTGGCGAGAAAGCTGGCGCAACCGGCCAGAACAAGTGGGGCGGCAACCTGATGTACTTCAACGGCCCGTTCGCTGCCACGCTGGCCTTCCAGCAGGTCAAGTTCGACAGCACGCCGGGTGACGTGACCGCGTCGACCAGCCCGCTGCTGGTCGGCTTCAGCAAGCAAAATGCCGTGCAGGGCGGCGTGAGCTACGACTTCAAGATCGTCAAGCTGTTCGCGCAAGGCCAGTACATCAAGTCGGACATCAACAACAACGTCAACGGCGACATCAAACACACCAACGGCCAGGTCGGCGTTTCGGTGCCGGTCGGCAATGGCAATATCCTGGCGTCCTACGCCTACGACAAGACCAAGAACTCGGTCGCGGACTTCAAGCGCAACACGGTGGCGGTCGCTTACGACTACAACCTGTCCAAGCGCACCGACGTCTACGCCGCTTACTTCTACGACAAGATCACCGACCTGTCGCACGGCGACACCTTCGGTGTGGGCCTGCGCCACAAGTTCTGACGCTTTCCCCTTGTCAGCGGGGAGCGGCTATCCGCCCTCCCGCCCGACCCGCCCAACCCGCCCTTCTGGCGGGTTTTTTCATGTCCCGCCAACTCGCCGTGCTCAGGCGGCAAGCGGGCTCCCGGCGATGAAGTCCACAAAGGCCCGGAGCTTGGGTGACAGCTGGCGGCTGGACGGCCACAGCACCCGCAGCATCGTGCGGTCCTGGTTGTAGTCGTCCAGCACGCTGACAAGCGTGCCATCGTCGAGCTGGCGCCGGATGGAAATATCCGGCACGCAGGCGATGCCCAGGCCCTGCTCGGCGAAGCACACCTGCGGCTCCAGCGTGTTGGTCACCATGCTGGCCTGCCGCTCGGCCCCGATCCCGGCCGGCTGGCCATCGCGGCACAGCGGCCACGGCTGCAGCTTGCCGGTGTTGGGGTAGCGATACAGCAGGCGGTCATGGCCGGCGAGATCCTCGGGCTCGCGCGGCAGCCCCGCTCGCCGGAAATAGTCCGGCGAGCCGACCATCACCAGCCGGAACGAGCCGATGGTGCGCGACATCAAGCGGGAATCGTTGGGCTCTCCCGTGCGGATCACCGCATCGAAGCCTTCCTCGATCACCTCCACCAGCCGGTCCGTGCAATCGATCTCCAGTTCGACCTCGGGATAGCGCCGCTTGAACTCGGCGAGCCGGTTCATGAACGGGGTGCCGATCGACGGCAGGCTGATCCTCAGCTTGCCGCGCGGCGCGCTCTGCGTCTGCGAGAGCTCCATCTCCGCCGCCTCGACCTCGCCAAGGATGCGCCGGCAGCGCTCGAGAAACAGCGCGCCCTCCGGGGTCAGGCTGACGTTACGGGTGGAGCGATGGAACAGCCGCACGCCAAGGCGCGCCTCCAGCCGCACGATTGCCTTGCTGACCGCCGAGGACGAGATGCCCAGTTGCTGGCCCGCCACGGTGAAGCTGCGGGCTTCCCCAGCCCTGACGAACACGCCAAGCGAACCCAGGCTATCCATTGCCGACCTCCCGATGATGGCTTCGATGACTTCGAAAACTTCGACGGCTGACAGACTTGATTGCTGACTGATCTGTCAGATATGTTTGGAACTATAGCCCATTGTTCATTAGTCCCGCACAGACAATACTCGCCCCATTCTGTTGCCCGGGAAATGGGAAGAAATGAGAAGAACCAACATGCTGACAATGAACAACACCGCGGTGGCAGGCACAGACCGCCTGCCGCTGCCGGCCCTGCTTGCGCTTGCCATGGCGGGCTTCCTGACGCTGCTCACGGAGACCATCCCCGCCGGCATGCTCTCCCGCATCAGCGAGGGGATGGGGGTATCCGAGGCGCTCGCGGGCCAGTTCGTGAGCCTCTATGCCATCGGCTCGCTGGTGGCGGCCATCCCGCTCACGGCGGCCACGCAAGGCTGGCGCCGCCGGCCGTTGCTGCTGGCCGCGCTGGCCGGGCTGCTGGCCTTCAATACGCTCACCGCGCTGGCGCCCGGCTACGCGGTGGCGCTGGTGGCGCGCTTCCTGGCGGGCATGGCGGGCGGCCTGATCTGGGGCATGCTCGCAGGCTATGCGCGGCGCATGGTGCCGGATCACCTCAAGGGCCGCGCACTGGCCGTGGCCGGCGTCGGCGCGCCGCTGGCGATGTGCCTGGGCATGCCGTTCGGCACGCTGCTGGGCAACACGCTGGGCTGGCGCGCCGCGTTTGGCGCGATGTCGGTCCTGGCGCTGGCCGTGATGGCGTGGGTCGCGCTGAGAGCGCCGGATTACCCTGGCCAGGCGGCGGGCAAGCACATGCCGGTGCGCCGGGTATTCTCGACCCCGGGCGTGCGGCCAGTCCTGGCGGTACTGGCCTTGTGGGTAATGGCCCACAACATTCTCTACACCTATGTCATGCCCTTTCTTGTGCCAGCCGGGCTGGCCGGGCAGGTGGATATCGTGCTGCTGGTGTTCGGCGTGGCATCGCTGGGCGGCGTATGGGTCAGCGGCCTGCTGATCGACCGCATGCTGCGCGTGCTGGTGCTGGCAAGCCTTGGGCTATTCGCCATGGCCTCGCTGGCGCTCGCCATCGGCGGCAGCCATCCGGTCGTGGTCTATCTGGCCGTCGTGACCTGGGGCCTGACCTTCGGCGGCGCCCCCGCCTTGCTGCAGACCGCATCCGCCGAGGCGGCAGGGCCCGGCGCGGATGTCGCGCAATCGATGCTCGTCACCACCTGGAACCTCGCCATTGCGGCCGGCGGCATCGTCGGCGGCGTCCTGCTGGAGACGCACGGCGCCGGCGCGTTCCCGTGGGCGCTGCTTGCGTTGCTGGTTGTGGGGCTGTTGATTGCGTGGGGCTCGCGCGGGCATGGGTTCCCGGCGCGGCCCGGCGTAGCCTAGCGCGCCGCGCCGCGAGCGCTAGGGATTCTTGAGCCGTCGCCCGGGCTTTGGCGGCGGCGCCTGCAGGCTCACCAGCAACCGCCCGAACTCGCGCGCGGCCGGCGTCTTCTCGCCGTCGCTCCAGATCAGCGCAAAATCCGCTGCCGGCAGCGCCGGCAAGCCGTACTGGCCATCGACCACCTTCATCCCTGGCTTCAGGTCGCCGCGGATCTGCACCGAGGCGCCGAGCCCCGCCAGTACCGCGGTGCGGATGCCCTCCTGGCTTGGCGACGTAAACGCCACGTGCCACGGTATGGCGGTGCCCTCCAGCGCCGCCATGCCCACCTGCCGGTTGACGCACGGCGAGGGCGACAACGCAAGCGGCAACGACGCACCCGGTGCGACCTCGAAGGCCTGGGCGGCGGCCCACACGAACTGCGTGTGCTGCAACACCGTGCCGCCCTCCCCGCCTGGCGCCGACAACACCACGGCCAGATCCAGTTCGCCGGCCTTGATCATCGCGCGCAAGTCCAGGTACGTGCCCACGTTCACATCGAGACGCACCGCGGGGAATGCCCGGGCGAAGCGCGACAGCAGTTGCGGCAGCCGCTCGCCCAGGAAGGTTTCCGGCACGCCGAAGCGCACCACGCCGCAAACGGGAGAGGGCTGGAACCGGCGCGAAAGTGCATCGAGCGAGGCCAGGATCTGCTCCGCGTGCTGCAGAAAATCGTTGCCGTCCTCGGTCAGGGTCAGGGTGCGCGTCGTGCGGTACAGCAGCGGCCGGCCCACCTGCTCTTCGAGCCGCCGGATCTGATGGCTGACCGCGGACTGCGTCAGGTGCAGCCGCTGCGCCGCGCGCGTGAAGCCGCCGGTTTCCTTGACGGCGACAAAGGCCCGCAGCAGTGTCGGATCGAAATCCATGGTCCCTTATTGATGATGAGCGCTAATGAATTGGAAGAAATTAGATCATTTCTATCATAGCGAGGACTCGCCCACAATGTGCGCCAGGACCGGCGTCGAGCACGACGCCATCCATTCCCCGCAACCGGCTTCGCCTGGAAGGCACCCTCGATGCACCTCACTCATTCCCGTAAAAACCAAATGGCATTGGCCGCCGTCTGCCTGGCCGCGCTGATGTTCGGCCTGGAGATCTCCAGTGTGCCGGTCATTCTGCCCACCCTTGAGCACGTCCTGCACGGCGGCTTCGAGGACATGCAATGGATCATGAATGCCTACACCATCGCCTGCACCACGGTGCTGATGGCGGCCGGCACGCTGGCCGACCGCTTTGGCCGCAAGCGCATGTTCATCCTCGGCATTGCCTTGTTCGGCATCGCCTCCCTGATCTGCGGCCTGGCGCAAAGCGCCGCCGTGCTGATTGCCAGCCGGTTCCTCCAGGGCATGGCCGGCGGCGCGATGCTGATCTGCCTGGTGGCGATCCTGTCGCATCAGTTCCAGGAAGGCAAGGAGCGCAGCAAAGCCTTTGGCGCATGGGGCATCGTGTTCGGGATCGGCCTGGGTTTCGGGCCCATCGTGGGCGGCATGATCGTTGCCGTATCCAGCTGGCAATGGGTGTTCCTGGTGCACGTCCTGCTGGCCATCCTGACCTTGGCGCTGGTCATCGCGGGCGTGGAAGAGTCGCGCGATCCGCAGGCGGGCAAGCTCGATATGGCGGGCATCGTCACGCTGTCGCTGGCCGTTTTCGGCCTGGCCTACCTGATCACGCAGGGCCCGGAGGCCGGCGTCTCACGCGCCGCCGCGATCGGCATGACGGCCGCGACGGCGGCCAGCTTCGTGGCTTTCCTGCTCGCGGAAAAACTCAATCCGCATCCGATGTTCGATGTTTCTGTGTTCCGCAGCCGCAACTTCTCGGGCGCGCTGCTTGGCTCCATGGGCATGAACTTCAGCTTCTGGCCGTTCATGATTTACCTGCCGCTTTATTTCCACGGCGCGCTGGGCTACGGCAGCGTGGCCGCCGGGTTGTCCTTGCTGGCTTACACACTGCCCACGCTGTTGTTTCCGCCGCTGGGAGAGCGGCTTGCGCTGCGCTACGGCGCCGGCAGGGTCATTCCCCTGGGCTTGTTCACGATCGGGCTGGGCTTCATGCTGATGAAGCTCGGCAGCAGCCTGGCGCAGGCAAGCTGGCTGACCCTGCTCCCGGGCGCGCTGCTGGCCGGCATCGGCCTGGGCATCACCAACACGCCGGTGACCAACACCACCACCGGCTCGGTCCCCAGCAGCCGCGCGGGCATGGCGTCGGGCATCGACATGAGCGCGCGGATGATCTCGCTGGCGGTCAATATCGCGCTGATGGGATTCATCCTGGTCGCAGGGATCTCTGCGTATCTGAAGCGTGCCTTTCCGGGGGCATTCGATGCGTTGCAGCTGCGCGCGCTGGCGCAGCGCATTGCCGCCGGCAACCTGGATGCGCCCGGTGACGCCTTCGCGCAACTGCCCGCCCTGGACGCGTCCGGCGCCGCGCTGCATGGGGCGCTGGTCCATGGCTTTGGCTGGGTGATGCTGTATGGCGGAATTGGCGCCTGGGTGCTCGCCTTGCTCAGCCTGATGATGTTCGCTCCCGGCAAACGAGGGCGCCAGGCGGCGGCCGACCCCGCGGGCCGCTGCGCCTAGAAGTCCCCCTGCAAGTCCACCTGCAGCGACTACCTGACGCAGGGGATGCCCGGTACGCTCAGCCGCCTCCCCGGGTCGGCACGCCGGCAATGGCCCAGGCCGACGATTCACGCCGCGCCGGGCATGGAATCGCGCACGCCTTGCGCCCCGCGAACTCGCTGGCCATGCGGGCCAGGTCGATTTCCCAGCCGCGCGATTGGAGCGCCTTGAGCGTCTTGCGAAAGGCGATCTGCAAGCCGTCCGAGCGCACCGACACTTCCTCCTGCCAGTCGTCGGGCGTGTGCTGGGGGCAAACCCGGGACAGCACGGCATGGTCCTGCTCGAAGATGCGCAGGTTGCTGCGGCGGGTGCGCGCGTCAAGCAGCGCGCTCTTCATGAAGGTACGTCCCATCATCCACAGGGTGCGCGTGCGTTTGGCGTCGACCGGCAGGTGCGCCGAGACGATGCGGATCTCCCAGCCGGGACGGGGCTCGAGCCGCAACGTGGTGCACGGCCCGGAGAAGTGGTAGCCCGGCGTGGTGTAGACCGGCACCCGGCCATCCGCTGCCCCGCGCGCGAGCCACGCCGGCCAGGAACGGCGCCGCGGGCGGTACATGCGCATGCGCGCTTCGCCCTGCCACTCGCCTGCCTCTACCGTGAAGTCGTCGATCTCGGGATGCGCCGGGTCGCCGAAGGCCGTGCCATGCACGAATGGCGCGTGGGCAAAATCCAGGCCGTTCTCCATCACGCGGTCCCAGCTGGCATCCCAGTCGAAATGCCCGCGCACCAGCCGGAAACGGGGATCCTCGGCCCAGGACAGATCCGGCAGCGGTGGCCGCTGCGCCGGCGGCAGGTCGCCCAGGAAGGCCCAGACCCAGCCAAAGCGTTCCACCGTCGGGTAGGCGTCCACGCGCGCCCGGGCGGGCACCCGCAGCCCCGGCTGGGCCGGGATATGCGTGCAGATGCCGTTGCCGTCGTAGCGCCAGCCGTGGTACGGGCACGCCACCTCACCGCCCACCATGCGGCCATGGCTGAGCGAGCCGCCCCGGTGCGCGCAAACGTCGGACAGCACGCAGGCCAGGCCGGCGCTATCGCGAAACAGCACCAGCTTCTGGCCAAGCGCGGTCACCATGACAGGCTCGGCACGCACATCCGTTGAATGGCCCAGCACATACCAGAGATTCTTTAGCATCGGGACTGCCTTGAGGATGGTATTGACGCTGACGCCGAGGGGAGCCTCGCCGCCGGATCGCGGCGCGCCGCGCCATGGCGGTTCGACCGGATCGGGCGCCGCGGGTTTCGGCAGTGCCGCGACGCAGCATGGATTTGTTGCAGTGCGATAGAGACAAACTACCGGAATTCGGGATCGAAAGCCGCCGCTTAATAGGGCGATTCAATTGGCGGGCTTGCGCCTGCGTGCCTAGATTTAGGTTCCAGGCAACAAGACGGCAGCGGACGAGGTGACTCATGCGGCGTGATGCAAAGACCCGGTCGGAGTTGATGGCCATCCTGAACCAGTTCCTCAACAACAATCCGGAGTGCGGCGAGTGCGAACTGCATGCCATGCGCGTTCACCAGCCTGACCACACCGGCTGCAACTGGAGCGCGGAAGTCGATTTCCCGCGCGAGGAGGAGGACCATTTGCCAACCCGGCTGGCCGCGGCCAAGTCCATCATCGTCGTGATGCGCGAACAGTACAACATGCTGCAATAGCGGCAATAGCAGCGATAGCGGCAACGGGATCAGGGCAGGACAGGTTTTCCGGGCCGGCGGAACTGCTTCACAAGCCGGTCAAAAAAACGGGGCTCCAGAGGAGCCCCGTTCTCATTGGGCGGCGGCCGGCAAGCCGGCCGCGCCGCCGGATCAGCGCACCGCGTTGGCTTCGGCCACCGCTACCGCCGTCATGTTGACGATGCGGCGGGTGGTCGCTTGCGGATTGAGAATGTGCACCGGCTTGGCCGCGCCCAGCAGGATCGGGCCAATGGTGACGCCTTGCCCGCCCGTGATCTTGAGCAGGTTGAAGGCGATATTGGCCGCATCCAGCGTCGGCATGACCAGCAGGTTGGCGCTGCCGGCCAGCTTGGTGCCCGGCAGGAAGTGACGGCGCACGTCCTCGACCAGGGCGGCGTCGCCCTGCATCTCGCCTTCCACTTCCAGGTGCGGCGCCTCACGGACCAGGATCTCATGGGCCGCGCGCATCTTCTTGGCCGACGGGCGGTCCGACGAGCCGAACATCGAGTGCGACATCAGCGCCACCTTCGGATGCTGGCCAAAACGCGCGATTTCCTCGGCGGCCAGCTGCGTGATGGCAGCGAGTTCCTCGGCGGTGGGATCGTCGTTGACGAAGGTGTCGGTGATGAACAGCGTGTACTTCTCGAGCATCAGCGCGTTCATCGCGGCGAACACCTTGGCGCCCGGCGCCAGGCCGATCACGTCCCGCACATGCTCCAGGTGGGCTTCGAAGCGGCCCACGGTGCCGCACAGCATGGCGTCGGCGTCACCCATATGCATCAGCATGGTGCCGATCAGCGTATTGGAGCGGCGCAGCATCACCTTGGCCACGTCCGGCGTGACGCCGTCGCGGCCGCGCAGGGCGTGGTAGGCCTCGTGGTAGGCACGGTAGCGCGGGTCGTCTTCCGGGTTGATCAGCTCGAAGTCCGTGCCGGCCTTCAGGCGCAGGCCGGCCTTGTCGATGCGCATCTGGATCACGTGCGGGCGGCCGATCAGGATCGGACGGGCCAGGCCTTCGTCCACCACGGTCTGCACCGCGCGCAGCACGCGCTCTTCTTCGCCCTCGGCATAGACCACGCGCTTGGGCGCGGCCTTGGCTGCCGTGAACACCGGCTTCATGATCAGGCCGGTGTGGTAGACGTACTGGGTGAGCTGCTGGCGGTAGGCTTCCAGGTCCTTGATCGGACGGGTGGCCACGCCGGACTCCTCGGCGGCCTTGGCCACCGCCGGCGCGATCTTCTCGATCAGGCGCTGGTCGAACGGCGTCGGGATGATGTAGTCCGGACCGAACTTCAGTTCCTGGCCACCGTAGGCGGCGGCAACGGCGTCGTTCAGCTCGGCTTCGGCCAGGTCGGCGATGGCCTTGACGCAGGCCAGCTTCATGGCTTCCGTGATCTTGGTGGCGCCGCAATCCAGCGCGCCACGGAAGATGTACGGGAAGCACAGCACGTTGTTGACCTGGTTCGGGTAATCCGAGCGGCCGGTGGCGATGATGCAGTCCGGACGCGCGGCCTTGGCCACTTCCGGGCGGATTTCCGGCTCGGGGTTGGCCAGCGCCAGGATGATGGGCTTGTCGGCCATGGTCTTGACCATCTCCGCGGTCAGCACGCCGGCGGTCGAGCAGCCCAGGAACACGTCGGCGCCATTGACGATATCGGCCAGGGTACGGTTCGAGGTGTCTTGCGCGTAGCGCGCCTTGTTGGGCTCCATGTTGGCGTCGCGGCCCACATAGATCACGCCCTTGGAGTCCACCACCGAGATGTTCGAGCGGGTCACGCCCAGGCTCACCATGGTGTCCAGGCAGGCGATGGCCGCGGCGCCGGCGCCGGAGACCGCCAGCTTGACCTTGGCGATATCCTTGCCGACCACCTTCAGGCCGTTGAGCAGCGCCGCGCCCGAGATGATGGCGGTGCCGTGCTGGTCATCGTGGAAGACGGGGATGTTCATGCGCTCGCGCAGCTTCTTCTCGATGTAGAAGCACTCGGGCGCCTTGATGTCTTCGAGGTTCACGCCGCCGATCGTCGGCTCCAGCGCGGCCACGATCTCGACGATCTTGTCCGGGTCGTGCGCATCGAGCTCGATGTCGAACACGTCGATGCCGGCGAACTTCTTGAACAGGCAGCCCTTGCCCTCCATCACCGGCTTGCCGGCCAGAGGACCGATGTCGCCCATGCCGAGCACGGCGGTACCGTTGGTGATCACTGCCACCAGGTTGCCACGCGAGGTGTACTCGGCGGCCATCGCGGGATCCTTGGCGATCTCCTCGCAGGCGTAGGCCACGCCCGGGGAGTAGGCCAGGGACAAGTCGCGCTGGTTGGACAGCGCCTTGGTCGCGTTTACCTGGATCTTGCCCTTGGTCGGGCTGCGGTGGTATTCCAGCGCGGCCAGGCGCAATTGCGCTTCAGGACTGTTGGGGGCATGTTGCGGTGCATCACCGCCGGTCTTGCTGGTCATTATGCTCGTCCAGGAAGTGGCCCTGCCAGTGCCCGCCGAGGCTGCGCCGGTCGTATCCGGCGTGGCTTGCCGGAATCTTCCATTGCAGCATTCAAAGACGGGCTCCGGCGGCTCGGGCCGAAAAATCGAGCCGTCATTCTAGCTCACCCAAGCCCGGCGCGAAGCCCCTCCCACTGGGGCATCCAGGGATTTGAGGCTTTTCGCCGGGCAATTCAGTTTTTACCGCCGCACAGGCAATGCCTTGCTTGTTGCCTTGCTTGTTGCCTGCTTGTTGCCTGCCACCTGCTACTTGTCATTCGGGTCCAGTGGCAATGTCACCCGCCTTGGCCGGCCGCTCTCCGCCGGGAACTGCACGAAGGCGCTGCGGATCAGGTAAGGCATCGCCGCCTGCAGGGACGACCCCTCCGCGCGGTGGTTCGCCGTGACCTGGTAGACCCGGCGGCCGCTGGCGGCATCCTTGAAGAACACGCGCAGCGTGGACTGGGTGACCGGCACATCGCGCACCGTGGTCACCGGCGGCCAGTAGCCCGGGCCACCCCAGCCGTACGGGCCCCAGGGGCGGTAGTAAGGCCCCCAGTAAGGGCCGGGATAAAAGCCGGGGCCCCACGGGTCGACGTAGTTGGTCTCCTGGATCCGCATCAGCCGCGAGTTGCTGTCGTATTCCATGCTGACCAGGTAATGCGCCTGTGGCCGGGCCACCTGCTCGAAGCCGACTCCGGAGAGCGCCTGCGCCAGCCACTGCTCATAGGTCTGGTCCTCGAGCTGCGTCTCCTGGCCGCCAGTGCGATCGAAGGCATAGGTGCGCGGCGGATCGTTCTGCCAGTCGCCCTGGCGGAAGGCCGTCACCTCGGTGGTGACGGTGCTGGCGCAGCCCGACAGCAGCGCCACGCCGAGCAGCGCCGCGCCCGCCATCAGGCGGCTGCCACGCCAGCCTTCGCCGGCTTTCCGGCCCCAATCCTTGCCAAGCTTCACCAGCTTCCCGAGCGTTGCCAGCCATCGTTTCGGCATCATGCCCCTCATCGATTCGTTGTCCATTGTGTGACTCTGACCGTGCCGGGCCGGCGGAATTCCATCCCGATCGGCCACCAGCGCCGCGCGCCCGAGCCGGGGCGCCCGCGCTTGGCTACAATGGGTTCTTCAGTGCCATGGCATGCGGCCCGGCAGCGGCTCCCACCCTGCCCGCCTGCCGTGACCATGGCGACCACGCCGCCCCAAGTGGCCCTCAGAGGACAGGATTCCTTCATGCTGCGCACCGACACGCCCGTTACCGTCCATCGCAAAGACTATACTCCGCCGGCCTTCGCTTTTGAGCACGTGGACCTCACCCTCGAGCTCGACCCGGCGCGCACGGTGGTCACCAATATCCTGCGCTTCACGCGCCAGGCACCCGGCCCGCTGGTGCTGGCCGGCGAGGCACTGGAACTCGTCGGGGTCCGCCTCGACGGCAAGCCCCTGGAAGGCGCGCAGCAGACGCCCGACAGCCTGACGCTGCCCGAGCTGCCCGCGCAAGGCACGCTGGAAATCGTCACCGCCTGCCAGCCGGCCGCCAACACGTCGCTGTCCGGCCTCTACGTTTCCAACGGCAACTTCTTTACCCAGTGCGAAGCCGAGGGCTTCCGCAAGATTACCTATTACCTGGACCGCCCCGACGTGATGTCGACCTTCCGGGTCACGTTGCGCGCGCAGCGCGCGGCCTACCCGGTGCTGCTGTCCAACGGCAACCTGATCAGCGAGCGCGAGCTGCCCGACGGCCGCTTTGAGGCCATCTGGGAAGACCCGTTCAAGAAGCCCGCCTACCTGTTCGCACTGGTGGCCAGCAAGCTGGAATGCATCGAGGAGCGGATCCTGTCCGCTTCCGGCAAGGAGAAATTGCTGCAGGTCTGGGTGGAGCCGCAAGACCTGCCCAAGACCCGCCATGCCATGGATTCGCTGATCCACTCGATCCGCTGGGACGAGCAGCGCTTTGGCCTGGAGCTGGACCTCGACCGCTTCATGATCGTCGCCGTGGGCGACTTCAACATGGGCGCGATGGAGAACAAGGGCCTCAACATCTTCAACACCAAGTACGTGCTGGCCAACGCCGAGACCGCCACCGATGCCGATTTCGGCAATATCGAATCCGTGGTCGGGCATGAGTACTTCCACAACTGGACCGGCAACCGCGTGACCTGCCGCGACTGGTTCCAGCTCTCGCTCAAGGAAGGCCTGACGGTGTTCCGCGACCAGGAATTCTCGGCCGACATGATGGGCTCCGAATCCGGGCGCGCGGTCAAGCGCATCGAGGACGTGCGCATGCTGCGCCAGGTGCAGTTCCCCGAGGATGCCGGCCCCATGGCGCATCCGGTGCGCCCCGACAGCTACGAGGAAATCAACAACTTCTACACGGTGACGGTGTACGAGAAAGGCGCCGAGGTCGTGCGCATGTACCAGACCCTGCTAGGCCGCGACGGTTTCCGCAAGGGCATGGACCTGTACTTCCAGCGCCACGACGGCCAGGCCGTGACCTGCGACGACTTCCGCGCCGCCATGGCCGACGCCAATGGCCGCGACCTGACGCAGTTCGGCCGCTGGTACAGCCAGGCCGGCACGCCGGTGGTCGCCGTGCGCACCGCGTGGGATGCGGCCACCGGCACCCTGGCGCTGACGCTGTCGCAAACGTGTCCCAAAGTCGGCATCGAGACGCGCCCCGGCACGCCGGACAAGCTGCCCTTCCATATCCCCTTCGCACTGGGCCTGATCGACGCCAGCGGCGCCGACCTTGCGCTGCAGCTCGAGGGGGAAAGCCAGCCCGGCGCCACCACGCGCGTGCTGGATTTCACCGAGGCCGAGCAGACCTTCCGCTTCATCAACCTGCCGCGCGCAGCCGAGCCGCCGCTGGCGTCGCTGCTGCGCGACTTCTCCGCGCCGGTCATCATCGATGCCGAGTACAGCGAGGCGCAGCTGACCTTCCTGCTCGCGCACGACAGCGATCCGTTCAACCGCTGGGAGGCCGGCCAGCGCCTGACCACGCGCGCGCTGCTGCAACTGGTGGCCCAGAGCCAGGCCGGCCGCGAGCTCCAGCTCGACCCGGCGCTGGTGGCCGCGCTGCGCACCGTGCTCAACGACCAGCAGCTCAGCCCCGCCTTCCGCGAACAAGCCCTGACGCTGCCGGCCGAGGCCTACCTCGCCGAGCGCATGGGCGTGGCCGATCCGGCCGCCATCCATCGCGCCCGCCAGTTCATGCGCGAGGCGCTGGCGCGCGCGCTCAAGGCCGACTGGCTGGCCGCGTTCGAAGCCAACGCCACGCCGGGTGCCTACAGCCCCGATGCGGTGTCCGCCGGCAAGCGCGCGCTGCGCAACCTGGCGCTGGGCTACCTGGCCGACAGCGGCGACGCCGCCATGCAGGCGCTGGCCGAAGCGCAATACAATGCCGCCGACAACATGACGGACCGCTTCGCCGCGCTCAGCGCCATGGTCAACACCTTTGCCCCCGGCCGCGAGGCCGCGCTGGCCGATTTCTACCAGCGCTTCGAGCAAGACCCGCTGGTGATCGACAAATGGTTCTCGCTGCAAGGCACGCAGCGCGGCACCGTGGGGCCGCAAAGCGCCGGCCACAAAGGCAAGCACACCATCGACACGGTGCGCGCGCTGATGCAGCATCCCGCCTTCAACCTGCGCAACCCCAACCGCGCGCGCTCGCTGATCTTCAGCTTCTGCGCGGCCAACCCGGCCCAATTCCATGCCGAGGATGGCTCGGGCTACGCCTTCTGGGCCGAGCAGGTGCTGGCGCTGGACGCCATCAACCCGCAAGTGGCGTCCCGCCTGGCGCGGGTGATGGATCGCTGGCAGAAGTACGCCCTGCCGCTGCGCGACCGCATGCGCGCTGCGCTGGAACAGGTGGCGGCGGCCAGCGAGCTGTCCCGCGACGTGCGCGAGATCGTGAGCAAGGCGCTGGCGCCGTAAGGCAGCGCCGGGCTGGCCGGAGCGCGGCTGGCAGCACCCGTGCCCCGGCCGGCCCGAGCGTACCCCACAGGCCGGTGGCATTGGCCTGGCGGGCTGGCGCCCATGTAGAATTGCGGCCATTCAAGGAGAATCCCCATGAGTCGCATCAGCCTCACCCGCTACCTGGTCGAGGAGCAGCGCAAGCACAACACGATCGAGCCCGAACTGCGGCTCCTGATCGAAGTGGTGGCGCGCGCCTGCAAGGCCATTTCCAACTCCGTCAGCAAGGGCGCCCTCGCCGGCATCCTCGGCTCGGCAGGCACCGGCAACGTGCAAGGCGAGACCCAGCAAAAGCTGGACGTGATCGCCAACGAAGTCCTGCTCGACGCCAATGAGTGGGGCGGCCACCTCGCCGCCATGGCGTCCGAGGAAATGGACAGCTTCTACGAGATCCCGAACCGCTATCCCAAGGGCGAATACCTGCTGCTGTTCGATCCGCTCGACGGCTCGTCCAACATCGACGTGAACGTGTCGATCGGCACCATCTTCTCGGTGCTGCACATGCCCAAGCCGGGCCAGACCGTGACCGAGGCCGACTTCATGCAGGCCGGCAGCCGCCAGGTCGCCGCCGGCTACGCCGTGTACGGCCCGCAGACCACGCTGGTGCTGACGGTCGGCAACGGCGTGCACATGTTCACGCTGGACCGCGAAGCCGGCAGCTTTGTGCTGACGCAATCCGACGTGATGATCCCGGAAGACACCAAGGAATTCGCGATCAACATGTCCAACATGCGCCACTGGGCCCCGCCCGTGCGCCGCTATATCGACGAATGCCTGGCCGGCGACGAAGGCCCGCGCGGCAAGAACTTCAACATGCGCTGGATCGCCTCGATGGTGGCCGACGTACACCGCATCCTCACGCGCGGCGGCATCTTCATGTACCCGTGGGATAAGCGCGAGCCGGAAAAACCCGGCAAGCTGCGCCTGATGTACGAAGCCAATCCCATGGCGATGCTGGTCGAGCAAGCCGGCGGCGCGGCCACCAACGGCCATGAGCGCATTCTCGACATCCAGCCGGAAAAGCTGCACCAGCGCGTGTCGGTGATCCTTGGCTCGAAGAACGAAGTGGAACGCGCAACCCGCTACCACCAGGAAGAGAAAGCGGCCGGCTGATCGCGGGCGGCTTCATCGATCCGACGAAAAAGGGACGCCGCGGCGTCCCTTTTTCCATTGCGCCTATTACATCTATTGCGCCCGTGCGGCAACTTTGCGCGATGGCCAGGGCGTAGCGGACGCGCCCAGGACCGGCTTGCCAAGCAGGGGCGTCGACAACGCGTAGGCGCCGTTCTCGGTGAAGGCCCAGATGATATTGCGGTCGTACTCGGTGTAGATCGCGAACACGCCTTTGCCGAGCGTGTAGTTCGGCAACTCCGTCTCGTCCGCCAGCGCAGGCACGAAATAGCCGGCGATCGTCGCCTTTTCCGGATGGCTGACGTCAAAAATCTGCACGCCGGCATTGTAGAAAGAATAGGGAACGATGCCTTGACGCCATTGGCCGGGCTGGCCGATGGAGTTCGCGCGCTTCGGGCCGAAATTGCCGCCACGCTGGCAGAAGCTCGTGAATGACGCCCCCTGCGGCACCTCCGGCTGCGGCAGCTTTCCGGCCACCTTCAAGTGCGACGGATCGCGCGCGTCGATGACGAAAATATCCTTGTATGGCTCATAGCAATCGCGGTTCATCGGATAGCCGCCGGTCAGGACATAGCCCGTGCGCGCGTACTGGCTGACATCGGCGTTGTCGTACTCGGTACCGGCGAAGCTGGGCGGCGTATTGACGTTGCCGAGCACCTTGGGCTTTGCCGGGTCGGAAAGGTCGAACGAATAGAGACCGAGGCCACCCATCGCGCCGAAGCCGATCTTGCCACCGTCCTCCAATGGCTTGGGCAGGAAGATGGGAATGCGCGCGCCCATCCACGAGGTACGGTTGCCGGCCCGTTGATTCATCAGGTAAGCCTGCTCATGGGCTTCGTTGCCGAGGATCTGCCCCGGCACCGAGATCTGCGAAACAAAGGTCGGATTCGCGGGATCGGACATGTCCCAGACCTGATAACCGGGCGAGTAAAGATAATTGGGATACTCGGTCAGGCCATACGTGTCATCCGGCGCCGACGCCAGGATCATGTACTTGCCGCCATGGTATTCAGGCGAATCCAGCGACCCGGACCCCTGCTGTTGCCCGATCGGCGCATCGGGGTGCTTGTAGTCGGTGGTGCGGGTTGCCAGCAGCCGCCACTGGCTTGGCAGCGGACCATCCATGGCGAAGACCTTGAACCCCTTCAGCGAATTGTAGCGACGCTGCGCCGCGACCTGGTCCGGCTGCTGGGTCTTGTCCGTCATCAGGCCATAGCGCCCGATTTCAAACGACGCGACGAGCACCGGCTTGCCCAGTGTCTTGCTCCAGGCAATGGTCGCGCCGCCCAGGTAGTCGTCGACGTTGCGCGGATCGTATTTCTCGCTCGACCCTTTCGGTCCCCAGACACCGCCCTTGGAATAGACCACCTTGCCATGGGCGGGATCGGTGATGTCCATGATCCGCAGATAGTCCCGGTCATGAATGTAGAGGTAGCGGCGCCCCTCGAAGTCGGCAATGTTGTTCCAGGCATGGAAGGGTGAGCCAACGGCAGGATAGAAGGCCAGGACCTCCACGTTCTTGGCAAAGCTCTTCTTGTCCCAAGTGGTCATTTCACCGGGGAAGCGCTGGCCCTGGTGCACTTCGGGCGTGGCTTTCGGCCAGACGAACTGTCCGGTGGCCGGATCCATCCCGTAGTCGACACCGGGCTTGAGGGGCGCGGGCGAGCGATCGGGTGTCAGCCGCAGCCAGGCGGCGAGATAGGGATCCTGAACATTGGGCGTGCCCGGTGTTGCCGGCGTTCCCTGCGTTGCGGGGGCCCCAGGCGCCGCCGTGGCCGGCACGGTGTCCGCGTTTGCGCAGGCCATCATCAATATGGCCGCCGAAGCTGCACCTGTTGCCAGGACTGATCTGAACGTTCTGATTCGAAGCATGGCTTCCTCCTTTTGTCTCAACAATGTCGTCGCCCGCCGCGGTCTGCGCGCATCGCAGGGCGCACCCCGGCGGACAGCGGTACGGTCCTGGCCACCCTGTCCGGGCCGGGCGCTCAAAACGCGTGGCGAATGCCGATGGCCACGCCGGACGGGTTCTGCTGGCTGGTGGGCGAGGCGGAGAACGTGACCGGATAGCGGATCGGGCTGTCATGCTTGTGCTGCACGTGGGCGTACGTGGCGTAGATCTCGCTGCGCTTGGACAGGCTGTAGATGTAGCCCAGCACGAAGCCGTTGGCGTCCGACAGCTTGGTGTTGTTGTCGTCCTTGCGATGGACGAAGCTGGCGTAGAAACGGTTCGATGGATTGAGCCTGTAGCGCGCGCCGATCTGGATATCCCAGCCCTTGGACTGGAAGTCCGCATAGGGCGGATACGCGTAGTAGCCGTTGTAGGTGTGGTAAACCAGCGTTGGCTCGAAATCGCCGAACTTGTAGGCCAGCGAGGCGTAGTTGTCGCGCGCCGAAGGCACGCTGCCGGCGTTGTTGATATTGCGCGTATAGCGCAGGTCGCTGACGAAGCCCGCGTAGAGCTTGTCGTCGCGGTACTCGATGCCGGTACTGAGGTAGCGGCCGGCGCGCGTGGTGTCCTCCAGGCCGGTGGTCACCATGAAGCGTCCCATGAAGCCATAGAAGCGCGGCGTGTTGTACTGGATCGCATTGTCCACACGGTAGGCCGCGTAGAAGAACTGCATGTTGCTGACCATGCTGTAATCGGCCGAGAAGCTCGGGTCTGCATAGCCGGCGATCCAGTATGACGGCGTGTTCTGGCGACCCATGGTCAGTACGCCGAAATTGTTGCTGTGCAGCCCGACAAACGACTGGCGCGCCTGCGCCGCCGCCGTGCCGGTATCGGCCGAGAATTGCGGCTCGTAGGTGAAGATGGCCTTCAGGTCGCTGCTGAGCACTTCCTGCCCGCTGAAGTTGATCCGCGACGAACTCAGTTGGCCGCTGGACACGCGATACACCGAGCCCCCCTTGCCCGACTGCGCGAGGCGCTCCACGCTGATGTCGACGAAGCCTGAGAGCCGGACCCAGGACTCCTCGGCACAGACCTGCGCGCCCCCCATCGCCAGCGCGCAGGACACCATGGCCCGGGCATACGACACCTTGTCAGCTCTTCTCATTTCCTCTCCTCTTCCTCTTTTGTGGTTGGCCGTCGCGCTGCACTTGCCTATGGGCATGCGTGCATGGGCGCTGGCTGCACCGGCTGGCTCTTGCCGGTGCCCTGGTCATGCGCGACCCGCTTGTTTGGGGCCTTTCTTGCGCAGTGTTCAGCCGCAGTATGGAGAGGGCTGGCATGCGGCGAAAATGAAATATTCCGCCTCCGGGATGCCTTTAATTTATGGCCGGAAACTGCGGAACGAGCGCCTCCGCACCGCCCTCATGCGATGAGAAAACAGCCTCGTTTACGCTGAAAAAACGACGTTGCGCCGGCACGCTCCGGCGAGTGCGAATGACACTCGCCCGGGTCCGGCGCAAACGCTGATCTGCCGGCTTGCTCCCCTGCTTGCTTCGCCCTCTCCTTTCTCTTTCCGCGCTTTCTTTTCTCTTCTTACGTGCCACAGCCCTGCCCACAGCCATGCCGCCGTCATCGCGTCGATAGCGCTACGCGCGAACCATGCGCCTCACGGCACACTTTTATCTCTTTTGCACTCACTTTCCACTAAGTGTATACACATATTACAGTATGTTTACAAACGGATAGTATTTGTACTTCAACAATAAGGAGACACCATGACCACGCCCTGCCCTGGCCGGCGCGCCGCGCGCGCCATCTCTCGTTTCGCCGCCCTGCCCGCGCTGGCCGCCCTTGCCGGTGCGTTTCCCGAGCTCGCCCGGGCACAGAGCGACAGCGTGCAGATCTACGGCTTCATCAAGGAAAACGTGGAACAGGTGCGGCTCTCGGGCAACGGCCGTACCGCTTCGGTGTCGCGCCTGTCGAACGATCTGTCAGTGCTGGGTTTTCGCGGCCGCGAGTCGCTTGGCGGCGGGCTGGAGGCCTTCTTCCAGATCGAGACCAACCTGCGCATGGATGGCACCGGCACGTCGCAGATCGGTGACCGCAATACCGGCGTAGGCTTGCGCAGCCCCTGGGGCCAGATCCTGATGGGGCAGTGGGAAATGCCGCTGCGCTATGTCTCCGTGTACAAGGTGGACCCGTTTACCGCGGGCATCTTTGCCTCGAACTCCATCATGGGCAACGGTTTCACCACGGGCGCCAACGGTGCCGCGCCGGAATCGTTCGACCGTCGCCAGAAAAACCTGGTGCAATACAGCACGCCGCACTGGGGCGGCGTCTCTGGACGGCTGGCCCTGTCGATGCCCGAGGACCGCACCCCCACCACCAACCCGATCGCCTGGTCCGGCCTGCTGTCCTATGAGGATAAGAGCTGGTACGTGGCGTGGGGGCACGAGTATCACGGCGACTACTTCTACAACGGCTCGCGCGACCATGCGGACCGGCTCGGCGTGGTGTACGCCTTTGGCGGCACCAAGCTGCGCGGCGCCTACGAACGGCTCTCCTACGAACCGGCGCCGGGCCAATCGGTGCGGCGCGATGCGTGGCAGGTCGCGGCAACGCATGCCATCGGCGCGCATGAGTTCCGCGCGTCGTACACCTCGGGCGGCAACGCCCACGGCAGCAGCACGGCGGCGGTAGGCGGCATCGGCCTGCCGGGCACGGATTCCGGCGCCTGGCAGGTTTCGCTGGGCTACGGGTACACGCTGTCGAAGCGGACCGAACTGTGGGCGGCATGGACGCGCCTGGTGAACCACGCGACGGCGCGCTACAACCTCTCCGGCAATTCCGTGCCCGGCCTGAAACCGGGCGACTCCGCCACCGGCGTGGGGCTGGGGATCACGCATAAGTTCTGAAGCAAGGCCGCGCGCGGCCGTCTTGCATAAAGAAAGGGCGCACGATGCGGTGCGCCCTTTCTGCTGCCTGTGGTGCTGGCCTGGCTGTGCCTAGTTGCGCTTGGCCGCACCGTCGGCGCGCTGCGCCTCGATCAGCTCCATCACATTGAGCGTGAGGCGCGTCGTGTGGCTGCGCATCGCCAGGTAGGCCTCCTCAGGCTGGCCCGCGAGAATCGCCTCGACGATCTTCTGGTGCTCCCGGTGCGAGGTCTCGAAGCGGCGCTCCACGCCGGACTGCGCCGCACGGAACGGTGCCAGCCGGTCGCGCAGGTTCTCGACCGCGGCCATCAGCGTCTCGTTCTGCGTGCCCTGGCAGATCAGTTGGTGGAAGCGGTGGTTGAGCTCCAGATACGCCTGCGCATCGCGGCGCTCGCCCACCGCCTCGGTCTGCTCGTGCAGCAGTTCCAGCTGGCGGCGCTGCATGGCGCTCATGCGCTGCGTGGCGATGCGGCAGCACAGCGACTCCAGCTCGCACAGCGCCTCCAGCATATCGGCCAGCTGCGCGGCGCCCACATTGGCCACCACGCCGCCGCGCCGCGGCACGAGCTCGATCAGCCCGCGCGCGTCCAGCAGGCGCAGCGCCTCGCGCACCGGCGTGCGCGACACCTGGAAGCGCTCCGCCAGCGCGGGTTCCTCGAGCCTCTCGCCGGGAGGCAAGGTGCCAGCGATGATTTCATCGGCAAGCTTCTGGCTGATTTGGGCGGCAATGGTGGTGGTCACTGTTGTCCTTGTGTCCTGGTCCTTGATCGAAGCGCTCGGCATGGCAAGCCCCCGGTTTGGGGCGTCGCAAAGCAGCCGTTGCCCGGGATATGGGCGCAATTATACGCGGCGCACCCTTGACCTTATCAAGACGCACCAAAAATGTTCCTGATAACATCTATTGAATACACTTTGCATTGCGTGTATACATATAGACTAACGGCAATGACGCCGTGCCGATAATCAATCGCCAAACGAGGAGCACAAACATGACCAGCAAACTGCGCCACATCGCCCTGTCCGTCCCCGATCCCTGGGCCGCGGCCGAGTTCTACCAAAAGGCGTTCGGCTTTCGCAAAGTCGGCGAGACCGACTCCTCGCTCGCGCGCGGCGTCTACCTGACGGACGGGACCATGAGCATTGCGCTGTTGAACTACAAAAGCGACGAGGCGGCCGGAGAGGAGCGTGGCAAGGACTTCGTCGGCCTGCACCATATCGGCGTGTGGGTCGACGACATCGCCGAGGCGCGCAAGACCGTGGAAGAAGCAGGTGGCCGCTATTACATGGGCGAAGTGCCGGTCAAGGGCAACATCTTCTACGAGGTGAAGTACCGCGACCCGCATGACATCATCATCGACCTGACCGATCACGGCTGGGGCGGCGCGTCCAAGGAAGGCAGCGGCGGCGACGCCGGCCCGGCGCTGCGCAACCCGGACCTCAAGGCGGATCGCGAAGGCCTGTAAGCGCTTCGCCGCAACCTTGGACGTTTGCGTCCCCGCGCCGCGGGGACGCGTTCAGGCTGGCAATGCCACCGGATGCGCCGGCTCGCCGCGCAGGAACCATCCATCCAGATTGCCCGCCAGCGCCGTGTGCTGCGCCACCCGTGTTTCGGGGGAGCGGCCGGCCAGGTGCGGTGTCAGAATGACCTGGTCCATCTCGCGCAAGGCCGCCGGCACCAATGGCTCCGTCTCGATGACATCGAGCGCGGCACCGGCGATTTCCCCGCGCGCCAGCGCGTCGACCAGCGCTGCCGTATCCACCACGCTGCCACGCGCCACGTTCACCAGCAGGCCGCGCGGCCCCAGCGCGCGCAGCACCGCCGCATCGACCAGATGATGCGTGGCCGCGCCGCCAGGACAGGTCAGCGCGAGCACATCGCTTGCGGCCGCCAGCGCGATCGGATCGGCATACGGCGTGTAGTGCCCTGCGGCCGGCGCGCTGCGCCGCAGGTAGGCCACCTGCATGCCCATGGCCTGCGCCAGCACGGCCAGCTTGCCGCCGATATTGCCCAGCCCGACGATGCCCAGCGTCTTGCCGCGCACGCCCGGGCGCGGCGCGCGCAGGCTTTCCCACTGGCCTGACTTGACGCCACGATCGAGCGCGGCAATCCCGCGCGACAGCGCCAGCATCAGGGTGAGCGCGTGGTCGGCCACTACCTGGCTATTGGTGTCGGGGGCGTGGCACACGCGCACGCCGCGCGCCCTTGCCGCGGCCAGGTCGATGTTCTCGTAGCCAGCACCGAAACTCGCCACCAGCTCCAGCGCCGGCAGCGCCGCCAGCTCCGCGGCCGACAAGCCGGTCGAGCCATTGGTCAGCACGGCGCGCGCGCCGGCACGCGCACCATCGTCGGCCTCGCTCCACGCCATGAAGCGATAGCGCGGCGCCTGCGCCGCCAGCCACGCGGCGTCCAGCGCCAGTCGCGTCAACACCAGTACCTGCTGTTTGCCATGCAATCCGCCAGCCATCTTCCTTTCTCCTCCGTCATCGAATCCGCCTGGAAGCGGTGTTGAACAAAATTATCACGAAGGCGTTGACGTGTATACACGTAACACTTAAAGTATTCACATAGACGAAATTGCATGGCAATGAAAAACGATGCATTCCATGCACTCCGTCACCCTGAACACAAATGACAAGGAGACAAGGTGAACTGGCACAGCCTCGCAACCTATGAACTCGCCGGCGACAAGCGCGCCGGCCTGGTAGTCGCAGATACCCTGTATGACCTGGCCGCGCTCGGACGTGCGTGCGAGATCGATCCCGCCAGCCTGCCCCGCGACATGAACCAGGTGTTTGCCCAGTGGGTCCAACACGCACCCTTGCTGGCCGACATGGCCGGCCGCGCGGCACAACTGGCAACCCGCGGCAAGCTCGCCGCCGTGGATGCGGCCGCCACCTACGCCGTGCCCTACCAGCCGGGCCGCATCTTTGGCGTGGCGTCGAACTTCTACGACCACGCCGATGAGATGGGCACCAAGCTGGCAGCGCGCAGCGAGAGCCAGCCTTATGCCTTCATGAAGGCGGAAACCAGCGTGATCCCCACCGGCGCGACCGTGCTGATGCCGCCGGAAACCGCCAAGCTCGACTGGGAAGTGGAACTTGGCGTGGTGATCGGCCAGCGCTGCCGCCACGTTTCGGTGGAAGACGCGCTATCGGTCATTGCCGGCTATACCGTGTTCAACGACATCAGCGCGCGCGACCTCAACCGCCGCACCGACTATCCCTTCACCCACGACTGGTTCCGCGGCAAAAGCTTCGATACCTTCGGCCCCATGGGCCCGTGGGTGGTGCCGGCGGGCTGCATCGCCGACCCGCAGAACCTGCGCATGTCGCTAACCGTGAACGGTGAAACCATGCAGGACGGCAATACCTCGCAAATGATCTTCTCCGTGGCCGAGCAGATCGCCTACCTGTCGCGCATCCTGACGCTGCAGCCGGGCGACCTGATCGCCACCGGCACGCCGGATGGCGTCGGCATGGGACGCGGCGTGTTCCTGAAACCCGGCGACAACATGGTGGCCTGGGTCGAAGGCATTGGCTCGATCAAGAACGCAGTGGCGCTAGAGGCGCTGGCGGCGCGTTGAACACCACCGCCGTGGCAATGCGCGCGCGGCGCAGGCACACTGCGCCCACACGCATCGCCACGGCGACCTGGAGGAGACTGGCATGAACCCGATACGTACCCGCAAGCTGGGCCACCTGGTGCTGATGGTGCGCGACCTGGAACGATCCACCCGCTTCTATACGGAAGTGATGGGCCTCAAGGTCTCGGACCGCATCGCCGACCAGATGGTGTTCCTGCGCGCCGGCGAGGACCACCACGACCTGGCACTCTCGCGCCTGCCCGAGGACAGCGCCGAGCGCGACGACCTGCCGCGCTACACGCGCCCGGGCCTGGAGCATTTCTCTTACTACGTGGAGTCTCTGGACGAGATGAAGCGCGCGGTGGACGTGGCGCGCAGCCACGGCGTGGTGATCGAGCGCGGCATCGGCCAGCATGGGCCGGGCGGCAACTGGTTCCTGGTGTTCAAGGACCCGGACGGCAACAACGTCGAGATCTACACCGACATGGAGCGCATCGCCACCGATACCGAGCACGAGCCGCAAACCTGGGAACGCAACCTCGAATCCTTCGACCGCCATCGCCTGGCGCACTTCGTCGTGACCCCACCCGCCGCCATGCTCGCCGCCAAGCATGGCAAGCAGCCGGCCAAGGACGAAGACCAGCCCGCGGACCCGCAAGCCGGAGATGCGGCATGAGCCAGGGTGCCAGCCCGCCAGGTGGCCAGCGCCTGCCAGGCCTGTCGCCCGCGCAGCGCGATGCCATGCGCGCGCTGGGGCGTGACTGGGCGCGCGATATCCAGGGCAACCGCAAGCAGGTCTGCGAGATCTATGACGCCGTTCACGCGGCGCTGCCCGCCGATGGCGTGCGGCGCGTGGACGGCCTGGCCTACGGCGGCGATCCGCGCCAGCTGCTCGATCTTTACCTGCCGCCCGATGCCACGCCGGCCAGCACGCTGCCCGTGGTGGTGTTCGTGCACGGCGGCGCCTTCCTGCGTGGCAACAAGGACGCCAGCCCCTACATCTACGCCAACGTGCCGCGCCTGTTCGCACGGCTGGGCTATGTCGGCGTGAACCTGGAATACCGGCTTGCGCCGCAGGCGCCCTATCCCGCCGGCGCGCAGGATGTGGTGGCGGCGCTGGCATGGCTGCGCGCGTCGGTGGGCGCCTACGGCGGTGACGCGCGGCGTATCGTGCTCATCGGCCATTCGGCCGGCGGCAGCCACGTGGCCAGCGCATTGAGCGATCCGCTGTTCGATGGCAAGGCCGCGGGCGTGGCTGGCGCGGTGCTGGTCAGCGCGCGCCTGCAGGCCGACACGTTGCCGGACAATCCCAACGCCGGCGGCGTCATCGCCTACTACGGCGCGGACAGCGCGCAGCAGCAGCAACGTGCGCCGATGGCGTTTGCGCAGCGGCTGACGGTGCCGCTGATGGTGGTGTTCGCCGAGCATGAGAACCCCTACCTCGACCTCTACGCCCTGCAGTACGCCGCGCGCGTCGCCGAGGCGCAGCGGCGCGCGCCGCGCGTGGTCCAGGTGCCGCACCACAACCATACCTCCGTGGTGGCGCATCTCGGCAGCGCGGATACCGCGCTGGCCGATGCGCTGAGCGACTTCATCGGTACCGTCGTCACGCAACGCGCCGCCTCGAAATAACCAACAACAAGACAGGAGACTTTCCCATGGCAGCAGACAAACTGCGCGGCGTGTTCGCGCCCGTGGTCACGCCTTTCAATGACGATCTCTCGATCAACCTGCCGGCCTTCGTCGCGCACTGCCAGCGCCTCGTGGCCGACGGCGCCGGCGTGGCGATTTCCGGCACCAATAGCGAAGCCTGCTCGGAGACCTTCGAGGAGCGCATGGCGCTGGTCGATGCCGTGATCGATGCCGGCATCCCGGGTGAGCGCGTGCTGGTCGGCACCGGCTGCTGCGCCATTGGCGACGCCGTGGCGTTGACCCGCCATGCCATCGACCGCGGCTGCGCGGGCGTGCTGGTGCTGCCGCCGTTCTTCTTCAAGAACGTGCAGGAGGACGGCGTGTTCGCCTACTACCGCGAACTGATCGAGCGCGTGGACGATCCCGCGCTGCGCGTCGTGCTGTATCACATTCCCGCCATGTCGGGCGTGCCCATCACCTTGCCCTTGATCGAGCGGCTGGTGGCGGCCTTTCCCGCGCAGATCGCCGGCGTGAAGGACAGCAGCGGCGACTGGGACAACGTGGTGGCGATGCTGGAGCGCTTCCCCACCCTGTCGATCTTCCCCGCCTCGGAAATCCTGATGCTGCGCAGCCTGGCGCTGGGCGCCGCCGGCTGCATCTCCGCCACCAACAACATCAACGCGCGCGATATCGCGCTGGCCTATGGCTCAGTGACCGAGGCCGCGCGCCTGAACGACAGCATCACCGCCGTGCGCAAGGCCGCGGAGCGCTTCCCGATGGTGGCTGCCGTCAAGCACACCTTGTCGCTGCTGGCGGGCGATGCGGGCTGGCGCCACGTGCGCCCGCCGCTGGTGCCGCTCGCGGCCGATGCCGCCCTGCAGCTCTCGCAAGCCATGGCCACCGCCATGCCGGCACTGCGCGGCGTGGCGCTGCCAGCATGAGCGCGCCGGTGCAGCAGGACCCGCCACCGCTGGCGCGCTACACGGCCAGCCGCCGCGCCGGGCGGCATGTGCATGTCAGCGGCATGAGCGCGCGCACGGCCGATGGCTGCGCCGGCGTCAGCATGGCCGCCGACGGCACGCGCGTGTACGACGTTGCCGCGCAGACCGACTGCGTGCTGGGCAAGATCGAGCGTGCGCTCGCCAGCGAGGGCATGGGCCTGGCCGATTGCGTGGCCATGACCTGCTACCTCATCGACATGGCCGACTACGACACCTTCAACGCCGCCTACGCGCGCCACTTCCCCGCCGCCGTGCCCACGCGCACATGCCTGGCGGTGGCCGCGCTGCCCCACCCCGACATGCGCGTGGAGATCACCGCCACCGCATGGCGCGAGGAGGAGGCCGCATGATCGACACCGCCACGCTCGACACCCTGTTCATGGCGGCCCGCAGCCACAACGGCTGGCTTGAGGACAGCATCGACGACGCCACGCTGGAGCGCCTGTACGCGCTCGTACGCCAAGGCCCGACCAGCGCCAACTGCTGCCCGATGCGGCTGGTGTTCGCGCGCTCGCCCGAGGCCAAGGCCAAGCTCTTGCCGGCGCTCGCGCCCGCCAATGTGGACAAGGTCATGCAGGCGCCGGTCACCGCCATCGTTGCCTACGACACGCAGTTCCATGCGCTGGCCGAGGCCCTGTTCCCGCACCGCCCGGCGATGTACGAGATGTTCGCCGCCAACGCGGCCTTGGCGCAGGAGACCGCGATGCGCAACAGCTCCATGCAGGGCGGCTACCTGATCCTGGCCGCCCGCGCGCTGGGGCTCGACTGCGGGCCGCTCTCGGGCTTCGACGCCGGGGCCGTCAACCAGGCCTTCTTCCCCGATGGCCGCTGGCGCGTCAACTTCCTGTGCAACCTCGGCCGCGGCGACCCTGCGCGCCTGTTCCCACGGCTGCCCCGGCTCGCGTTTGGGCAGGCCTGCCGCATCGAGTAGATTTCCGAACACAATGCGCGCGGCGCTTCCCCCAGCGAAGAACGCCGGCAATCACCACGGAGGAGACACATGATGAAGACACACAGCGTCCACCGCACATGGACGCAAAAGGCAGCGGGCGCGCTGCCGATCGCGCAGCCAACGCCAACCGCCAGCACGGCGAAAACGTGCAAGCGCATCGCTGGCAAACTCGGCGGCCGCCTTGCCGCAAGCCTGGCACTCGCCTTCGCGGCCGCGCTGCCCGCGCTGGTCCACGCGCAGGAACCCTGGCCCGCGCGTCCGGTCACCATCGTGGTCCCGTTTGCCCCCGGCGGCAACACCGACATGATTGCGCGCTTGCTGGCGGAGCGCCTGGGCAGGACCTTTGGCAAGCCCTTCGTGGTGGACAACCGCGGTGGCGCCGGTGGCCTGATCGCAGCGGAGTATGTCGCGCGCGCACCGGCCGACGGCTATGTGCTGTTCATGTCGACGATGACGCAGATCGTCACCGCCCCGATGACCAACAAGATCCGCTACGACCCGGTGCGAGACTTCGTGCCTATCGTCAACGTCGGCGGCAACCCCTTCATCCTTGCCGCCAGCACCCGGCACAACTTCAAGACCGTGGCGGACCTGGTGCGCTATGGCAAGGAGAACCCCGGCAAGCTCAACGTAGGCCACGCCGGCAACGGCGGCCTGACCCAGCTCTCCGCGCTGCTGTTCCTGAGCCGCGCCGGCGTGCAAGCCACCATGGTGCCGTACCGCGGCGGCGCGCCGGCGCTGGCCGATGTGCTGGCCGGCCAGATCGACCTGTACAGCGCCAGCGTGTCCGAGGTGATGCCGTACGCGGGCACCGGCAAGCTCAGCCTGCTCGCCGTATCCAGCGACAAGCGGCTGCCGCAGCTGCCGTCGCTGCCCACCATCGCCGAGAGCTATCCCGGCCACCAGGTGGATACGTGGAACGGCCTGGTCGGCCCGTCGAAGATGCCGCCGGAGATCGTGGACAAGATTGGCGCCGAGGCGAAGAAGATCATCGCCGAGCCGGATTTCCGCGCGCACCTGGAGAAGGCCGGCATCATCCCGCTGGGTGAGACGCGCGAGGCATTCGCGCAGCGCATCAAGCAGGACCAGAAGAAGTGGAAGCCGGTGATCGAAGCGGCCGGCATCCAGCCGGAGTAAGCGACCAGCGGTGACAGGCACACCGGCGCGGCCCCCGAGCCGCGCCGGCGGTAAACCTCAATATGGCGGCACCGGCGCCCCCCCTATAATCGGCGCATGGTCTTCCGCCCCACCAGGCGGTCAAAGCAATGTGCCTCATGTCCAGCCGTCCCACCGTTACCTTGAGCGACGTGATGCTGCGCCGCCTCAAGCTCAAGCCCCTGCTGATCTTCGATCGCGTGCTGCAGTCCGGCTCCATCGTGCGGGCGGCGCGTGAGCTGAGCCTGACCCAGCCCGCCGTCACCAAGGCGATCCAGGAACTGGAAGAAGACCTCGAAGTCCCCTTGTTCGAGCGCACCAACCGCGGCGTGGTGCCCACCAGCTACGGCCTGCTGCTGGGCGAGCGCGTGAAGTCCGTCATCGCCGAGCTGCGCTACCTCACCGACGAGCTCAACAGCTTCCGCTCGGGCGACACCGGCAACGTCATCGTCGGCACGCTGATCTCCGCCTCGGCGCGGCTGCTGCCGCGCACCATCGCGCTGATGAAGACGCGCCGCCCTGGCATCCTGGTGACGGTGCGCGAAGCCCCCACCGACCGCCTCTTCCCCGCCCTTGCCACCGGCGAGCTGGATCTGGTCATCGGCCGCCTGCCGGAGAGCGACCTGCCGCTTGCCCGCATGTTCGCGCTCACGCACACCGCGCTGTACGACACCGCGATGTGCGTGGTGGTGGCCCGCGACAACCCGCTGGCCACCAGCGCAGGCCTGCGCCTGGCCGAACTGGCCACGCATCCGTGGATCCTCCCGCTGAACGAATCTCCCGCGCGCCTGGCAGCCGAGCGCATGTTCCTCGACGCCGGCCTGCAGGTGCCCGCCAACCTGGTGGAGTCGCTCTCGCTGCTGACCAATATCGGGCTGATGCAGGATCTCGGTGCCATCGGCCTGATGGCGCGCGACGTGGCCGATCATTTTGTGCGCCTCGGGCTGCTGGCCATCCTCGACCTGGGCGATATCGGGCGCTTTGGCACCATCGGCTATTCGGTGCGCACGGACCGCGCGCCGGCACCCGCCGCCGCGCACTTCATCGCCTGCCTGCGCGAAGCCGCCGCACTGTCGCAAGAGCGCTGAGCGCCCCGAAGCCGGCCACCCTGGCCCCTTCCTGACATGCCATTTTGGAATACCTGGGGCCGTCTTCTTCATTATGCAAGGCCGGGGGGCGCTCCATATACTGGTCCTCGCTGCGCACCCTTCCCCCACCCCGCGCAGCACGGAGACCAACCCGTGCCCAAGCAAAACATTCCACTCATCCGGCACTATATCGACGGCGAGTTCGTCGCCAGCGCCGGCACTTTTCCCGACACCTGCCCGGTCGATGGCCACCTTGTCGCCAACGTGTGCGAAGCCGATGCGGCGCTCGTGGACCGCGCCGTGCAAGCCGCGCGGCGCGCGCTGCACGGCCCCTGGGGACAACTCGACGTACAACAGCGCGCCGCGCTGCTGCACCGCATCGCCGACGGCATCGAAGCCCGCTTCGACGCCTTCGTGGCCGCCGAGGTGGAAGACACCGGCCGCCCCGAGCACCAGGCCCGCACGCTGGACGTAGCGCGCGCCGTCACCAACTTCCGCACCTTCGCCGACCTCGCCAAGACCGCCGGCAACGAACTGTACGAGACGCCCACGGCGGACGGCGCGGGCGCGCTCAACTACACCGTGCGCAAGCCCGTGGGCGTGGTCGGCATCATCTCGCCGTGGAACCTGCCGCTGCTGCTGCTGACCTGGAAGGTGGCGCCCGCGCTCGCGTGCGGCAACACCGTGGTGGCCAAGCCCTCGGAAGAGACCCCGGCCTCCGCCGCGCTGCTGGCCGAGGTCATCCACGAGGCCGGCGTGCCGCCTGGCGTGTTCAACCTGCTGCACGGCTTCGGCGGCGGCTCCACCGGCGAGTTCCTCACCCGCCACGACGGCATCGACGCCATCACGTTCACGGGCGAGTCCAGGACTGGCAGCACCATCATGCGAGCGGTGGCCGACGGCGTGAAGGAAATCTCCTTCGAGCTCGGCGGCAAGAACGCCGCGGTTGTGTTCGCCGACGCCGATTTCGACGCCGCGGTGGCGGGCGTGCTGCGCTCGTCCTTTACCAACGCCGGCCAGGTTTGCCTGTGCTCCGAGCGCGTATTTGTCGAGCGGCCGATCTTCGATGCCTTCGTGGCGGCGCTCAAGGCGCGCACGCAAGCGCTCAAGCTCGGCTACCCCGGCGATGATGGCGTGGACATGGGCCCGTTGATCTCGCGCGGCCACCGCGACAAGGTGGAGTCGTATTTCCGCCTCGCGGTGGAAGAAGGCGCCACCGTGGTCTGCGGCGGCAAGGTGCCGGTGTTCGGCGATGCGCGCGACGAAGGCGCATACGTGACACCCACCATCTGGACCGGCCTGCCCGACAGCGCGCGCTGCGTCACCGAGGAAATCTTCGGCCCGGTCTGCCATATCGCGCCGTTCGACAGCGAAGCCGAAGTCGTGGCCCGCGTCAACGACAGCGCCTACGGCCTGGCCTGCGCGCTGTGGACCACCAACCTGACACGCGCCCACCGCGTAGCGCGCCAGGTGCGCGTGGGCCTGACCTGGGTCAACACCTGGTACCTGCGTGACCTGCGCACGCCCTTCGGCGGCGTCGGCCTCTCGGGCCTGGGCCGCGAAGGCGGCCGCCACTCGCTCGACTTCTATTCGGAAGTGGCGAACATCTGCATCAAGCTCTGAGCCATGACGAACGAGACCCGACAACCATCCAACGCCGGCGCCGCCATCCGCACGGCCGCCGACCTGCTGTGGCAGGCGCATGCCGGCCATGCGCCGTGCGCGCCGGTGCGCACGCTGATCGGCGAAACCGATCCACAGGCCGCCTATCAGGTGCAGGAGATCAACACGCAGCGCTGGCTCGCCGCAGGCCGCCGCCTGGTGGGCCGCAAGATCGGCCTGACCTCGCGCGCCGTGCAACAGCAGCTGGGCGTGGGCGAGCCGGATTTCGGCATGCTGTTCGCCGACATGGCCGTGGCCGAGGGCGAGGAGATCGACCTGCGCCGCGTGCTGCAGCCCAAGATCGAAGCCGAGATCGCGCTGGTGCTGGCGCATCCGCTTGCGCATGAGCGCCACACCATCGCCGACCTGATCCGCGCTACCGCCTACGCCCTGCCCGCTGCGGAGATCGTCGGCAGCCGCGTGGCCAACTGGGATATCCGCCTGGCCGACACGATTGCCGACAACGCATCCAGCGGCCTGTTCGCGCTCGGCTCGCGCCCCGTCAAGCTGGCGGACCTGGACCTCATCGGCTGCGGCATGGTGATGGAGCGCCGTGGCGAACAGCTCTCGCTCGGCACCGGCGCCGCCTGCCTGGGCAATCCGTTGCACGCCGCATTGTGGCTGGCCGACACCATGGTGCGCGTGGGCCGTCCGCTGCAAGCCGGCGACATCGTCATGACCGGCGCGCTGGGCCCGATGGTGCCGGTTGTCGCCGGTGACGTCTTCGACCTGGAGATCGAAGGGCTGGGACGCCTGTCCACCCGCTTCGCCCCGGCCAGCAAGGAGCCCTGCGCATGAGCATGAGCAAGCCATCCCGCACGCGCCTGCGCGCAGCCATCATCGGCTCCGGCAATATCGGCACCGACCTGATGATCAAGATCCTGCGCCACGGCCGGCATCTGGAAGTTGGCGCCATGGTCGGCATCGACGCCGCCTCCGACGGCCTCGCCCGCGCGCAGCGCCTCGGCGTGCCCACCACGCATGAAGGTATCGAAGGGCTGCTCGGCATGCCCGGCTTCGCGGACATCCGCGTGGCCTTCGATGCCACTTCGGCCGGCGCCCATATGCATCACAACGCCGTGCTGCAGAAGCACGGCATCCAGGTAATCGACCTCACCCCGGCGGCAATCGGCCCCTATGTGGTGCCGGTGGTCAACCTGGACGCCCACCTCAACGCGCCCAACCTCAATATGGTCACCTGCGGCGGGCAGGCCACGATTCCCATCGTGCGCGCCGTGTCGCAAGTGGCGCCGGTGCGCTACGCCGAAATTGTCGCGTCCATCGCCAGCCGCTCGGCCGGCCCGGGCACGCGTGCCAATATCGACGAGTTCACCGAGACCACCGCCAACGCGATCGTGGAAGTGGGCGGCGCCGCGCACGGCAAGGCCATCATCGTGCTGAACCCGGCGGAGCCCCCGCTGCTGATGCGCGACACGGTGTTCTGCCTGACCGCGGGCGATGCCGACCAGGACGCCATCCGCGCCGCGGTCGAGCGCATGGTGGCGCAGGTGGCCGCCTATGTGCCCGGTTACCGGCTCAAGCAGCAAGTCCAGTTCGAGCGCATCGACCCGGCGCACCCGCTCACGCTGCCGGGCATCGGCGGCCTGGCCGGCCTCAAGGTCTCGGTGTTCCTGGAGGTGGAAGGCGCCGCGCACTACCTGCCCGCCTACGCAGGCAATCTCGACATCATGACGTCCGCCGCGCTGGCCGCCGCCGAGCGCGTGGCCGAGCACAAGCTGGCCCGTGCGCAAGGAGCAACCCAATGACAGCAGCACCACATCCCGCAGGCAAGACCGTGAAGAAAGTCCATGTGTCGGACGTGACGCTGCGCGACGGCATGCACGCCATCCGCCATCAATACAGCCTGCCGCAAGCCGTGGCCATTGCCCGCGCGCTGGACGCCGCACGCGTGGACAGCATCGAGGTGGCCCACGGCGACGGCCTCAACGGCTCGAGCTTCAACTACGGCTTTGGCGCGCACACCGATCTCGAATGGATCGCCGCGGTGGCGGCGGAACTCAAGCACGCACGCGTGGCCACGCTGCTGCTGCCCGGCATCGGCACCATCCACGACCTGCGCGCGGCCTACGACGCCGGCGCGCGTACCGTGCGCGTCGCCACCCACTGCACCGAGGCCGACATCTCGCGCCAGCATATCGAGTACGCGCGCAAGCTCGGCATGGATACCGTGGGCTTCCTGATGATGTCGCACATGACCACGCCGGCGGCGCTGGCGCAGCAAGCCAGGCTGATGGAATCCTACGGCGCGCAGTGCGTGTACGTGGTGGACTCCGGCGGCGCGCTGTCGATGCGCGACGTGGCCGAGCGCTTCGATGCGTTCAAGCAAGTGCTCGATCCCGCCACCGAGACCGGCATGCACGCTCACCACAACCTGTCGCTTGGCGTGGCCAATTCCATGGTGGCGCTGGAGCACGGCTGCGACCGCGTGGACGCCTCGCTCGCCGGCATGGGCGCGGGGGCGGGCAACGCGCCGCTGGAGGTCTTCATCGCGGCGATCGACCGCGCGGGCATTGCGCACGGCACCGACCTCTACGCGCTGATGGACGCGGCGGACGACCTGGTTCGCCCGCTGCAGGACCGCCCCGTGCGCGTCGATCGCGAAACGCTGGCGCTTGGCTATGCCGGTGTGTACTCCAGCTTCCTGCGCCACGCCGAGGCTGCCTCCGCGCGCTACGGCATCGCCACCGTCGACATCCTGGTCGAGCTCGGACGCCGCCGCATGGTCGGCGGACAGGAAGACATGATCGTGGACGTGGCGCTGGACCTGTTGCGCCAGCGCGATCCCGCGCATCCCGGCGCCCATCCCGGCGCCCATCCCACCGCCGCCCCCACCAACAACCCGATCGCGAGTGCCGCATGATTGCCGATCAGATTACCCGGTACGCCACCCGCCTCGACGGCGCCGCGCGCCAGCGTGAAGCCATCGACCCGCTGGGCGGCGCCACGCCCTTTTCCATCGATGACGCCTACGCCATCCAGGCCGGCGCCATCGCGCTGCGCCACGCGCGCGGCGAGCAACCGCTCGGCATCAAGCTCGGCTTCACCAGCCGCGCCAAGATGGTCCAGATGGGCGTGGACAGCCTCATCTGGGGCCAGCTCACCGATGCCATGCTGTGCGAGGAAGGCGCCGCGCTCGCGCTCGATGCCTTTATCCATCCGCGCATCGAGCCCGAGGTGTGCTTCCTGACATCGCGCGATATCGCCGGCCCGCTCACCTTGCTCGATACCGGCGGCTACATCGAGGCGGTGGCCCCGGCCATGGAGATCATCGACTCGCGTTATCGCAACTTCAAGTTCTCGCTGGCCGACGTCGTCGCCGACAACTGCTCGTCCGCCGCGCTGGTGGTGGGACCGTGGTCGCGCCCGGACTGCGCGCTGGCCAACCGCGGCGTGCAGCTCGAGATCGACGGCCGCCCGGCGCAGCTCGGCACTACCGCGGCCATCCTCGGCAACCCGCTGCGCGCGCTGGTGCAGGCCTCGCAACTGCTGGCGCAGGCCGGCATGGTGCTGCCGGCCGGCTCGCTGATCATGGCCGGCGCTGCCACCGCGGCCGAGCCGCTGCGTCCCGGCTGCCACGTACGCACCCGCGTGAGCGGGCTGGGGCAAGTCGAACTGAGCACACGCTGACCACCGGAGACCACGCATGACTACGCTTTCCAAAGTCCTGACCGACAAGGCCACCCCGCGCGGCCGCTTCCCGCACGTGAAGCGGGCCGGCGACTTCCTGTTCGTCTCGGGCACCAGCTCGCGCCGCGCGGACAACAGCTTCGCCGGCGCCAGCGCCGACGCCATGGGCGTGACCGCGCTCGACATCCGCGAGCAGACCCGCGCCGTGATCCTCAATATCCGCGAGATCCTGCAAAGCGTCGGCTGCGATCTGTCCGACCTGGTGGAGATCACCACCTTTCTCGTCAACATGAACGATTTCGGCGGCTACAACGAGGTCTACGGCGAGTACTTCGACTACGACGGCCCGACCCGCACCACCGTGGCCGTGCATCAGCTGCCGCACCCGCATCTGCTCATCGAGATCAAGGCCGTGGCCTACCGGCCGCTGCCGCGCTGATGCACTGATGCATTGATGCACTGATGCGCCGACACGCCCGACATCGCAATCGCAACCTCACCCGCACAAGAGACTCGCGCCATGTTCACCTACGGCATGCCCCTCAACTTCCCGCGCTGGCTGGACGAGCACGCGCACTTGCTCAAGCCGCCTGTGGGCAACCAGCAGGTCTGGCAGGACGCCGACACCATCGTCACGGTGGTGGGCGGGCCAAACCAGCGCACGGATTTCCATGACGATCCGCTCGAAGAGTTCTTCTATCAGTTCAAGGGCAATGCCTGGCTGGACATCATGGACCGCGGCAAGCGCGAGCGGGTGGACCTCAAGGAGGGCGACATTTTCCTGCTGCCCGCGCACGTGCGGCATTCCCCGCAACGCCCCGAGGCCGACAGCCGCTGCCTGGTGATCGAGCGCCAGCGCCCCGAAGGCGTGGTGGACGGCTTCGAGTGGTATTGCCCCACATGCAGCGCGCTGGTGCACCGCGTGGAGGTGCAGCTCAAGAGCATCGTCACCGACCTGCCGCCGCTGTTTGCCGGCTTTTACGACAACGCAGCGCTGCGCCGCTGCGGGCAATGCGGCACGGTGCATCCGGGCCGTGCTTCGGCACCGGCCAGCAAGGACCCTGAATGAGCACCAACCGCGTAGTGGATATCCACAGCCACTTCTTCCCGCCCATCACCCGCCAGGAGGCCGCGGCGCTTGACCCCGTCGCCGCGCCCTGGCTGCAGACCAATGGCACGGACACGGCCATGATCATGACCGGCGACCAGCCATTCCGCCCGGTCTACTCCGCGCTGTGGGACCCCGCGCGCCGCATCGAGGAAATGGACCGCTGCGGCGTCGACATCCAGCTCATGTGCGCCACGCCCGTGATGTTCGGCTACCGCTATCCGGCAGACGTCGCGGTGCCCTGGTCGCAGCGCATGAACGACTACGCGCTGGAACTCTGCGCGCACCGCCCCGCGCGGCTCAAGGCGCTGGCCCAGGTGCCGCTGCAGGATATCGACGCGGCCTGCCGCGAAGCCTCGCGCGCCAAGGCTGGAGGCCATGTCGGCGTGCAGATCGGCAACCACCTCGGCGACCGCGACCTCGACGACGAAGGCCTGATCACCTTCCTCATCCACTGCGCCGACGAAGGCATTGCCGTACTGGTGCACCCGTGGGACATGATGGGCGCGCCACGCATGAAAAAGTGGATGCTGCCGTGGCTGGTGTCGATGCCGGCGGAAACGCAGCTCGGCATCCTGTCGCTGATCCTGTCCGGCGCGTTCGAGCGCATCCCGGCCTCGCTCAAGCTGTGCTTCGCGCATGGCGGCGGCAGCTTCGCCTTCCTGCTTGGCCGCGTCGACAACGCCTGGCGCCATCGCGACATTGTGCGCGAGGACTGCCCGCACCCGCCCTCGTCGTATGTCAACCGCTTCTTCGTGGACTCCGCTGTGTTCGACCCGCGCGCGCTCAAGCTGCTGGTCGACGTGATGGGCGAGGACCGCGTGATGCTCGGTTCGGACTACCCCTATCCGCTTGGCGAGCAACAGGTCGGCGCGCTGATCCGCGCGACCGATCTTGCCGACGCGGCGCGCCGCAAGCTGCTGGGCGCCAACGCGGCGGCATTCTTCGGGCTCGGGGATAGCAAGTCATAAGCGACGAACAACAAACGACAAGCCACGAACGGACAAGCAACAAACGACAAGCCAAAAATGACGCCGCTCGTGCCCGACAAGGCACGGGCGGTGGGCAAACCAAGGAGGAGACATGGAACAAGGAAACGGGCAACGCCACGCAAGCGGAGGCTTCCAGCAAATCGTCCAGCGCGAGCAAGGCCTGCACCGCAGCCTCAAACCCGCGCAGCTCGCCATGATCGCCATTGGCGGCGCCATCGGCACCGGCCTGTTCATGGGCAGCGGCTTTGCCATCGGCTTCGCCGGCCCCGGCGTGCTGCTCAGCTACGCCATCGGTGCACTGGTCACGCTGCTGCTGATGGGCTGCCTGGCCGAGATGACGGTAGCCCACCCCACCTCCGGCTCCTTCGGCGCCTATGCCGAGCACTATGTCAGCCCGCTCGCCGGCTTCCTGGTGCGCTACGCCTACTGGGCCTCGATCGTGCTCGCGGTCGGCACCGAAGTCACCGCCGTGGCGCTCTACATGGGGTACTGGTTCCCGCAGGTGCCCGCCTGGTTCTGGATCGTCTCGTTCTCCGCCGCGCTGATCCTGATCAACCTGGTGGGCGTAGGCATCTTCGGCGCCGTCGAGTACCTGTTCTCGATGGTCAAGATCATCGCCATCGTCGCCTTTATCCTGGTGGCCGCCTACATCGTCTTCGGCGCGCCCGGCAGCACCGGCAGCGGCGCGGCCGGCGCCGGCTTCCATCACTACACGGCGCACGGCGGCTTCCTGCCAAACGGTTTGTGGGGCATGTGGGTCGCGGTGATCGTATCGATCTTCAGCTACCTCAGCATCGAGATGATCGCGGTCGCCGCCGGCGAAGCCCAGGACCCCGAGCGCGCCGTGCTGCAAGCCTTCCGCTCCACCATGATCCGGCTCGGCCTGTTCTATCTGCTCACGCTCGCGCTGATGCTCGCCATCGTCCCCTGGAACCAGGCCGGCGCGCAGAAAAGCCCCTTCGTCCAGGTGATGGAAGCCGTCCACGTGCCGGGCGCCGCCGCCATCATCAACTTCGTCGTGCTGATCGCCGCGCTGTCCGCCATGAACAGCCAGCTCTACATCACCACCCGCACCATGTTCAGCCTGGCACGCGCCGGGCAGGCGCCGCGCAGCTTCGGCGCAGTCAGCAAGCGCGGCATCCCCGTGCGCGCGCTGCTGCTCTCCAGCATCGGCATCGCGCTGGCCACCGGCCTCAACGTCTTCTACCCCGGCGATGCCTTCCTGCTGATGATGGCCATTTCCATGTTCGGCGCCCTCTTCACCTGGTTCATGATCTTCGTCACCCACTACCGCTTCCGCCGCCAATGGGCCGCCGCCGGCAACCGCCCCCTGGCCTTCCGCATGCGCGGCTTCCCCGTGCTCACGCTGCTAGGTGCCGGCATGCTGCTGGCCATCATGCTGACCACCCTGTTTACCGACGCCTTCCGCATGACGCTGCTCACAGGCATCCCCTTCCTGGCAGTGCTCAGCGTGGCCTACCTGCTCCGGTTCCGCCATCGTGCCGGGCCCGCGCCACTGCCCGCCAACGACGCCGCCTGAATGACCGCGCCGCCACCCGGCGGCGTGCCTGCAGGGACTCCCGGCAAAAAATTTGCTCCTGGACTTCACAGCAAAAAAAAACGCTGCTATGATTGCGGGCTTCATCCAGTTGTTGACGGATGGTGGGCCGAAGTAGCTCAGTCGGTAGAGCAGCTCATTCGTAATGAGAAGGTCGGGGGTTCGATTCCTCTCTTCGGCACCATTAATTAGATCTAAGCCCTTGAATTTCAAGGGCTTTTTTCTTTTCTGGCGTCACTTTGCCGCCTCGACTTCAGCCCCGGGCCATGGAGACGACTCAGCGCCTCGCGAGCACGGCGTCTGCCTGCTCGGTTCGGCGCAGGCCTCCCTGCAATCGACATGCGTGATGGTGCCCGCCTTCCAACGGCGCCGCACCGGGCGGCCCGATGGTTTAGCAGCGCCTTCTCGGCCGCGTCGAATTCACCCATCCGCTTCTTGCAGGCAGCCAGGCCGCCGCCGCCAAGACTCGTCAGCACCCTCTCCATGCCCTAGCGGTTACCGTCCTTGGCGTAGACAACGGGTAGCGCGGATAGGCACGATTTGGCACGGCACGTTTAGCAACGGCCTACTGTTGCGTTAGTGGCTCGTTAAAGGCGGGAGCCCGCAGAAGTAGAGCCACCCCACGAAGCTACTACATTGGAGAAGCAGCAATCGTGGAAGAATCCGGCGATGCTCAATTTCCGACTGCGGGCGCTGGCAGCGCTCCAACTCACTGCGATCAAAATGGTCAGAAAAACAACCCTCATAACCCTTGGCCTCCTCCTTTGCCTCACCAGGCCAGCACATGCGCTAGATGACAAAACCACCACTGCCTTAGCAGCTGGCAGCGCCGCAATCAGTGCGGCAATCAGCTACTGCCATGGGAAATACGGCAAGGTCTATGAAGGTGGCCCAGGCGCCGCGTGCTTTGAACGGGCGAAGGCCGCGCTCAGCCCATACAACTTCGAGGTCATCGGCCAGCGAATGCTTGCAAAATGCGGCCCGGCAGGATTGAAGAGCAGATGCCTGACCACGGAAATCTCAGACATGGTTGCCGCGTTCTTGCTAGTCTTCGACGCGAATAAGGTCTAGATGCCCGCCGGACCTTCTGTGGGCGGCTAGGCCTGCCGGCCTTGGGGGCCGGCGCTGCGTGCGGCGGTTCGCCGACTGCCTCACAGCGGGGCAGGTCTGCTCAAAAGGCGCAGTACGCTAGCTACCCTCCGCGTTCCCCCACACCGCCCACGTTACGTAACGCGTAACACCGCCGCGCCATCCGCCCGCGTGGCGGCCCATGGCATCCGCCCCCTCCCCGTCATCGGCAGATCGCCCGCAATCCCTTATCTGGCGCGGCTTCCAGCCTGCCCCCATTCGCCTCGCACCACCACCGCACCACGTCAGCAAGCGCCGTCGGCCAGATGGCACGGTGATTGCGCTTGTCCTTGTCATTCACGCGCGAGCGCGCAGCGCCATGCCGCCGCTACTCGGGGAGCCCTGTCGCGCGCCGCGCATCGACAGGGACTTGCATGACGGGCCACGAAGAATGAGAGAGCAAATGACATCAGTTTTCAGCAGCGAGGAGTTGGACGCGTATTTCTCTTCGTACGCCGGCATGGAGGGGGGGAACATCGGCGCGGCGGTCTGGATATGCGATAAGGAGCCCCACCTGCTTGCGTCTACGCCGGGTGCCTCGCTGGCGCCGGTGCATGAGCCGCCCGCCTGGGACAGCGCATTCCGCGAGCGCCACCGGCATGACATGCCGCGCTGGCAAACGCACCAGCGCCTCGCCCGCATCATGGCGGCGACGCGCGCGGCAACGCTGCGTGAAACCATGCCGGGGCTGGACTGGCGCGGCTACTTCGACCAGTACCTCTACGCGCCGCGCGGCTGGGAGTTCAAGATCAATCTCTACCCTCTGCCCAAGCCGCAGCAGATGGACCTGTCGCAGATCGAGACCTTTCGCCGCAACCCGTGCCTCAGCCCGAACTGGCGCTATGTGGAATTCTGCCGCCAGGGTGGGCGCTTCCGCTTTATCGCGGAGCAGCGCCGGCGCATGCGTCCCAAGGTGATTCTCTGCACGGGGCAGGCCGAGGAAGAGGAATTCCTGCTGGCGTTTGGCTTCCAGGGCGTGCCCTGCTCGGAGCATCACCTGCAGCCGGCAGACCTGGTCAAGACGCTGCGCGTGTATTCGCACGAGGGCACGCAACTGGTCATCTGCCCGAAGGTGGGCGGGCCGACCGGCATCAACTCGGACACGCTGCTCGACGCGATGGGCGCCTTCCTGTCGGTCTGGCTCGACGCAGCGGATTTTCCGGATGTGCGCGCGCAAGCCATGCGTGCGGAGCCGCCCGCCGGCACCGCGCACCTGGCCTGGCGCACGATGGCGCACAGCCAGGCCGGTTCCGCCAGCGCGTCTGCCGCATGACCTGACCCAAGCGCGCATCGTCAAACGCGTGTTTGCCTGATTGCGCCATGCCCTGGCGCTGCCGCATGGCAGCCGCCAGCGGCATAGCAACCCTCCCCCGCCTGCCTGCGCAAGCTCGCGGAACGTGCCGTATTACCGGCACGTTGACATCCGCTTGCCCTCCAATCCCCTCCATAGGCTTACGGCATTCGATTGATTGAATCCCTCGCGCCGAAGCACCAGACTGGTAACACGATAAATACAAGACCGGCCCGCCGATCCAATTGGCCGCCGGGACTGATGACGAAGCGGCCGCACAGCACGCGGTACGCGTTCGCACTTGCCACGCAACCGGGGAACATCATGCACACCGCCGCCACCTAGGGCCGCCGGCGCCACGCCGGACTCGCGCAGGATGGCTGCGCCCGCACGCCGATTCGCGTCGCGTCCAGCCAGCTCCCAGCCAAGACAATCGACAAGGAAGCGGCCATGGATGCTTATCCAGTTCCTGGCGCGGCGAGGTATCGCCTTTTTCCGCGCAAGCTCCTGATGGTGATGGTGTTTGCGCTAGGCGCATCTCTGTGGGCGGCCGCCGCCCGCGCGGATGACAGCACGCCGCCAGACCCCCCGGCAGATCCGGCACAGGCTACGCCGGCGCCCGCGTTCAGCCCCCAGGTCTGGCTAAACGCCGGGTTTCTCTCTTACCACTTCAATCATGCGGCGCACTACAACGCGGCCAACTGGGGCATCGGCGCGGATGTCCGCATCACCGAGGATTTCACCTTGTCGGCCGGCGAGTACCGCAACAGCATGCGCGATCACTCCACCTATGCGACCGTCACCTGGCAACCTCTGCATCTTGGCCCGGTACGGATCGGTGCCACGGCGGGCGCGGTGCGCGGATATCCGGATGTCAATCACGGTGGCTGGTCGCCAATGGCGGCGCCCGTCATCAGCATCGAGTATGGGCGCGTGGGAGCGAACCTGATCTACGTGCCGACGATGCGGGGGAAGGTGGATGGCTGCATCTCGCTGCAACTCAAGATCCGGGTCTGGTAGGCGACTCCGTGGTGGGAAGGCAGAGGGAAAGGTAAGGGGGAAGGCGGAAAAAAAAGCGCCGCATGCAAGAGCATGCAGCGCCACGGAAGGAGGGCCAAGGGATTAGGCCCTCTCGGGAAAACCACCCCCGGGGAGAGAGCGGTAAGTGACTACTTTAGCGAGCGGAGCCGCATCAACCAATCAGCCACTTCCCAATGCATGCGGAGAAATTTCCGCAAACCCTTCCGTTCCGGCTTATAGCAAATGGCTTATGGCTTGAACGTATCGCCCAGCACCACGCCCTCACGACGCGGATCGGCCCCGCCGACCAGTGCCGTCGACCCGCCCACGGTGGTGCGGATGATGGCGCTCAAGCCGCTCGACTGCGCCGTCACGTTGACCACGTGGCCGAGCCCGCGCAGGCCCTTGACCAGCGGATCGTTGTCGCCGGCCAGGCCGCCGGCCGGCTTGGTGGCGTCCACGTTGGGATGCTCGCCGCCGACCATCATGCCGCTGGTGGCGCTGTTTGAGCCACCGAAGTCGATCATCGACACAGCCTGCTGCGCGTCCATCTTCCAGTCCAGCACGCCCACCAGGGTCTTGGCTACGTACTGGATGATGCTGGCGCCGCCCGGCGAACCGGTGGTCATGTAGAAGTCGCCGCGCGAGCCGTCGGCATTGCGCTTGAACACCAGCGTGGGCGCCATCGAGCTGCGCGGGCGTTTGCCCGGCTGCACGCGGTTGGCGATCGGCACGCCGCCGGCATCGGCGGGCGCCGCGTTGAAGTCGGTCAGCTGGTTATTGAGCAGGAAGCCGTTGGTGAAGTGATACGAGCCGAGGCCGGCCTCGATGGTGGTGGTCATCGAGACCACGTTGCCGTACTTGTCGGTCAGCGACAGGTGCGTGGTGCCGTGCTCGTTGATGACCGACGGGGCCAGCGGCACGGCGCCGAGGTCGCCCGCGGCGACCGGCAGCGTCATGGAGCCCACCGTGCTGATCAGGTCTGCCCGCTTGCGCAGGTAAGGCTTGTTCAGCATGCTTTCCCAACTACCGCCCGGCAGGCCGACGAAGTCGGTATCCGCCACATACTTGTTGCGGTCGGCATAGGCCAGGTTGCCTGCCTCGGCCATCAGGTGGACGCCGAGCACGTTCGGGCGGCCGCCGTTCTTGTCCATGTTCGACGGCGCATAGCGCGACATCTCGTAGTTCTCGACGATGCCCATGATCTGCGCCACCGCGATGCCACCGGAGGACGGCGGCGGCATGCCGCAAATCTCGTACTCGCGATAGGTGGTGCAAACCGCCGTGCGTTTCTTGGCGACGTAGTTCTCGAGGTCGGCCAGCGTGGTCAGGCCTGGCGTGGCGGTGCCGCCGTAAGTGTTCTGGATCTTGGCGACGATCGCCTGGGCAATCGGGCCGTTCTTGTAGAACGCATCCGCGCCGCCGCTGGCGACCGAGCTGAACACATTGGCCAGTGCCGGGTTCTTGATGATGGTGTTGACCGCGCGCGGGGTGCCGTCGGCATTGAGGAAATATCCGGCCATCTCGGCGTCGCGCTTGATGCTGGCGGCCGTCACCGGGTTGCTGACCGCCGAGGCGATCGCGGCAGCCATGCGCGGCGGAATCGCGAAGCCATCGGTCGCCAGCTTGATGGCGGGAGAGAACAAGTCCTTCCAGGCCAGCTTGCCGTGCTCGCCGTGCGCCAGCTCCAGCACGCGCAACGTGCCGGGCGTGCCGATGGAGCGGCCGCTGTGCGTCGCGTTAGGTGCCGGCGGAGTCTGGTCGGCGGCGGACTTCCATTGGATATAGTTGCCGTCGGCGGCGGCCGGCGCCATCTCGCGCCCGTCGTAGGCGGTGACCTGCTTGGTGGCCGCGTCGTAGTACATGATGAAGGAGCCGCCGCCGATACCGGAGGATTGCGGCTCGACCAGGTTGAGCACCATCTGCGCCGCTACCGCGGCGTCCACTGCCGTGCCGCCGTTCTTCAGCACGTCGCAGGCGGCCTTGGTCGAGACCGGGTTGTTGGTCACCGCCATATAGGTCTTGGCGTAGACCGTATTCTTGGGCGCATAGCCGGTGGCGATCTCCGGCGCGTTGGGGTCGCCCGGCAACACCACGGCTTCGCCGCCGGTGGTGCCGTTCAGTTCGCAGCCCGCGACCACCGTCGGGGTGGTCGAAGCCGGGGCTGTGGTTGCAACGGGATCGTCGCCGCCGCAGGCACCCAGGGTCAGCGCCAGGCAGGCTAGCGCGATGGCGCTGATCCGGGTCGGCGTGAATCGGGGGCCCGCCGGATCCATAGGCGAGGTCACCGCTTCGTGAGCAGTTTTTGGCATGTTCTTCCTGTCTTATGTTGAGGCTTCAGAAAATCGACGCTTCCCTCGTCGATCGCCGCAACCGCTGCTGATGGGGGAGCGGTTGTGACGAAGGATCAACATAGACCTGCCATTCACGATTCTGAATAGCTACATGTCTGGATTTACAGACATGTGAACGTGGTTCATACTTGGGAGTGCTGCAAGATGCGCATCAGGCTGTCGGCGGCATGGACACGTTGACGCCCTGCCCCCTCGCCCCCCCTGGATTGAAGCGCGGCTCAGGCGGCCAGCACTTCGGCCTCGAGCATGCTGCTGATGGCGGCTTCCAGGGTCACAAGGGCTGCGGTCTTGGGCAGGCAGCAGCAGATGCCGTAGCCCATCTCCGGCGGCGGCATGTGCAGCCACATATTGTCCGACAGCAGCAGCACGCGCTGGGCGGGCAGCATGCTCCGCAGCTTGCGCAGCAGGCGCCAGCCGCTGGTCACGTCCTGCGGCATGCCAAACACGAGCAAGCCGGCCTCGCGGATCGTGGCCCCGTGCATGGAGAGGTCGTCGGGATCCACGCCGTCCACCTGCGCCACGCCTGGCATGCTCTCCAGCATGCGGGCCAGGCCGAGGCGCAGCAGCGCGCATTCGTCGATCACCACCGCCCTGAGCGGCGCCGTGCCGTGCGACGCTAGCGGCAGCCTGGCAACCTGCCGCGCCGACATGGCCGATGGCACGCCCGGCGAGACGCCTCGCGCGGTGATGCTGTCTACGCCTGCCCGGCTGGTGAGTGCCATGTCCATGATTCCTCCTTTTGCTTTTTTTCTGGAACGGCGCCAGCGGGGACGCCTGACAGGGTACGGTGCAAGGCACGTGCCAGCCGCCAACGCGGGTTCCCGCGCGCGGCTGGGCAGGCCGCCAGGCCTTGCGGCGCAAGGGATTGCCGCTTGCGCGGGCGGCGCGCGGCGCGGCCCGGGCGGGGCCGGGGCATGTTACGCGTCACGTAACGTGTTCCGCATATTGTTCCGCACGGCACAAGCAAAACCGCCGCGCAAGAGCGCGGCGGCCGGCGTGCTACGGGAAGCGAGGGTGACTCAGACCAGCGCGATGCGGTCCTCCACCAGCCGGATATGGCCGCCCGGCTTGTCCTCCATGATCTTCATCGACTTCTGCCCGATATGCAGGCTGCACCCCCCGTGGATGCGCCGGCTCACCTCGATCACCGCCTCGGGAGACGGGCGAAGCTGCTCGGCAAGCTTGGCCAGCCTGGCGTCGAGCGCAATCGAGTCGCGGGTGAGCTTGAACAGTGTGGCGCGCGCCTTTTCGCGCAGGTCGCCCACCGCTTTCTCGGGATTCTTGGCGAAGAAGCTGACCAGCTGCTGCACCTTGGCCTGCTCCGCCTCCAGCTGGCGGCGCTGGGCCTCGAGCTCGGCCTTCTCGGCTTCGGCGTAGGGGTTGGTGCCCACCTGCACGGTGGTGGCGGTGCCCGCGGAGGCGCCAAGGGTGGCGGTGCGCACAGCCAGTTGCGCACGGCAGCGCCCGCCGGTGATGTTGCCCTGGCCACCCTTGGGGCTGCCGGCAATGATGCTGCGCCCGGCGCAGACGTCGCTCTGGCGGATGCCGCTTTCCACCTTGACCTCGGTGCCAGCCTCGACCACCGCGCTTTCGATGAAGCGCGCATGCAGCGAGCCCTTGCAGGTCACCCGCGCCAGCGCGACGCCCTCGGCGCCCTGTTGTGTGCCTTGATGGATGCCTTGATGCGTGCCCTCGGCCTTGCCGATGATGCCGCCCTTCACCACCACATTGCCGCCCGCCTCCACGTGGGCAGCCTCGATGGTGCCGGTGACGATCACATCGCCGGTCACGCGCACGGTCATCCCGGTCCTGATATCGCCGTTGACGCGCAGCGTGCCGTCGAAAGTGACGTTGCCGGAATGCATGTCCACTGCTTCCACATCGACCACCGGGCTCACCGATGCGCCCTGTGCCAACAAGGACGGCGAGCCCGAGATCGCCGCCACTAGTACCTCCGGATCGGCGGGATCCGGCGCCACGCCGCTCAAGCCGTCCGCAAATGGCGGATCGGCGGCCGGCACGGCGGGCACCACCTTGCCGAAGACATCGATGCCGTCGCTGCCCTGGCGTGCCGGGATGCGCCGCATCAACGGCGTGCCGGGATTGACCAGCAACAGCGTGCCCAGGTCACGCAGGTCGATGCGGCCGCTTTCGTCCTCGGCAACCAGCGGCTTGGGCGGGGCCAGCAGGCTCTCGAAGCGCGCCGGCATGCCGGGCAGCGGCGCGCGTCCCGTGGCAATCTCGAGCCCGTCGCAATAGCCCGCCTCGACCGCGCCACGCAGGGCGGCGCTGTCCGGCTCGGCCTTGATGCCGCGCTCGGCCAGCGCGGCACGGATCTCGTCGCGTGACACCTCGCGCCCGCCTTGCGGCGGCAGCAGGTTGAGCCGCACGCTCAAGTTGTCGCTGCTGACGCTGAGATCGAAGTAGCCGTCGGTCAGCTCGCCGATCAGCGCCTCCACGGGCGTCCCCTCGGTGGCGCGCTGGCATTGCGCGAGAAAGGTGCCGATTGCGGCGGTGTCCAGTTTCGCCTGCGCCCAGCCGCCCCTGGCCAGCGCCTCTTGCAGCGCGGCGCGGTCCGGCGCCATGCGGCCCGGCATGGCGGCATACGCCGCGCGCAGCTGCCGCGCGCTGTCGTCCAGGCTAACCCGTAAGCCGCCGTCCCCTGTGTCTTGTCCCCGGTTTTCCATTCGGTTGTTCCATTGATGGATCATGTCCGGACGGCTCCGCCCCGTCCTCGGGGTCGTCCGCAATCCCGGCCTTGGCAGTGCCGCGCCGCCGCTGCGCCATGGCGCGGCCGCCCGGTGCCCGTGGCCTGCCAGGCAGGCCTTTGAAGCCGGGGATGTCATTGATGCGCCGCGGGATCTTGGTCCCTTTCCGACGCACACAACACCATCGGCCGTTTCGCCGGAAACTTGAGCCGCGGCGCAGCCCGCACCCCACCGCCCGAGGCGAAAAATGTACACTTCTGCCCATCGACGGAATGCCGTGCCGCAATGCCAGGGGATCACAGATGATTGTGCGAGACCGCCCATCGGGACCGAGGTTGTTCCTGGTCCTGCGAGGCTCGATCCTGTCGCGCATCTGGCGCGTGCTGCTGGTGAACTTGCTGGTAGCGGTTGCCGTCACGCTCAGCCACGGCGCGTTCTTCCAGCACAAGATCACGCTCACCGCCATCCCCTTCACGCTGATCGGCCTGCCGCTGGCCATCTTCCTGGGCTTTCGCAATACCGCCGCCTACGATCGCTTCTGGGAAGGGCGCAAGCTGTGGGGAGAGCTGGTGGTGCGCAGCCACAACCTGGCACGGCAATGCCTCAGCCTGATCGCCGACAACGTGCCGGACAGCGCCGGCCATAAGCCGGCGGGCCTGAACGACGCGCGCGTGCGCATGATCTCCCGCACGATTGCCTACGCGTACGCGCTGCGCAACCGCTTACGCGGCGCCAGCGCCGCCACCGGCCTGGACCCCGCGTGGCTGCGCCCGGCAGAGCTCGCCGACCTGCAGCGCACCACCAATGCGCCCGCCTTGCTGATGATGCGCATGGGCGAAGACCTGGGCCAGTGCGTGCGGCAGCACCGCGTCGAGCCCTGCCTCGCCGCCGGCATCGACGACACCTTGTCGGCCATGATGGCCACGGCGGTGGCGTGCGACCGCATCCACAACACGCCCATCCCGTTCTCGTACACGCTGCTGCTGCACCGTACCGCCTACCTCTATTGTTTTTTGCTGCCGTTCGGGCTGGTGGATACCATCGGCTTCGTCACGCCCGTGGTGGTGGCCATCGTGGCCTACACCTTCTTCGGCCTGGATGCGCTGGGCGATGAGCTGGAAGAACCGTTCGGCAGCAGCGCCAACGACCTGCCGCTCGATGCGCTCTGCCGCGCCATCGAGATCGGCATGAAGGAAGCGCTGGGCGAGACCGAGCTGCCGCCACCGCTCGTCCCCGTGGATTACTGCCTGCTATAGCGGGCCTGTTCAGGGGGCTTGTTTAGGGGCCTTTCCGGGGGCGCCTGGCAAGGCGGGGCCGGCATGCGCCGGTTGCACCACTCGCCCGGGCAAGCGCGACTTTCGGTAAACTGCCGCTGTACCGGCGCAGCGTCGTCCGGCTTTGGCGCACGCCTCACCGCTTTTCCCCAGGTTCCAGACATCCCAGATGGCCCAGAAGTCCCCGGCGTCCAAGACGCCCGCCGCACCGGCGCCCAGCCCCCACGAAATCCGCCCCGGCCAGTCCATCGAACTGCTCAAGGCGCTGCATATCCTCACGCGCGACGGCAAGATGAACCAGGACAGCCGCCGCAAGCTCAAGCAGGTCTACCACCTGTTCCAGTTCATCGAGCCGCTGCTGCAAGACCTCAAGCAGGATCACCCGGACGTGACGCTGGTCGACCACGGCGCCGGCAAGTCCTACCTCGGCTTCATCCTGTATGACCTGTTCTTCAAGGCGCAGCTCGACCAGTCGCACATCTACGGCATCGAGACGCGCGAAGAACTCGTGCGCAGCTCGCAGGAACTCGCCAGCCGGCTAGGCTTCAAGGGCATGTCGTTCCTGAACCTGTCGGTGGCGGATTCAATCACCTCCGATCAGCTTCCGCCCACCATCGACATCGTCACCGCGCTGCACGCCTGCAACACAGCCACGGACGATGCGATCCGTTTCGCGCTGGAAAAGCGCGCCAAGTACATCGTGGTGGTGCCGTGCTGCCAGGCCGAGGTGGCGGGCGTGCTGCGCAAGAACAAGGGCAAGCTGCTGGCCGGCAATCCGCTGACCGAGATCTGGCGCCACCCGCTGCATACGCGCGAGTTCGGCAGCCAGGTGACCAACGTGCTGCGTTGCCTGCAGCTCGAGGCGCATGGCTACCAGGTCAGCGTGACCGAGCTGGTGGGCTGGGAGCACTCGATGAAGAACGAGCTCATCATCGCGCAGTACAAGGACCTGCCGCGCCGCCGCCCGGCCGAGCGGCTGAACGAAGTGCTGCGCACGCTGGGACTGGAAGAGATGGAAGCGCGCTTCTATACGCAGGAGCCGGCTGCTGCCGGCTGAAGCTGGCTCGCGCCAAGCCAATGGCGCGCGGCTGTCCGCAAATGGAAACGCGCCGCTTCGACGGCGCGTTTTTTATGTCCCGCTGGCCTCGGTCATCAGCTTGCGCCAGCCGTCGTGGCCGAGCCGGCGCATGGTTTCCTGGTTGCGCTCGTAGATCTCCGACGCATCGGGAAAAGCCGCCACGGCGCGCGCGATGCTGTCCTCGCGCAGCAGGTGCAGGATGGGGTAAGGCGCGCGGTTGGTGTAGTTCTCGATGTCGTCCGGCTCGCTGCCGCCGAACTCGTAGTGCGGATGGAAGCTGGCGATCTGCAGGATGCCCGCCAGGCGCAGGCTCTTGAGCAAGCGCTCGGCGAAATAGAGGAAATCGTTGTAGTCGAGAAACTCGGCCAGCGCGTGCGGCACGATCAGCAGGGTCGTGTCGATCTCGGCGGGGTCGGCTTCGGCGAGCGTGCGCAACTCGGTTTCGAGATTGGCGAGCACGCCCTCGGTATCGGTGGCATCGCTCACCGTGTAGCGGATCTGCCGCTTCACGTGCACGGCCTTGGCGAAAGGGCACAGGTTGAGGCCGATCACTGCGCGTTCCAGCCATTGCTGGGTGGCGTCTACGATGAACTGGCGGGATGGCGAAGCGATGGGCATGGCGATGCGTGACGCAGGGAACGGCGCTAAACGCGCTAAACCGCTATTTTAGCCTCCCGCCCAAGCAGGCCGAAGGCGCTCAGCGCCGCGGCCCGTAGATCTGCCTGGCCAGCGCGTCCGCCTGGCGCATGGCCGCATCGCGCTCGGCCGTGCTCAGCTTTGCGCAGACGTAATCCAGGTTGGCGGTGTCCAGGTCGGTGACATGGCGCTCGCCGGACAGCACGATCACCTTGCGCCACATGCAGGCCTTGACGCGGTCACGCTCCAGCCCGAGGCAACCGGACTGCAGGCAGTACGAGAGGTTGCGCTGGGACAGGAAATCGCCTTTCATCGCCTTTTCCTGCAACCCCTGCGCGGTTTCCTGCGCGAGCGCCGGGTGCACGCCGGCTACAAGACCCAGCAAGCCCAACAAGCCCAGCAAGACCGGGACGAAGGCCCGCGCGGCGGGAAGAGGCAACGACAAGCGGAACGGCAAGGGCATGGCAGGCGCGGGAGACCCGTGGCACAAGGGAAGGCGCGATATTAGCAGCTGCCCCTGCCCTATATAATCCGATCCGCCGCCCCCTGCCTTGCGCCCCTTTGCGCGATCGACCGCCTTGCCCCGGATCCAACCCATGTCTGCACCCACCGCCTCCCTCCCTGCTGCCAGCGTCGCCGTGATCGGCGGCGGCCCCGCGGGCCTGATGGCGGCGGAGGTGCTGGCCGCGCGCGGCTTTCGCGTGGACGTGTATGACGCCATGCCCTCGGTTGGCCGGAAGTTCCTGATGGCCGGGCGCGGCGGCATGAACCTCACGCATTCCGAAGCGGCGCAGCCCTTCCTCGGGCGCTATGGCAAGCGCAGCGCGCAAATCGCGCCGCTGCTGGCGGGCTTCGATCCGCAAGCGCTGCGAGGCTGGGTGCACGGCCTGGGCATCGAGACCTTCGTCGGCAGCTCGGGCCGCGTCTTCCCCACCGACATGAAAGCCGCGCCGATGCTGCGTGCGTGGCTGCACCGCCTGCGCGAGGCCGGCGTGCGGTTCCATATGCGCCATCGCTGGCTGGGCTGGGACGATGCATCGGGCCAGCTGCGCTTTGCCACGCCGGATGGCGAGTTGCTGGTCCAGGCCGATGCCACAGTGCTGGCGCTTGGCGGCGGCAGCTGGGCACGCCTGGGTTCCGACGGCGCATGGGTACCGCTGCTGGCCGCGCGTGGCGTGGACATCGCCCCTTTGCGCCCCGCCAACTGCGGCTTCGACGTAGCCTGGAGCGAGCACTTCCGCACGCGTTTTGCCGGCCACCCGCTCAAGGCCGTGGCCATCGGGCTGCGCGATCGCGATGGCGTGGAGCACTATCGCCAGGGCGAGTTCGTCATCACGGCCGGCGGCATCGAGGGGAGCCTGGTCTATGCGCTGAGCGCGCCAATGCGCGACCTGCTCGAAGCCACGGGCGAGGCCACGATCCATCTCGACCTTGCGCCGGGCCTGCCGGCCGAACGCGTGGCCGAAGCGGTGCGGCGCCCGCGCGGCGCGCGCTCGCTATCGAGCCACCTGCAGAGCAAGCTGGGCATCACCGGCGTCAAGGCCGGCTTGCTGCGCGAGTGCTTGTCAAAGGAAGAATTTGCCGACCCCGCGCGGCTGGCGGCGGCGCTCAAGGCGCTGCCCGTGCGCCTGCTGCGCGCGCGCCCGATCGATGAAGTGATCAGCAGCGCGGGCGGCGTCGCGTTCGAGGCGATGGACGCGCAATTGATGCTGCGCGCCGTGCCGGGCGTGTTCTGCGCCGGCGAGATGCTGGACTGGGAAGCGCCCACCGGCGGCTACCTGCTGACCGCCTGCCTTGCCAGCGGGCGCGCGGCCGGGCTGGGGGCCTCGGCCTGGCTGGAAGCGGCCGGGGCTGCCGGGCGCTAAGCCAGCCTGGGCTCGCTCAGACCGCCTTGCCGTTGACGATGCTCAACGCCACGGCCTCGGCCACTTCGATGCCATCGATGGCAGCGGAGTAAATGCCGCCCGCATAGCCGGCGCCTTCGCCGGCCGGGTACAGCCCTTCCACGTTCATGCTCTGGTAGTTGTCCTTGCGGCGGATGCGCAGCGGCGACGACGTGCGCGTTTCCACGCCGGTCAGCACCGCGTCATGCATGGCAAAGCCGGCGATCTTCTTGTCCAGTTCCGGCAGCGCTTCGCGGATGGCTTCGATGATGTAGTCGGGCAGCGCGGTGGACAGGTCCGTCGGCGTGACACCCGGCTTGTAGGAGGGCTCGACCGCGCCCATCGCCGTGGACGGCCGGCGCGCGATGAAGTCGCCCACCAACTGCGCCGGCGCGTTGTAGTTGCGCCCGCCAAGTTCGAAGGCGCGCTCTTCCCAATGGCGCTGGAAGGCAATGCCGGCCAGCGGGCCGCCGGGGAAATCCTCCGGCGTGATGCCCACCACGATGCCGGCATTGGCATTGCGCTCGGCGCGGATGTACTGGCTCATGCCGTTGGTCACCACGCGGCCCGGCTCCGAGGCCGCGGCCACCACCGTGCCGCCCGGGCACATGCAGAAGCTGTAGACCGCGCGCCCGTTGCTGGCGTGGTGCACCACCTTGTAGTCCGCCGCGCCCAGCAGCTTGTTGCCGGCGAACTTGCCAAAGCGGCTGCTGTTGATCATGCCCTGCGGATGCTCGATGCGAAAACCCAGCGAGAACGGCTTGGCCTCCATGAACACGCCGCGCTCATGCAGCATCTCGAAGGTGTCGCGCGCGCTGTGACCCACCGCCAGGATAACGTGGTCGGCCTGCAGGTACTCGCCGTTGGACAGCTTGAGGCCGCGCATCTTGCCGCCCTCGATATCCACGTCCTCGACGCGGGTCTCGAAGCGGACCTCGCCACCCAGCGCGAAAATCTCGGCGCGCATCTTCTCCACCATGCTGACCAGGCGGAAGGTGCCGATGTGCGGGCGCGCGAGGTAGAGGATGTCCTCCGGCGCGCCGGCCTTGACGAACTCGTCGAGCACCTTGCGGCCGTAGTGCTTCGGGTCCTTGATCTGGCTGTAGAGCTTGCCGTCGGAGAATGTGCCCGCCCCGCCCTCGCCGAACTGCACGTTCGACTCGGGGTTCAGCACGCTCTTGCGCCACAGGCCGAAGGTGTCCTTGGTGCGCTCGCGCACTTCCTTGCCGCGCTCCAGGATGATGGGCTTGAAGCCCATCTGCGCCAGGATCAGGCCGGCGAGCAAACCGCACGGGCCCATGCCGATCACCACCGGGCGCAGCGAGGTGCCCGGTGCGGGTGCCTGGGCGACGAAACGGTAGGCCATGTCCGGCGTCACGCTCCAGTTCGGCTTGCCGGCCATGCGCTGGATCGCCGCGGCTTCGTCCTTCACCGCGATATCGAGGATATAGGTGAGCTTGATATCGGAGCGCTTGCGGGCATCGTGCGCGCGGCGGTACACGGTGAACCCGGTCAGGCCATCGGCCTTGACGCCGAGCTCGGCGAGGCGGGCGAGGACCACGGCCTTGAGATCGCTCTCGGCGTGGTCGAGCGGGAGTTTGACTTCACATAGACGTAGCATGGGAACCTGGAATTCTGCGGCCGGTGGGTCGGCCCTGTAAGGGGCGCGGACTGCACTCTGGTTGAGCGTCGGGCTGGCCGGACCGCAATTTTATCGTTTTTAGCGCCAGGGTCCGCATTCTCTGCCACGAGCGTGCGAAATTGTGAGATCTTCCGCACCCCGGCAAGATAACCAGCAAGGAAGAAAGATGATCGATGCACTAGTCAGCGGCAGGCTCCACGGCCACGCCAGCGAACGTTCCGGCCAGGGCGGCAGCCAGTACGTGACCGCCAAGCTCAAGGCAGCGATCAACGATGGCGACACCGTCATCGTCAATGTGATCGCGTTTGCCGACAAGGTGCGCGCAGGGCTGCTGGCGCTGGAGGACGGCGAATCGGTCGCGCTGTCAGGCAGCCTCACGCCCAAGGTCTGGACCGACAAGAACGGCGACACGCGGCCCGCCCTGGACCTGGTGGCCCATGCCATGCTGAGCGCGCACGGCCAGCAGGACTGACCGCCCCAGGGCGGCCGTCCCGGCCAGGGGCGCGTCAGGCCTGCGCCGGCCGCAGCCAGCGGGTCCACCAAGGCCCGGCCGCGGGTGCCTGCAGCCGCAGCGTGGCCGCCTGCCGGGCCAGCACTTCCACCCAGCCGGGCGACAGCGCCACCACGCTGCCGGCAGGCAGGCGGCGCGGCTGCCGCCACACGGTGCCGGCCAGCCAGCGCGGCGCCTCGGTGAGTTCGATTTCGCCCTCCAGCACGCACAGGGTAGTGCCGGCCATGGCATGGAAACGCAGCACGCGGCTGCTTTCGAGGTCGATTGCCTGCGCTTGCGGCTTGGCGCCAGCTGGCGTGGGCTGCACGGGCTGGACAGTGGGGATGATCGGGTCTGAACGATAGCTTTGCATGATGCCGGCTCCCTGGCTTTGACAGGATTCCAGACTACCGATGCGGGCCGGACCAAAACAGGCACACGCCTGTGGCTTGTGAACCGTAACAGAGGCATAACAGAGCATCTGTTACGATACAGAAGACCCAGATCTGTATCTGTTGCGCTGGCCGCCGCCGCGCCACCATGCCGCATGGAATCCGCCCCCCTCTACCGCCAGATTGCCCAGCACTACCTGCACGCCATTGAGACGGGCGTTTTGAAGCCGGGGGACCGCGTGCCCTCCGTGCGCACGCTGATGGAGCTGCACGGCGTGAGCGTGTCGACCGCGCTGCAAGCCTGCCGGCAGATGGAAAGCGATGGCCTGCTCGAGGCCAGGCCGCGCTCGGGCTACTTCGTGCGGCACCGCCGGCACAAGCCGCTGGCGCCGATCGAAGAGCCTGCCGCCACGCTGCCGGACCCCGCTCAATATGTGGGCATCCATGAGCGCATCTCCGCCATCACCGCGCGCGGGCGCCAGCAACCGGTCGCGGTGAACTTTGCCGGCGCCTGCGCCGCGCCCGCGCTGTACCCGGCACAAGACCTGCGCAATGCGGCGGCGCGCGCGCTGCGCCTGCACCCGCAGCTGTTCGGCAGCGCGGCCGATTCCGGCGGCCATCCAGCCTTTCGCGCCGTGCTGGCGCGCAACGCGCTGCTCTCGCGCGTCACGGTTGCGCCGGAAGAGATCCTGGTGACCCACGGCTGCACCGAGGCGCTCAACCTCGCCCTGCGCGCGGTGGCACAGCCGGGCGACGTGATTGCCGTGGAGTCGCCCACCTACTACGGCCTGCTGCAGATCCTGGAGAGCCTGGGCATGCGCGCGCTGGAGATTCCCAGCAGCCCGCAGACCGGCATCTCGCTCGATGCGCTGGAACTGGCGGCGCAGACCTACGACAACATCCGCGCGGTGGTGGTGGTCCCGAACCTGCAGAATCCGCTGGGCAGCATCATGCCGGATGCCAACAAGGCGCAGTTGGTGGCCTGGTGCGATGCGCGCGCCATCGCGCTGATCGAGGACGACTGCTTCTCCGCCCTGGCGGACGGGGACGCGCCGCTGGCCGCCCTCAAGGCCTGGGACCGCAGCGGCGGTGTGATCCATTGCGCCTCGCTGCACAAGATCCTGGCTCCCGGCATGCGGCTGGGATGGATCGCCGCGGGCAAGTGGCAGGCACGCGTGGAAATGCTCAAGTACAGCCAGTCGCGGCCCAACGAGTTGCTGGCGCAGATGGCGGCGGCCGAGTTCATGGGTTCCGGCGCGTTCGAGCGGCACCTGCGGCGCCTGCGCGAGCAATTGCGCAGCCAGCGCGCGCAGGTGGCGCAGGCGATCGCCGCCGAGTTTCCTGCCGGCACGCGTGCCTCCAACCCGAACGGCGGCCTGCACCTGTGGGTCGAGCTGCCGGGCTCGGTCCCGTCCGAGGCCGTGTTCGACCAGGCCATGGCGGCCGGCATCCGGGTCGTGCCCGGGGTGATGTTCTCCAACTCCAACCGCTTCGACCATTTCCTGCGGCTCAATTGCGGCACGCCGTTCACGCCGGAGATCGAGCGCGCGTTGCGCACGCTCGCCGCGGTGGTGGCGCGCCTGGCGGACCAGCCGTAGCGGCCGATGGCGGATGGCAGGCGATGGGCATGGCGCGCCACATCCGTCAGCGCGCGCCACCATTCGCTCCCGGCATCGTGCCGTTCATCGCAGCGCGCTAGGCGGCGGCGGACCGGCCCGGCATCCTTGCGAACATTGCCGAAACCGGCAGGCCGCGCTCCCAAGGAGAACCAGATGCCGCACCCCTCCCTTTCGCTCGCCATCGAGACCGTGGGCTCCGCCCCGCGCCTTTGCACCGCCCGCCGCGCCGACCCGGCGCATCGGCCGGTCCGCGCCGATGCCAGGGCTGGCCAGGACACAAAAGACAACACCGCGCGCACGGAGCATGACCACGGACAAAGCAGCCCCCCCAGGCTTGCCGATACCATCGGCCGGGTTCCTGTCCAGACCTTGACTGAGATGACTCATGCCAACTCCGCTGCCAGCGGCAAGCTCGATGAACTGCGCACCCTGGCCTCGCACCTGACCGCCGGATCGCTGCTGCAGGCGGCCACGCTGCAATTGATCGCCGAGCAAGAGAACACGCAGCACCGGTATGCCCCGGCGCGCATCGCCGAGCTGTCCCGCCAGGGCTGACGCGCCGGCGGGCGTCATGTGTGGGTTTTTACGCCACACACTACCCATTTCCTCCCCTGCTGCCCTATGCTATCGCTCGTAGCGAGCATGGCGGCGGCCCCGGCAGATCCGAGGCGGCGCAAAGCCAGCCGTGCCACACGCGTGCCAGCGCTGGCCCGCGCCGAACGGGATTGGGATGGGGATCGGGATTGGGAAAAGACGCATTGATGGCAACGACCGAAACGTCGCGGATCGACAACGAGTACAAGGCATTGTTCCAGCTGGCGCCGGTCTCGCTGTGGCTGGAAGACTTCAGCGCCGTGCGCGAGCACTTCCAGGCCCTGCGCGCGCAGGGCGTGACCGACCTGCGCAGCCACCTGCGCGCCAATCCCGAGGAAGTCGCGCATTGCTCGGCACGGATCCGCGTGCTGGACGTGAACCAGCGCACGCTGGACCTCTTCCGCGCCGCCGACCTCGCCGACCTCGTCAATAACCTCGATACTGTCTTTCGCGACGAAATGTTCGACCAGCACGTCGAGGAACTCGGCCAGCTGTGGGACGGCGGGTTGCGCTTTTCAAGCCAGACCGTCAACTACACGCTGGAAGGCAAGCGGCTGGACATCCGCCTGGATGCCACCGTCATGCCCGGCCATGAGGCCACCTGGGAACGCGTGCTGCTGTCGATCGAGGACATCACTGCGCGCGTGGCCACCGAACGCGAGCTGCGCCGCAGCGAGCAGTACGCGCTGGGCCTGTTCGAGCATTCGCCGGTCTCGCTGTGGGTCGAGGATTTCAGCGCGGTCAAGGTGCTGCTCGATGAAGTCCGCGGCGCGGGCATCTCGGATTTCCGCACCTTCCTCAACGTGCATCCGGATTTCATTTCGCGCTGCATGCAGGAGATCCGCGTGCTCGACGTCAACCAGCAAACCCTGCTGATGTTCAGCGCGTCGACCAAGGAGGAGCTGCTCTCGCGCCTGGGCGACGTGTTCCGCGACAATATGCGCATCCAGTTCGCCGAGCAGTTGATCGACCTCTGGAACGAGAAACTCTGGCAGCAGCGCGAAGTCATCAACTACGCGCTGGATGGCCGGGCCGTGGACGTATTCATGCAGTGGTCGGTGTTTCCCGGCCGCGAGGCGGAATGGGACCAGGTGCTGGTGTCGCTGACCGATATCACCGCGCGCAAGAAGGCCGAGGCCTATGTCGAATTCCTCGGCAAGCACGATGTGCTGACCAAGCTCTACAACCGCGCCTACTACGAAGACGAACTCGCGCGGCTGGGCCGCAAGGGCCCGTGGCCGGTCAGCGTGATCGCGGTCGACCTCAACGGCCTGAAGCAGGTCAACGACCAGCTCGGCCACGGTGACGGCGATGCGCTCCTGCGCCGCACCGGCGAGGCGCTGAAGAAGGCCGTGGGCGACCAGGCCTGCGTGGCGCGGGTCGGGGGCGACGAGTTCATGGTGCTGCTGCCGGCGCGCGACGAACGCAGCGCGGCCACGGTGGTCGAGCAGATCCACCAGGTGGTGGAGCTCAACAACCAGTTCTATCCGGGCACCGCGCTCAGCCTGTCGATCGGTACCGCAAGCTGTAGCGCAACGGAGCGCCTGAGCGACGCCGTCAAGCTGGCCGACGCCCGCATGTACCAGGCCAAGCGCGCCCACTATGAGGCGCTCGATGACGAGCGCGAGCGGCGGCGCCGATAGGCAACCGCCGATGGGCAAAAGAAAGGGCCGGCATCAGCCGGCCCTTTCTTCTTGCGTATTCATGCTTTCCAGCAATCGCGCTTTCGAGCGTTACAGGTACACGATCAGCGCCACGCCGGCGGCGATCAGGCCAAACTTGACCACGTAGTAAGCTGGCCGGCTCCACGCCTTGAATCGCCGGCGATACTGGCCGCAAATCCACACAAAGCGGAACAGGCGGTTGATCATGCCGGTCTGGTCGGAGTCGTCGTTGGGCGAGCTCGCCGCGGTCATGACCTTGCGGCCCAGCCAGCGGTTGATCTTGCCAGCCCAGCCAAAACGCATCGGACGCTCGATGTCGCAGAACAGGATCAGCCGGTTGCTGTCGCTCTTGTTCTCCGCCCAGTGCAGGTAGGTCTCGTCGAACACCACGCCCTCGCCGTCACGCCAGCTATGGCGCTCGCCGTCGACCTCGATAAAGCAGCGGTCGTCGTTTGGCGTGGCCAGTCCCAGGTGATAGCGCAGCGAACCCGCGAACGGGTCGCGGTGCGGGTTCAGCTTGCCGCCAGGCGGCAGCTCGGCGAACATCGCCGCCTTCACGCTCGGCAGGCCGCGCAGCAGCTCCACCGTGCGCGGGCACAGGACCTCGGCCGACGGATGGCGGGCTTCATACCATTTCAGGTAGAAACGCTTCCAGCCGTACTTGAAGAATGAGTTGAAACCGGCATCGTTGTTCTTGTCGGCGGCCTTGATCTTGCGCATGGCAGTCAGGGCCAGGCCTTCGTCGCGAATCTCCGGCCATGCGGCGCGGATCTTCTCCAGCTCGGGAAAACGCTCGACGGGGATGTAGGGCGTGCGCGGCACGCCGGAAAATAGGTACATGAAGCAGTTGACCGGGGCCACCAGGGCCGAATGGTCGAGCAACTGGCGCCAGATGCGCAGCCTCACCTTGCCGCGGAAATGCACGTACAGGATCGCTCCCAGGTACGTCGCGACGATTATCCACTTGATCACCCGAAATCCTCCCTATCAGCAGTACCGCGCGCAGTTGCATACGCGTAGCAACGCGACGGTGTCGGGGGCGAAAACCCGTAGTGTATCGAAATGGGACGCGCCCTGCTGAATGATAGCGATACGCCACACGCCGATCCGTCGCTCAGGATCGGCGGCGCAAGCGGCCCGAGTGGCCCAAGAGGCCCAAGAGGCCGGAAGGCCTCGCCTCAGGGCGTGCCGCGGGATTGCCGGGCGATGCGCTCGATCAGCGCGTTGGCGTCGTCCGGCAGCCCCTGCAGCGTCAGCAAGCGCGCGTTGAGTACCATGTTCTCCAGCACCAGCTTGGCGGTGGAAGCCCACATGGTCGCCAGCAACGCGTCCACCGGCATGCCGGCCGTCTCCATGGCGCTGGAGCGCTGCGCCACCAGACGGCACACCAACGCGCGCAGCGTGGCGTCGTCGAAGGGCAGGTCGGCATAGTCGATGGGGTCTTCCTTCTCGACTTCCACCATCAGTTGCAGCAGCATGTCTTCGGTCATCGGCAAGCTCCCAGGAAGCCCTCAAGGGTCGGATCGTCCTGTTGATGACGCTAATCCTCGGCCCTTGCCTTGTCAATGTGGTGGCCGACCCGCACTAGCGCGTTGACGCAATGACAACAGGCACGGGGCCCGGCACCCGCGGCAGGGACAGGGGCAGGAAAGGGACATCCGATGACTCAGGGTAAGCGATAGACAGGTCCCATCAATCCGCACTGAACAAAGCGTGTAAGCTCCGGTCTGATCTTTACTTCCAACCAAACACCAGAGTTCATGACCGAGCGTTTGTTGTCAGCCATGCGTCAATACGCATGGTTCAGTGGTGTCAAGCACCACGTGGTCCAAGGTGTCGAAGCGCTGGCCACCTTGCTCAAATCTCCCGCAGTCGCAGCCCGCGCAGTGGCTGCCATCGTTGCAGAAACCGAACAGGGCGTGCAGGTGTGGGTGTCCTACTTCGGCAAGCCGATGGATCCGCATACCCAATACGTTTTCTGGCCAATGCAGCGCGCGCTCAAGCCCGCGCGACGACGCGTAGCCATGGTCCCGTTACCGCCGCAGCACCGGGATCGCCGTTAGCCTCGTTGCGCCATGCATCGCGAATGGCCGGCCGATGCCGGCGATTCGCGAGTATCAAACCGATGCATCAAGCCAGAGCATCAACCAAAGCATCAAACCGAAGCATCCCCTCCCCCGCTTCGCTCCCTCCCCCCTTCCCTTATTTCCCACGCCGCCGCTCAGGCGTCGGCCCAGCGCCGCAGCAGGTTGTGATACACGCCGGTCAGCCCCACCACGGCCGCGTCCTTGTGCCCCAGAGCCTGGCCGACCCGCTGGATCTGCGTATCGAGTTCAAACAATACCGAGCGCTGGCCCTCGTCACGCACCATGCTTTGAATCCAGAAGAATGACGACACGCGCGCGCCGCGCGTAACCGGGCTGACGTGGTGCAGGCTGGTGGCCGGGTACAGCACCATATGCCCCGCTGGCAGCTTCACGCGTTGCTGCCCGTAGGTATCCTCCACCACCAGCTCGCCGCCGTCGTAGTCTTGCGGCTCCGTCAGGAACAGTGTTGCCGAGAGGTCGCTGCGCACGCGGAAGTTGGTGCCGCGCAGGTGGCGGATCGCGTTGTCGATATGGTTGTCGAACGCGTGCCCGCCCTCGTAGCGGTTGAACAAGGGCGGATAGACCTTGAGCGGCAGCGCGGCCGAGATGAAGAGCGGATTGGCACCCAGCGCATCCTGGATCAGGTCGCCAACCTGGCGCGCTACCGGCGAGCCTTCGGGCAGCTGGAGGTTGCGCTTGGCCAACGCCGACTGATGCCCGGAAGTGGCGTTGCCGTCGGTCCACTCCGTTGCGTCCATCCAGGCGCGGCATTGGGCAACCTGCGCCTTTGTCAGCACATCCGGAATCTGCAGCATCATGATTTCAATTACCTCGGCAAGACGGTTGGCCCGGGCACCTTGCCGTGCCCCAGACGAGCGCCGATTGTAAGAGAAAGCCGCTGATCACACAAATGGGAATCATTATCAGTAACAACTGACCTTGACCTGGCGCAAGCCCCGCGCAGGAGAGCGGGCCTGTAGGCCTTGTGCCGACATGCGCCGGGCATGCGGCCTCCTACAATGAATAGCACCCAGTCCATATTGCAAAGGAGACGGAAATGCCCGAACCGGTACACGACGAAGCGTTGGTCAACCTCTACCTCGAGCAGATTTCCGCCCTGTCGATCAGCGCCTTCGATGGCGCGGATGTCAACGAGGAACTCGGACAGGTAGTGCGAGAGGCCGTCGATCAGTGCAGCGCGAGCAAGACCGCCCCGCAGGGCAATAACCTGAGCGTGCTGATCGAGCGATTGACGGCCCGGTCCGAGGCAGCGGCGCGTGAAGGCCAGCCGCAAGTGCGAGACACGTTTTCGCGCGCGGCCGAATTAGCCCGGGCGCCCGCCTGAATCCCTGGCAGGCGCTGTGCGGGCGCAAACCAGCGCGACACTGAACCTCTCGGCGGATCAGAGCCTCTAATTGTTATCGCCCGGCGCCCGCCGGGCGCGATCCGTTGGCGAACCCGAAACCCCATGCACCGCGCCTTGCTCCGCTTGTTGTTGGCAGTGACGGTGCTGTGCGTGGGCGCATGCGCCGGCTACCCTTACTACGACCCTTACGACAGCTACAACCCCTACAACCCCTACAACCCCTACGATCCCTACGGGTTCTACGAGGGTGGCGTAGCCTATCCCCTTGGTACCTACGCCTACGGATATGGGTACGACTACGCGCTGCCCTACTATGGCGGGTTCTACGGCCCGGCCTTCTACTACGGTTACGGCGGCTATTACAGCTATCACGGCTATCACGGCTATCGCGCCTATGGCTACTATCGCGGCCCCGGCTACCACGCGGGCGGGGCGCGATACTACGGCGGCTATCACTATGACTCAGGCATGGCGCACGGCTACTACCGTGGCGGCGGCTGGGGAGGTATGGGAGGCGCGCGAGGCGGACGCAGCGGAGGCGGCCGCGGGCGGCACTGATCAGCGCGAACTCATGGCGCATGCAATGCAAACCGATCGCGCGCAACGCTCGGTTTTCGTATCTTTGGGAATTTGCAGAACTTGGCCAGGACGGCCCGGAGACTAGCTTCGGAGGCCAGAAAAGGTCTTTGGTTGCGGGGGCAGGACTTGAACCTGCGACCTTCGGGTTATGAGCCCGACGAGCTGCCAACTGCTCCACCCCGCGTCCGAGAGGCCGGATTATGGTGGATCCCGCCGCGCATTGCAATCGCTTTGTGACGTCATCGTGAAAAACCCGCAATCGGGCGCGCCATCAAGCGCGCCGCGCTGCGCGGGCCTCATCATCTTTCAGCTCCAGCATGTCCTTCAGGTAACGGTTCACCCGGTCCAGCGCTTCGAGCTTGGTATCGAAGGACTGGTGCGGAAACGGGTTGTGGCGTTTCGCGATCAGCGCACCATCCCGTGTGCGCATGATCTCGATGACGATTGCCCATTTGCCCTTGGGCAGGGACTGGACCTCATAGAGGATCTTGTAGCCGTTGAACTCCAACATGATGCACCTCCTTGCTGCGCGCGCACCAGACAGGCTGCGCGCTTCAGTTTCAGAGTAGATCCGCAGGACATTCAACGCCGTGATCACGATCAAAGATGGACGAAGAAGACATATCACGGCGTGATATGCGACGTTTCGCATTTCGCAACAACCTGCAAAGCGGCGCATTCGCCAGCACGCGGCAGCACGCACAACGGCGCACTCCCGCATCGCCCGCTCGGCAAGGACGCTGTGCCCGCTAGTCCGTCACCGGGCCCACGAGCTTATCCACAAGCTGGTAGGCCGCGGCGAACGCAGCGACCTCGGCAGCGTGCCGGGTAGCAAACTGCGCGCCATCGCCCGACAAGCGCTCGATGTCGCCGGCATCGGAGGGATCCGCACCCTCCTGGCAGACGCGCACCTCGTACCCCCACTGGGCAACCTTGCCCAAAGCCGGAATGCCGCCGTCACGCGGCTTCGATACGAGGACATAGACGTCCATGCCCCGATACGCCTCCACCCGCCAGTCCGCATTGCTCATTGGCTCCTCCCAGGGTTTTTGCCGCAAGCAAGAAGCATAGCGCCTGGCGCCCGCCCCAACACGCTCCTGAACCAGCCTACGCCGCCAGCACCGGCCCGGCAAGACGGCGCGCGCCTATACACCATGGCGCGCAGCGTGATAGCGCACCCCGCGCATAGGACTATGGGAATCGTCGAGGCAGTGCCGGACAAATGCCAGCTGCCGCTGCAAACCGGCGCCAGGCCCGGCCCACATTGCCCGGCCCAGCAGGTAGCTCACCGCAACCTCCTGCCAGGACGCCATCTGCGCGAAGACCTGCGACGCAGCCTGCTCGATCACGGCCCAGGCCTGCGCCTCGGTTTGCATGCCACAGTCGTAGGCGGCCCGCGCGACATGTATCGCCCGGCTCATGTCCCAGGCCAGCACACCACGCGCAAGATCGACCCGCGAGCCGAGCAGGCGACTCGCGCGCAGGTCCGGCATGGCGCGTTCGAGATTGTCAATGCAATGGGCAAGGCGCACCGGATCGAAGCTATCATTGAGCAGCACGATCTCACGCTCGCGCGCCGTGCGTGGCACCGAGAACAGGATCCGGCAGACCTGCGGATACAGCGCGCGGTGCCCCTCCTCCAGCAGCCACGCCAGTGTGCCCCGCGCCTCGCCGGCCGTACGGATATGCCAGTCGGCAGCCAGCACGCCCGCCTGCGTGTGCGGATCCACACCGGTGGCAAGGGTGCTGACGTTAAGGGTCGGCCGCGCATCATGCAAGAACCCCACCAGCAAACTGCACGTGCGCTCGCCGATGGCCGACGCAGCCTTGCCCTCGATCGCCTGGCTACAGACGTGGCCTTGCAAGCCCGGCCCGTGCTTCGCCGCTGGCGGCAACGCGGTTGGCGGCACGCCCGGCTTACGCCAACGGCATGCGGCACTGGCCACAACGGCGAGCACGCCGGCACAGACGAACCACGGCAACGATCGCATCGCGAGACGCTCCAGAGGAAAGCGCGATCGCTAGGCCCGGCAGCGCGGGAAGCAGCAGCAAGAGAGCGATCCGGTTATGAACGCGCAAGGATGCGCACCGGAATAGAGATTAGCGAGAAGAAGCTCGGCGCACGATGAGACAAGTCTCAATCGCGGCGATTACCGTCGACGCACGGCGGAACGCCGTAGAATGGCCAGAGCAGGAACCGAGAGCGATGGCAGAAGCCAAAATGAAAAAAGAGCTTCCGTTTCTGGAAGCTCTTTTCGCAATGAGTGGTGCGGCTGGCAGGATTCGAACCCACGACCCCTTGGTTCGTAGCCAAGTACTCTATCCAACTGAGCTACAGCCGCACTCGAGAAAGAAATTATAACGTACTTTTGAAATTTGGGAACCCCCCCTGCCCCACTTTTTTTGCTTTTCCCTCCGGCAGGCCGCCGCTTCCTATAATGACAGCCCCGCAGATGTGATCGGATCATGAACAAGGCATTTGTCAAAGAGTCGTCCGGCGACGAGGACGACGACCTTCCTGAAGGCGCTACCCCGCTGCCACCCGGCACCAAGAACTACATCTCGGCGCAAGGCTACCAGCGCTTGCGCGATGAACTGATGCACCTGATCGACACGGCTCGCCCGGAGGTGGTCCAGATCGTTTCGTGGGCCGCATCCAATGGCGATCGTTCCGAGAACGGCGATTATCACTACGGCAAGAAGCGCCTGCGCGAGATCGACCGCCGCATCCGCTTCCTGACCAAGCGCCTGGAGAAGGCCGAGGTGGTGGACCCCTCCCTGCAGGGCGACAACGACCAGATCTTTTTCGGCGCCACCGTCACCTATGCCGACCAGGCTGGCGAGGAGACCACGGTGACGATTGTCGGCACCGACGAGGTGGACCTCGACAGCAACCACGTGAGCTGGATCTCGCCGATCGCGCGCGCACTGCTCAAGGCGCGCGAAGGCGATACGGTCCCGCTGCGCACGCCGGCCGGGGTGGAGCAGATCGATATCCTGAAAGTCAGCTATCCCGGCAAGCAGGCGGGACCGATCGCCGCCGCGCAGCCGGAAAAGCACTGAGCCCGGCTCGGCCGGGCTCAGTGCTTGCGTGCGGGAAGACCGCGTCAGCCGTCGTTGCGGTCGCGGAAGATGCGGATCACGTCGGGGTTGCGCCGCAGCGCCCGCATCACGTTGGCAAGATGCAGGCGGTTCTGCACCTGGATGATGAACTGCATGTAGGTGGCTTCCTGATGGCCGCCCTCCTGCTGCTCCATCGCCACGTGCGCGACGTTGGCGTCGGCTGAAGTCAGGTCGGCCGCCACACGGGCGACGATGCCCTTGACGTTGCGCACCATCACCTTGATCGATACATCGAAGGAGCGCGTGGTCTTCTTCGCCCACATCACGTCGATCCAGTGCTCCGGATCCTTGCTATGCAGGCGCTTGGCTATCTTGCAATCCTGGACGTGAATCTGCAAACCCTCGCCCTTGCCCAGGTAGCCGACGATGGAATCGCCGGGAATCGGCCGGCAGCATGACGAGAAGATCATCGACATGCCTTCATCGCCGGTGATCGGCACAGCGGGGGCTTCTTCGCCAGCGAACGTCTGCACGGCCGCCAGCAGCGCGCTGTCGACATCGCCGGATAGCTCCTGCAGCAGGATCTCCATGCGCTTGGCCACCACGGCCGGCACGCGCCGCCCCAGCGCCAGGTCGGCGAAGATGTCTTCCTTGTGCTTGTTGCCGGTCCACTGCACCATGCGGTCCCACACCGACTGCGGCAGCGCCTTGAGCTCGATGCCGAGCTGTCGCGCCGACTGCTCCAGCAGGCGTTCGCCAAGCTGGATGGCTTCGTCGAGCCGGGTGGTCTTGAGATAGTGCCGGATGGCCGCGCGTGCCTTGCCGGTGCGCACGAACGCCAGCCATGCCGGATTGGGCTTGGAGTACGGCGCCGTCACCACCTCGACGATATCGCCGCTCTTGAGCTCCGTGCGCAGCGGCAGCAGCTCGTTGTTGATCTTGACCGCCACGCACTGGTTGCCGAGATCGCTATGCACGGCATAGGCGAAATCGAGCGCGGTGGCACCGCGCGGCAGCGCGCGGATATGCCCCTTGGGCGTGAACACATAGACCGCATCCGGGAACAGGTCGATCTTGACGTGCTCGAGGAATTCCTGCGAATCACCGGTCTGGCTCTGGATATCGAGCAGCGACTGCAGCCACTGGTGCGCCTGCTGCTGGATATCGTTGGCCTGGTCGGCCTGATGCTTGTACATCCAGTGCGCGGCCACGCCGGCTTCCGCGATCTGGTGCATGTCGCGGGTGCGGATCTGGAACTCCACCGGCGTGCCGAACGGGCCCACCAGCGTGGTATGCAAAGACTGGTAGCCGTTGATCTTGGGAATGGCGATGTAGTCCTTGAACTTGCCCGGCATGGGCTTGTACAGCCCGTGCAGTGCGCCCATCGCCATATAGGTGTGCATCTGGGTTTCCACGACCACGCGGAAACCATACACATCGAGCACCTGCGAGAACGACAGCTGCTTGTCGTGCATCTTGCGGTAGATGCTGTAGAGCGTCTTTTCACGCCCCGACAGTTCCGCCACGATGCCGGCGTCGCCCAGCGCCTTCTGCGCCGTTTCGAGGATGCGCTTGACCACCTCGCGCCGGTTGCCGCGCGCGGCCTTGACTGCTTTTTCCAGCGTGGCGTAGCGGAACGGCGAACCAACCTTGAAGGACAGTTCCTGCAGTTCGCGGTACGTGGTGTTGAGACCGAGCCGATGCGCGATCGGCGCGTAGATCTCCATGGTCTCGAGCGCGATCCGGCGCCGCTTTTCCGGCGGCACGAAATCGAGCGTGCGCATGTTGTGGGTGCGGTCGGCCAGCTTGACCAGGATCACCCGCACATCGCGCGCCATCGCCAGCAGCATCTTGCGAAAGCTCTCCGCCTGTGCCTGCTCGCGGCTCTGGAATTCGAGCTTGTCCAGCTTGGTCAGGCCATCGACCAGCTCGGACACCTTGGGGCCGAATTTCTCCGCCAGCTCGCTCTTGGTGATGCCCTGGTCTTCCATCACATCGTGCAGCAACGCCGCCATGATGGATTGGACATCCAGCTTCCAGTCAGCGCACAGTTCCGCCACCGCTACCGGATGCGTGATGTAGGGCTCGCCGCTCTGGCGATACTGGCCAAGGTGAGCCTCGTCCGAGAACTGGAAGGCTTCGCGCACGTGCGCCTGGTCCGCCGGCTTGAGATAAGCGAGCTTCTCCATCAGCCGGGTGATCGAGATCACCTGCTGGCGCGGGGGCACTGCGGGTTGCGAGGTCGGGCCGAAGAAGTGACGATAGGACTGCGCCAGCACCGCGTCGATGAAGAGCGCATCGCCCGGCGCGGCACCCTGCTGCGCCTCGCTCAGCTCACTTTCGGCGGCGGCCTGGGCGGCCCGTGCCTTGCCTGCCCCCAATGCGGGGGCCGCGGCACGCTCGCCAACGACATCGTTGCCAAGCGGATCGGGAAGATTGGGAGCGCCGGTACGCGCCGTCACGGTCGACTGACCGGGCACGGCGCGCTTGCGCTGGACGGGTGGCACTGCATCGCCACTCGCGTCACCAGTGGCTTCTCCGCGCGATCGCGCCGGCGTGGCCGTTGGGCTGGCCGTCGCGACAGGGGAGGAAGGCTGGGAGGAAGACATGTGGGCGGCTTCTGTAATCTGGCTGGTTAAGCAAGTACGCGAACAAGTACGTTAGCAGAGTCTCAATGCAAAGGTACGCGTTGCTAGGACAGGCCACCGCCGCCCGAAAATCAGGTCGGTACCTTCTTGAGCATCTCGATGCCGATCTGGCCCGAGGCGATCTCGCGCAGCGCCACGACCGTGGGCTTGTCCTTGGCCTCGACCTTGGGAGTGTGACCCTGCACCAGCTGACGGGCCCGGTACGTTGCCGCGAGCGCGAGCTCGAAGCGATTCGGGATGTGTTTCAGACAATCTTCGACGGTAATACGCGCCATATGTAATCCACCTCGGGACAAAACCTTATGCGATGCCGGCTATTTTACAGCACGCGGCAAGAAACGTTCCCGCCGCGCTCCGGATCAATGAATACCGAGCTCGATGAAGAGGTCGGCGTGACGCGCCTTTTGCGACGAAAACCGCAGACGGGTAGCGCGAATGACGCTGCGAAGCTGTTCGAGCGCCTGCTCGAAAACCTCGTTGATGATGACATAGTCCGACTCGGACGCGTGGGCCATCTCGCTGCCGGCTGCCAGCAGGCGGCGCACGATCACGTTCGGCTCGTCCTGGCCGCGCTTGTTCAGGCGCTCTTCAAGCGCTTGCAGCGACGGCGGCAGGATGAAGATCTCCATGGCGTTGGAAAAACGCTGGTGCACCTGCTGCGCGCCCTGCCAGTCGATTTCCAGCAGCACATCGTTGCCCTGGGCCATCTGTTGCTCGATCCACACCCGCGAGGTGGCGTAGTAGTTGCCGTGCACTTCCGCCCACTCGAGGAATTCACCGCGATCGCGCGCCGCGCGGAACGCATCCACGGTAGTGAAGTGGTATTCGCGGCCGTCCTGCTCGCCGGGACGCGGCGCGCGCGTGGTGTGCGAGATGGACAGGCGAATGGCCTGGTCCTGCGCCAGCAGCGCGTTGACCAGGGTGGACTTGCCGGCGCCGGAAGGCGCCACCACCATGAACAGGTTGCCGGGGTAGGCGGTGTCGATGGCGACGTGGGACGAGGTTTCACTCATGATGATTATTCTAGGTTCTGAATCTGTTCTCGCATCTGCTCGATCAGCAGTTTGAGTTCCATGGCGGCATCGGCCAGTTCCTTGGCCGCTGATTTGGAGCCCAGCGTGTTCGCTTCGCGGTTGAGCTCCTGCATCATGAAATCGAGCCGCTTGCCAACCTGCCCACCCTTCTTGAGGATATGGCGGGTTTCGTTCAGGTGGGCCTGCAGGCGCGACAGCTCTTCGGCGATGTCGATGCGAATGCCGTAGACCGTGGCCTCCTGGCGGATGCGCTCGCCGATTTCGTCCCGGCTCATCGAGGGCATGCCGCCGGGCGCTACCAGGTTGAAGGCCTCCTGCAGGCGCTCGGTGAGCTTGTCCTGGTGGTGGGCAATCAGTTGCGGGATGGTGGGCGTGAGGCGCTCGACGATGGCCAGCATGGCTTCGATGCGCTCGTCCAGCGTGGCCTTGAGCGCGTCGCCCTCGCGGCGGCGCGCTTCGAGCAACTGGCCCAGCGCTTCCTTGGCTGCGCCCGTCACGGCCTCGCGCAGGGCATCCTGCGACAACTCGGGTTCCACCAGCACGCCGGGCCAGCGCAGGATCTCGCCCATGCGCAGCGAGCCGGCTTGCGTGAAGGTAGCTGCTACCGTGGCCTCGATCGAGCGGATCTGCGCCAGCAAGGCATCGTTGAGCGCCAGCGTGGTGCCGCCAGCGCCGGCATCGGCGCGCTGCAGGTTGATGCGGCATTCCAGCTTGCCGCGCGACAACTTCGCCATGAGCATTTCCCGCAGCGCCGGCTCGAAGGCGCGGCACTCTTCGGGAGCCCGGAAAAACAGGTCGAGGAATCGCGAATTGACTGTGCGGAACTCCACCGAAACGGATGCGGTCCTGCCGGTGGGCGCGCCTTGCGCGTCCGTCAGCGGCGCCTGGCGCGTCGCCAGGCCGTAGCCTGTCATGCTGTGGATCATTGAATAGTCTCGCGAAATGGCCATCTGGCCGCATGGGTTCAAACAGCCCCGGGGAGCCGGCAGCCCCGCAACCGCGCTGGTTGAACGCCGAAAAGAGAGGCCAAAATGGCCGCTATTGTGTTCTTTACAAGTCTTCGATTAGTCAGGACAATCCGGAGGCATTCAAGGTCCCGAATCCTATGACAGAGCCAAAGGGCGCATCACCTCCGAAGAGCGCACCGCTGCCCATCGGCACGCTGCTGTCCAACTATCGTATTGTAAAGAAGTTGGCCAGCGGGGGGTTCAGTTTCGTCTACCTGGCCACCGACGAGACCGGCTCGCCTGTCGCGATCAAGGAGTACCTGCCGTCGTCGCTGGCACGCCGCCAGCCGGGCGAGCTGATCCCGGTGGTGCCCGAGGAAAGCGCGGCGTCCTTCCGGCTGGGGCTCAAGTATTTCTTCGAGGAAGGCCGCTCGCTGGCGAAGATTTCGCATCCCAGCGTGGTGCGCGTGGTGAATTTCTTCCGCGAGAATTCCACCGTCTACATGGTGATGAACTACGAGCTGGGCAAAACGCTGCAGGAACACATCCTGCACGCGCGCCAGCAAGGCCGCGCCAAGGTGCTGCGCGAACACTTCATCCGCAAGGTCTTCCATGACCTGATGAGCGGCCTGCGCGAAGTGCATATCCACAAGCTGCTGCACCTGGACATCAAGCCCGGCAATATCTACCTGCGCGAAGACGAATCGCCCATCCTGCTCGATTTTGGCGCCGCCCGCCAGATCCTGACCATGGAAGCGGCGCGCTTTCAGCCCATGTACACGCCGGGCTTTGCCGCGCCGGAGCTGTACGGCAAGCATTCCGAGCTGGGCCCGTGGACCGACATCTACAGCCTTGGCGCCACGCTCTATGCCTGCATGGCCGGCATGCCACCCCAGGAGGCCAACCAGCGCGAGAAGGACGACCGCATGGCGGACTCCATCACGCGGCTGCGCGCCAGCTATACCGACGGCCTGGTGGACCTGGTCGAATGGTGCCTGCGCCTGCCCCCTTCCGAGCGGCCGCAGAGCGTGTTCCGGCTGCAGAAGGAGTTGCGCGAACAAACCAATGCCCTAGGCGAGCAGGCGGCCACGCCCGCAGCCGCGGCCGCCACCGAGCGCCCCCTGGCAAGCCGGTTCCTGACGCTGCTGCGCAAACGCGAGGAGCCAGCCGCCGCAACCCAGGCCAAGGAGGCCGGCGCGAGCGGCGAATAACGCACTAAATGGCGCCATCCCCGCGCCGTGCGCAGCCCCATCTCCCTCCGCCCCCTCTGCTATCAATAACAACTATGATGAGAACCGTCGCCTCGCGGCCCGCCCGCACGCTGTGCCGGTGGAGCGCGCAGACGCCGCCGTCTCTCAAGAACTGACTCCTACAGCCACCATGCGATTCTCCGTCTACCAGGAAAGCAGAAAAGGCGGCCGCCGCATCAACCAGGACCGCATGGGCTATTGCTTCACGCGCGATGCCTTGCTGATGGTGCTGGCCGATGGCCTGGGCGGCCACGCGCTGGGCGAAGTCGCCGCGCAGCAAGCCCTGCAGACCCTGGCACGCCAGTTCCAGGCCCAGGCCCGGCCCTCGATCCGCAATCCTGCCGATTTCCTGCAGGACACGATCATGCTGGCCCACCGGGAAATTCATCGCTACGCTGAAGCCAACCAGCTCGCGGACGTCCCGCGTACCACCGTGGTCTGCTGCCTGGTCCAGAACGGCCAGATCCACTGGGCCCATGCCGGCGACTCGCGCCTCTACCTGGTCCGCAAGGGCAACCTTCTGACCCGCACGCGCGACCACTCCAAGATCGAGAACTTGCTGCAGCAGGAGCGCGTGCTGCCGATTGACGTGGCCAACCACCCCGAGCGCAACAAGCTCTACAACTGCCTGGGCTCGCCCAACCTGCCGCTGATCGATATCGGCGGCCCGCTGCGGCTGGAGCCGGGCGACGTAGCGCTGCTGTGCTCCGACGGGCTGTGGGGCAGCATCGAAGAGCAACTTCTGGTCGAGAAGGTCACCAACTTGTCCGTGGTGCATGCCATCCCGGACCTGATCGAGCAGGCGCTGCACAACGCCGGCGACGGCGCCGACAACACGACAGCCATCGCCATGATGTGGGAACTCGACGCCCACCTGTCCAACGAGGACTCGGTCGCCACCGAAACCCTGCCGCTCAACACGTTCACCACCTCGATCCTGGAGAACAACGGCGGCGATACCGACCTGCTCTCCGAGGAGGAGATCGAACGCTCCATCGCCGAGATCCGCGCGGCGATCGACAAGACCAGCAATTTCATGCGCTGAGCCCCGGCTAAAGTACCGCCCGCGCCGCAATGGCGCGGGAATTCGCACGCTCCCGCAGGGGGAGTTGGCGCAGGACGCGCACGCGCAGCCCGGCGGCGTTAAAATCCGGGTCCTGAATCGATTTCCGAGAAAACTCCCACATGCGACCCAGCGGACGCGCAGCCGATGCGCTGCGCCCTATTGCTCTGACCCGCCACTACACCCGCCACGCCGAAGGTGCTGTCCTGAGTGCCTTTGGCGACACCAAGGTGCTGTGCACCGCCAGCGTGCTGGCCAAGGTGCCTCCCCACAAGAAGGGCAGTGGCGAAGGCTGGGTCACCGCCGAGTACGGCATGCTGCCGCGCGCCACCCACACACGCTCGGACCGTGAAGCCGCCCGCGGCAAGCAGACCGGGCGCACCCAGGAAATCCAGCGCCTGATCGGCCGCGCGATGCGCTCGGTGTTCGATCTGTCGGCGCTGGGCGAATTCACCATCCACCTGGACTGCGATGTGCTGCAGGCCGATGGCGGCACCCGCACCGCGGCCATCACCGGCGCCTTCGTGGCCGCCCATGACGCGGTTTCCGCCATGCTGCGCGACGGCCAGATCAAGGCCAGCCCGATCCGCGACTTCGTTGCCGCCGTGTCGGTTGGCATGGTGGATGGCGTGGCCGTGCTCGACCTGGATTATGCCGAGGACAGCAACTGCGACACCGACATGAACGTGGTGATGACCGGCAGCGGCGGCTTTGTCGAAGTGCAAGGCACCGCCGAGGGCGTGCCGTTCAGCCGCGCCGATCTCGATGCGATGACGCGCATCGCCGAGCAAGGCATTGCCGAACTGGTGGCGCACCAGCGCCGCGCGCTGGGCCTGGCCTGATACGGTGAACGCCATGCAACGCCTGGTCCTCGCCTCCAACAACCCCGGCAAGCTCGGCGAGTTTGGCGCACTGCTGGCGCCGCTCGGCTTCGAGGTGATCCCGCAGGGGCAGCTCGGCATTGCCGAGGCCGAGGAGCCCTACGCCACCTTCGTCGAGAATGCCCTCACCAAGGCGCGCCACGCCAGCCGCCTGGCCGGCCTGCCCGCGCTGGCGGATGACTCCGGCATCTGCGTCGACGCGCTGGATGGCGCGCCGGGCGTCTACTCGGCGCGTTATGCGCAACTCGTGGGCAAACCCAAGTCCGATGCCGCCAACAACGCGCACCTCATCTCGCAGCTGGCCGGCAAGCTCAACCGCCACGCCTACTACTACTGCGTGCTGGTATTGGTGCGCCATGCCGAGGATCCACGGCCGCTGATCGCCGAGGGCGTGTGGGCCGGCGAGGTGGTCGACACGCCGCGCGGCAACGCCGGCTTTGGCTACGATCCGCACTTCCTGCTGCCGCACCTGGGCAAGACCGCGGCCGAACTGAGCGCCGAGGAAAAAAACGCCATCAGCCACCGCGCGCTTGCGCTCAAGGCGCTGACCGAGCGCCTGCGGGCCGACGGCCCCAGAACGGGCTGCCCATGATCCCGATCATTCCCCTGGCGTCCACGGGCGCCAGCGCCGGCGCCCCCGCCGATACCAAGTCATTGTGGCTGCAGCCGGGCCAGCTTGCGCTGCCAGGCTCCCCGCCGCTGTCGCTCTACGTGCATATCCCGTGGTGCGTGCGCAAGTGCCCGTACTGCGATTTCAACTCGCATGCCGTGCCCGGTGCGGCGGACAGCCACGACATCCCGGAAGACGCCTACCTGGACGCGCTGCGCGCCGACCTGGAGCAATCGCTGCCGCTGGTATGGGGCCGCCAGGTGCACACGGTCTTCATTGGCGGCGGCACGCCCAGCCTGCTGTCGGCCGCCGGCATGGACCGGCTGTTGTCGGATATCCGCGCGCTGTTGCCGCTGGACGCCGACGCCGAGATCACGATGGAGGCCAACCCCGGCACGTTCGAGGCGGAGCGCTTCGCCAGCTATCGCGCCAGCGGCATCAACCGCTTGTCCATCGGCATCCAGAGTTTCAACGACCGCCATCTGGCTGCGCTTGGGCGCATCCACGGCGGCGCCGAAGCCCGCGCGGCGATCGGCATCGCGCTGAACAACTTCGACAACGTCAACCTCGACCTGATGTACGCGCTGCCTGGCCAGACGATGGCGGAATGCGCCGAGGACCTGGAGACGGCACTCTCCTTCAACACCGCGCACCTGTCGCTCTATCACCTGACGCTGGAGCCCAACACGCTGTTCGCCAAGTTCCCGCCGGCGCTGCCGGATGACGACAGCGCATATGAAATGCAGGACCTGATCGAAGCGCGTACCGCGCAGGCAGGCTACGTCCACTACGAAACCTCGGCCTACGCCCGGCCGCACCGGCAGGCGCGCCACAACCTGAACTACTGGCGCTTTGGCGACTACCTGGGCATCGGGGCCGGCGCGCACGGCAAGCTGTCGTTCCCGCACCGGGTGCTGCGCCAGATGCGCCACAAGCATCCCGCCACGTATATGGCGCAGGCCATGGCAGGCAACGCGGTGCAGGAGCAGCACGATGTCGGCGCCGCCGACCTTCCCTTCGAGTTCATGCTCAACGCGCTGCGCCTCACCGACGGCGTGCCGGCCAGCACGTTTTTCGACCACACCGGGCTGCCGCTGCACACCATCAGCCGCGACCTGGCCGCCGCCGAAAAGAAGGGCCTTCTGGAAGCGGACCTGGCCACCATCAAGCCCACCGAGCTTGGGCGGCGCTTCCTGAACGACCTGCAGGAGATGTTCCTGAAAGGTTGATCGCCACGCCACGCCGCGATCAGTGAAACGGCCACCCGAGGGTGGCCGTTTCACTGATCGCCCAGCCATGCCGGTCAGTACGGTGTTGCCATATCGTTGGCCACCTGGGCGCGGGCACCGATGCGCAGATTGCTGACGTTGCGCTGCGTCACGGTAGCCATGCGGCCATCGTCCAGCCGCACGTTGACGCGATACACGGTATCGGTGCTGCTGCCCGCGCGCTTCTCGATCTGGTTGCCCGCCACGCCACCCGCCACCGCACCGCCGATGGTGGCGATGGTATTGCCGGTGCCCCCGCCGATCTGGTGGCCCAGCAAGCCGCCGGCCACGCCGCCGATCACCGTGCCGAGCAAGCCCGAGCTGCTTTGCTGAGTCGTCACCGGCTCGATCGATTCCACCCGGCCATAAAACACCGAATTCGCGGGTGCCTGGTAGGTATTGGTGCCCGGGGGCGGGGGCGGTGCCTGGTACGCCGCTTGCTGCGGCGCGCCGTAGCCACCGCCATAGCCGCCGCCATAGCCACCACCGGGCGCCGCGCAACCCGCCAAGCCAACCACCGCAGCGGCCGCCACCACGCTCAACAGAGTCTTGCCGTTCATCAGTTGTTCTCCTCAAGTGATTGCAAATGCGTGGAACGAGGGGGAGCATCGGCATGCGTCCCCTCAAGCATATTAGGATCAGTCGGACGAAACGAAGGTTCCGTCTTGTCCGACGAACACCGACAAAACAACTTTGCACGCCGCATCCTGCCGTGCGTCCCCCGCACTTGCTATAATGCGCGGCGCTGGCCGTCGTGCTGGCGTCAAAGGCAGCATGCCGCTCGGGCCGGGACCTCCCCGCTTCGCGCTACAATGCCTGCCATTCCTTTTCCGGAAGCGTGGCCGAGTGGTTTAAGGCAGCAGTCTTGAAAACTGCCGATGGGGTGACCCATCCGTGAGTTCGAATCTCACCGCTTCCGCCAGATTTCCTCGCCGCATGAAGATCTGCGGGTTACGTGCTTCCGCTGCCCGCCCCCCACCGTACACGAGCGCAAGATGCACCCCGCGTCCCTCGAAGGAATCACTGGAGATCGCAATTGAAATCCACGATGGCGTTGGCGGCAGTAGCCTGCCTCGCAGCGGCAGCATGCGCCACGCCGGCGCCGGCTCCGGCGCCCCACGCTGGCCTGCAAATGTCCACGTATGACACGGACACCGAGTACACCACCACCTACACCGCGGATGGCTTCACGCTCTTGGTCAATTATCGCTACGAGCAGTTCACCGTGCGCTCCAGCACGGCCGCGGCGCAGTGCAAGGCAGCGCTTGCCAGCGTGGCCAACAGCCTGGCCGAGCGCCGGCAGCGGCAGATCGAACCCGTGACCGAGCAAAGCATCCATCTCACGACCAGCAAGACCTGGTACGGCAAGGTGACAGCCTGCTCGATCACCGCGCCGATCACCTGGAAACGCTGATACCGGGTTCAGCACGTCAATTCGATTCAGATTGCAGATTGCACATAGCGCCCGATATCCACGTGATCGATCTGCTCCTTGTTCATGAACTGCGCGGCATAGTCACGATAGACGCCGGATACCAGAAACAACTCGAACAGCGCCGGATCGATGTGCTGGTCCCGCTTCATGCATGACATGATGTGGATGGACTCGGACAGCGTCTTGGCTTTCTTGTAGGGACGATCCGGCGCGGTCAGCGCCTCGAAGATGTCCGCAATCGCCATCATCCTTGCCAGGGGACTCATCTCCTCGCCCTTCAAGCGCTTCGGGTAACCCGTCCCATCCATTTTCTCGTGGTGCCCGCCCGCGATCTCGGGCACCTGGCGCAAATGCTTGGGAAACGGTAACTGCGACAGCATGACCAGCGTCTGCATGATGTGCTCGTTGATCTTGAACCGCTCCTCCTCGGATAAGGTGCCACGTGCAACCGACAGGTTGTGCAGTTCACCCCGGTCGTACAGGCATTCGGGAACGGCCATGCGAAAGCCCCAGGGGTTGCCCTCGGCGAACCTGTCCTGCCCGCTGCGCGCGATGCGGTGCTCCTGCTTGTCCGCAAGCAATGGTTCGACGGCCGGCAGGTCGGCCGCGGGCATGCGGTCCTTGCGCGCTTTCTCGTCCCGTGAAAGGCCCACACGATCGTTCAGCGTGCGCAGCCACGTTCGCGCCGCAATCCGGTGCAGTCGATCGACATGGGCCGGCTCCATGAACTCGCCGCCTTCATTGCAGGCGGCGACAAAGGCGAAATCGTCGTCGAGTTGCCGGCATTCGGCATCGCGACGCGCTTGCGCACTGGCAGCTTCCTCCCCACGTGCCACGGCCTGGAGGCAGGCGATCTCCGCGTCTCGCTTGAGCACTTCGAAGCGCATGCGGATTTCATGGATGCGGTCGTAGATGGTTTCGAGTTTGGTCGCCTTGTCGACGACATACTCGGGCGTCGTGACCTTGCCGCAATCGTGCAGCCAGGCGGCCACATGCAGGGCCTCCCATTCCTGCTCGCCCAGCTGGAATGCCTGGTACGGCCCGCTGGTGGCCTCGCAAGCGGCTTTCGCGAGCATCTTGGTCAGCGCCGGCACACGAGCGCAGTGCCCGCCGGTGTACGGGCTCTTGGTGTCGATGGCGCCCGCGATCAGTTGAATCAGCGCTTCGAACATATCGCGTTGCGCCTTGATCAGCTCCCGCGTTTCCAGCGCACTTGCAGCCACGCCGGCGAGCGCCTTGACAAAGGAGAGCTGAGCGTCTTCCATGGCCGTGGCGCGCAGCAGCAGGAACACCCCCACGAGCTGGCGCTGGCGGTTCAGCAAGGGCACGGCCACGCCATGCTGCCCATGCTCCGGCGATAGCGCACTCAGCCCCGCCCGGCGGATGTCCTCTGCCGTCAGTTGGCCAGTGTGGGCCAGGCCATTGCGGATGGCCTCCTGGATCATTGTAAGCGCATTGACCTGAGGGATCTTCTCGAGCGCAGCGGTTACGTCCGACAGGCTTTGGCTCCTCGCCGAGGCCGGCTGCAGGACATCCTCGTCGACCAGGTACAGGACGCCCGAATCGGCGTCGGCGGCAGCCAGCGTTTCATTGAGCAACATCGGCAGGAGCCTGTCAAAGCTGGGTTCGGCCGCCAGCGCCTGGATGATGTCGAGAAACCGCTGGATGGTCCGCTTCATGCTGTCCAGCGCCGTGGCAAGTTTCTCGACCTCGCTGATGCGCGATTCGACGTTGAACGGCTGGGCGAATTCGAAACGCTGGACGGCTTGCGCTCCGTTGGCCAGGGACTGCAGGGGCTTTGAGATCAGGCGGGCAGCCAGCCAGACGATGGGTAGCGCGACCAGGATAATCAGGATCGTGATCATCACGCCGGTATCGCGCAGCCGGTTGGCCGTGCGCAGGACCTCGTGCTGGGGCGTGGCCGACACGAGGTACAGGGGCTCCTCGTCTCCAGAGCTCAGGCGGTCGATCGAGGTGTACCAGGATTCGCCGTCCACGGTCATGGTGTCGTGCAGGTTCGGTGTCCCGTCCAGCGCCGGGATCAGGCCGGACAGGCGGGTGAGTACCGGATTGCCCAGCTCGCGCACCTGCCTGAGCCTGGGCTCCTGGTTTGTGCCCACCGCGGCAACGTCGCTCGCGGCCACGCTGTCACTTGCGATCAGCTGGCCGCTGGGACTCACCAAAGCAAGTGCCGTGCCCTTTGTGCTGCGCAGGCGTGACAGCGTCTGCCCCAGCGCATCGAGCGTGATGTCTCCGCCAATGGCTGCGCGCCCGCCCCTGGCGGCGATCGCCAGCGTCGTGCCGGTTTTCCCGCTGGAATAGAACGCATAGGGTGCCGTGCTGACCAGCCCGCCATTGGCGAGCGCCCGCTGATACCAAAGCCGCGCGCGCGGATCGAAGCTCGCCGCATACTCGGGATGCATGGCTTCCTTGAGGACCTTCAGGGAAGTGTCGACATACAGGTAGCGGCCTTCCGCGCCGGATGGCTTGTGCTCGATGCTCTGGACAATGAATTGCGTTCCCGGGGGGGCGCCGACCGCCTGCCGCTCCGCTTCATCTGGCAGATGCCGGACAAAGAAGAAATCGCCATTGGCATAACCGACATACAGCGCACTCAATGCCGGAGACGCCTGGATGGCGGCGCGCAGCATGTCGAGCCCGGCGAGCCGGTCCCGCAGCGTGGCGGCATCCGGCAAGGCACTGCGGCCAATCAGCTTGATGGCCATCTCCGCCGGCTCCATCAGCTTCTGGACTTCGCCCAGTGTTTCACGGCTCATGCGCTGCGTCATGGCGGAGGATTCGCTCTCCAGCATTTCCTTCGACAGCGTATAGCCGACCCCGCTGATCAGTCCCCCGACGACAAGAAGCAGCGTGACGAACAGTGTCGAAATATGAATATGCAGCGGGAAATGCCTGCGCGTTGCCATTGACCCCTCCGAAATCCCACACCTTCACCAGATGATTTTCCAGAGACGTGACTTCAGCAGGCGCGCCCAAGGGCAGCGCTGTCCCGGAAAGCAGATGCTCGTCGTTATTCTTTTATTCTTATCGGTCTTCTATCTTGCCGGATGACGGGCAGACGCCGGCCAGCGTTTTCCATCCGCATAATATGCGAATTGAACGGCCATGCGTACTGGGCAGAGCACAGTGCATGCCCCTGCCAACCCTTGCTTGCGGCAAAATCGCCGGCGAGTCAGGTTTCTTCCGAGATTGCAGGCCCGTCCCGCGCTGTCAGAAGGCGATACGCCTGCTCCTGCGAAATATCCAGCCGATAGTGCCGCGCCAGCATGCGTGCGAAATGATGCGCGGCGCCGGGCTCGCAATGCCTGAGCTGCTCGCGGTAGGCCTCCAGCTCGAAACGCAGGCGCCAGCGCGGGCTCGCCAGGTAGAGCACGCCCATCAGGCCGCCTGAGCGCCAGAATTGCCGCACATGCACCTTTTCATGCTCGATCAGCGCCTGGCTCACGCCCGGCCGCACCAGGATCAGCGGCCCCGGCGCGAATCCGTCGAAGCCGCGCGGAATCAGCCATCGTGACTTTGTTTCTATCAGCAGACAAGGAGGCGATTTGCAGAAGCGGATCATGGAAGGCGTCGGCGGTGCAGCCGCGCAAGGCGTGCGTGGGACTAGCCTATCAGGTCGCGCCGGCCCGCGTCTGAACCCGCTCGCGCCAATAAAAACGCCCCGCGCACAGGCGGGGCAAAGCGCAATGCTTGCGCTGATGCCGCGGACTTAATCGATGCTGATCTTGCCCGCCTCGATCACGCCCTTCCAGCGCTGGAGTTCCTGCTTCTCGAACTGCTCGAACTGCTCCGGCGTATTGGCGACCACCTCGAAGCCGTTCTCGGCCAGCTTCTGGCGCATCTGCGGCTCGTTGAGCGAGCCGACCAGCGCGGCATGCAGTCTCGCCTTGACGTCCTTCGGCAGCCCGCGCGGCGCGGCCACGGCTTGCCAGGAATACACGTCCACGTCCTTCACCCCGCCCTCCGCCATGGTCGGCACGTTCGGCAGCACCGCCGAGCGCTTGTCGCCGGTCACCGCCAGCGCCTTGAGCTTGCCGCTGCGGATATGCTGCAGCACCGCGTTGACGTTCTGGAACGAGACGTCCACCTGGCCGGCGAGCAGGTCGGAGATGGCCGGCGCCCCACCCTTATAAGGAACGTGGAGGCCGTCGGTGCCGGATTTTTGCCAGAACAGCGCGGCTGTCAGATGGTCCGACGAACCGGCCCCGGAGCTGGCGAACGCCACCTTGCCCGGATTCTTCTTCATGTACGCGACCAGTTCCTGCAAGTTCTTCGCAGGGAAATCCGGCTTGGTGACCAGCACGTTGGGGGCGCGCACGGCCACCGTCAGCAGGTCGAAGTCCTTGGCCGGGTCATAGCCCAGGTTCTTTTGCAGGAACGGGTTCACCGCATAGACGCCGATCGACGCCACCAGCAAGGTGTAGCCATCGGCGGGCGCGCGCTTGACCATGGTCGCGCCGATGGCCCCGGTAGCGCCGGGGCGATTGTCGATCACGAACGGCTGGCCCAGCTTTTCATTGAGCGGCACCGCCAGCATGCGCGCGATGGTATCGGTGGAGCCGCCCGCAGGGAACGGCACCACCACGGATACGGCCTTCTGGGGCCATGCCGGCGAGGCGGCCGCGGGACTGGTCACGCCTGCGGTGGCCAGTGCCGCCATGGCAGCGAGGGTGGCCGCGGCAAGCCGGCCGAACTTGCGCCGCGCGGGTGCGGCGAGCATGCCCGCCGCTGCCGGCCGGCCATCGAATTTGTTCATGGTTGTCTCCTGGTTCTTGGTGGTTTTGTTGTATTCGTGCGGGGGCCGCGGATGCGGCTCACCGGACCATGCAGGGTGCCTTGTTGTTGAAGGTCCAGCCCGGGATCAGGAATTGCATGGCCACGGCGTCGTCGCGCGCACCCAGCCCCATGCTCTTGTAGCGTTCGTGCGCGAGCGCGAGTTGCGCCATATCGAGCTCCACGCCCAGGCCCGGCTCCGTCGGCACGGCCACCTTGCCGTTCTCGATCTTCAGCGGCGCCTTGGTCAGGCGCTCGCCGTCCTGCCAGATCCAGTGGGTGTCGATCGCGGTGACGCGGCCCGGCGCGGCGGCGGCCACGTGGGTGAACATCGCCAGCGAAATATCGAAGTGATTGTTCGAGTGCGAGCCCCAGGTCAGGCCCCATTCGGCGCACATCTGCGCCACCCGCACCGAGCCCTGCATGGTCCAGAAATGCGGATCGGCCAGCGGGATGTCCACCGATTGCAGGCGCACCGCGTGGCCCATCTGGCGCCAGTCGGTCGCGACCATGTTGGTGGCGGTGGGCAGGCCGGTGGCGGTACGGAACTCGGCCATGACCTCGCGGCCCGAGTAGCCCTCCTCCGCGCCGCAAGGATCTTCGGCATAGGCCAGCACGCCATGCTTGTCGCGGCACAGGCGCACGGCTTCGGCCAGCGACCATGCGCCGTTGGGGTCCAGCGTGATGCGCGCCTTGGGGAAGCGCTCGGCGAGCGCCAGGATGGCTTCCATCTCTTCGTCGCCGCGCAGCACGCCGCCCTTGAGCTTGAAATCGTTGAAGCCATAGCGCTCATAGGCAGCCTGCGCCAGCCGTACCACGCCCTCGGCATTCATCGCGGCTTCATTGCGCAGGCGGAACCAGTCGTTGTCCGCTTCGGGTTCGCTGCGATAGGCGAGCGTGGTGCGGTTGCGGTCCCCGATATAGAACAGGTAGCCCAGCATCTCCACGGCATCGCGCTGCTGGCCTTCGCCCAACAGCGCGGCCACCGGCACGCCCAGATGCTTGCCCAGCAGGTCGAGCAGCGCGGCCTCGAGCGCGGTGACCGCATGGATGGCGATGCGCAGGTCGAAGGTCTGCAGGCCACGCCCGCCCGCGTCGCGGCTGGCAAAAGCGGTGCGCACGCGATTGAGCAGCGCCTGGTGGTTGCCGATCGACTGGCCGGCGAGGAGTTCGCGCGCATCCTCCAGCGTCTGGCGGATCGCTTCGCCGCCCGGCACCTCGCCGACGCCCGTATTGCCCGCGCTGTCTTTCAGGATGACGATATTGCGGGTGAAGAACGGACCGTGCGCGCCGGACAGGTTCATCAGCATGCTGTCGTGGCCGGCCACCGGCACGACCGTCAGCTCGGTGATCACGGGCGTGCCTGCCATGGGCGCGGCGCAAAGGGATGATTGGGTCATGTTGAACTCCAGCGGGAAGAGCGGCTCGCCGCGTTGGCGGCCGGCCCTTGCGGGTTGTCTCGGGTTGGATGCGCCGGCTGCTGCCGGATCCTTGTGTGCGGTGCTTGCCAGGTCCCAAAGCGGCTGCTATAGCCAATGCGACGGGAGACACCTGTTATCGGTCGTCATATAACTTACGACGCAGTATAATGAGGCCATTGCGATCCGGTCAAGTCCCAGCCCATCACCATGTCAAACCCGATGTTTGCCTCCACTCCCCCGCTGCGGCGCCGCGGCCGTACGCTTGCCGAAGAGGCGGTGAGCAACCTGAGCGAGCGCATCCAGCAAGGCCAGCTCAAGCCGGGCGACAAGCTGCCGACCGAGTCCGAGATCATGGCCGCGCTCGGCGTCAGCCGCACCGTGGTGCGTGAAGCGCTGTCGCGGCTGCAGGCTAGCGGGCTGGTGGAAACCCGCCACGGCATCGGCACCTTCGTGCTGGCGCGCAGCGCCGAGAACGGCTCGCCCTTTCGCATCGATCCCGCCACCATGGGCACTGCCATGGACGTGCTGGCCATGCTGGAATTCCGCGTCAGCCTGGAAGCCGAGGCAGCCAGCCTGGCAGCATCGCGGCGCAGCGATGAGCAACTGACGGCAATGCGTGGCGCGCTCGACGAGCTCAAGCGCACGGCGGCGGGCGGCGAGGATTCCGTCAGTGCCGATTTCGAGTTCCACCTGCTGATCGCGCGCGCCACCGGCAACCGCTACTTCACGGACATCATGGGCCACCTCGGCACCATGGTGATCCCGCGCAGCCGGCTGCATGTCAGCGCGCAGGAGCGCGAACAGTACCTCGAGCGCGTCAATATCGAGCACGAGAACATCTTTGACGCCATCGAGCGGCGCGACCCCGAAGGCGCCAAGGCCGCCATGCGCATGCACCTGACCAACAGCCGCGAACGCCTGCGCAAGGCGTCGGCGGCGGTGGAAGCCGGCTAGGGCCTGGCGGCTGGCGCATCCCGGCGGGAACCGGGATTTCCTGCTTGCCCGGCGAGCGTCGCTTGTTGTAGGATGTCTTACAATAAAACGCGGCGGTGCTGTATCCCCATTGACGCGCCCCGCGTGTTAGCCCAGGGCCACATCCACGCCGCCTCAAGCGCAAGCTACGGCACGCTCCCACTTGATTGCAGTTGAATAGCAGGAAACGCGAATGACCATTACCGGCGAAATGCTGATCGGCGCCAGCGCAGTGCGCGGCACCACCAAGATTCTCCATGCCACCAACCCGGCCACGGGTGAAGTCCTGGCACCGGAATTCCATGGCGGCGGCGCCGCCGAGGCTGAGCGTGCCTGCGCACTGGCCGAAGCCGCGTTCGACACCTACCGCAACACCTCGCCGGAAACCCGCGCCAGGTTCCTGGAGTCGATCGCCAGCGGCCTGGAAGCCCTGGGCGATACGCTGATCGAGCGCGCCCACGCGGAGAGCGCATTGCCTGTTGCACGTCTGCAGGGCGAGCGTGCCCGCACCGCCGGCCAGCTGCGCCTGTTCGCCAGCGTGCTGCGCGATGGCCGCTGGCAATCCGCCACGCTCGACTCCGCCCTGCCGGAGCGCACGCCGCCGCGCCCCGACCTGCGCTTGCAGAAGATCGCGGTCGGCCCGGTGGCGGTGTTCGGCGCCAGCAATTTCCCGCTCGCGTTTTCGGTAGCGGGCGGCGATACCGCATCCGCGCTGGCGGCCGGATGCCCGGTCGTCGTCAAGGCGCACTCGGCCCACCTCGGCACCTCCGAGCTGGTCGGGCGCGTGATCCAGAAAGCCGTGGCCGATGCCGGCCTGCCCGAAGGCGTGTTCTCGCTGCTGGTGGGCGCGGGCGTTGCCGTGGGTACGGCCCTGGTCGCGCATCCGTCGATTCAGGCCGTGGGCTTCACCGGCTCGCGCAGCGGCGGCCTGGCGCTGGTGCAAACGGCCAACAACCGTCCCCAGCCGATCCCCGTCTATGCGGAAATGAGCAGCATCAACCCCGTGTTTCTGCTGCCGGCAGCTCTCGCCGCGCGCGGCGCGGAGATCGCGCGCAATCTGGTGGATTCTCTGGTGATGGGCGTGGGCCAGTTCTGCACCAACCCGGGCCTGCTGCTGGCGGTGGAAAGCCCGGCGCTGGACGTGTTCCGCCAGGGCGCGGTTGCGGCGCTGGCGGAAAAGGCGGCGGCGACCATGCTGACGCCCGGAATCAGCCAGGCTTACGACAACGGCGTGGCCCAGCTCAGCGATATCGAAGGGCTGCGCCGCATCGGCAGCGGCCAGGCCGCCAGCGGCCCCAACCAGGCCCGCCCCGCGCTGTTCGAAACCACGGCGGAGCGTTTTCTGGCGGACCACCGCATGGAAGCCGAAGTGTTTGGCCCATCCTCGGTGCTGGTCGTATGCCGCGACCACGAGGAGATGCTGGCGGTGGCGCGCCGCCTGGAAGGCCAGCTGACCGCCACCGTGCAAGCGGATGCGGGGGATCGTGCCGAAGCCGGCAGCCTGCTGACCGTGCTCGAGCGCAAGGCCGGGCGCGTGCTGTTCAACGGCTATCCGACGGGCGTGGAAGTGTCGTACGCCATGGTGCACGGCGGGCCGTTCCCGGCTACGTCCGACACGCGCGCCACCTCGGTGGGCGCATCGGCCATTGAGCGCTTCCTGCGCCCGGTGTGCTACCAGAACGTGCCGGCGGAACTGCTGCCGCCCGCGCTGCAGGATGGCAACCCGCTGAACGTGTGGCGCCTCACCGACGGGCAACTGGCCCGCGACTGACCCCGCGCGCACCCATGGAAAAGGGCCGGAGATTCCGGCCCTTTTTCTATCGCGCTAGCTGAGCATTACGCAGCAATGCGCTCGATGGCAGCCGGCGCCTGCGGCGGCTGGATCACCGGCGCATTCCCGCGCGAGCGGCCCGAGCTGAGATAGTCGGCGATCGACTCCTGCGTGACTTCGCCCAGGTAGACGCCATCGGCATCGACCACCGGCAGCCAGCTGGTGTTGTGCTGGTACATGCGCGAGAGCACGATGCGCAGGTGCTCGTCGAACGCGGCGGTCGCCATGAACGGCCGCATCGCATCCGCGCACATGCCCTGCCCCGCACGCGCATCGCGCCGCGTGACGTAGCCCAACGCGCGCTGCGCATCATCCACCACCGGCAGGTGGCGCACGTCGGCCTCGTCCATGATGGCGAACGCCTGCGCCAGCGGCATGCCGGGGCTGCAGGTCTGCGCCATGGTGGCGGCATCGCCGGCGCGCACCAGCAGCAGGCGCTTGAGCGTGTTGTCGTGACCGATGAACGCTTGCACGAAATCGTCGGCCGGACGCGCCAGCAGTGCGTCCGGATGGTCGAACTGCACCAGCTTGCCGCCGCGGAACACGGCCACGCGGTCGCCCAGCTTGATGGCCTCGTCGATGTCGTGCGAGACCATGATCACGGTCTTGCCGAGCTGGCGCTGCATCAGGAAGAACTCGTTCTGGATGCTCTCGCGGTTGATCGGGTCCACCGCGCCGAACGGCTCGTCCATCAGCAGCACGGGCGCATCCGCCGCCAGCGCGCGGATCACGCCGATGCGCTGCTGCTGCCCGCCCGAGAGCTCGCGCGGATAGCGCGTGAGCATCTTGCCGGGGTCGAGCTGCACCATCGACATCAGCTCGCGCGCGCGCTCGCGGCTGCGCTTCTTGTCCCAGCCCAGCAGCCGCGGCACCACCATGATGTTCTCCTCGATGGTCATGTTGGGGAACAGGCCGATCTGCTGGATCACGTAGCCGATCTTGCGGCGCAGCGTGACTTCGTCCACGCGGGAGGTGTCCTCACCGTCGATCAGCACGCGGCCGGAGCTGGGCTGAATCAGGCGGTTGATCATCTTGAGCGTGGTGGTCTTGCCGCAGCCCGAGGGGCCGAGGAAGACGCAGATCTCGCCCTTGGGCACAGTGAGCGATACGGCGTCGACGGCGCGCACTTCGGCGCCATCTTTCTGCTTGAAGGTCTTGGTGAGTTGGTCGAGTTCGATCATGTTCAGCGAATTCCTTTCGGTGTCAGCGCCCGCTGCAACCACTGCAGGCAGGCATCGGCCACGATGGCGAGCACGCTGACCAGCACCGCGCCGATCGCCAGCTTGCTCATGTTGCTCTGGCTGATCGCTTGCAGGATCAGCACCCCGAGGCCACCCGCGCCAATGATGGCGGCAATGGTGGCCACGCCGATGTTCATCACCACGGCGGTACGCACGCCGCCGAGGATGACCGGCACGGCTAGCGGCAGGTCCACCAGCCGCATGCGCTGCCAGGTGGTCATGCCAATGCCGCGCCCGGCTTCCTGGATGCCGTCGTCGACATTGGCGAGCGCCACGCAGGTATTGCGCATGATCGGCAGCAGCGAATACAGGAACACCGCGGTCACCGCCGGCACGTAGCCCAGCGCGTGGCCGAAACGCGCGAAGATCGGGATCATCAGCCCGAACAGCGCGATCGAGGGCAAGGTCAGCACGATGGTGGCCAGCGTCAGCAGCGGCGTGGCGAGAAAGCGGAAGCGCGCGCACAGGATGCCCAGCGGCACGCCGACGACGATCGCCAGGCCCACCGCGGACCCCACCAGCGCCAGGTGCTGGCCGGTGAGCTTGAGCAGCGTCGGCCAGCTGTGTTGGAGGTAAGTCAGCAAGTCCATGCGGCCCTCTTCAGATCAGGCCGTGGCCACGCAGGAATTCCTGCGCCACCTTGTCGACCGGCTGCTGGTCGATATCGACCTGGTAGTTCATCTCGGTCATGGCCGCGTTGTCGAGCTGGGCCGCCAGCGCGTTGAGCAGGCCCGCGAGCTCGGGATGCGCGTCCAGCGTTGCCTTGCGCACCACGGGCACCGCGTTATAGGCGGGGAAGAAGTGCTGGTCGTCTTCCAGCAGCACCAGGTCGAAGCCCTTGACACGGCCATCGGTGGTGTAGACGAGACCCAGTTCGACCTGGTCGTTCTTCAGCGCGGTGTAGACCAGCCCGGGATCGAGCTGGATCACGTCGCGGCGCGAGAACGGCAGCTTGTAGAGCCCCTTGAGCGGCTCCAGCCCGTCGGGGCGCGCGGCGAACTCCATGTCGACCGCGAACGGATGGGCGGTGCCCTCGCCGGCGGCGCGCATCGTTTCGGCAAAGGCCGACAACGTGGTCACGCCAGCGGCTTCGGCACGCTTTCGCGGCATCGCCAGCGCATAGGTGTTGTTGATGCCGGAGGCGTCGAGCCATATCAGGCCGCGCGCGGCGTCGAGCGTCTTGACGCGTTCGTAGCTCTCGCCGGCGCCGAGCTTTTCCTCAACCTTGTTGAACACGATCAGCGCCGTGCCGGTGTAGTCCCACACCACGTCGAGCTGGCCGCTTTCCATGGCCTGGCGCATCAGCGTGCTGCCCAGGCCGGCGGTGAGCTCGGTGGTGAAGCCTTTGGCCTGCAGGTACTGCGTGGTCATCGACGACAGGATCAGCTGCTCGGTAAAGTTCTTGCCGCCTACGCGAACGGTGTCGGCGTGCGCCGGCAGCGCCATGGCTGCCACGGCGGCAAGCACGGCGACACTCGCCAGCAGGCGTGCCTGGCCACGGGCCGCGCGGCCCGCGCGGGCCAGCGCGCTTGTGATGAAATGCATCGGTTTCTCCTTCATGTTCGGTGCGCCCCTGCGCGCCTTAGCGCGCCAGCCCGCGGCGGCGCAGGTAGCAATAACCGGCGGCGGCAAACAGGCCATCGAGGGCGAGTGCCAGCAGCGCGGTGGCCGCAGCGCCCAGCAGCAGCAGGGGCTGGTTGTTCAGGTAGATGCCGGGGAAAATCAATTCGCCCAGGCTGTTGGCGCCGATCAGGAAGGACAGCGGCACCGTGCCGACATTGATCACCAGGCTGATGCGCACGCCCGCCAGGATCACCGGCAGCGCGTTGGGCAGCTCGACCCGGAACAGGCGCTGCATGGCGGTCATGCCAAGGCCGCGCGCGGCCTCGGTCAGTGCCGGGGAAACGCCGAGCAGGCCCTCGCAGGTATTGCGCACGATCGGCAGCAGCGAGGCCAGCCACAGCGCCAGGATGGCGGGCCGCTCGCCAATGCCGAGCACGGCCAGGGCCAGCGCCAGCACCGCCAGCGACGGCACGGTGTTGCCGATATTGAAGACCTGCATCAGGCGGTCGGCCCAGCGGCGCATGCATGGACGGCTCAGGCCGATGCCAGCCGGGATGCCGGTGACCAGCGCCAGCCCCATCGACCACGCCACCAGACGCAGGTGGTCGGCAACGTCGTACCACAGGCGGTCCCGATATTGCAGGATGACATCCACGCCGATCCAGGTGACCAGAGCGGCCAGCGCAGCGAGCGTGAGACATCCCCAGGCCAGCGCCTGTACGGATTGCTTGGACATATTCCCCTCTGTCCGCATGCCAGATGTGGGCACGAGAAACCACATCCGGATTGACGGACGAACAAAGTGGGCTCAGGCGGGTGCAAATGGGGGCCCGCCGGCCCTGACTAGATTGCCTTGCCCGCCATGACCGGCAGATGAGCCGGTGGACGGGCGCCGGGCTTCACGCTGGAGAGCGGAAAACCCAATTGAAAGGACACCGTGCCGGTAAGGGCGGGAGTCCCGGGAGCGGCGCAACCCGCTGCGAGATGCAGGAACGGGAGGCCAGTGGCAGCGCAAATTTGGTGGTTCCGACGCGCCGCCGGATCAATCGGCCGGTGCCACGCTTGGGCAGGCAAGGGGTTGGGGCGGCACGCAAAAACGCCTGCCCGGACCCTGCCAGCCCGACTTGATTACGCAGCATCGGATGACAACGAGAGCGCTATTATACCCAACTACAGCGATCTTGTCATCATTACGCCATCTCGGCGCTTTCGCACCACTTTCTGGCCGTATTTATCAGGCTTCGCCTGGCATCCCGGCGCCACTCGCGTTGTTCCAGAATTGAAGCATCACAAGGGATCGGCCGTACCATGGGCAGAACAATCTTTTGCCCGGATGGCCTCTACCGGTTCTGGCCCAAACCCTTAAATTACGGGGGTAGCCTTTGGGGCCGCGCGCCATTGCCGCCATCCCCAGCCAACAGGAGATCGATCATGGAACAACGCACTGCCACCCCTACCGCCCCCACCGTGCCGGCCACCGCCACGGAAACCGTGCAGCGCTCGCGCGCGGTCGACCGCGTGGTGCGCGGCATCGCCACCTCGGACGGCGCCGGCGTCAAGCTCACCCGCGTGCTCACGCAGAACCTGCAGCGCCGCCTGGACCCGTTCCTGATGCTGGACGCGTTTGGGACCGATAGCCGCGACGACTATATCGGCGGTTTCCCCGACCACCCGCACCGCGGCTTCGAGACCATCACCTATATGCTGGCCGGCCGCATGCGCCATCGCGACAGCGCCGGCAACGAGGGCCTGCTGGAAAATGGTGGTGCCCAGTGGATGGTGGCCGGCGCCGGCGTGGTGCACTCGGAGATGCCCGAGCAGGAAGACGGCCGCATGGAAGGCTTCCAGCTGTGGCTGAACCTGCCCGCCGCGGACAAGATGACGGCGCCCTGGTACCGCGACCTGCCGGCCGCCGCCGTGCCCACGGTCGCGCTGCCGGGCGGCGCCACGGTGCGCGTGCTGGCGGGCGCCTCGCACGGGGTGGCTGGCGCGGTCACGCGCCCGGTCACGGAGCCGCTCTACCTGGACGTCTCGCTGCCGGCGGGGCAGAGCTTCTCGCAAGCGCTGCCGCAAGGGCATAACGCCTTCCTGTACACCTATCGCGGCGAGATCGCGGTCGGCGCGGGCAGCAACGCCGCGGTGCTGGAAGCGCAGCGCATGGGCGTGCTGGACAACGCCGCCGGCGCTGACGGGGTCACCGTGACGGCCACGGCGGATGCACGCTTCCTGCTGATCGCGGGCAAGCCGCTGGGCGAGCCGATCGCCCAATATGGGCCGTTCGTGATGAACACCCAGGAGGAGATCTACCAGACCCTGGCCGATTTCCGCGAAGGCCGCTTCAACCAGATCGCGGTCAGCAACGGCGCCTGACACGCTGTGACCCATCGGGGGCGGCATCGCGCCGCTCCCGTTCCGGCATTGGCCGGGGCGCCCGGCCCCGGCCCCCGTCCTCTCCCTGCGCTACTCCCCACGCTTTTCGCAAACTGCACGCCAGTTTCGCGCCAACCGGCCATGCTGGCCGCCCTCGGCGGCCCGGCCTCCCACGCACCCGCCCAACATGCCCGGCATGCGACTTGCAACCTGCTTGTATCCGTTGTGGGGCCGAGAAAACTGGCCTGATCAGGTCGTCCGAACCCCACACACTTATATAATCCACGGTTAATAAACGGCATCACCACCCAGTGATGGTTGCTGCAATGCGTAACGGCGATCCTGCCCCACGCACTGCCGCCGGTGCTGCCCGATACATAACGAACATTGATCCACGTTGCTGCCATAACAACTCGAGCCGCCTCAGTGACCTTAAGCACAACCCCAAGGCTGGCGCTTGCCCATATCAGCAAGCGCTACCCCGGCGTGACCGCCAACGACGACGTGTCCCTCGTTGTCGCCCCCGGCGAAATCCACGCCGTGCTCGGCGAGAACGGCGCCGGCAAGTCCACCCTGATGAAAATCATCTTCGGCGCGGTCAAGCCGGACGCCGGCGACATGCACTTCAACGGTGCGCGCGCCGCGATCCACAACCCGCACGATGCACGAAACCTGGGCATCGCGATGGTGTTCCAGCACTTTTCGCTGTTCGATACGCTGACAGTGACCGAGAACATCGCCCTTGGCCTGCCCCGGAGCAGCAAGACGGCAGCCGGCAGCCCGCATGCGGGCACCAATATGAAGCAGCTGGCCGACCAGATCCGCGAGACCGCCCAGCGCTATGGCCTGCCGCTGGAGCCGAACCGCCATGTGCACACCTTGTCGGTCGGCGAGCGCCAGCGCGTGGAAATCGTGCGGGCCCTGCTGGCCAAGCCGCAGCTGCTGATCCTGGACGAGCCGACTTCCGTGCTGACGCCGCAAGCGGTGCAAACCCTCTTCATCACGCTGCGCCAGCTCGCGGCGGAAGGCACCAGCATCCTCTACATCAGCCACAAGCTCGACGAGATCCGCGAGCTTTGCCATAGCGCCACCGTGATGCGCATGGGCCGTGTCACCGGCGTGTGCGATCCGCGCCAGGAAAGCGCGGCCTCGCTGTCGCGCCTGATGATCGGCGGCGAGCCGCCGCGCGAGGCGCGCGTGCAGACCGAGCCCGGCGCCTGCCGGCTGGCGGTGCGCGAACTCTCGCTGCCGCGCTCGCATGCGTTCGCGACGGAACTTGCCGGCATCTCGCTGGACCTGCGCGCCGGCGAGATCGTTGGCATTGCCGGCGTGTCCGGCAACGGCCAGCAGGAATTGCTGGCGGCGCTGTCGGGCGAGGATGTGCGCGCCGCACGCGATGCCATCACGCTGGACAACAAACCGGTGGGCAAGCTGGACGCGCGCCAGCGGCGCCGTGCCGGGCTGGCCTTCGTGCCCGAGGAACGCCTCGGCCGTGGCGCCGTGCCGGGCATGAGCCTGGCCGCGAATATCCTGCTTTCGCACCAGTCCGCGCCCTATGTGCAGCGCGGCATGATTTCGCCCAGGGCCGCCGCCGGCCTCGCGCAGGCCGTGATCGGCCGCTTCCGCGTGAAGGCCAGCGGGCCCGACGCGCTGGCCAAGAGCCTGTCGGGCGGCAACCTGCAGAAATTCATCGTCGGCCGCGAGATCGAAAGCGGCCCGAAGGTACTGATCGTGGCCCAGCCGACCTGGGGCGTGGATGTGGGCGCCGCGGCGCAGATCCACAACGAGCTGCTGGCGCTCAAGGCCACCGGCTGCGCGTTGCTGGTGGTGTCGGAAGAACTGGACGAACTGTTCGCCATCTGCGATCGCCTGCACGTGATCGCCAAGGGCCGGTTGTCGCCGTCGATTCCGACCCAGGACGCCACCCGAGAGCAGGTGGGCCTGTGGATGAGCGGTCTTTGGGAAGGTGGGCCAGGCGGCCGGCGCGAACAAGAGGAGGCCGTGCACCATGGCTGATTTCTTCCTTCGCTCACCGCTGTCGCTGGCACCGCGCGGGCTGCCCTCGCGCCGCATGGCCTATGCCTCGCCCTTCATCGCGCTGGCCTTGACGCTGGCCTTCGGCGCGCTGCTGTTCCTGCTGCTCGGCAAGGATCCGGTGGCCGCGCTCAAGGTGTTCCTGGTCGACCCGCTCAAGGACCGCCGCGCCATCGGCGAGGTGCTGCTCAAGACCGTGCCGCTGGTACTGTGCGCGCTCGGGCTTTCGGTGTGCTATCGCGCCAATATCTGGAACATCGGCGCGGATGGCCAGCTCATTGTCGGCGGCATCTTCGCCGGCGCCACCGTGTTGTACTTCGATGTGCCTGGCAATGGCGTGAACGGCACCGTGGTGCTGGTGCTGGCCTCGCTGGCCGGCGTGGTCGGCGGCATGTTCTGGGCGTCGCTCACCGCCGCGCTCAAGGACAAGTTCAACGCCAACGAGATCCTGGTGTCGCTGATGCTGACCTATATCGCGCAGCAGTTGATGCTGTATGTGGTCAACGGGCCGCTGAAGGATCCCAACGGCATGAACTTCCCGCAGTCCAAGGTATTCTCCTCCGAGTTCCTGCTGCCCAACCTGATGTCGGGCTCGCGCCTGCATGCGGGCTTTGTGGTGATGCTGGTGCTGGTGGTGCTGATGACCGTCTTCATCTTCCGCAGCTTTGCGGGCTACCGCCTGCAGGTGGGCGGCACCGCCCCGGCGGCGGCACGCTATGCCGGCTTCTCGGCGCGCCGTTCGCTGTGGAGCGCGCTGATGATCTCCGGGGGCACCGCCGGCCTGGCGGGCGCGTTCGAAGTCACGGGCCCGATCGGCCAGTTGCTGCCCTCGATCTCCCCCGGCTACGGCTTCACCGCGATCATCGTGGCCTTCGTGGGCCGCCTGCATCCGGTGGGCACCGTGTTCGGCGGCATCGTCATGTCGCTGTTCTATATCGGCGGCGAAATGGCTCAGTCGCGCCTGGGCCTGCCTTCTGCGCTGGGCTCGGTGTTCCAGGGCATGCTGCTGTTCTTCCTGCTGGCCAGCGATACGCTGATCGACAACCGCCTGCGCTGGCGCGCCAAGGCCGCCTGAGCGGAACCCCCAAGACATGGAACAACTCGCCCCTCTTATCGCCACCGCGATCAACGCCGGCACGCCGTTGCTGCTGGCGGCGCTTGGCTTGCTCATCAACGAACGCGCCGGCGTGCTCAACCTGGGTGCCGAAGGCATGATGCTGGTCGCCGCCGCGTTCGGCTTCATGGTCGGCTACCAGACCCAGTCGCCGCTGATCGGTTTTGCCGCCGGTGCGCTGGCCGGCATGCTGATGGCCACGCTGTTCTCATGGCTGGCGCTGGTGCTGGCCACCAACCAGGTCGCCACCGGCCTGGCGCTGTCGATCTTCGGCACCGGGCTGTCGGCATTCATGGGCCAGCGCTTTGTCGGCTTTGCCATGCCGTCGCAGGCCAAGTCGATTCCCTGGCTGGCCGATATTCCGTTCTTCGGGCCGGCCTTCTTCCAGCAGCACTGGATGGTGTATTTCAGCCTGTTCCTGTGCTGCGCCATCATGTGGTTCCTGTTTCGCACGCGCGCCGGGCTGACACTGCGCGCGATCGGCGAATCGCCGGAATCCGCGCATGCGCTGGGCTATCCGGTGCGCCTGATCCGCTTTGGCGCGCTGCTGTTCGGCGGCGCCTGCTGCGGGCTGGCCGGCGCCTACCTGTCGCTGGTGTACACGCCGATGTGGGTGGAAAACCTGGTGGCCGGCCGTGGCTGGATCGCGCTGGCGCTGACCACCTTCGCCACCTGGCGCCCGGGCCGCGTCTGGGCGGGCGCCTGGCTGTTCGGCGGCGTCACCATCCTGCAGTTCTACCTGCAGGGCATTGGTGTCTCGGTGCCGTCGCAGATCCTGTCGATGCTGCCCTATGCCGCGACCATCGTCGTGCTGGCGCTGATCTCGCGCAACCCGGCGTGGATCCGCCTGAACATGCCGGCCTCGCTGGGCAAGCCGTTCCGCCCTGGTGCCGCCTGACCGATCCCGCCGCCGCGCCTCTCCCGGCGCTGCGCCGTGTTTTCTGTTTTTGTTTTGCTTTTATAAAGTCCGTCAGAGACTTCAGGCTTAAAGCCCTCGTTGTTCAGAGCCACAGTTGCAACCTTAATCAAAACATCGGTACTCAGTACCCCGGTCATAACAAGGAGAAATCATGATCGTCACGCGCAGGAAAACCCTTGCCGCCCTGGCTGCCACCGCCGTGCTGGCTCTCGCGGGCTGCGGCAAGAAAGAAGCCGAAAAGCCGGCGGAAAGCGCGGCTCCGGCCTCCGCTCCCGCCGCCGAGCAAAAGGCCGAACCGCTCAAGGTCGCCTTCGTCTACATCGGCCCGGTCGGCGATGCAGGCTGGACCTACGCCCATGATGCCGGGCGCAAGGCCGTGGAAGAAAAATACGGCGACAAGGTGAAGACGTCCTTCGTCGAGAACGTGCCCGAATCGGCCGCCGATGCAGAACGCGTGTTCCGCGATCTCGCCGCGCAAGGCAACAAGGTCATCTTCGGCACCAGCTTCGGTTACATGGAATCGATGCTCAAGGTCGCCAAGGAATTCCCGGACGTGAAGTTCGAGCACGCCACCGGCTTCAAGACCGCCGACAACCTGGCCCAGTACGACGTGCGCACCTATGAAGGCGCTTACCTGGCTGGTGTCGTCGCCGGCAAGATGAGCAAGACCGGCAAGATGGGCGTGGTGGCATCGGTGCCCATCCCCGAGGTGATCCGCAACATCGACTCGTTCACCATCGGCGCGCGCAGCGTCAACCCCAAGGCCACCGTCAAGGTGGTGTGGGTGAACAAGTGGTTCGATCCGGGCAAGGAGCGTGAAGCCGCCACCACGCTGATCGGCCAGGGTGTTGACATGCTGATGCAGAACACCGACTCCGCCGCCGTGGTGCAGACCGCGCAGGAAAAGGGCGTGTACGCATTCGGCTGGGACAGCGACATGAGCAAGTTCGGCGAGAAGGCCCACCTGGCCGCCTCGGTGATCTCGTGGGGCGTGTACTACAACAAGGTGGTCGGCGACGTGCTGGCTAACCAGTGGAAGAACGGCACCACGTGGTGGGGCGTCAAGGAAGGCATGATCGACCTGAAGGGCTTTAACGCCGTGGTGCCGGATGACGTCAAGGCGCTGGTGGAAGAGCGCAAGAAGGGCATCGCCGACGGCTCGGCTCCGATCTGGAAGGGTCCGATCAAGGACAACACCGGCAAGGAACAACTGGCCAAGGACCAGGTAGCCGACGACGGCTTCCTGCACGGCGTCAAGTTCTACGTCGAAGGCGTGGAAGGCAAGATCCCGGGCTGATCGCCAGCGCCGGTTTAGCGGTTGCCGGCAGCCTGCGCTCGCAGCGCTGCCGGCACGGTGGCGTGGTGCTTCCCGCGCCCCGCCACCTGCCCTGCACGCCCGTCACTGGATGTTCGTCACTGGATGTCCTTCGGGTCACCTCTCCCCCACCTGAACGCCCCGCGGAACTTGAAGCGCCGAGGATTGGCCCAAGCTATCTGCAAGTGGCGCAATCGGCCATGCCGCTTGGCGCTTGTGGAAAGTGAAGGAGACCTCTCATGTGGAAACGATTTTCGGCACTGTGGACCCTGGTGCGCCGCGACGGCCGCCTGCTGTGGTACGCGCTGCGCCATCCCGACGCCCCGCGCTGGTTGAAGCCGGCCGCGCTGGGCCTGGTGCTGTACGCCATTTCGCCCATTGACCTGATCCCCGACTTCATCCCTGGCCTGGGCCTGATGGACGATGTGGTGCTGATCCCGCTGGCGGTGCACTTCATCCTCAGGCGCCTGCCCGCGCACGTGTTGCGGCAGGCCGAGGCGCGTGCCGGCGCCCAGACGGTGCGAGCGCGCTAACGGGCCCAGCGGCTCGCACCAGGCTTGCGCTTCAGGGCAGCAGGACAGTCGTGCCGGTGGTCTTGCGGCCTTCCAGGTCGCGATGCGCCTGCGCCACATCCGCCAGCGCGTAGCGTTGGCGGACTTCGATCTTCACCCGGCCACTGGTCACCATCTCGAATAGCTCGGCAGCCATCGGCTCCAGCAGTTCGCGATGCACCACATAGGTCATCAGCGTTGGCCGCGTGATGCGCAGCGAGCCCTTGTTGCCCAGCACGGACAGATCGAACGGCGGCACCGGGCCGGATGCATTGCCAAACACCACCATGGTGCCGCGCGGCTTCAGGCAATCCAGCGAGCCGTTGAAGGTGTCCTTGCCGACCGAGTCGTAGACCGCGGCGACGCCCTTGCCGCCGGTAATCTCCTTGACCTTGTCGACGAAGGATTCACGCGTGTAGACGATGGTGTGGTCGCACCCATGCGCGCGCGCCAGCGCGGCTTTTTCATCGCTGCCGGCGGTGCCGATCACGGTCGCGCCCAGTGCCTTGAGCCACTGGCTGGCAATCAGGCCAACGCCGCCCGCGGCGGCGTGCAGCAGCACGGTGTCGCCTGCCTGGACGCGGTAGCTGTCGCGCAGCAGGTACTGCGTGGTCAGGCCCTGCAACATCATCGCCGCGCCCTGCTCGAACGAGATGGCGTCCGGCAGGCGCACCACGATATCGGCCAGCATGACCCGCACCTGCGCATAGGCGCCCGTGGGACGGCCGGCATAAGCAACACGGTCGCCCACGCTCAGGTGCCCCACGCCGGCGCCAACCGCCTCCACCACGCCGGCGCCTTCCATGCCGAGGCCACCCGGCAGCGGCTGCTTGTACAGCCCGGTACGGAAATACACATCGATGTAGTTGAGGCCGACCGCCTCGTGCCGCACACGCACCTCGCCGGGGCCGGGATCCCCCACCTCGACGTCAACCCACTGCATCACCTCCGGGCCGCCGGTCTCGAAAATGCGGATGGCCTTGCTCATGTCTCGCTCCTTTTCCAGTTGCTGCGTGTTGGTGCGTGTTGGTGCGTGTTGGTGCGTGTTGGTACGCGTTGGTAAGCATTGGTAAGCGTTGATGCCGAAGTACATCAGGCCGACTCGGCTGACTCCGGGTACATCCGCCGCAGTTCCGCGATCAGCAGATCCGCGGTGGCCACGTTGGTGGCACAGGGCACGTTGTGCACGTCGCAGGCGCGCACCAGGGCATTGATATCGGGTTCGTGCGGTTGCGGCGTCATGGGGTCGCGCAGGAAAATCACCACGCCCACGCGGCCTTCGGCCAGTTGCGCGCCGATCTGCAGGTCGCCGCCCCAGGGGCCGGAGAGCATGCGTGTCACCGTCAGGCCGATTTCGTCGCTCAGGCGGCCACCCGTGGTACCGGTGGCGAGCAGTTCGCAACGTGACAGGAAATCGCGATGGCGGCCAGCAAAAGCCACGATGTCATCTTTCTTGTGGTCGTGCGCAATCAGCGCAATACGCGGGGGAGTCATCGGCATCATCCTGGCCAGTCAGGGAAAAGCCGGGCTGGCATGGCCCGGCCGGAAAACGCCCACGGCAGTCGCTTAGAACGTACCGGGGTAGGCACCGCCGTCGAGGAGCACATTCTGCCCGGTCATGTACGCGGCGTGGCGGCTGCACAGGAAAGCGCAGGTGGCGCCAAACTCGGCCGGCTCGCCAAAGCGGCGGCTCGGGTTCTGCGCGGCGCGGCGCTTGGAGACTTCCTCGATCGACAGGCCGGCCTGCCTGGCGCCGCCCTCCATGGTCTTGTAGAGGCGATCCGTATTGAACGGGCCGGGCAGCAGGTTGTTCACGGTCACGCCGTGCTGCGCCACTTCGCGCGCCAGGCCGGCGACAAAGCCGGTCAGGCCCGAGCGCGCGCCGTTGGACAGGCCGAGCACATCGATCGGCGCCTTCACGGCGCCGCTGGTGATGTTGACGATGCGGCCCCATTTGCGCGCGATCATGCCGTCCACCGTGGCCTTGATCAGCTCGATCGGGGTCAGCATGTTGGCGTCGATCGCGGCCAGCCAGGTGTCGCGGTCCCAGTCGCGGAAATTGCCCGGAGGCGGGCCGCCGGCATTGTTGACCAGGATGTCCAGGTCGCCCAGCTTGGCGACGGCTTCCAGCGCCAGCTTTCGCCCCGCCGGAGTCGTGATGTCGGTGGCGACCGCCATCACGCGCCGGCCGTGGCGCGCGCGCAGGTCCGCCGCGGCTTTTTCCAGCGCCTCGGCGCCGCGCGCCACGATCACCACATCCACGCCTTCGGCGGCCAGCGCGTCGGCGCAGGCAAAACCGAGGCCCTTGCTGGCGCCACACACCAGCGCATGCTTGCCGCGCAATCCTAGATCCATCTCATCGACTCCTTGTGTCATCGAGGCGGCCACCCGCCTGCTTGTTATCCTGCATTTCCATTGCCTTGCCGCCGCGACGAGCAGCCTGGGCCTTGCCCGCGGCCCCGCTCTTGCCCACCTTGCGCGCCGACAGCAAATATATCCCGCCCATCACCAGCGCGCTGCCGGCGAGCTGCACGCCGGTGATCGGCTCGCCCAGCAGCCAGAAGCCCAGGAACAGGGTGGATACCGGTCCGAGCATACCCGCCTGCGAAGCCATCGGCGCGCCGATGCGCGCCACCGCCACCATCGTCAGCGACACCGGCAGCACCGTGCAAAACACAGAATTGACCAGCGAAAGCCACATCACGGGGGCCGGCTGCAGCAGCTCGGCCAGCGGGCGGCGCAGCACCAGATATTGCACCACGCAGCACGCGGTGGAAACGCACATCGCATAGGCTACCAGCCGCAGCGAACCAATGCGCTGCACCAATTCGCCGGACGCGATCAGGTAAATGCCGTAGGTCAGTGCGCTGCCGAGCACCAGCGCGGCGCCAAGCCACACCTGGCCGCCGCTCACGTTGAGATCATGCGCGAAAACCAGCACGATGCCTATATAGGCCAGCGCCAGGGACAGCCACTGCCGCAAGCTGATGCGCCGCTTGAACAGCACCGCGCTGGCCAGCAGCACGAAGGACGGCGTGAGGAACAGGATCAGCCGCTCAAGCCCGGCCGTGATGTATTGCAGGCCGAGAAAGTCGAGGAAGCTGGACAGGTAGTAGCCGATGATGCCGAGGAACACGATGCGGCCGCGATCGGCCCAGGACAGCGCCGGCAGGCGCCGCGACTGCCACCAGCCGATCGCCATGAACAGCGGCACGGCAAACAGCATGCGCAGGCTGATGACCATGACCGCATCGACCTGGTAGCGGTACATCAGCTTGGCGACGATCGCCTTGCCGGAAAAGAGGATGGCGCCAACGGCAGCCACGGCCAGGCCGGCGCGCTGCGATGCCGGCTCGGCGGCAGGCACGGTGCGGGAAAGTTGGGATGCAGACAAGGGAGAAGCCGGATAGTGGGGCCACGCGCCGCTGGACGCGGGCGGCCCGCCAGGAACGCGAGCCATTGTATTCGAAAAGAGGCAACTGCATCCGATGCTCATTGTGCTGCGTACAGGTGTTGGGCGATGTGCCCCAACCTTCCCTTTGAGGAACCATCATGCAACGCACCCTCCGCTCTCTTGCTGCCCCCCTTGCTGCGATCTCCGCCCTTGTCCTGGCCGCCTGCGCCGGCACCATGCCGGCCATGCAGGCCAGTGTGGACAACACTCCCCTGCCCGAACCGGTGCGCGCCCCGGCCGGGCACAAGGTCTCGATGGTCACCACCGGCGCCGGTGAAATCACCTACGAATGCCGCGAGAAGAAAGACACGGCCGGCCAGTTCGAATGGGCCTTCGTGGGACCGGTGGCCACGCTGGCCGACCGCTCCGGCAAGATCGTCGGCAAATACTATGGCGGCCCCACCTGGGAAGCCGCCGACGGCTCCAAGGTCGGCGGCAAGCAAGTGGCGGTCGCGCCCAACGGCAGCGGCAACATCCCGCTGCAGCTGGTCAAGGCCGATCCTGCCATGGGTGCCGGCGCCATGAACGGTGTCACGTATATCCAGCGCCTGAAAACCGAGGGCGGCGTCGCCCCCGCCGCGGCCTGCAATGTCGCCAGCCGCGGCAGCAAGCAGCAAGTGCCCTACCGTGCCGACTACGTCTTCTATACCGTGGCATCCATGTAGTCCCGACGATGGCGGCGCCGGCGTGGCGCCGCCCGCTTCCCTTGCCCCGGCCTGCGCTATGTGGGACGGCGCACCTTCACGCCGTAACCGCCCGGCTAAGCTCTGCCAAGGAGAGTCCCGCGCTGCGTGCCGCCTTGTGCCAACCGCAGCCCTGGCGAGCCGGCACCGGGAGACTGGTCGTGGATGGCACGGACCGAAGCAAGCAATACGATGTACTGGACCTGATCCGGGCGCTGGCCGCGGGCCTGGTCTGCCTTGGCCATGTCCGGGCGCTGGTCATCGTCGACTACGCGGCGACCGGGCCGCATGGCGGCGCGGCTGGCGTGGCGCTGCAGTTGTTCTATGCGCTATGCAGCGTCGGACACGAATGCGTGATCGTGTTCTTCCTGCTCTCGGGCTATCTGGTAGGCGGCACCGTGCGCCGAAAGATGACGCGTGGCGACTGGTCCTGGCGCAGTTATCTGGCCGACCGCATGACGCGGCTATGGATCGTGCTGCTGCCCGCGCTGCTGCTCGGGCTGTTCTGGGACAGTGCCGGGATCCACCTGGCATGGGGGCCGTTCTACCAGGGCACCGAGGGCAACGCGGCCCAGCAGATCGATATCTCGCATAACCTCGGCGTCGCGGGATTGGTTTGCAACGCGGCGTTCCTGCAAACCCTTGCCTGCCAGACCTATGGCTCCAACGGGCCGTTGTGGAGCCTGGCCAACGAATTCTGGTACTACCTCTGGTTCCCTGCGCTATACGGCGCCTGGCACCTGCGCCGCACGCCGCAGGTGTTGCTGTGCGTATTGGCGGCGCTGGTCACGATGGGCCTGTTCCACGGCCTGGTCGAAGGCTTCTTGTTCTGGCTGCTGGGCGTGCTGGCGCAAGCCCTGGAAGCGCGGCTGGCGCAGATCGCGCCAATCGCGCGGCGCAAGTGGCTGGTGCTGCCAGCGCTGCTGGTGTTCCTGGCCGCCATTGCACTGACCAAGCACAAGCCGTACGCCGATGCCGCTGTCGCGCTGGGCTTCTTCGTGCTGTTGCTGACCGTGCTATCGACCCGCATCCGCATCGGCCACGCTGGCTTGTCGCGCCTGGCTACGTTGGCGTCCGGGTTTTCGTACTCGCTCTACCTGACGCATTTCCCGCTGGCGCTGTTCATCGCCGCGGCCCTGGTCAAGGCCCGCCTGCCTGTCAGCGCCGCCAGCCTGGCCCTGGCCGCGCTGATCCTGCTGGGCTGCTATGCCTATGCCTTTGCCGTCTACTGGGTGTTCGAGCGCAATACCCAGCGCGTGCGCGGCCTGCTCGGGCGCGCGGCGCTGCCGGCGGCGCAGCGCGGGCAGAATATCTAGCCGCCATGCCGTTGCCTGGCTAGCCAGCCTGCCTGGATGGCACCCCTGGCAGCCAGCCTGAAACTGCCGTAAGCTCGCCGGTCGGCGCGTCAAACGCGCGCCGCATAAGAAAAACCAGGAGCATTCATGACGGCAGCACCCCTCGCTAATCTTTCCTCGCGCATTCCCGTTCCGGTCAAAAAGCAAACCGCCGCCCGCCCGCTGCTGATCGCCGCCGCGACTGCCATGCTCGCAAGCGGCTGGCTGCCCTCGGCCGCCCGCGCGGCCGATTACCCCGTCAAGCCAATCCGCTTCATCGTGCCTTACGCCGCTGGCGGCACCACCGACCTCGTGGCGCGCACGGTCGGCCAGAAGGTGGCGGAGAAACTCGGCCAGCCCGTGGTCGTGGAGAACCGCCCGGGCGCCGGTGGCAATATCGGCATGGAGGCGGTCGCCAAGGCCGCGCCGGACGGCTACACCATTGGCTTCGGCGCCATCTCGACCAATGCGTTGAACCCGCATATCTACAAGCACGTGCCGTTCGACCCGCGCAAGGATTTCACCGCGGTCAGCCTGCTTGGCACCTCGACCATCGTGCTGGAAGTCAGCAACAGCCTGCCGGTGAAGAATGTGGCCGAACTGATCAGCTACGCCAAGGCCCATCCCGGCCTGACCTACGCCACCGCGGGCACCGGCACGTCCATGCACCTGGCGGGCGCGATGTTCTCGCAAATGACGCAAACGGGCCTGACCCATGTCCCGTACAAGGGCAGCAGCCCGGCCATCAACGACATGCTGGGCGGCCACGTGCAGGTGATGTTCGACAACCTGCCCGCCTCGCTGCCGCACATCCAGGGCGGCAAGCTGCGCGCGCTGGCGGTGGCCGGCAAGAGCCGCTCGCCAGCGCTGCCGAACGTGCCTACGCTGACCGAGGCCGGCCTGGCGGGCTACGCCGTCGAGCCGTGGTTCGGCGTGTACGGCCCGGCAGGGCTGCCCGCGCCGGTGGTGCAGGCACTCAATGCCGCCTTCACAGCGGCGCTGGGCAATGCGGACGTGAAGGACAAACTCGGGCAGGCGGGCTTCAACCCCAAGGGCTCGAGCGCGGCTGACCTGCAGTCGCTGACGCTGTCCGAGTACGAGAAATTCGGCAAGGTCGCCAAGAGCGCCAGCATCTCGGTGGATTGAGCGCAGGCGGGGCTGCGCGCTTGCGGCGGGACGATCGCCGGGGGCGCGCGGCTCCGCATCCATTACAATCCGGCTGCAACGGGCCCCCGCGCCCACTCCCGCCGACTACCCGCCATGAAGCAAGATCCGCGTTTCCCCAAGCTGTATATCCTCGATCACCCGCTGATCCAGCACAAGCTCTCCCATATGCGCGACAAGGACACCTCCACGCGCACGTTCCGCGAGCTGCTGCGGGAGATCACGCTGCTGATGGGCTATGAAATCACGCGCGACCTGCCGCTGACCACGCGCCGCATCGAGACGCCCCTGGTGGAGCTGGACGCGCCGGTGATCGCCGGCAAGAAACTCACCATCGTGCCGGTGCTGCGCGCCGGCGTGGGCATGAGCGACGGCCTGGTCGAGCTGATTCCCTCGGCCCGCATCGGCCATATCGGCGTCTACCGCGACGACCAGCACCGCCCGGTAGAATACCTGGTGCGCCTGCCAGACGTGGAAGACCGCAGCTTTATCCTGTGCGACCCGATGGTCGCCACCGGCTACTCCGCCGCGCATGCGGTGGATGTGCTCAAGCGCCGCGGCGTCAAGGATGATGCGATTACGTTCGTGGCGCTGGTAGCAGCGCCGGAAGGCGTGGAGGTGTTTCAGAAGGCACATCCGGGCGTCAAGCTGTTCGTGGCCTCCCTGGACAGCCACCTGGACGAGCACGCCTACATCATCCCCGGCCTCGGCGATGCGGGCGACCGGCTGTTCGGCACCAAGAACTGAGTTTTACTGCCCGCCCCGGGGCCAATCCCAGGATCCGGGACCAATGCGGGATCAATACGGACGCTGTCTGCGCCCGGCTTGACCGGCCTCAATCTCCCTGGCCCCAGCGCTCCCTAGACTATCTGCAGAGGCACACCGGACGGTGTGCCGCACCTGACCTGGGAGACCCACATGGCAGCCTTGAAGATCCTGTTTTCGACCCCCACCGGGCTGATGAGCCTGGCCGTCATCGCCTTCATCATCGGCATGGGCTGGTTCTTCACCCGGCTGTTCCTGCGCAAGATGCGGGAAGACGAGGCAGCGGCGCAACGCCGCTAAGAGACAAGTCGCGCCCGTCTCGCCGGGTGTGGCACACCGGCGCGACCTAGGGGCAGCGCCGCCTACTTCTTCTTGCCCGAGCCCAGCAAGCTGCCCAGCACGCCGCGAATCAGCTCGCGCCCGACCTGCGAGCCGACCGTGCGCGCGGCCGACTTGGCCATCGACTCCAGGATGGAATCGCCGCGCCCGGTCTTGCCCGTGCCCTTGGTCAGCCCGCCGAAGATCTCGCCCGCCTGTTCCAGCCAGCCGCCGCCCTGCGCGGGCGGGGCTTCGGGCTGGCCGGCCGTGGGCACGGGCGCGGGTGCGCCGCTGCCGCCAGCGGCGGGAGCAGACCCAGGCGTGGCGGCACGGCCCTTGAGCTTCTCGTAGGCCGACTCGCGATCGATGGTCTGCTCATAGGTGCCAGCCACCAGCGAGTTCGCCAGCAACTGTTTGCGCTCGTCGTCGGTGATCGGGCCGATCCGGCTGCCAGGCGCCAGCACCCAGGCGCGCTCCGTGACGCCGGGGATGCCCTTGGCGTCCAGCAAAGACACCAGCGCCTCGCCCACGCCGAGTTCCCCGATGGCCTTCTCCAGGTCCAGCCCCGGCTTGGCCCGCATGGTGGTGGCCGCCACCTTGACGGCTTTCTGGTCACGCGGCGTGAAGGCGCGCAGCGCGTGCTGCACGCGGTTGCCGAGCTGGCCCAGGACGGTATCGGGGATGTCGACAGGATTCTGCGTCACGAAATACACGCCAACGCCCTTGGAGCGGATCAGCCGCACCACCTGCTCGATCTTGTCGAGCAGGGCCTTGGGCGCGTCGTTGAACAGCAGGTGCGCCTCGTCGAAAAAGAACACCAGCTTGGGCTTGTCGAGATCGCCCGCCTCGGGCAGTTTCTCGAACAGCTCCGACAACAGCCAGAGCAGGAAAGTGGCGTAGAGCTTGGGCGAATTCAGCAGCTTGTCGGCGGCCAGGATATTCACCACGCCCTGCCCGTTCTCGGTCTGGATGAAGTCGTCCAGGTTGAGCATGGGTTCGCCGAAGAACACGTCGGCGCCTTGCGACTCCAGCGCCATCAGCCCGCGCTGGATGGCCCCGATCGAGGCCGCGGAGATATTGCCGTATTCGGTGGTGAACTGCCCGGCGTTGTCGCCCACGTACTGCAGCATGGCGCGCAGGTCCTTGGCGTCGAGCAGCAGCAGCCCGTTGGCGTCGGCGATGCGGAAAACCAGGTTGAGCACGCCTTGCTGGGTGTCGTTGAGTTCCAGCATGCGCGACAGCAGCAGCGGCCCCATATGGGAGACCGTGGCGCGCACGGGATGACCCTTTTGCCCGAACACGTCCCACAGGGTGGTGGGGCAGGCGCCCCACACCGGCTCGGGCAAGCCGAGCTCGGCCAGGCGGGCCTTGAGCTTGTCGGAGAGCTTGCCCGGCTGGGAAATGCCGGTCAGGTCACCTTTGACGTCGGCCATGAAGACCGGCACGCCCAGCCGGGAGAAACCCTGGGCCAGGCTTTGCAGGGTCACGGTCTTGCCGGTGCCGGTGGCGCCGGTGATCAGGCCGTGCCGGTTGCCCATCTCGGGCAGCAGGGCAAGTTCCAGCTCGGCGTTCTTGGCGATGATGATGGGTTCGGCCATGGTCTCTCTGGTTGGCAAGCCACGCGGCGCTTTCGCCGCGACCGTCCCCGCCCTTCCCGGCGGCCCCCGTGATCGGCAGGCCAGCGGCGGCGGGACCGCGTGATAAAATGCTGGGCTGATTATGCCAGCCCCCAAGGCCGGCTCACAGACACATAAACCACCCGGCGCGCCGCCAGCGAGCACCCTTTGCCCGCCCGGCACAGCCGGCGCGCAAAGCCAAGGCGCGCGCGTCAAACATTTTCCGCTTCGGAGAGAATCATGGCCGGTCACTCAAAATGGGCCAATATCAAACACAAGAAGGCCGCGGCTGACTCCAAGCGCGGCAAGGTCTGGACCCGCCTGATCAAGGAAATCACCGTCGCCGCGAAGCTCGGCGGCGCTGATCCCGACTCCAACCCGCGCCTGCGCCTGTCCATGGACAAGGCAATGGATGCGAACATGCCCAAGGACAACATCCAGCGCGCCATCCAGCGCGGCGTGGGTGGCCTGGAAGGCGTCAACTACGAAGAAATCCGCTACGAGGGCTACGGCCTTGCCGGTGCGGCGATCATCGTCGACTGCCTGACCGACAACCGTACCCGTACCGTCGCCGAAGTGCGCCATGCCTTTTCCAAGAACGGCGGCAACATGGGCGCGGAAGGCTCGGTGGCGTTCATGTTCACCCATTGCGGCCAGTTCCTGTTTGCCCCCGGCACGCCCGAGGACAAGCTGATGGAAGCCGCGCTGGAAGCCGGCGCCGACGACGTGGTCACCAACGACGACGGCTCGATCGAAGTGCTGTGCCCGCCCAATGATTTCGGCACGGTCAAGGCCGCGCTGGAAGCCGCGGGCTTCAAGGCCGAGATGGCCGACGTCACGATGAAGCCGCAGAATGAAGTCAGCTTTGCCGGCGACGACGCCATCAAGATGCAAAAGCTGCTCGACGCCCTGGAAAACCTGGACGACGTGCAGGAAGTCTTCACCAACGCGGTGATCGAGGAGTAAGGCGCGGATCGGGCAAGACCTCGCCTCACGGCGGCAGCGCGGTTCGATGAGCCATGGCTGCCGCTTTTCGCATTTCGCATGCGTCATTTTTTCTGGCAGTAGATCATGAAAGTATTGGTTGTCGGCTCGGGTGGTCGTGAACACGCGATGGCCTGGAAATTGGCCCAGTCGCCCAAGGTGCAGGTGGTGTACGTGGCGCCGGGCAATGGCGGCACCGCGCTCGACAAGCGGCTGCAGAACGTTCCCCTGACCGATCCGGAAGTGCTCGCTGCCTTCGCCGAGCGCGAAGGCGTGAGCTTCACGGTGGTCGGCCCCGAGGCGCCGCTGGCGGCCGGCATCGTCGATATCTTCCGTGCCAAGGGCCTGCGCATCTTCGGCCCGACGCAGGCGGCAGCCCAGCTGGAATCCTCCAAGGATTTCGCCAAGGCCTTCATGCAGCGCCACGGCATTCCGACCGCCGCCTACCAGACCTTCAACGACGCAGCCGCCGCGCACGCGTATATCGATGCGCAAGGCGCGCCGATCGTGATCAAGGCCGACGGCCTGGCCGCCGGCAAGGGCGTGGTGGTTGCGGCCACGCTGGAAGAAGCGCACGCCGCGGTCGACATGATGCTGGCCGACAACCGCCTTGGCGATGCCGGCGCACGCGTGGTGATCGAGGAATTCCTCGAGGGCGAGGAGGCCAGCTTCATTGTGCTGGTGGACGGCAAGAACGTCCTGGCACTCGCCACCAGCCAGGACCACAAGCGCCTGCTAGACCACGACGCCGGCCCCAATACCGGCGGCATGGGCGCGTACTCGCCGGCCCCGGTGGTCACGCCCGCGCTGCATGCCCGCGCGCTGCGCGAGATCATCATGCCGACCGTGCGCGGCATGGAAAAGGACGGCATCACCTACACCGGCTTCCTCTACGCCGGCCTGATGATCGACGCCGACGGCAACCTGAAGACGCTGGAGTTCAACTGCCGCATGGGCGACCCGGAGACCCAGCCGATCCTGGCGCGCCTGAAAACCGACCTGGTCGATGTGATGGAGCACGCCGTCAACGGCAAGCTCGACGAGATCGAACTGGACTGGGACCGCCGCACCGCGCTGGGCGTGGTGATGGCCGCCTTCGGCTACCCCGATGCGCCGCGCAAGGGCGACGCCATTACCGGCATCCCGGCCGAGACCGACGACAGCGTGACCTTCCACGCCGGCACCACGCTCACGGACGGCACGCTGCTGACCACGGGCGGACGCGTATTGTGCGTGGTCGGGCTGGCCGATACCGTCAAGGCGGCACAGCGCGCGGCTTATGGCGCGGCCGAGAAGATCCACTTCGACGGCATGCAGTACCGCACCGACATCGGCTACCGCGCCATCAAGCGGTAAGGGACCGCGCGGCCCATGGCCCGCCCTGTGGCGCTAGCCGTACCCATGTACGGCTGCGCTTCCCGGACCCGCCATGGGACGCTCGCTCCGGTTTCTTCGCCTTTTAAGACGGTTCGTGCTGAATTAGCCGAATCCGGCCAGGCGTTGCCTCAGCCAGTACAATCATGACATCGCCATGACGGCCGGGCAGGTTGACTGACCTGCCCGGCCGTCACCGCTCCGGCTCACCCGCCCGCATACCATGATCGATTCCCAGGCAGTCCGTGCCTATCTGCTCGGTCTGCAAGACCGTATCACCGACGCTGTCGCCGCCATCGACGGCAAGGCGTTTTCGACCGATGCCTGGGAGAAGCCGCCCACCGAGCGCCTGCGCGGCAGCGGCCGCACCCGTATCCTGGAGGGCGGCGCCGTGATGGAGCGGGCCGGCGTGGGCTTCTCGCATGTGCGGGGCGATGCGCTGCCGCCGTCGGCGAGCGCCAACCGGCCGGAGCTGGCCGGGCGGGGCTTCGAGGCAATGGGCGTGTCGCTGGTGTTCCACCCGCGCAACCCCTTTGTCCCCACCGTGCATATGAACGTGCGCTGCCTGATGGCGGTGAAAGAGGGCGCCGAGCCGGTGTGGTGGTTCGGCGGCGGCATGGACCTGACGCCGTACTACGGCAACGCTGGCGACTGCGCACACTTCCACGCCACCTGCCGCGACGCCCTCGCCCCGTACGGCGATGACCTCTACCCGCGTTTCAAGCAATGGTGCGACGAGTATTTCTTCCTCAAGCACCGCGGCGAGGCGCGCGGCATTGGCGGCATCTTCTTCGATGACTTCTCCGCGCTCGGCTTCGAGCGCAGCTTTGCCATGATGCAATCGGTAGGCGACGCCTTCCTGGACGCCTACCTGCCGATCCTGCAGGCGCGCAAGGACACGGCCTACGGCGAGCGCGAGCGCGAGTTCCAGGCCTACCGGCGCGGCCGCTATGTCGAGTTCAACCTGGTGTTCGACCGCGGCACGCACTTCGGGCTGCAATCGGGCGGCCGCAGCGAGTCGATCCTGATGTCGATGCCGCCGCTGGCCAGCTGGCGCTACGACTGGCAACCGGAACCGGGCAGCGCGGAGGCCGCGCTGTACACGGACTTCCTGCCCGTGCGCGAGTGGGCCTGACGGCAACCCCATGGCACACAACATCGCACGATCGCTCACCGCCAACGCGGCAGACGCAGCAGACCCAGCAGGCTTGACCAAGAGCCACCGCCCCTACCGCCTTGGCATTCTCGGCGGCACCTTCGATCCGCCCCACATCGGCCACGTGGCACTCGCCCGCCTCTGCATCGAACATCTCGAGCTCGACGAGCTGGTTTGGATCCCGACCGGCCAATCGTGGCAAAAAGGCGACGACGTCACCCCTGCCGCCGACCGCCTCGCCATGACCGAACTGGCCGCGCAGGCATTGTCCGACACGCGCGCGCTGGTGCATGCCAGCCGCATGGAAGTCGACCGCGCCGGCCCCAGCTACACCGTCGATACCGTGCATGAGCTGCGCGAGCACTATGGCCCCGATGCCTCGCTGGCGTGGCTCATGGGCGCCGACCAGTTGCTGCGCCTGCACACCTGGCATGGCTGGCAAGAACTGTTTGCGCACGTCCATCTTTGCGTGGCGACGCGGCCCGGTTTCGACCTCGCGGAACTGGACGGTCCGGTGCGCCAGGAGCTCGCGCAACGGCGTGCGTCCACCGACCTGATACAATCCATGCCCTCCGGCCGCATGTGGATCGACCAGACGCTCGCCGTCGACCTCTCCTCCACCGCCCTACGCCAACGCCTGGCTGCCGGACAACCGGCAGATGACCAGCTGCCGTCCGGCGTGGCACACTACATCGCGAGCCGCGGCCTGTATCGGCCGACGCAGTCGGATCTGCCCATCCCGGCCCGCCCCCAAACCGATCTCAGCTGAACTGAAAAAAAGCACCATGGATATTCGCAAACTGCAACGCGCCATCGTCGACGGCCTCGAAGATGTCAAAGCGCAGGACATCAAGGTGTACGACACCACCCACCTGACCGAGCTGTTCGACCGGGTGGTGATCGCCAGCGGGAGCTCGAACCGCCAGACCAAGGCGCTGGCCGCCTCGGTCCGCGATACCGTCAAGGAAGCCGGCGGCCATATCGTTGCGGTGGAAGGGCTGGAAACGGGCGAATGGGTGCTGGTCGACTGCGGCGACGCCGTCGTCCACATCATGCAGCCGCAGCTGCGCATGTACTACAACCTGGAAGAACTCTGGGGTGACAAGCCGGTGCGCCTGAAGCTGTCCACGGCCAAGAAGGGCCTGGCCAAGGCCAGCGAGCCGATCGACGGCGAAGATGAAGACGACGCTCCGGTCGTGCGCACTGCCCGCCGCGCCACCGGCCTGCGCCCGGCGCTGGCCCGTCTGCCGGAAGGCATGAAAGAGCCTTCGCCGCCGCTTGGCCACGAAGATACGGACCCGGACGCCATCGCCACCAACCGCGCCCCGACCGTGCAAAAACGCCTGACCAGCGCGCTGGGCTCGGCACCGGCGCGCAAGGCACCGGCCAAGACGGCCGCGCCGCGCAAGACCGCGGCCGGCACCGGCGTGGCACGCAAGACCGCCACCAAGACGGCTGCGACCAAGACTGCCGCCAAGGCGCCGGCCAAGACGGCGGCCGCCAAGGCACCGGTGGCGCGCAAGCGCACCACCCGCCCGGCCTGAGCCGGACCGGTCCGCTTCCCGCCATGCAATTGCTGATCGTGGCCGTTGGCCACAAGATGCCCGGCTGGATCGAAACCGGATTCGCGGAGTACGCGAAGCGCATGCCGCCCGAGCTGCGCATCGAGCTGCGCGAGATCAAGCCCGAGACACGCTCGTCGAGCAATAACGCCACCACCGTGATGCAACGCGAAGCGGCCCGCATCGAGGCGGCGCTGCCCAAGCAATGCCGCATCGTGGCGCTGGACGAGCGCGGGCGCGACCTCACCACGGTGCAGCTCGCCGCCCAGCTGGGCGACTGGCAGCGCGAAGGCGGCGATGTTGCCTTCCTGATCGGCGGCGCCGACGGCCTCGACCCTGCCCTGAAGGCCCGCGCGCAAACCCTGCTGCGCCTGTCCAGCCTGACCATGCCGCACGGCATGGTGCGCGTGCTGCTGGCTGAGCAGCTCTACCGCGCCTGGTCGGTCACGCAGAACCACCCCTACCACCGCGCCTGAAACCAGGCGCGCCCGTGTCGCGCGCCGGGCGAGGCCGAGGGTACAATGCGGCCGAAGCGGCGCATGCGCTGCAGCTGCAGCCGCATCTGGCTTGCCCTACCCCCACTGCCCTGCCGTGACCCATACCTTCCTCTATCTCGCCTCCCAGAGCCCGCGCCGGCGCGAACTGTTGACCCAGCTTGGCGTTGCCTACGAACTGCTGCTGGCCGACGACGACGAAGACGCCGAGGCGCTGGAAGTCGTATTGCCAGGTGAAAGCCCGGACGACTATGTGCAGCGCGTATGCGCGCTCAAGGCCGAAGCCGCACTGCGCCGGCGCGAGCGGCGCGCCCTGCCCGACGCCCCCATCCTGACCTCGGACACCACCGTCTGCCTGGGCGGCGAAATCCTCGGCAAGCCCGCCGACGATGCCGATGCCGCCCGCATGCTGGCCGCCCTGTCCGGGCGCACCCACCGCGTGCTGACCGCGGTAACCGTGGTTTCCGCGCTCGGCCAGCGCCACGCGCTGTCGGTTTCCGAGGTGAGCTTTCGCATCATGACCGCCGACGAGATTGCCGCCTACGTTGCCAGTGGTGAACCAGCCGGCAAGGCCGGTGCCTATGGCATCCAGGGCCGCGCCGCCGAGTTCGTCGCGCGAATCGACGGCAGCTATTCGGGTATCATGGGTTTGCCCCTGTTCGAGACGGCTTCGCTGCTCAGACAGGCCCATCTGCGGTTCTGAAAACCCCGCCGCCGCCCATCCGTTCGCGCTTCAAGCTGCTGCCACCCTGGCCACGGCAGCGTCCGCGGGCAGCATGGCAGCACACTGCGGACAACCACCTGGCCGGTCAGCCGGCGACGAGTTTCATCCACTATGACTGAAGACATCCTCGTCAACATCACACCGCAGGAAACACGCGTGGCCATCGTGCAGCAGGCCGCCGTGCAGGAACTCCACGTCGAGCGCACGCTGTCGCGCGGGCTCGTCGGCAATATCTACCTTGGCAAGGTCGTGCGCGTGCTGCCCGGCATGCAGTCCGCCTTCATCGATATCGGACTGGAGCGCGCCGCCTTCCTCCACGTCGCCGACATCTGGCACCCGCGCGATCCGGACAAGAACGCCAACGCCGCGCAGCTGGCCATCGAGAAGACACTCTACGAAGGCCAGGCCCTGATGGTCCAAGTCATCAAGGACCCGATCGGCACCAAGGGCGCGCGGCTGTCCACGCAGGTCAGCATTGCCGGGCGCACCCTGGTCTACCTGCCGCAGGACCCGCACATCGGCATCTCCCAGCGCATCGAGGGCGAGGTCGACCGCGAAGCCCTGCGCGCCCGCGTGCAGGGACTGGTGCCGGCAGATGAGCGCGGCGGCTTCATCGTGCGCACCATCGCCGAGGAATCCAGCAACGAAGAACTCGGCAACGACATTGCCTACCTGCGCAAGATCTGGGCTTCGATCCGCCAGAACGCCACTACGCTGCCCGCGCCCAACCTGCTTTACCAGGACCTCAACCTGGCCCAGCGCGTGCTGCGCGACTTCGTCAACGACGCCACCAACGTGATCCAGGTGGACTCGCGCGAGAACTTCCAGAAGCTGGTCGAGTTCGCCCAGGAGTACACCCCCGCGGTGCTGCCACGCCTGTCGCACTACACCGGCGAGCGCCCGGTCTTCGACCTCTTCAATATCGACGCCGAGATCGAGAAGGCGCTGTCGCGCCGGGTCGACCTGAAGTCCGGCGGCTACCTGATGATCGACCAGACGGAGGCCATGACCACCATCGACGTCAACACCGGTGGCTACGTCGGCGCGCGCAACTTCGACGACACGATCTTCAAGACCAACCTGGAAGCGGCGCATACCATTGCGCGCCAGCTGCGGCTGCGCAACCTGGGCGGCATCATCATCATCGATTTCATCGATATGGAAAACACCGAGCACCGCGACCAGGTGCTCTCGGAACTCAAGCGCGCGCTGTCGCGCGACCGCACCCGCATCACCGTCAACAGCTTCTCGCAGCTCGGGCTGGTGGAGATGACCCGCAAACGCACGCGCGAGTCTCTCGCGCACGTGCTATGCGAGCAGTGCCCGGTATGCACGGGCAAGGGCCAGGTCAAGACGCCGCGCACGGTCTGCTACGACATCCTGCGCGAGATCATGCGCGAATCGCGCCAGTTCAACCCGCGCGAGTTCCGCATCCTTGGCTCGCAGCATGTGATCGATTTGTTCCTGGAGGAAGAAAGCCAGCATCTGGCCATGCTCGGCGACTTCATCGGCAAGCCAATCTCGCTGCAGGTGGAATCGACGTTCCACCAGGAACAGTACGACATTATTTTGATGTGATCAGGAACGGCATCAGGCGCCCCTCGCGGCTGCCTGATGCTGCGCGGCACCCTCATTCAGGAATCCCCGGATCAAGCGCACCAGGTTGTCCTCCAGTTCAGGATCGGCCAGCAGGGTTTCGTCCGCCGCCAGCGCGCTGCGCATCACACCCATGACGGCCTGCGTCAGGACGAAGGCGGCCATCGGCCGCATGACAAGCGCGCGGTTCTCGGCGTCCACGGCGTGGCCCGAACTGAGCCACTGCGCGACCTGCGCCGCGGAGCCTTCCAGCGCCTGCCTGCTACCCGAGGCCAGCGCTACCTCCAGCAAGAGCTTGCGCACGCGGTGACGGCCGCCAAATGCACTTAGCAATGCACGCACCAATAGCCTGGCGCGCGCCGTGGGGTCGGGCGTGCCGGGCGTGCTGAGCAAGAGGCCCAGGCGCCCCATCACGCTCTCGATCTCCCTGCGCCCCAGTGCTTCCATCACTTCCTGCTTGTTCGAGAAATACTGGTAGAGCGTGCCGATGCTGATGCCGGCCACCTCGGCGATCCGGTTGGTGCTCAAACCCTCCAGTCCCTCCTTGTCCAGGAGGCGGATGGTCGACTCAAATATGAGTTCCAGCTTCTCCAGGGACCGCGCTTGCATCGGCCGGCGCCGCTTCGGGCCGTTGTCTTCAGGGGTTTGCAGGGTCATGGCATGGGCTCCGGAACGCGAGTAAGCAAACCTGATATTAGCTCATATAATCATCCGCATACTATCCCCTTCATGCTCCGGGAGCGGTCATGACCCGTCTGGAAATCCTTCAGCTCTATGCCTTGCCGGTAGTAGTCGGCGCGTCCCTGTTGGAAGCGCTGGTGCTGCACTGGCGCAAGCCCGGCACGTTCGACTGGCACGAGGCGTGGCTGTCGCTGGTAGACCTGGCCGGGCGCAAGATCCTGGTCTTCCTGCCCTTGTCACTGGCGGCACCCGTGTTCGCGCTAGCCTGGGAACACCGCCTGCAAACCATCGTGCTCAACAGCTGGCTGCTGGGCGTGGCCTTGTTCGTCGGCCAGGAGTTCTGCTACTACTGGTACCATCGCGCGGCGCACCGCGTGCGCTTCTTCTGGGCCACGCATGCCGTCCATCACTCGCCCAACCAGCTCACCTTGTCGACGGCTTACCGCCTTGGCTGGACCGGCAAGCTGACAGGCACCACGCTGTTCTTCACGCCCCTGGTGTGGCTGGGCTTTCCGCCCGAGGTGGTGATCGCGACCTTGTCGCTGAACCTGCTCTATCAATTCTGGATTCACGCGACCTGGATCCCGCGGCTCGGCTGGCTGGAATATGTCCTGAATACGCCGTCCGCGCATCGGGTTCATCACGCCGCCAATATCGAATACCTGGATGCCAACTTCGGCGGCGTGCTGATCGTCTTCGACAGGCTCTTCGGCACCTACGTGGCAGAGCGCGACGACGTGCCGTGCCGCTATGGGCTGGTCACCCCGATGCGCTCGCGCAATCCGCTGCGTGTCGAGTTCCAGCAGTGGCTCGACCTTGGACGGGACTTGGCGCAAGCACGCAGCCTGGGCGCGATGCTCGGCTTTCTCTTCCTGCCGCCCGGCTGGCGCCCCGACGGACAGGGCCACACCACGGAAGCGCTTCGCCGTCAGCGCGCGCTTGCCGGCTCCCTTGCCTCGGAGGGCAGCGGCGCCGCGCCGAAGTAGCGACAGCGGTGCGCGTCCGCACGCTTTCCTCTCGCCTTCCTTGCCCCATCCTCTATAAATATGGAGACAGGTGCCCGCATTCAGATTGCCTCGCGGGCACCGGGCGCAAGGAGTCACCATGAAGAAGAAGCGCTTGCTGCTGTGGCCGTTAGCTGCCGCATTGGCGGCATGCACGGTGACATTGCCTCCCCCCTCCCCACCGGCTGCGCGCTTACCCGAGACACAAAAGGCCCCCGCCCCCGTGGCGCGGGAACGCGCCACGCCTATTCCCCCGCACGACATCGATATCGCCGCCGATTGCCAGCGCACGGAAGAGGACGGCTTTCGCGAGGATGCCCATATGCGGGTGGCCAGCAACGATGTGCGCAGCCTGAGCTGGAAGCTGTGGGTGGGCCGGCATGGCTCCTGCCACTTTGATCTCACCGAATTCCGCCAGGTGCGCAAGACCCCGCACATCGAACTGCAGGCGATCGATGGCAGCGGCTGCACGCTGATGGTCTGGCAGGACCCGCGGCGCGTCACGCTGGCGCATGCGCATTGCGAGCAGCATTGCACCCCGGGTATCTACGAGCAGGCGTGGCCGGTGCTGTTCGATCCGCGCAGCGGCACCTGCGCGCAGATCCGCTAGCGCTGCCGGGATGTTGACGGCAAGCGCGGCTCAGCGCTCGCGCAGGCGCGCGGCCGCGCGCGTCAGCGGCTTGGCCAGCACGGTGGTGGCCAGCGCCATCAGCAGCAGGCCGGAGAAGGCCGTCATGCCGATCAGCCCGGCTTCGAACAAGATTCCCAGCACGACCACCTCCATCAGCCCCTTGGTCTGGACCAGCGCGCCCAGCATCCAGGCCTCGCGCCGCGGCAGGCCGGCCAGGCGCGCCGGCAATGCAGTTCCAACCACCTTGCCGGCCACCGCGACCATGGTGCTCAGGCCGAACACCAAAAGCGTCGCCTGACCGCCGATGGCGATGTCGGTACGCAGCCCGGTCATCAGGAAGAAGAACGGCATCAGGACCACCACGGTGGCGGGCTCGAGCTGGCGCCGGAGTTCGCCCGCCGCATCGCGCGGCAGCACGACGCCCGCGAGGAAGCCGCCAAGGATATAGTGCAGGCCGATCGACTCGGAAATCAGCGCCGAGCCGAAGATCAGCACCGCGACCAGCGCCAGGCGCGCGTCGTTGGCGGCCATCCGCGGCAGCATGCGCGCCAGCAGCGGGCGTACCAGCCACAGCATCGCACCGACGTAGGCAAGGCCCAGGCAAGCCAGCCGCAGGAAGTCATAGGTAGAGGAACGGCCCGCGCTGGCGAGGATGGCCGACAGCACCACCCAGATGGCCGCATCGCTGAAGGCGGCGCAGCCGAGCGCCAGCTGGCCGGGCACGGAGTCGGACAGCTTCATTTCCCGCAGGATGGCCCCCAGCACCGGCAGCGCCGTCACCGCCATGGAAACCCCCACGGCGAAAGCAAATTGCCAGGCGGATGCCGCATGCCCCACGGCACCCGGCGTGGCATAGGCCAGCCAGGCGCCGGCTGCCGTGCCGAGCGCGAACGGCACCAGCACGCTGCCCAGCGCGGCCGCCATCGCTATGCGCCGTATCCCTGGCTGCTGTGCGCTGCCGATGTGCAAGCCGGAGAGAAAGGCAAACAGCACCACCGCCAGCCATTGCAGCCCGGAGAGCGCGGATAGCTGCGCCGGGCCGAACAGGGCCTGCCAGCCTTGCGGCCACAGTGCGCCAAGCAGGGACGGCCCAAGCAGGATGCCGCCCACGATCTGCATGGCCACCAGCGGCACGATGCTGCCGATGCGCAGCCCGCGCCACAGGATGAACGGTGTACCGACCACCAGGCAGGCCTGGGCAAAAAAGAGCGAGACGGGATTCAAGGCGACGGGCGGATCGAGAGAAGTGGAACAAGGAGGTGGGCGCTCCGGGCGCCCACCGGGCGAGCGTCCAGCGGCGCTACTTAGCCTTCGGCACTCGTCCCATCAGGTAGAACTCCTCGTTCGGCCGCATGCTGATGGTGTTCGCCATGCGGTTGGACAGGCCGAAGAAGGCGGTGATGGCCGCGATATCCCAGGCGTCCTCGTGGCTGAACCCATGCTTGGCCAACGCCGCGAAATCGGCATCGCCAACCTCGGCCGAGGCCTCGCAGACCTTGAGGGCGAAGTCGAGCATGGCGCGCTGGCGCGGCGTGATGTCGGCCTTGCGGTAGTTGACGGCCACCTGGTCGGCCAGCGTCGGCTTTTTCTCGTAGATGCGCAGGATGGCGCCGTGCGCCACCACGCAATACAGGCACTGGTTGGCGCCCGAAGTGGCCACCACGATCATCTCGCGCTCGCCCTTGGAGAGGCCGCCCTCCTTGAGCATCAGCGCATCGTGGTAGGCAAAGAAGGCGCGGAATTCATCCGGCCGGTGGGCCAGCGTCAGGAACACGTTCGGCACGAAGCCGGCCTTGTCCTGGACTTCCAGGATGCGAGCCCGGATGTCCTCGGGCAGCTCAGCGATGGCGGGAACCGGGTAACGGCTCAGTGGCGGCGATGCGGTCATGGTGGTCTCCTTCGGGGGTACACCCCTCTTTGCACTGCGCATGAACCGCCCGCGCTAGCTGCCGCGGGCAGCGGGAATCTGGCCGGCCGTGCCAGCCTACTGGGTGGCGAACTGGATCTTGTGCAGCCCGGCGTAGAGTCCCTCGGCCAAGAGCAGTTCGTCGTGGGTGCCATGCTCCGCCACCCGTCCGTGGTCGAGCACCACGATGCGATCGGCGTTCTCGATGGTGGACAGGCGGTGCGCGATGACCAGCGTGGTTCGGCCAACCATCAGGGCTTCCAGCGCGGCCTGCACCTGGCGCTCCGATTCGGAGTCGAGCGCCGAGGTGGCCTCGTCGAGAATCAGGATCGGCGCGTCCTTGTACAGCGCGCGCGCGATCGCCATGCGCTGGCGCTGGCCGCCGGACAGCTTCATGCCGTTGTCGCCGATATTGGTCTCGAGCCCTTGCGGCAGGCCCTTGATCACATCGGTCAGGTAAGCGGCTGCCAGCGCGCGCTCGACGCGCGCCATGTCGATTTCGGCCGCCGGATGCACGCCATAGGCCACGTTGGCAGCAACCGTGTCGTTGAACAGCACCACGTCCTGGCTGACAAAGGCGATCTGGCGACGCAGGTCATGCAGCGAGAACGCGTCGATGGTCTTTCCGTCCAGCAGGATGCGGCCCTCGGTCGGGTCGAAGAAGCGCGGCACCAGATTGACCAGCGTGGTCTTGCCACTGCCCGACGGCCCCACCAGCGCCACGACTTCACCGGCGCTGACGTTGAAGTTGATGTTGTCCAATGCCGGGCGGGCGCCCTCGCCGTAGCGAAAGCCCACCTTCTCGAATACCAGTTCGCCACGCGCGCGCTCGAGCGGCAGGCCGCCGTCCTGCGGCTCGATCGGCTCGTCGATCAGGCCGAAGATCATCTCGGCCGCGGTAAGGCCGCGCTGCAGCGGCTGGTTCAGGTCGGTCAGGTGCTTGAGCGGCGAGACCAGCAGCAGCATCGCCATCACAAAGCCGGTGAAGCTGCCCACCGTGGTGTGGTTGGTCTGCGACTGGATCATCGCGATGGTCAGGATGACAGACAGCGCCAGCGCCGCCAGGAATGCCGTGACAGGCTGGTTCAGCCCGCCTGCCACCGCCATGCGCATGGAATAGCCACGCAGGCGCTCGGCCATGGCCGCGAAACGCGACGTCTCGTAAGCCTCGCCGCCATGCAGCTTGACCACCTTGTAGCCACCCGCCGCCTCCTCGACCACGTAGGCCGCGGTGTTGGTCAGCGCCTGATGATCGCGATTAAGGCGCCGCAGGCGGCGATTGACCTTGGCCATGACGAAACCGATCACCGGCAGGATCACCGCCACCACCAGCGTCAGGCTCCAGTTGGTATAGAACAGGTAGACCAGCAGCGCGAGCACGGTGAGCGAATCGCGCACCAGGGTGATCAGCACGCCGGTCAGGATCTGCATGACCTGGTTGACCTCGAAGATCACCGCATTGATCAGCGAGGCCGCGGTATTGCGGTGGTAGAACAGCGCGGGCGCATGCAGCATGCGCGCGAACATCTGCATGCGCATCTTCAGCAGCACCCGGTTGGAGATCAGGGCGAGCAGGTAGCCGGAAGCGAACTGCGCCACCCCACGTATCAGTGCCACGCCAATCAGCAAGGCCGGCACATGCCAGAGCTTGCCGGCATATGCGCCGCCGAAACCGTTGTCGAGCAGGTCATTGACGACCTTGGGCATGATCCCTTCGGCGCCAGCCACAGCCGCCATCGCGATAATGGCAACGATGAAGACGCGCATTTCCGGACGCAGGTAGGACCAGACTCGCTTCAGGGTGTCGGCTTCCTGTGCCGGGGGCGCATTTTGTTCTTGGACTTTCACGTTTTCTCCACCCCGTCGGCGCGGGGATACTTTGCTTGTACCGCGGCCAGCCCGAGCAACAGCCCGATGATGCCGGCATAAAAAACAATATTTGCCTGGTGCGCCATCGTCACCTGGGTCAGGCCGCTGATCAGGCTGGCCATGACGACGCCCAGGCCGGCACCACTGAGGCTGAGGCCAAGCCCGTTGGCATTGCGGCTGCATTGGCGCAGCATCCGCCAGAACATGGCAGCGGGAACCAGAAATAGTCCCAGCAGCGCCAGCACCCCTGGAACGCCGGTGGTCGAAGCAGCCTCCAGGACGTCGTTGTGTGCGTGCTCGAGAACGCACGCGGGAGAGTCGTTCTGCCGGCAAAATGCGGACGACTGTGTAATGCGGGCAAACTGGCCAATACCGACGCCCATCCAGGGATGCAGACGGATCGAGTGCACGGCGAGCTGCCAGATTTCCAGACGCGAACCGATGGACGTTTCCGTATCCCCGGCCTCGAACCGGTCGATTTCGTGGCGCACTTGGTCAATCCGCTTCGCCACCGGACTGCCAGGAATGAGATACGAGCCAGTCCCCAACAAGGCAAACAATGCAAGCGCGATGCAGAATCTTGCCGGCCTCAACCCGCGATACCGGACAAATAGCAGCGGCAGCATCGTAATCAACATGGCAAGCATTGCGCCTCGCGTGCCGTTCAACGCCAGTATCATTGCGGCCAACGCCAGGTTTGTCCAAGCAAGCGCGTGCGCGCGACGGCTGGTTCCCGGCCTGACAAAGCCGATCAAGCCAAGCGCGGCTACCATATTGGCGAAGGCGATAGGCTGGGTCCATGCAGCGGGCCTGGTGTCGCCAAGCGCCACATACTGGTAAGCCACCAGCACGAGGCTGGCCGCCAGTGCGATCGAAATGCCAAGCCACATCGCCCGAGGATCGGGCGCGCTATGCAGGACCACCAGTAAGGTCAACAGGGCAAGCAGAATTCTCGAAGGATTATCGAGCACGTTCCACGGCACGTCGAAGTAAAGCTTCGACGCTAGACAAACGATCACCAGGGCTAGAATAGCGAGCCCCAGGGGGTTCAGCAGGTTGCGGTATGCGCCCCATGTCTTGCGCATGCCGTCGCTAGCGATAAGCGCCAGGAACACAACGCCTGCCAGGAATATCCCTGCCCCCCTCGGTATGCATAGCAACAGGATCGGAAACGCCAGGACAAGGGCGCTTGCGATCGAAGTCAGTTTTGCCGCACGAAGTACCATAAACAAGCTCTATGAAAATCTCAGTCGTACTGATTACAAAAAACGAGGCACACAACATCCGGGAGTGCCTGGAAAGCGTGTCCTGGTGCGACCGCGCGATTATAGTGGATTCAGGTAGCCGGGACGGCACGGTCGAGCTGGCCCGCAGCCTGGGCGCGGAGGTCTTCGAAACCGAGCACTGGCCTGGCTTCGGCGCCCAGAAAAACCTGGCGGTATCCAAGGCCGACGGCGACTGGATCTTCTCCATCGACGCGGACGAACGGGTCACCCCCGAGCTGCGCGACGAGATTCTCGCCGCAGTGGCGTCTGGCCAGTCCGATGCGTACGAGGTACCTAGGCTGTCGCGCTTTTGCGGCCGCTTCATCCGTCACGGCGGCTGGTACCCCGATTACGTCACACGACTGTTCCGCCGTGGCCACGCCCGCTTCACCGACGATCTCGTGCACGAGCGCGTGGTAGCCGATACACCAGTCGGCAGGCTCAATTCAGCATTGCTGCATTACACCTACGACGATTTCTCGCAGGTGCTGCAAAAGATCGACAAATATTCCAGCCTCGGCGCCCAGCAGGGCTTCGCGCGCGGCAAGACAGCGTCGCCCGCCGGCGCCGTGCTGCATGGCGCCTGGGCCTTCCTGCGCACCTACCTGCTGCGCCGCGGATTCCTGGACGGCGCGCAGGGGCTCGGTGTGGCGCTGATGAATGGCCAGGCCAGCTACTACAAGTACATCAAGCTATGGTACCTGCAGCAGAAGAGCGAGCAGCAGGTGCCCCCACGGTAGGGGCTGCCGCCCCTGTTTGAGGCGCGCCCAGCAAGTCCTCGACGCAAGCACTGAAGGCCGCCGAGGTGGGGCCAAAGCCCATCTGCTCGATGTGGACCGCCGCATAGGCCAGCAGCCGGGCGCGCAGCGGCACCTCCTCGAGCCCGCGGCGGATCGCCTCCGCCAGCGCGGGCACATCGCCAACCGGCGTCAGCAGGCCGGCCTTGCCCTCGGCCAGGATCTCGCGCGGACCCACCGGGCAATCGGTGCTCACCACCAACTGGCCCAGCGCCATGCCTTCAAGCAGCACATTGGGCAGTCCCTCCATCTTGGAGCTGAACGCCATCAGCCGCGCATGCTGGATCCATGCATAGGGATTGGCCTGGAAACCGGCAAAGCTGACACGCTCGCTGATGCCGAGCTCGCGCGCGAGCGCTTCGAGCCGGCCGCGCGAAGCGCCGTCGCCCACCAGCACCAGCCGCTCGCACAAGCCCGTGCCCCTGACCAGCGCCGCGTAGGCCCGCAGCAGCGTGGTGAAATCCTTCTGGCTTTCTTCCAGCCGCCCCACCGAAACAATGTAGGGATGCGCCGGTGGCGTGAAAGGCGCCTTGCCAAGCGCGCGGATGCGATCGAGGTCGGTGGCGTTGTACAGGCGGATGAATTTGTCGGCGGCCTCGGGAATCAGCGCCCGCGCGTCGGCCAGCATGCTGTCGTTGAGCACCACGATGCGGTCATAGTGCTCCCGGCACTGGCGTCGCAGCTTGCGCAGCTTGCGGCGGTTCTCGCGCTCCAGGTGTGCCACGCTGAAATGCTGGTAGCCGATCATCGGCACCGGCAGGCGACCGGTCAGCCGCGACAGCGACATGTCGTAGTCGATCACCAGGTCATAGTCCCGCGCGATGCCACGAAAGCGCCGGTTGACCAGCGGCTTGCGCAGCGGCGGCAACAGCACTTCTTCATAGATCTTGCCCAACGGCCCCAGCTTGCCGGCTTTTTTCAGCTGCCGGCAACGGGAGAGCCAGGCCTCCGGCGCAAGGATATGGATCTTGACGTCCGGCGGCAGCATGGCGCGGAAATGCGTCTCCAGCGCTTCGGTCGGATAGGTCAGCGTCAGGCCGATCTCAAAGCGCTCTCGATCCAGCGAAGCCAGCAGCGACACCAGCGAGGTCTCGATGCCGCCACGCAGGAAGTGGGTGAGGTGGAAGAGGATGCGTTGCTTGGCCATGCGGGGCTTGTGTAATCCATGAAAAGACGGGATGGACGGCAGCAGTGCCGGTCGGGGCGGCGCCATGCCGGGCCGCCCTGCCGGCAAGCCCGGGTCAGCCGTAGAGCATGCGGACATTCTCGCCCGACAGGGCCGCGCGGAAGCTTGCCAGGGCATCGTCAGATGGCGTGACCAGCCACTGCCGGCCCAACTCCGCCTCGCAGCGCGCGCCGGTGGTGGCGTAGCTCACGCGCACCGGCACGCCTGGCGCATTGGTCACACTCGCCAGGTAGGGCGTGAGCAACTCGCGCAGCAGTTCCGTGGAGGCATTGCCGTTGAACGCCAGGCCGACCGCCTCGGCGTACTTGGCGCGCGCCGCCACCAGGTCCATCACCGATTCAGCGGTGAAGCGCACGCCACCGGTAAAGGTATCGTGACGGGCATTGCCTTGCACGATCACCATCTCGTCCTCGCGGAACATGTGGCGGTTGGCATCGAACAATTCGTTGAACACCGTCATCTCGACCTGCCCGGTGCCGTCATCAAGCAAGACGATCAGCATCTTGCCGCGCTGCGTCATCTGGGTGCGCATGCCGGTGATGACACCGGCGATGACCTTGCCACGCACGTCGCGGCCGTAGCCGCCGCCATTGCCTTGCACTTCCTTTTCCAGGCCGGCCAACGTGCCCTTGATGAAGCGCCCGACTTCGTCCCGGTAGGCGTCGAACAGGTGACCGGAGAAGTAATAACCCAGCGCCTGCTTTTCTTCCTGCAGCATGCGCTTGGGCGCCCAGGCTGGTTCGTCGACCAGCGAGGGGCGGTGCGATTCGCCGGCGTCAGCCATCAGGTCGAACAGCGACACCTGGTTGGCCGACTCGGCCTTCTGCTCGGCGGCTTCCATCGCGCGCGACACCGAGGCCAGCAGTTGGCCGCGATTGGCGTTGAGGCTGTCGAAGGCGCCGGCGCGAATCAGCGCCTCGATGGTGCGGCGGTTGACCTGTCGGCGGTCGACGCGCTCGCAGAAATCGAACAGGTCGACGAAGGGCTTTTCCTCGCGGGCGCGCAGGATGTCCTCGATGGCGCCCTGCCCCGAGCCCTTGATGCCGCCAAGGCCGTAGCGGATGGTCTTGGCATCGGTCGGCGCGAAGCGGTATTCGCTGGCGTTGACATCGGGCGGCAGCACCTGGAGCTTGTTGAGCTTGCAATCGTCAAAGAGGATCTTGACCTTGTCGGTGTCGTCCATGGCGAGCGACATATTCGCTGCCATGAACGCGGCTGGATGGTGCGCCTTGAGCCAGGCCGTGTAGTAGGCCAGCAATGCATAAGCGGCCGCGTGAGATTTGTTGAAGCCGTAGCCCGCGAACTTTTCCATCAGGTCGAAGGTCTCGTCCGCCTTCTCGGCGGTCAGGCCGTTCTTGGCCGCACCCTCGCGGAACAGTTCGCGGTGCTGGGCCATTTCCTCGGCCTTCTTCTTGCCCATGGCGCGGCGCAGCAAGTCGGCGCCGCCCAGCGAGTAGCCGCCGATGATCTGCGCCATCTGCATCACCTGCTCCTGGTAGACCATGATGCCGTAGGTCTCCTTGAGCACCGGCTCGACACGCGGGTCCGGGTACTCCACCTTCTCGCGGCCGTGCTTGCGGGCGCAGAAGCTGGGGATCAGGTCCATCGGGCCCGGGCGGTAGAGTGCCACCAGCGCGATGATGTCCTCAAAGCGGTCAGGCTTGGCGTCCTTCAGCATGCCCTGCATGCCGCGGCTTTCCAGCTGGAACACGGCGACCGTGTTGGCCGTCTTGAGGATGTCGAATGCCTTGCTGTCGTCGAGCGGGATATGGCTGCAGTTCCAGTCCGCCATGGACGGATCGAGCCTGCGGATATAGCGCTCGGCCCAGTCCAGGATGGTCAGCGTGGTCAGTCCCAAGAAGTCGAACTTGACCAGGCCGGCGGCTTCCACGTCGTCCTTGTCGTACTGGCTGACCACGCCGCTCATGCCGTCGTTCTGCGCGCCCTGGGTGTAGAGCGGGCAGAAATCCGTCAGCTTGCCCGGGGCGATCAGCACGCCGCCGGCGTGCATGCCGACGTTACGTGTCATGCCTTCCACGCGCTGGGCCAGCTCCAGCAGCTGGCGCACTTCTTCTTCGTTCTTCTCGCGCTCGGTCAGGAGCGGCTCTTCCTTCTTGGCTTCCTCGATGGTGACGAGCTTGCCCGGCTTGAAAGGAATCAGCTTGGCGATGCCGTCGACAAAGCCATAGCCCAGATCGAGCACGCGGCCCACGTCGCGCACCGCGGCCTTGGCGGCCATGGTGCCGAAGGTGGCGATCTGCGATACCGCGGCGTGGCCGTACTTCTCCTTCACGTACGTGATAACGCGATCGCGTCCCTGCTGGCAGAAGTCGATGTCGAAGTCGGGCATCGAAACCCGTTCCGGGTTCAGGAACCGCTCGAACAGCAGCGCGTACTTGAGCGGGTCCAGATCGGTAATGCCGAGCGCATAGGCCACCAGCGAACCCGCGCCGGAACCCCGTCCCGGCCCGACCGGCACGCCGTTGTTCTTAGCCCAGTTGATAAAGTCCGCCACGATCAGGAAGTAGCCGGGGAAGCCCATCTTGATGATGGTGCCGGTCTCGAACTCCAGCCTCGCGTAGTACTCGGGGCGCTTGGCCTCGCGCACGGCTTCGTCGGGGAACAGCACCGCCATGCGCTTTTCCAGGCCTTCCTTGGCCAGGTGCACGAGGTAGTCGTCGAGCGACATGCCGTCGGGCGTCGGAAACAGCGGCAGGCGCGGCTTGCCCAGTTCTAGCGTGAGGTTGCAACGGCGCGCGATCTGCACCGCGTTTTCCAGCGCGGACGGGATGTCGGCGAACAGCGCGCACATCTCGTCCTGGGTCTTGAAATACTGGTCGGTGGTGAAGCGCCGCACGCGGCGGGGGTTGGCCAGCAACTCCCCTTCGGCGATGCAGGTGCGAGCCTCGTGCGCGGTGAAATCGTCGGGCGTCATGAACTGCACCGGGTGCGTCGCCACCACCGGCAAGCCCATCCTGGCCGCAAGCTGCACCGCTTGCTGCACATAGGCATCGGTGCCGGGCAGGCCTGCGCGCTGCAGCTCGATGTAGAAGCGCTGCGGAAACACCTTCGCCCAATGCGCGGCGGCCTGCGCCGCGGCCGCATCGTTGCCATTGGCCAGCGCCATGCCGATGTCGCCGCCCATCGCGCCAGACAGCGCAATCAAGCCGGTGGCCAGCGGCTGGCCCTCTTCGCCGGCTTCGTCGAACCAGGCAGGGTCGATCTCGGCGCGGCCGCGGTACTGGTTGGAAAGCCACGCGCGCGACAGCAGCACGCAGAGATTGAGGTAGCCAATCCGATCCCGGACCAGCAGCAGCAAGCGCGTCGGCTTGTCGCGATCGTCGGCGTTGGTCAGCCAGACGTCGGCGCCGACCACGGGCTTGACGCCGCCGCCGCGCGCTTCCTTGTAGAAGCGGATCAGGCCGAAGGCATTGGCCAGGTCGGTCAGGGCGAGCGCGCCCATGCCATCGGCGGCCGCGGCCTTGACGGCATCGTCCAGGCGCACGATGCCGTCGACGACGGAGTATTCGGAATGAAGACGGAGATGAACGAAGCGAGGTGCAGACATGGCCGTAATTGTACCGGCTCGGCATATCCGCGCCTGCCTTCTTTGCGCTACGTGCCCGATGGCAAGATTGAGCCAGGCGCTCGGAAAAGCCCGGCAGGAAGCCTGCGAGGCGCTATAATTTCGCCTTTCCAATCAGGCAGTTACCGCGTGCTCGCAAGGCGCGGTCCCGTCGCGCGCCACCTATGCAGATCGTAAACATCTCCGCTTACAAGTTCGTCTCGCTGGACGACATCCCGGTCTTGCGCCCGGAAATGCGCGCGCGCTGCGAAGCACACGGGCTCAAGGGCACGATCCTGCTCGCGCCGGAAGGCATCAACCTGTTCCTCGCCGGCGTGCGCGAGGCCATCGACGGCTTCCTCGGCTGGCTGCATGCCGACCCGCGCTTTGCCGATATCGCGCCCAAGGAAAGCCTGTCGGAAAGCCAGCCCTTCAAGCGCATGCTGGTGCGCGAGAAGAAGGAAATCATCACCATGAAGATGCCGCTGATCCGCCCCGAAGCCGGTCGGGCGCCGGCGGTGACGCCAGTCGAGCTCAAGCGCTGGCTGGATCAGGGCCACGACGATACCGGCCGCCCTGTGGTGATGCTGGATACACGCAATGCCTTTGAGGTCGCCGTCGGCACATTCGAGCAGGCGGTCGACTACGACATCGCCAAGTTCAGCGATTTCCCGCCGGCCATTGCCGCGCACAAGGCGGAATTCGAGGGCAAGACCATCGTGTCGTTCTGCACCGGCGGCATTCGCTGCGAGAAGGCCGCCATTCACATGCAGGAAGCCGGCATCGAGCACGTCTACCAGCTGGAAGGGGGCATCCTGAAGTATTTCGAGGAAGTGGGTGGCAGCCACTACCAGGGCGACTGCTTCGTCTTCGACTACCGCACCGCGCTGAACCCCAACCTGGAGCCGGCTGGCCCCAAGCAGTGTTTTGCCTGCCGCGCCGTGGTCACCGCCGAAGAGCAGCAAAGCCCGCACTACGTAGTGGGCCAGAGCTGCCCGCACTGCATCGGGGACGGCGCCGGGACGGCGGCGGCTGCCGCCTGAGAGCGCTGGCGGCCCTCAGGCTCAGGCTGCCAGCAAGTGGTAGAGGTTGCGCAGCATGCCGGCGGTGGCGCCCCAGATAAACCGGTGGCCGCCATCCTCGCGAGGGAACGGCATGGCGTAGAACAGCCGCTCGCCGTCCACCCAGCGGAACAGGCGCTGCTCGTGATGCGACGGGTCCATCAGGAAACCTAGCGGCACTTCAAACACATCGGCAACCTCGCGCGCATCGGGCCGCAGCGTGAATCCGTCGCGGACCAGGCCCACTACCGGGCTCACATGGAAGCCGGTGCCGGTGATGTAGTCGGGCAAGCTACCCAGCACTTCCACATACTCGCGCGCCAGCCCCACCTCTTCCTCGGTTTCGCGCAGCGCCGTCGCCGTCCGGTCGATATCGAACGCTTCGTGACGGCCGCCAGGGAAACTGATTTGCCCGGCATGCGCGCTCAGGTTGGCGTTGCGCTCAGTCAGCAGCACGGTCAGCCCATCCTCGCGCTCCACCAACGGTACCAGCACAGCGGCATCGCGCAGCTTCAGGCTGCGGTCATAGACGCGCGACTCATCAGTCAGCTCGGGGTCCCAGGCAGGCGGTGACTGGAGCCGATGGCGGATGAAGTGCGGGCGCAGGCGCGCGCCGGCCAGCGGCGGGTGCCGGGTATCGGTGGCGACGATGGGGAGGGATTCGGGATCAAAGGCAGGACGCATAATCATTGCGAGTATGACAGAAGCCGGCCAAACCGTTTGTGCTGCGACGCGGCAAAGCTGGCGCGCGGAGATGCAAAAAGGGCACCCGAAGGTGCCCTTTTTGCGCAGCCCCGACCGGCAAGCCGATCGAGGCGACTGGCGGCTTACTGAGCAGCAGCAGCCTTGGCAGCAGCCTTGGCCGGTGCCGACTTGTATGCCAGCTTTTCCTTGATCCGCGCGGACTTGCCCGAACGCTGACGCAGGTAGTACAGCTTGGCGCGGCGGACGTCACCACGGCGCTTCACTTCGATCGCTGCGATCAGCGGCGAGTACAGCTGGAACGTACGTTCCACGCCTTCACCCGACGAAATCTTGCGCACGATGAAGGACGAATTCAGGCCACGATTGCGCTTGGCAATCACGACGCCTTCATAAGCCTGGACGCGCTTGCGGTTACCTTCCACCACGTTCACGCTGACGATCACGGTGTCGCCGGGTGCGAATGCGGGGATGGTCTTGTTCGCGGTCAGACGCGCGATTTCGTCTTTCTCGATCAGCTCGATGATGTTCATCGTTTCTTCTCCTTGTCCATCATGCCGACGTTGTATGCCCCAGGCATGGCCTGGGCCCCGGCAGAGGATGGGGTTTCACTTGGCGGGAGCGAGCTCCCGCCCTTCTTTCGCCAGCCATGTCGACAGGAATTTCTCGTCGACCCGGCTCAGCAACCCTTGACTGCGCGCTGCCTCGATCAGATCGGGGCGCTTCTTCGCAGTATTTGCCAGCGCCTGCTGGCGCCGCCACTTCTCGATCTCGGCATGATGGCCCCCGAGCAAGATATCGGGCACCCGCACACCTTCGTATTCTTCCGGCCGCGTGTAGTGCGGACAATCCAGCAGCCCGTTGACGAAGCTGTCCTGAACTGCCGACTGGGCATCGCCCAACACACCCGGCAAATGCCTGACCACCGCGTCGATCACGGCCATGGCAGGCAACTCGCCACCGGACAGCACGAAATCGCCGAGGCTGATTTCCTCATCGACCCGCCGCTCGATCAACCGCTGGTCAATCGCTTCGTAACGCCCACACAGCATCACCAGGCCGGGACGCTGCGCCAGTGACATCACTTTTTGATGCGTCAGCGGCGCGCCTTGCGGCGACATCAGCACCACGTGCGGCCTCACCGGCTCCCTTACCGACTCCTCCTGGCCCTCCGGCCTGGCCTGCGCCGCCTGCTGGGCGGAACACGCCGCGTCGATGGCATCTTCCAGCGGCTTGGCCAGCATCACCATGCCAGGGCCGCCGCCGTAGGGACGGTCGTCGATGGTACGGTAGTTGTCGCTGGTGAAGTCGCGTGGATTCCAGGTGCGCAGCGTGTAGCGCTGCTGCTTTGCCGCCCGGCTGGTAATGCCCCAGTCGGTCAGCGCGCGAAACATCTCGGGAAACAGCGTGATCACGTCGAACTGCATCCGCCTCTCCCTTTACTTGCCCACCACTTGCCCACCGGCTATCGCCGGCCAAGCCCCCTTGCCTTTAGCTGCTCGGGCCGCTCAGTAATCCAGGCCCCAGTCCACCACCACGCGCCGGGCCGAGATATCGACCGAGCGCAGGAATGCGTCGACAAAGGGAATCAGGCGCTCACCCGCCTTGCCATCGGGCAAGGCATGCGCCACCTGCAGGATCTGGTGCGCACCGTTGTCGATCAGCCCGGACACTTCGCCCAGCGACTCGCCCTGCTCATTGAACACGGCGCAGCCAATCAGATCGACCCAGTAGAATTCGTTCTCATCCGGCGCGGGGAAATCCTCGCGCCGAATCCAGACACGGCGTCCCTTGAGCGCCTCCGAGTGGTTGCGCTCGGACACGCCGCTCGCCTGGGCCACTACGGTACCGCTGTGCTCGCGGGACTGCACGATCTTCACGCACAAGGCCTCGGAGGCCACGGCATCTGCCGCGCCAACCAAGCCGGTTGGCGGCGGTTTGAGCAGCCACCAGCGGCGCGCGTGCAACAGCGCGCTTGCATCGTCGGCATGCGGCTGGACCTTGATCCAGCCCCGTATGCCATAAGCCGCACCGATATAACCGACCTCGATCAGGTCGTCCGGCAGCTTATCGGTATACGCCAGCGCAGCCGGCAACCCGGTTGCACCGCGCTTGAGACTGGGCTTTTCCTGCTCACCGGCCTCGCGCCGGGCCGAGGGCTCGAGCGGCACATTGAGTGGCCGCCGCGCCGGGGCGCCTTGCTTGCGTTCTGTCACGTGTCGTTTGCCACGCGTCGCGAAACGCGCGTCACAACAATCAGACTGCAGCCTTGGCGGCGTTCTGCTTGACCAGACGGGCAACCGTCGGCGACAGCTGGGCGCCAACGCCGGTCCAGTACGTCAGACGGTCTTGCACCAGACGCAGGCCTTCTTCGCTTGCCGAAGCCAGGGGGTTGTAGAAACCAATACGCTCGATGAAACGGCCATCGCGACGATTACGCGAGTCAGCAGCGACGATATTGAAGAAGGGGCGCTTCTTGCTGCCACCGCGAGCCAGACGGATTACGACCATGGGTTTGATTCCTCAGAAAACTTGATGTTCGAACACGAAACGCAAGAGTATAGACCAAATTCCGAGGCCAAACAAACACTTAGAGCGATTGACGCGACACCCGGCCACAGGCATCGTGGTGAAAACCCCGACAGGAGAGCTCGCCATGCGGTTTCACCTTCACATTCGCAGCTTCCGGACCCTGCTCGCGAGCACTTTCTCGGCGTTCGCAGCCGCGATCTGGTTCAGCCCCAATGCCAACGCCGCCCTGCCGCTGGATCAGATCCAGCTGCCGCCAGGCTTTCGCATCGAATTGCTGAGCGCGGAGGTACCGGAAGCGCGTGGCATGACCCTGTCGCCGGAAGGCACGCTCTTCATCGGCACCCGCGGCGAGGGCAAGGTGTATGCGATCCGCAACCCGCTGGCGCCCGCCCCGAAGGTCAGGGTCGTCGCCACCGGCCTGAACATGCCGGTGGGCGTAGCCTTCCGCGATGGCGCACTGTACGCCTCCTCGACCTCGCAGATCGTCCGGCTGGATGATATCGATGCCCGCCTGGACAACCCACCCAAACCCGTCGTGGTAAGTGATCGCTTTCCCTCCGAGACGCATCACGGGTGGAAGTTTATCGCCTTTGGCCCGGATGGCTATCTGTATGTGCCGGTCGGCGCGCCCTGCAATATCTGCGCGCCCGATGAAAACCGTTACGCCAACATCATGAAGATGAAGCCGGACGGCACCGACTTGCAGGTCGTGGCCAAGGGGGTGCGTAATTCGGTGGGCTTTGACTGGCACCCGGCCACCCGCCAGCTCTGGTTCACCGACAACGGGCGCGACATGCTGGGCGATGATGTGCCCGACGACGAGCTCAACCGGCTGACCCGGGCGGGCCAGCATTTCGGCTACCCTTACTGCCACGCCGGCAGCGTCGCCGACCCCGAGTTTGGCAAGCAGCGCGCCTGCTCCGAGTTCGAGCCACCGGCGGCAAAGCTGGGCGCTCACGTCGCCGCGCTCGGCATGCGCTTTTATACCGGCACGCAATTTCCCGCCGAATACCGCAACAGCATTTTCATTGCCGAGCACGGCAGCTGGAACCGGACCAAGCCGGTCGGCTACCGCGTCGTCCGGGTGGTGCTGAACGAGCGCGGCCAGGCGGTGCGCCAGGAGGTGTTCGCGCAAGGCTGGCTGCAGGGCGATAAACCCTGGGGCCGGCCCGCCGATGTCCAGGTTGCCCCGGACGGTTCACTACTGGTCAGCGACGATATGGCGGGCGCGGTCTATCGCATCCGCTACGCACCCTGATCCCTTGCCGCACGCCGGATGCAGCCCGGCTCCCGGGACAGTGGAGAAACAATCCGTTACACCGGTAACGGCTTTAGCATAGGCGCGCCGAAGACGCGTGCGTACCATGGACCCATATCTCGAACAACCTCACCACGCGACAGGATACTGGGATTCCGCATGCTCCCCCGCACCCTCCTGCGCGACTCGGTGGCTGGCATCCTGTTGGCCGTTTCCCTGCTCGGCCTCAATGCTGTCAGCCATGCTCAGGTCGCGTTTTGGCAACATAGCCGGCCCGAAGGCCGGATTGTGAGCAATGCGCATGGCCAGCCCGGCCAGGGCGCATGGGAAATGGCGAGTGTGCGCGCGGAACGGCAAGACCATGTGCGCGCCCAGATCGAACGAATGGAAGCCCGCGCGCGCGCCGATGACCGCCTGAATGGCCGCCCCCTGCCGCCTCAGGAACGCGACGATGAACGCAACCGGCAGTCGGATCGCAATATGCAAGGAGACAACGGGCGCGGCGAGCAGCGCGGTTCCGGCATGGGCCCGGGCTGGCAAGCGCGCGGACGAGACGGCGGCCGCTAGCCTCCCCCGCCTCCTTACTGCGTTCCCAGGCTGATTGCCGTGCCCGCGGCAATCACGCTCAATTTTCTACTTGCCCCCTCCTCGACGATGTGCCGCGAAAGGAACTCTCGCGGGCATTCTCGCCAGACCCGCGGAGCTTCCTGCCCTGCTCCGGCGGTGTTCGCCCGCGGTTGATGCCAGCGTACAATGAGCGCCGGCGCCAGCCCGGCTGGCACTTACCTGATTTGCGCCTGCCGGCCGCCCCTGCCGGCCATTAACCTAGCTGTCGCCCCATGCCCGCCGCTACCCAAGTTTCAGCCACCGCTGCCCCCAAAGCGCTTCAGGGCAAATCCAAACTGATCACGGTCGCACTGGCCTTCCTGTTCGGCACGGTGGGCCTGCATCGCTTCTACCTGGGTGGCTTGCGCGATAAATTTGCCTGGGCGCACCTGCTGGCGGCACTCGCCGGGGTCATCGGCGTCATGTCGATGCAGACGGGCGCCGGCTCGCCCGCCCTGAACTGGACCTTTGCCATTGCCGGCGGCACGTCGGTGACCAGCGCCTTCCTGGCGGCCATCGTGTATGGCCTGCGCCCCGACGACAAGTGGGATGCCCGCTTCAACCCGCATGGCACGCCTACCCGTTCGGGCTGGCCCGTCGTGATCCTGGTGATCCTGTCGCTGCTGATCGGCACCGGCCTGTTGATGGCGGGCCTGGCCATCAGTTTCCAGACATTCTTCGAATCCCAGGTCGAAGCCGCGCGCGCCTTGTCGCAGTAAGCCCCAGGTCCCAGGCCCGGCGCCGATGCACTTCGACCTGCTGGACATCGCCGTGTTCGTGCGCGCAGCGTCGCTGGGCAACCTCTCGGCCGCGGCGCGCGATCTCGGGTTATCCACCTCCTCGGCCAGCAGCCGCCTGGCGCAGCTCGAGCAGCAGCTAGGCACGCGGCTGCTGCACCGGACCACGCGCCGCATCTCCCTGACCGGCGAAGGCGAGCGTTTCCTCGAACATGCCGCGCAATTGCTCGACACGGCCGGCCAGGCCGCGCAATCGGTGGGGCGCGGCGCGCAGGCGCCCCAAGGGCAGCTGCGGGTCACGGTGCCCGCCTCTTTCGGCCGCCAGCACGTCTCGCCAGCCATCCCCGCCTTTCTCGCCGCCTACCCAGGCCTGACGCTGGACCTGCGCCTGACCGATCAGGTGATCGGCCTGGTCGAGGCCGGCGTCGATGTCGCATTACGCATGGGGGCGTTGCCGGACTCATCCCTGGTGGCGCGCCCCCTGTGCCCCAGCCATCGCGCCGTTTGCGCTTCGCCGGGCTATCTTGCCGCGCACGGCACCCCCCGGCATCCGGATGAGTTGCGCAACCACAATTGCATCGTGCTGGGAGACCAGTCATCCTGGCAGTTCGACACGGCGCTGGGCAAGACAGCGGTAGCGGTCACCGGCAACCTGCGCACGGACAACGGCGAAGTCATCCGGGATGCAATCCTGGCTGGCATGGGGCTGGCGCTCAAATCGACCTGGGACGTTGGCCCTTACTTGCGCAGCGGCGCGCTGGTCCGCGTGCTGCCCGATTACCCGGTGCTGCCGGTCGTGTCGATCTGGGCGGTCTATCCCAGCCGCCACCAGGTGCCCGCGAAGACACACGCCTTTATCGATTTCTTTGCTGCGCGCTTCGGCTCCCCGCCCTACTGGGATAGCCCCGATGCCGCGCCTCCCGCCCAATAAAGACACCGCTATAAACACCGCTTGGCTGCCTACTCAAAGTACTGTATAAATATACAGTATCAACTGTAGCCGCAGGACCGCCAACGTGCCAACCCGACCACCCTCCTCCAGCCCGCTGAAAGGCCGGGCGGCGCGTTCGAACGACGTCAGCCGGTTCGACGCCTGGACCCGCGAACGGGTCGCCGACGAGTCCCAAGCCTTCGATGAGCCAGAGACACCCCAAATCCAGACCATTGTCTTCACGGAGAAGGCCAAACGCATCGTCTCGCGCAACCAGTCGCCAGACCTGCCGTTCGACGCGTCCATCAACCCGTACCGCGGGTGCGAGCATGGCTGCATCTATTGCTATGCCCGGCCCAGCCACGCCTATCTGGGGCTTTCGCCAGGCCTCGACTTCGAAACCCGTCTGTACGCAAAAGACAATGCCGCCGCCTTGCTCGAGGCCGAACTGGCTCACCGCAACTATGTACCGACGGTGATCGCGCTGGGGGCCAATACGGATCCTTACCAGCCCATCGAGCGGGATCTCAAGATCACGCGCGGCATCCTGGAAGTGCTGGAGCGATTCAACCACCCGGTGGCCATCACGACGAAGTCGGGCGTGGTCACGCGCGACATCGACATCCTGCAGCGCATGGCGGCCAAGAACCTGGTCCGGGTCCATATGTCGGTGACGTCGCTCAAGAACGAGATCGCCCGCACGCTGGAGCCCCGCGCAAGCGCGCCGGCGCGCCGCCTTGCCGCCATCGCTTCCCTGAGCGAGGCCGGCATACCGGTGGGGGTGATGGTGGCGCCGGTCATTCCGAGCCTGACCGATCCGGAAATGGAGTCCATCCTTGAGGCCGGCGCCAGGGCCGGCGCGAAAACCGCGGCGTATATCCTGCTGCGCCTGCCGCGCGAGGTGGAGCAGCTGTTCTCAGAGTGGCTGGCCACCTACCATCCGCTGCGCGCCCGGCACGTCGAAAGCCTGGTCGCGCAAATGCGCGGGGGCCAGGCCTACGACTCACGGTTCGGCACGCGCATGACCGGCACGGGCATCTTTGCCGAACTGCTGCGCAAGCGCTTCAAGCTGGCCTGCCAGCGCTTCGGGCTCAATGCCGAGCGCCACCCGCTCACCATCGAACATTTCTCCCAGGCGAGCGCCGCGCCGCAGATGTCGCTGTTCTAGGCCGGATGCGCAGGACAGCACGGCTTCACGCGTGCGGCGCCTTCTCGTCGACCGCGATCGCCAGCGTTTCCTTGATCTCTTCCATCACCACGTAGCTCTTGGACTGAGCGGCGCCCGGCAGCTGCAACAGGATATCGCCCAGCAAACGGCGGTACTCGCCGATCTCGCGGATGCGCGCCTTGATCAGGTAGTCGAAATCGCCCGAGACCAGATGGCACTCCAGCACTTCCGGAATGCGCGACACCTCGCGGCGGAACTGCTCGAACATATTGCCGGACTTGTTGCCCAGCGAGATCTCGACAAACACCAGCAAGCCGCTGCCGAGCAGCGCGGGATTCAGGCGCGCGTAGTAGCCCATGATCACGCCGTCACGCTCCATGCGCTTGACCCGCTCGATGCATGGCGTGATGGTCAGGCCAACCGCTTCCGCCAGTTCCTTCATCGACATACGCCCGTCCGCCTGGAGCAAGGCCAGGATCTTCCGATCCAGCCGGTCCAGGCTGCGCACGGGCTGACGACTCGTTCTCATTAGTTATTCCTGTTTCCCTGAAAATTACGATAACTATGACTGCTCATATTTAAATAGTATAGATGTAAATACTTTATCCACTCTATTTCTTGGTTGCGAGCCCCCGACTATGCGCGTTCTCGTTCTTGGCAGTGGCGTAATTGGCGTTACCAGCGCCTGGTACCTGGCCCGTGCCGGCCATGAGGTCACCGTGATCGACCGGGAGGCCGCACCCGCGCTGGGGACCAGTTTCGCCAACGCCGGCCAGATCTCCCCGGGGTATGCATCGCCCTGGGCCGCACCCGGCGTGCCGCTCAAAGCCATCAAGTGGATGTTCCAGGAGCACGCACCGCTGTCCATCAAACCGGACGGCACGCTGTTCCAGCTGCAATGGATGTGGCAGATGCTGATGAACTGCAGCGCTGAGCGCTATGCCGTCAACAAGGAACGCATGGTGCGCCTGGCCGAGTACAGCCGCGACTGCATCGTCGCCCTGCGCGCCGATACCGGCATCGCCTACGAGGGCCGCCAGCAAGGCACGCTGCAACTCTTCCGCACCGCCGAGCAGCTCGACGGCGCCGCCAAGGACATTGCCGTGCTGGAGCAAGCCGGCGTGCCCTACCAGTTGCTATCGCGCGAGGAACTCGCCGCCAGCGAACCGGCCCTGGCCGCCGTCAGCCACAAGCTGACCGGCGGCCTGCGGCTACCCAACGATGAAACCGGCGACTGCCAGCTGTTCACCCGGCAACTCGCCGCCATGGCCGAAGGCCTGGGCGTGCAGTTCCAATACAACCGCTCCATCGACGGGCTGCTGACCAAGGGTGATGCCGTTACCGGCGCCGTGGTGGGCGGCGAGCCTGTCATGGCCGACGTGGTCGTGGTAGCGTTGGGCAGCTGGTCGACACCGTTCGTGAAAAACTTCCTGCCGGGCCTGTCGAACCTGCCGGTGTACCCACTTAAGGGATTTTCGCTCACGGTGCCGATGACCAATGCCGATCGCAGCCCCGTTTCCACGGTGCTCGACGAAACCTTCAAGGTGGCAATCACCCGCTTCGACGATCGCATCCGCGTGGGCGGCATGGCGCAGATCGTGGGTTATGACCGCACGCTCGACCCGGCCAAGCGCCGCACCCTGGAGCATGTGGTCACAGACCTGTTCCCGGGCGCGGGCGATGTCAGCCGTGCCAGCTTCTGGACCGGACTGCGCCCGATGACGCCGGATGGCACGCCCATCGTCGGCCCCACGAAGGTCAAGGGCCTGTGGCTCAATACCGGCCATGGCACGCTGGGCTGGACCATGGCCTGCGGCTCGGGCAAGCTGCTGTCGGACCTGGTGTCCGGCACCTCGCCGGCGATCCGCGCGGACGACCTCTCGGTGGCTCGCTATCTCAAGCCAGCGAGAACGCACGCCGCCCCGCGCCACGCGGCGGCCTGATCCGCACATCGGTTTCGAGGAAGTAAAAAAGGCGACCCGCGGGTCGCCTTTTTCTTGCCTGGACCAGGAAGACCTCAGAACTGCGCTTCGCTCAACGCATTGACCGGCACCGCGCCTGCCACGATGGCATCGCGCAAACCCGATGCCTGCGACAGGATGTGTTCCGCGTAGAAATGCGCCGTCGAGATCTTGGCGTCGTGGAAGGACGGATCCTCGCCACGCTTCGCATCCGCCGCGAGCATCGCGCGGCCAAGCTGCCAGCCTGAAAACACGATGCCGCAGAGCTTCAGGTAAGGCACGCTGCCGGCAAACACGGCATTCGGGTCCGACTTGGCATTGGCCACGACGAACGCCACGACGGTCTCCAGCGCGGCGCGCCCCTTGGCCAGTTGCGCCTGCACCGCGGTGAATGCCGCGCCACCATGCTTGCCCAGCGCCGCCTCGGTCTCGGCGATCTGCGCGCAGATCGCACGGGCCACCGCGCCACCGTCGCGCAGCGTCTTACGGCCGACGAGGTCGTTCGCCTGGATCGCGGTCGTGCCTTCGTAGATCGGCAGGATGCGGGCATCGCGATAATGCTGGGCCGCGCCGGTCTCCTCGATGAAGCCCATGCCGCCGTGTACCTGCACGCCCAGGCTGGTCACATCGATCGACAACTCGGTGCTCCAGCCCTTGACGATGGGCACCATGAACTCGTAGAACGCCTGGCTTTGCTTGCGCACCGCGTCGTCGGCATGCTGGTGCGCCGTGTCGCACATGGCCGCGGCCACATACGCTACCGCGCGCGCGCCTTCGATCAGCGAGCGCATGGTCATCAGCATGCGCTTGACGTCCGGGTGATGAATGATGGTCACGGCCTCGCGTGCGGAACCATCGACCGGACGGCTTTGCACGCGCTCGCGGGCAAAATTCACAGCCTGCTGGTAGGCCCGCTCCGACACGGCGATGCCTTGCATGCCGACGGAGAAACGCGCCGAGTTCATCATGATGAACATGTATTCCAGGCCGCGGTTCTCCTCGCCGACCAGCGTGCCGATGGCGCCACCGTGATCGCCGAACTGCAGCACGGCCGTGGGGCTGGCCTTGATGCCCAGCTTGTGCTCGATCGACACGCAGTGCGCATCATTGCGCGCGCCCAGCGAACCGTCCTCATTCACCAGGAACTTGGGCACGATGAACAGCGAGATGCCCTTGACGCCCTCGGGTGCCGTGGGCGTGCGCGCAAGAACGAGATGGACGATGTTCTGCGCCATATCGTGCTCACCGTAGGTGATGAAGATCTTGGTGCCGAACACCTTGTAGGTACCGTCACCCTGCGGCTCGGCGCGCGTGCGCACGGCCGCCAGGTCCGAGCCGGCCTGCGGCTCGGTCAGGTTCATGGTGCCGGTCCACTCGCCGGAGATCAGCTTGGGCAGGAAGGTGGCCTTTTGCGCGTCGCTGCCCGCCGTCAGCAGGGCTTCGATGGCGCCGTCCGTCAGCAGCGGGCACAGCGCGAACGACAGGTTCGCCGTGTTCAGCATCTCGTTGCAGGCGGTGGCGATCAACTTGGGCAAGCCCTGGCCGCCAAATTCCTGCGGATGCAGCACGCCCTGCCAGCCACCCTCGCCAAACTGGCGGAACGCGTCCTTGAAACCGGGCGTGGTGGTAACCACGCCGTCCTTCCAGCTGCTGGGATTGGTGTCACCGATGCGGTTGAGCGGCGCCACCACTTGTTCGTTGAATTTGGCCGCCTCGTCGAGCACCGCCTGCGCCGTCTCCGGCGTGGCGTCCTCGAAGCCGGGCAGCTTGCTGACTGCGTCAAGATCGGCCAGTTCGTTCATCACGAACAGCATGTCCTTGAGCGGGGCACGGTAGGTCATCGATGTCTCCGGTAGGTATAAAAAAGCCGTTCTCGGGCGGGCCCGGAACGGCTAGTACTTGCTGATCGAGCCCGGCGCCTCAAACGCCGTGCCGGACGGTGGGGATCAGCCCAGCGCGGCCACCAGTTCGGGCACGACGGTGTTCAGATCGCCAACCAGGCCGTAGTCGGCCACCGAGAAGATCGGGGCTTCGGCATCCTTGTTGATCGCCACGATCACCTTGGAGTCCTTCATGCCGGCCAGATGCTGGATCGCACCGGAGATGCCGACGGCGATATACAGCTGCGGCGCGACGATCTTGCCGGTCTGGCCGACCTGGTAATCGTTGGGCACGAAGCCGGCATCGACAGCAGCGCGGGACGCGCCCATCGCGGCGTTCAGCTTGTCGGCCAGCGGCGTCAGCACCTTGGTGTAGTTCTCGCCGGAACCCACGCCACGGCCACCGGACACGATGATCTTGGCGGCGGTCAGCTCGGGGCGGTCGCTCTTGGTGACTTCGCGCGAAACGAATTGCGAGATGCCAGCGTCGGCCACGGCGGGCAGGTTTTCCACGGCGGCCGAACCACCTTCGGCTGCGGCAGCGTCAAAGCCGGTACCGCGCACGGTGATGATCTTGACCTTGTCCGACGATTGCACGATCGAGATCGCGTTGCCGGCGTAGATCGGGCGCTCGAACGTGTCCGGGCTGTCGACCTTGGTGATATCCGACAGCTGGGCTACGTCCAGCTTGGCCGCGACGCGCGGCAGGATGTTCTTGCCGTAGGCCGATGCGGGCGCCAGGATGTGGCTGTAGTCGCTGGCGATGGCCAGCACTTGCTCGGCCACGTTTTCGGCCAGGCCGTCGGCGAACTGCGGCGCGTCGGCCAGCAGTACCTTGGACACGCCGGCGATCTTCGCAGCGGCAGCAGCGGCGGCTGCGGCATTGGCGCCGGCCACCAGCACGTGGACATCGCCACCGCACTGGGCGGCTGCCGTCACGGTGTTCAGCGTGGCGGCCTTGATGGATTGGTTGTCGTGTTCAGAAATGACGAGTGCAGTCATGTTTTATCTCCTGGCGCGCTTAGATGACCTTGGCTTCGTTCTTCAGCTTTTGCACCAGCGTCGCAACGTCCGGCACCATCACACCCGCGCTACGCTTGGGCGGCTCAACGACCTTGACGGTCTTCAGACGCGGCGCCACGTCCACGCCGAGATCTTCCGGCTTGACGATGTCGAGCGGCTTCTTCTTGGCCTTCATGATGTTCGGCAGCGTGACATAACGCGGCTCGTTCAGGCGCAGGTCGGTGGTCACCACCGCCGGCAGCTTGAGCGACAGGGTCTCCAGGCCGCCATCCACTTCACGCGTCACCGATGCACGGCCATCGGCCACCACCACCTTCGAGGCGAAGGTAGCTTGCGGCAGGCCCGCCAGCGCAGCCAGCATCTGGCCAGTCTGGTTGGAGTCGTCGTCAATGGCCTGCTTGCCCAGGATCACCAGTTGCGGCTGTTCCTTGTCGACCAGGGCCTTGAGCAGCTTGGCCACGGCCAGCGGCTGCAGGTCTTCGTTCGATTCCACCAGGATGCCGCGGTCGGCACCGATGGCCATCGCCGTACGCAGGGTTTCCTGGCACTGGGTCACGCCGCAGGACACGGCGATCACCTCGGTGACCACCCCGGCTTCCCGCAGGCGCACCGCTTCTTCCACGGCGATTTCGTCAAACGGGTTCATGCTCATCTTGACGTTAGCCAGATCCACGCCCGTGCCGTCCGACTTCACCCGGACCTTGACGTTGTAATCCACCACGCGCTTGACTGCGACGAGTACTTTCATGCGCTCACTCCACTGATAGTCGATAGTCAGAAATTTGGTTCGCCCGCCATTATAACCACCGCGTGGGTGGCACTCTTATTTTTCGAACGGTCGTACTATTTTATCGGCAAAGAATTGCCGGGCATAGCCCGGCAATGTGAAAACCTCGCCGTATTGTGCCGCAGGATGCCCTGCGGCACACGGTTTTTGAGGGTTTTTTCAAACTTACCAGGCGGTAATCACCGAATCCTTGAAGGTGCTCTGGACGTACTGCTTGATCTCCGGCGAATGATAGGCCTTGACCAGCTTGGCTACCCAGGGCTTGTTCTTGTCGGCTTCGCGGATGGCGATCAGGTTGGCATAGGGACCCTTGGGGCCTTCCATGGCAATCGCGTCCTTGGTAGGCGACAGGCCAGCCGATTCAGCGTAGTTACCGTTAATGGCGGCGGCGTCGAGGTCATCCAGCGAACGCGGCAGCTGCGCGGCGTCCAGTTCGACGATTCGGATCTTCTTCGGGTTGGAGACGATGTCCAGCGGCGTGGCCTTCAGGCCAGCATCCGGGCGCAGCTTGATCAGGCCCTTGCTTTGCAGCAACAGCAAGCCACGGCCGCCATTGGTGGGGTCGTTCGGCACGCCAACGCGCGCGCCGTCCTTGAGCTGGTCGAGCGACTTGATCTTCTTGGAGTACACGCCCATCGGGAAGGTCACGGTGAAGGCGATGTGGGTGAACTTGTAGCCACGGTCCTTGATCTGCGCTTCCAGGTACGGCAGGTGCTGGTAGCTGTTGGCGTCCAGGTCGCCAGCGGCCAGCGCGGCGTTCGGCTGGACATAGTCACTGAACTCCACCAGCTGGATATTCAGGCCGTCCTTGGCCGCGACCTTCTTCACCTGCTCCATGATCTGGGCGTGCGGGCCGCCGGTGACGCCGATCTTGATCGGCTTTTCCTGCGCCATGGCGCCAGTGGCCAGGGTGGCGCCCAGGGCGGCGCCGACAATCCATTGCAGCAAGTTACGACGTTGCATGTTGACTTCCTTTTTCTCGATGGCTCTATGTCTTTGCAGATAGCCGGGCGGATCGCCGGGCTAACTTGTTACTTGTGGCTGATGCGCCGCACCAGCCAGTCGCCGAAGCTTTGCACCGCTTGCACGAAGACGATCAGGATCAGCACCACCGCCACCATCACCTCGGTGATGTAGCGCTGGTAACCGTAGCGGATGCCGAGGTCGCCCAGGCCGCCGCCGCCGATGGCGCCTGCCATGGCCGAGTAGCCCACGAGGCTGACAAAGGTGATGGTCAGGCCGGCCACGATGCCGGGCATGGCCTCGGGCAGCAGCACCTTCATCACGATCTGGCCGGTGCTCGCGCCCATCGACTGGGCGGCCTCTACCAGGCCTTTGTCGACTTCGCGCAGCGCGCTTTCCACCAGCCGTGCGATAAACGGGATCGCGGCGATGGTCAGCGGCACCACGGCCGCGGTCGTGCCGATCGACGAGCCCACGATAAAGCGCGTGAACGGAATCACCACCACCAGCAGGATGATGAAGGGGATCGAGCGCACGGCGTTGACCACCACGCCGATGGTGCGGTTGAACAGCGGGTGCGACAGCACGCCGCCGCGGTTGGTCAGGTGCAGCAGCACGCCCAGCGGCACGCCAAACAGCGCGCCGACCACGCCCGAGATGCTCACCATCAGCAGCGTCTCGTTGAACGAGGTCAGGAACAGGTCAAACATTTCAGACCACATGCTCGATCTCCTCCACCACCACGCCTTCTTGTTGCAGATACTCCATTGCCGCCTTCACGTCGGCCAGGTCGCCGGTGGCCATGATGGCCAGCGAGCCGAAGGCCTGGCCCTGGATTTCGTCGATATGCCCGTGCAGGATGTTGAAGTCCAGCCCGTAGCGGCGAATCGCCTGGGCCAGCACCGGCTGGTCCACGCCCGCACCGGTGAAGGCCAGGCGATAGACGTGGTCGCGCCCGTTGCCGAGGCGGCTCTCCACGCGCTTGAGCACGCTTTGCGGCAGTTCCTGCGCAATCACGTCGCCGATCATGGCGCGCGTGACCGCATGCTGCGGACGCAGGAAGACGTCGATCACCCGGCCGGTTTCCACCACCTGGCCAGCTTCAAGCACGGCCACGCGGTCGCAGACCTGCTTGATCACTTCCATCTGGTGCGTGATCATGACGATGGTCAGGCCCAGCTCGCGATTGATCTGCTTGAGCAGTTCCAGGATGGAGCGCGTGGTCTCCGGATCGAGGGCGGAAGTGGCCTCGTCCGACAGCAGCACCTTGGGCTTGCTGGCCAGCGCCCGTGCAATCCCCACGCGCTGCTTCTGCCCGCCGCTGATCTGGGCGGGATAGCGATCCTTGAGTGCCGTCAGGCCAACCAGCTCCAGCAGCGGCAGCACCGTGTCGGAGATCTCACTGCGGGATTTGCCAGCCAGCTCCAGCGGCAGCGCCACATTGTCAAAGACGGTGCGCGACGACAGCAGGTTGAAATGCTGGAAGATCATGCCGATGTCGCGACGTGCCCGGCGCAACGCGCCGCTGTCGAGCGCGGTCAGATCCTGGCCGGCGACGAAGACGCGGCCGGCGCTGGGGCGGTTAAGCAGATTGATGGCGCGCACCAGCGTGCTCTTGCCAGCGCCGCTGCGGCCGATGATGCCGAAGACCTCACCTGCCGCAATCGACAGGTTGACGTCCCGCAGCGCATGCACCTCACCCGACCCGCCGGGGAAGCGCTGCGAAAGACCTTGCAGTTCGATCATGTGAAAAGAAAACGGCAACAGGCGAGTTTGTCTCTAGCACTGTTGCCGCATTTTATTTTTTTGGGCGAAGCGCGCATTTTAAGCGATCCGCTTCATACCAGAAACGACTTTTTGCCGATGTCTTTATGCACTGAGGGCATATAGCCCAACAAAAACCACAAAAAAAGTACTTACAAGACACTCCACGAAGGTGGGCGCTTGTCGAGGAAGGCCTGCACGCCTTCGAGCGCCGTCGGATCCATCATATTGCAGGCCATGGTCTGCCCGGCGAGCTGGTAGGCCGCTTCGATGCCCATCTCCAGCTGGCGGTAGAACAGGCCCTTGCCGGCGGCCACGGCGGCGGCCGGCTTGGCGCAGATGCTGGCCGCCAGGCGTGCAACCTCGGCATCGAGGGCATCGGCGGGCACCACGCGGTTGACCAGCCCGCGGTCGCGGGCTTGCAGCGCGTCGATCATGTCGCCGGTCAGCAGCATCTCCATGGCGTGCTTGCGCGACAGGTTGCGCGACAGCGCCACGCCTGGCGTGGCGCAGAACAGGCCAAGGTTGACGCCCGATACCGCAAAGCGAGCCACATCGGCGGCCACCGCCAGATCGCACATCGCCACCAGCTGGCAGCCGGCCGCCGTGGCAATGCCCTGCACGCGGGCAATCACCGGCTGCGGCATCTTCTGCATCGCCATCATCATGCGGGTGCAGCGGTCGAACAGGCGGCGGTAGTAGTCGTGCGACGGGCTGGCGCGCATTTCGCGCAGATCATGTCCCGCGCAGAACGCGCGGCCGGCGGCGGCCAGCACCACGACGCGGACCGAGGCATCGGCGCCGGCGCGGGCAAACGCCGCGCACAGCGCATCCAGCAGGTCCTCCGACAGCGCGTTGAACGCCTCCGGGCGGTTCATCGTCAGGCGCAGCACGCCCGGGGCGTCGAGGCTTTCGCTCACCAGCGGGGTCACGGCGCGGTTATCGGTTTCAGCCATGCAAGGGCCTCCTATCGTTCGAGCAGCACCTTGAGGTGCACATACACGCTACGGCTCAGCGCGCTCAGGTTATAGCCGCCTTCCAGGCAACTGACGATGCGCCCCTTTGCATGGGCGCGGGCGACGTCGACCAGTTGGGCGGTGATCCAGGCATAGTCTTGCTCGATCAGCCCCATCTGCCCGAGGTCATCCTCTCGATGGGCGTCGAAGCCAGCCGAGATAAACAACATCTGCGGCTTGAACTCATTCAGGCGCGGCAGCCAGATCGTCTCCACCACTTCGCGCACCGCCAGGCCGTTGGTATAGGCCGGCAGCGGGATGTTCGACATATTGGTGGCAATGTGCTCGGTGCCGCTGTAGGGATAAAACGGATGCTGGAAGAAGCTGCACATCAGCACCTGGGCGTCGCCACGGAATGCGGCTTCGGTGCCATTGCCGTGATGCACGTCGAAATCGACGATGGCCACGCGCTCCAGCCCGTGCGCGGCGAGCGCATGACGCGCGGCGATCGCCACATTGTTGTAGAAGCAGAAACCCATTGCCCGGTCCGGCTCGGCATGGTGGCCCGGCGGGCGCACGCAGCAGAACGCATTCTCGATCTCGCCCGCCATCACCGCATCGGTAGCAGCCACCGCGGCGCCCGCCGCATGGGTGGCGGCGGCGAGCGTGTGCGGGTTCATCAGGGTGTCGGGATCGATCGGGTGGTAGCCGCTTGCCGGGCTGGCCGCGGCCAGCGAGGCGATGTACTGCGGAAGATGCACGCGCCCGATCTGCTCGGCGGTGGCGGCGCTCGCCTCGCGCCGGTCAAGCAGGCCATCCATGCCGTGCGAAATCAGGTGATCCTCAATGGCCTGCAGGCGCTCAGGGCACTCCGGATGGAATGGCCCCATCTCGTGCAGCAGGAACTCGGGATGCGTGTAATAGCCTGTGGGCATGTCTTATTGCTTTAATCGTGGTCTCCATTCGTTACGTTAGCACATGCCGCGCCAGCCACCCAGCGAGCTGCCGCGCGGGCACCATCCGCTATACTCGCAGCGACTTGCAAAGGACACCATGACCGACTCCCAGCGCTCCCTGCGCCGCCCGTTTCTGGGCGCTGCACTTTCCGCTGCCGCATTGAGCTTGTGCGGCGTCTCCCCCGCCCTGCTTGCAGCCGGCAAGCGCCGCGTGAGCATGCGCGAAGAAGAAATCGAGCCGGGCCGCTACCGTGACAATCCCAAGAGCCGTGCCTTCATCGACGAGATGGTGGCGCGCCACGGCTTTGCCCGCCAGACGCTGGAAGGCTGGTTCGGCCAGGCCGTGTATTCATCCACGGTGGTGCGCCTGATCATGCCGCCCGCCACGCCGGGACGCAAAAGCTGGCGCACCTACCGCTCGCGCTTTATCGAGCCGATCCGCATCAACGCGGGCGTGCGCTTCTGGCAGCAAAATCGCGAAACACTGCGCCGCGCGGAAGCCGAGTTCGGCGTGCCGGCCTCGGTGATCGTCGGCATCATCGGTGTCGAGACCATCTATGGCCGCGACATGGGTACCTTCCGCGTGATCGACTCGCTTTCCACGCTGGCCTTTGACTATCCGGACGTGCCTAACCGCGAAGCGCGCACCACGCTGTTCCGCAACCAGCTGACCGACTACCTGCTGTGGTGCCGCGACACCAACACCGATGTGTTCTCGGTGCTGGGCTCCTTCGCGGGTGCCGTGGGCATTCCGCAGTTCATGCCCACAAGCCTGCGCGAATACGCCATCGACTACGACGGCGACGGTCGCATCGACCTGCGCAGCAGCGCCACCGACGCGATCGGCAGCGTGGCGCGTTTCCTGCAACTGCACGGCTGGGAACCGGGCCGCCCGGTGGTCTGGCGCATCGCCGCCGACGAGGGCAGCCGCGGCATCGCCGCCGCGGCTGCGGATGGCGAGCCATGGCCCACCCGCACGCTCAACCAGTTGCTCAAGGCCGGCCTGCGCGTGGACGAGCCGATCGACCCGGCACGCGAAGGCGAAACCGGCGTGCTGGTGGTGGACCTGCCCACGCCCGGCGAAACCACCGACTACATGCTCGGCCTGCGCAACTTTTATGTGCTGACGCGCTACAACCGCAGCTTCTTCTACGCGCTGGCCGTGTACCAGCTGGGCGAGGCAGTCAAGGCGGCGATGGGCTGATCTGGTATCCGCTGCGCGATAAGCAAAAAGCCCCCGCAAGACTAAACTCGCGGGGGCTTTTTCAATGCGCGGTGCAAGGCAGCATCAGGCCGGGAACACCCCGGTCGAAAGGTAGCGATCACCGCGATCGCACACCACGAACACGATGGTGGCATTCTCCACTTCCTCGGCGATACGCAGCGCGACACACAGCGCACCGGCAGCCGAGATGCCGCAGAAGATCCCTTCCTCGCGCGCCATGCGACGCGCCATGTGCTCGGCATCGCCCTGGCTGACAGGCTCGGTACGGTCAATGAATTTCGGATCGTAGATCTTCGGCATGTACGCCTCGGGCCACTTGCGGATGCCGGGAATACGCGAGCCTTCGGCCGGCTGCGCACCCACGATCTGGATCCCTGCGTTCTGTTCCTTCAGGTAGCGCGAGACACCGGTGATGGTGCCCGTGGTGCCCATGGCAGAGACGAAGTGAGTAATGCGCCCTTCGGTGTCGCGCCAGATCTCCGGGCCGGTGGTCTCGTAGTGCGCCAGCGGATTGTCCGGGTTGGCGAACTGGTCCAGGATCACGCCGCGGCCGTCGCGCTCCATGGAGTCCGCGAGGTCACGCGCGTATTCCATGCCGCCCTTGACCGGTGTCAGGATGATCTCCGCGCCGTAGGCAGCCATGCTCTGGCGGCGCTCCATGCTCAGGTCTTCCGGCATGATCAGCACCATCTTGTAGCCGCGGATGGCGGCTGCCATGGCCAGCGCGATGCCGGTATTGCCCGAGGTAGCCTCGATCAGCGTATCGCCCGGCTTGATGCGCCCGCGCGACTCGGCGCGGGCAATCATCGAGACCGCCGGCCGGTCCTTGACCGAGCCCGCCGGGTTGTTGCCCTCGAGCTTGCCGAGGATTACGTTGCCGCGCGGAGTGCCGGCGGCGCCGGGGATGCGCTGCAGTTGCACCAGCGGCGTATTGCCGATGGTGTCTTCAATCGTCTTGTAGGCCATGGTGAGCGGGATTCCAATGTCGGCGGACATTGTAATCCAGTCGCAAAGCCTGCGTTGCCGGCGTGGCGTGTCAGGCTTCGGCCTCGATTCCGGCGTCAGCCTTGCGGCTGCCCAGCAGGTGATACAGCAAGATCGCGCCAAAAGTGGCGGTACCGATGCCGCCCAGCGTCATGCCGCCCAGCTTCAGCGTCAGGTCGCCAGCCGCCACGGTCAGCGTGGCGCCGACCGTGATCAGGTTGCGCGAACTGGAGAAATCGACCTTGTTCTGCACCCAGATACGCCCGGCAGTGGCGGCGATCAGGCCGAACACCACAATGGTCAGGCCACCGATCACCGGGCCCGGGATGGTCAGGATCAGCGCACCGAACTTGGGCGAAAAGCCCAGCACCAGCGCCACCACCGCCGCCACCACGAAGATCAGCGTGGAGTAGATCTTGGTCACCGCCATCACGCCCATGTTCTCGGCGTAAGTGGTCACGCCCGTGCCGCCGCCGCCGGCGGAAATGATGGTGGCAATGCCGTCGCCGATGAAGGCGCGACCGATATATGGATCGAGATTGCGGCCGGTCATCACGCTGATGGCCTTGATGTGCCCGAGGTTTTCCGCCACCAGCACGATGGCCACCGGCGCGATCAGCAGCATGGCGCTGGCCTGGAACACCGGCGTGGAGAAGACCGGCAGCCCGAACCAGGCCGCGGCGGCCACGCCGGAGAAGTCGATGCCTTTGCCCATGCCCAGCCCGTTGGTGCAAACGTAGTACAGCACGTAGCCGAACAGCCCGCCTACCAGTACCGGCAGCCGACGCAGCATGCCCGGCGCGTGCACCGCCACCACGCCCACTGCCAGCACGGTCGCCAGGCCCACCCAGGTATCCAACGGCGCGCCGCTCACGGCCTTGACCGCCACCGGCGCGAGGTTCAGGCCGATGGCCGCGACGATGGCGCCCGTCACCACCGGCGGCATCAGCCGCTCCACCCAGCGATACCCCACCGCCTGCACCACCAGCCCGATCAGCAGGTACAACACGCCTGCGGCGATGATGCCGCCAAGCGCCACCGGGATATTCGGGTTGGGGCCGCTGCCGGCGTAGCCGGTCGCCGCGATCACCACCGCGATGAAGGCAAAGCTGGAGCCCAGGTAGCTCGGCACCCTGCCGCGCACGCACAGGAAGAAAATCAGCGTGCCGATGCCGGAAAACAGGATGGCGATATTGGGATTGAAGCCCATCAGGATCGGCGCGATCGCGGTCGAGCCAAACATCGCAACCACGTGCTGGATACCTGCCAGCAGGGTCTGGCCGGCGGGCAGGCGCTCATCGGGCGCAATCACGCCGTGCGTCTTTAGCCGCCACTTGGGCAGGAATCCCGCGTCCTCGTTATTTCCCATTGTCCAGCTCCCTTTTTTATTGGCCTGGCCGCCCCGTATGCGGGCAGGTCCGGCGCGATCTTGGATTTTGTTGGCCGCGCGGCCGGCTCGGGCCGCAACAGCGTCCGCATGATACCGCGCGGCCGCATTCGTGATAAGCCACACGGCACTAGCACGAGCCATACCAGCGCCGGATCCTCGTGCTGGTGCACGAGCAGCAAAAAGCCCCGGGCTCGGCCGGGGCTTCGACGATCGGATAGCGCTGGATGCGGGCGCCGCGCCGCACGCCCGCGGCAACGTTAGCGAACGGCCTTGGCCGGCGGCTTCTCCGTCTTGACGTCCTTCTTGACCGGGGCCGGGGCCGGGGCCGCAGCCACCGCGGCCTTCGGCGCCGCGGCGCCACCTGCGCCGATGGTCATGCCGGCCTCCTGCAGGCGCACGACAGATTTCTGCCCCAGGCCCTTGACCCGATCGGCGAGATCCGCGGCATCCTTGAAGGGGCCACCCCGGCTGCGTTCGCTGACAATGGTGCTGGCCGTGGCCGGCCCGATGCCCTTGAGCGACACCAGCGCGGCCTCATCGGCGGTATTCACATCGACCGCCGCAAACGCGGCACCCGATAGCGAGAACCAGACGGCGGCGGCCAGCAGGACCTGCCTGGACACGCGCGTCAAAGTTGGCTTGAACATGGGAGTTTCTCCTATCCATTGATGAAGGTCGCTTCGCCCTGGCTGGACGAAGCAACACGCAGGATAGGAGCGCGCAAGCGGCTTGGCGCACCTCGCAACAAAAGTTCACCCCAACGCTACCGAGGTGTCTCCACAGCGCGCGCAAGGTGCGCAAAAGGCGCCTTTGCGCGCGTGTCTTTGCGACTTCAGCCCTTGTTCTGCAGCAGCCAGCGGCAGTAGCGCGACACGCCTTCTTCCACGGTGTAGAACGCATCCTTGTACCCAGCGCTACGCAGGCGCGAGACATCGGACTGGGTGTAGCACTGGTACTTGCCGCGCAGCGCGTCGGGGAACTTGATGTATTCCACCAGTCCCTCCTGCACCATCTCGTCGAGCGTCAGCTGGGGGCGGCCATCGGCCTCGCGCAGCGTGTTGACCACCGTCGCGGCGATGTCGTTGAACGGTTGCGCGCGGCCGGTGCCGAGATTGAAGATGCCCGACTTGTCCGGATGCTCCAGGAAGAACAGGTTGACCTTCACCACGTCCTCCACCGAGATGAAGTCGCGGGTGTGGCCACCCGGCACATAGCCGCCATACTCGCCAAACAGCTTGACCGTGCCATCGGCGCGGAACTGGTTGAAATTGTGGAACGCCACCGAGGCCATGCGGCCCTTGTGCGCTTCGCGCGGGCCATACACGTTGAAGTAGCGAAAGCCCACGATCTGCGACAACGCGGACGGCAACGTGCGCCGCACCACCTGGTCGAACAGGAACTTCGAGTAGCCGTAGACGTTCAGCGGCTTCTCGTATTGGCGCTCTTCCTTGAACACCTGCGAGGCGCCATAGGTGGCTGCCGAAGAGGCGTAGAGGAACTGCGTGCCCTGCTCCAGGCAGGCATCCATCAACGCCTGGGTGTAGCGGAAATTGTTCTCCATCATATAGCGGCCGTCGGTCTCCATGGTGTCGGAGCAAGCTCCCTCATGGAACACCGCGCGTACCTTGCCGAACTCACCGCGCTTGAAACGCTCGAGAAACTCGCTCTTGTCGAGGTAGTCGCGGATCTCGCAGTCGACGAGGTTGTGGAACTTGTCGGCGCGCGTCAGGTTGTCGACGGCGACGACATTGTCTTCGCCGCGCTCGTTCAGGCCCTTGACGAGGTTGCTGCCGATAAAGCCGGCAGCGCCGGTTACGATGATGGTCATGGTCGTATGGGCTCAATAGAGCCAGGAGGCAGCGCGGCCATTACGCCGGCATGCCGAACAATTCAGGATAGGTGACGACTGCGGTGCCCAGCTTGCCCACCACGATGCTGCCAGCGCGATTGGCGTGTTGCACGGCTTCCTTCAGCGGCACGCCCGCGCCCAGCATGGTCGCCAGTGTGGCGATCACGGTGTCGCCGGCACCGGACACGTCGTAGACTTCGCGCGCCTGCGCTGACACGTGCAGCACCTCGGCTTCGGTGTAGAGCGTCATGCCTTCTTCCGAGCGCGTCAGCAGCAGCGCTTCGAGTTGCAGCTCGCGCCGCAGGTTCTGGGCCCGGATGGTGAGATCGGACTCGGTCTTCCAGGCGCCCACCACGTGCCGCATTTCGGCGCGGTTGGGGGTGATCAGCGTGGCGCCGCGATAGCGTGAGTAATCGTCGCCCTTGGGGTCGACCAGCACCAGGCGGCCCGCGGCGCGGCCCGCCTCGACCATGCGGCCCACGTGGGCCAGGCCGCCCTTGCCGTAGTCGGAGAGCACCAGGACCTTGTACTCCTTGACCAGGGCCAGGAAACGATCCTGCACCGCGGCCAGCACTTCATGTCCCGGGGCATTCTCGAAGTCCACGCGCAGCAACTGCTGCTGGTGCGCCACCACGCGCAGCTTGATGGTGGTGTTGACGCTGGGGTCGCGATGCAGGTAGGGCTGCACGTGGCTGGCGCTGAGCAGCGCCTCCAGCGTGCGGCCGGGCTCGTCATCGCCGACCACGCCCAGCATGCCCACCTGCGCGCCCAGCGCGGCGGCATTGCGCGCCACGTTGGCAGCGCCGCCAAGGCGTTCGTCGCTGCGCTTGATCTGCACCACCGGCACCGGGGCTTCCGGGGAGATGCGCTCGACATCGCCGAACCAATAGCGGTCGAGCATCATGTCGCCCGCCACCAGGATGCGCGATTGATTGATCTGTTGCTGCGGAATATGGTTCTTGCTCATGGACATCCTTGGCAACACAGCCCGGTCCGTCAGCCGGGGCGTTGGCTTGTCGTTCCCGTTGGGTTGCGTTTCAGCGCGTCGTGGTCGGCCGCCCGATCGCATGATATTCGATGCCCGCTTCCTGCATGGCTTCGGGCTCGTACAAATTGCGTCCATCGAAGATGACGGGTGCCTTCAGGCGGCGCTTGATCTGGTTGAAATCCGGGCTGCGGAACACCTTCCATTCCGTGACGATGACCAGGGCATCGGCGCCGTCGAGCGTGTCCATCTGCGTGTCGCTGAAATGCACGCGTGCAAAACCATCATCGATGTGTGCGAGATCGAGGGCCAGCGCATGCTTGGCCTCGGCCATCGAGATCGGATCATGCACGCGCAGCGAGGCGCCGCGCGACACCAGCGCTTGCGCCAGCACCCGTGACGGCGCTTCGCGCATGTCGTCGGTATTGGGCTTGAAGGCCAGGCCCCAGATCGCAAAGGTGCGCCCGGTGAGATCCTCGCCAAAGCGGCGCACGACCTTGTCGGCCAGCACCTGCTTTTGCGCGTCGTTGACCGCTTCCACCGCCTCCAGCACGCGCATGGGCTTGCCATGCGCGCTGGCGGTGCGCATCAGCGCCTGCACATCCTTGGGGAAGCACGAGCCGCCGTAGCCGGCACCGGCGTACAGGAAGCTATAGCCGATGCGCGGATCGGACCCGATGCCCATGCGGACCAGCTCGATATCGGCACCGACTTCATCGGCCAGGTTCGCCAGCTCGTTCATGAACGAGATGCGCGTGGCCAGCATCGAGTTGGCGGCGTACTTGGTGAACTCGGCCGAGCGCACGTCCATATAGAACGTACGCTCGTGATTGCGGTTGAAGGGCGCGTAGAGCTGGCGCATGATCGCCTTGGCATGCCGGCCTGCCACGTCGGCATTGCAGCCCAGCACGATACGGTCGGGACGCATGAAGTCCTCTACCGCGGCGCCTTCCTTCAGGAATTCCGGATTCGAGACCACCGAGAACTGCAAGTCTTCGAGGCCGCGCGCGGCCAGCTCTTCACGAATGGCTTCGGCGACACGATCGCCGGTGCCAACCGGCACGGTGGACTTGTCCACCACTACCTTGAAGCCGGTCATGTACTTGCCGATATTGCGGGCCGCCGCCAGCACATATTGCAGGTCGGCGGAGCCATCCTCATCGGGCGGCGTGCCAACAGCGATGAACTGCACGTCGGCATGCTCCACGCTGGCCGCCACATCGGTGGAAAAAGTCAGCCGGCCAGCCTCGCGGTTACGCTGGATCAGCTCTTTCAAGCCCGGTTCGTAGATTGGCACGCCGCCTGCATTGAGCATCGCGATCTTGCGTTCGTCGACGTCCAGGCAAAACACGTCGTTGCCCAGTTCAGCCAGGCAGGCCCCGGTCACTAGACCGACGTAGCCGCTGCCGATAATGGTGACTTTCATAACTTGTACTCCAGATAGGGATTGGCGCGCGATGCTAAAGCAACAACATCAGCATCGGCGCCAGCATCAGCCGAGCGCCTCGGAACGGCGCGGTGCGTAGGTTTCCCAGCGGTTGCAGCCAGGGCACTGCCAATAGAACAACCGGGCGCGGAAACCGCACTCGCGGCAGGTATAGCGCGCCAGGTTACGCGTGCGGTGCTGCAGCAGGTCGCGAATCGCCGACACCTCCTGCTCATGCTCGATATCGTGGGCGGAGCCTGCCGGCTCGCCGTCAGCCGCATCAGCGGCATCGGCCGTGACAGCCACGCTGGCTTGCGCGACCTCGGCGGCCTGCGCCTCAAAATACTTGGTCAGGGCCTGCAACGACGGCTGCCGGCGCAGTTGCTCGCGCATCAGCACGGCCGCGGCATGCGCGCCGTGCTGCTCCAGCTCGGCGCGATAGGCACTATCAAGCAACTCGGCAGCCAGGTTCGTCTTCAGCAGGCCACGCAGCCACTCCAGCGCCCGGCCATCGTCGCCGAGCTGGCGGTACGCCTTGACCACGCGATCCGCCACCAGCGGCAGGTAAGACGCATCCTGCTTCTCGATGCCCAGCCAGTGGCCAAGCGCGCCTTGCGCGTCGCCCGCGGCCATGGCCACATCGCCCAGCAGCATCGGCGCACGCACATTGGCGGGGTTTTCCTTGGCAGCCTGCTGCAGCCAGCCGATGGCGTCATCGGGCTGCTTGCGCTGCAGCGCGTCCTGCGCGAGTTCGCAGCAGAACTGCGCGATCTGCACGCTGTAGTCCTTCTGCTCCAGCGGCTGCAGCTCGCGGGCCGCGTCGATGGCTTTCTTCCACTCTTTCTCGACTTCGTATAGTTCCAGAAGCACATGCTTGGCCGGGGCCGCGTACGGCCCCGACATCAGCCGGCGCAGCGATTCCTCCGCGCGGTCAAGCAGGCCGGCGCGCAGGAAATCCTGGCCCAGCTCATAGAGTGCGTGCTCGCGCTCGGCATCGGGAAGATCCTGGCGGCTAGCCAGGTTCTGGTGCACGCGGATGGCACGTTCGGTTTCCCCACGCCGGCGAAACAAAGCGCCGAGCGCAAAGTGCAACTCGGTGGTCTCGGGGTCCAGGCGCACCACCTCGATGAACGCGTCGATGGCTTGGTCGGGCTGCTCGTTGAGCAGGAAATTCAGCCCCTTGAAATAGGAGCGCGGCAGCGCGCCCTGCTCGCTCATCAGCTGGCGCGCATCGAAGCGGGCAGCCATCCAGCCGAGGCCGAAAATGAGCGGCAGCGCCAGCAGCCACCAGGTTTCAAAAATCATGGGTCAGACTTTCGGGCCAACTACGTTGTAAGGAATACCGGAACCTGCCGAGGCCTGTGGGTCGCGCGCACTTTCCGCCGACTGGCTGCGCGCCTCGCCCAGCGCACGCCGCAGCCGGCCCGCCTCCATGCGCTGGCGCATCAGCACGGGCGCCAGTGCCGCGAGCGCGGCGAGGATGCCCAGCCCGAACGCGGCCAGCAAGATCAGGATCAGCGGCGCGCGCCAGACTGCATCAAAAAAGAGCTGCAGCGAGACGTCGCCGGTATTGCGCAGCGCCAGCACGAACAGCAGCGCGAACAGGACGATGCGGATGATCCAGGCGACAAGTTTCATGCGGGTTTCATGCGGCAGATGGGATGAATCGGACTCCGGTGATGCGGACGTCGGCGGGCGGCGCCCCCCTCGGTGGATTCCCGGCATTGTAGCGGAATCGCCTCGCGCCAACGGTAACGTCTTGTATGCTCGCAAAATGAAAAAGCGCCCCGATAAGGGGCGCTTTTTTGACTATCCAGGCACATCACGAGCCAAACGCAGCGGATTCAGGACTGGGCCAGCTTCAGCCCGCCATCATCATGCAAGGCGTTGCCAGCAGCGGCTGCCGGCAACGCCGGGCCAGGCGCGGTCACATGACCCGCACCAGCCGTAGCGCCATGGCCATTACTGGCGCCATGGGTGCTGCCATTCGCATTGCCGTTGCCAACGTGACTTCCATTGGCATTGGCACCGGTGCCGCCGCTACCTGCCTGCGGCAGCGCCGGGCTGCGATCGACTCGTTCACGCAACTCCTTGCCCGCCTTGAAGTGCGGCACCCGTTTCTCGGGCACCAGCACACGTTCGCCGGACTTGGGGTTGCGTCCCACGCGCGGCGGACGCCGGTTCAGACCAAAACTGCCAAATCCGCGAATCTCGATGCGGTGGCCATCAGCCAGCGCTTCGGACATCGCGTCGAGGATCGTCTTCACCGAGATGTCCGCATCCCGCAGCAACAGCTGCGGGAACCGGGCAGCCAGTTTTTCGACAAGCTCGGACTTGGTCATGGGCATCCGCTAGCAGGCGTAAGAACCAATGCTTACTGGTTGTCCTGGCCGAGCTTCGCCTTCAGCAGCGCGCCCAGGTTGGTCGTGCCAGCCGTGCCGGTGTCGGCAGCGAACTTTTGCATGGCTTCTTGCTGCTCGACGTTGTCCTTGGCCTTGATCGACAGGTTGATGTTGCGCGACTTGCGGTCGACGTTCACAACCAGGGCTGTGATTTGTTCGCCTTCCTTCAGCACGTTGCGAGCATCTTCCACGCGGTCAGCCGAGATTTCGGATGCGCGCAGGTAGCCTTCGACGTCATCAGCCAGTTGCACGACAGCGCCCTTGGCATCAACAGTCTTGATCGTGCCGTTGACCAGGGAACCCTTGTCGTTAGCCGAGATGAAGTTGTTGAACGGGTCGCCCGACAGCTGCTTGATACCCAGCGAGATGCGTTCCTTGTCGACGTCGATGCCCAGAACCACTGCTTCCACTTCGTCGCCCTTCTTGTACTTGCGCACGGCTTCTTCGCCGGTTTCTTGCCAGGACAGGTCGGACAGGTGCACCAGGCCGTCGATGCCACCGGGCAGGCCGATGAACACGCCGAAGTCGGTGATCGACTTGATCTGGCCGCCCAGCTTGTCGCCCTTCTTGTGGTTACGGCTGAAATCGTCCCACGGATTGGCCTTGCATTGCTTCATGCCCAGGCTGATACGACGCTTGTCTTCGTCGATATCCAGAACCATGACTTCGACTTCGTCGCCCAGCTGGACAACCTTCGACGGAGCGACGTTCTTGTTGGTCCAGTCCATTTCGGAAACGTGGACCAGGCCTTCGATGCCGGCTTCGATTTCAACGAATGCGCCGTAGTCGGTCAGGTTGGTCACCTTGCCGAACAGGCGGGTGCTTTGCGGGTAACGACGCGAGATGCCGACCCACGGATCTTCGCCCAGTTGCTTCACGCCCAGCGAGACGCGGTTCTTCTCTTGGTCGAACTTGAGGATCTTGGCGGTGATTTCCTGGCCAACCGACAGCACTTCGCTCGGGTGACGCACACGACGCCATGCCAGGTCGGTGATGTGCAGCAGGCCGTCGATGCCACCCAGGTCCACGAATGCGCCGTAGTCCGTGATGTTCTTGACGATACCGTTGACGATGGCGCCTTCCTTCAGGGTTTCCATCAGCTTCTGGCGCTCTTCGCCCAGGGTCGCTTCCACAACGGCGCGGCGCGACAGCACCACGTTGTTGCGCTTGCGGTCCAGCTTGATGACCTTGAATTCCAGGGTCTTGCCTTCGTACGGCGTGGTGTCCTTGATCGGACGCACGTCGACCAGCGAGCCCGGCAGGAACGCGCGGATGCCGTTGACCATGACGGTCAGGCCGCCCTTGACCTTGCCCGTGACCGTGCCCGAGATGATTTCGCCGTCTTCCAGCGCCTTCTCGAGGTTCAGCCACGATGCCAGGCGCTTGGCCTTGTCGCGGGACAGAATCGTGTCGCCATAGCCGTTCTCGAGCGCGTCGATGGCCACGGAGACGTAGTCGCCGGCCTGCACTTCGAGTTCGCCCTGGTCGTTCAGGAACTCCTCCACCGGCACAAAGGCTTCCGATTTGAGGCCGGCGTTGACGACCACGAAATTGTGGTCGATGCGCACGACTTCAGCGGAAATCACTTCGCCAGCCTTCATATTGGAGCGGGCGACGGATTCCTCGAACAGTGCGGCAAAGGATTCGTTAGTTTGCAGGTCGGACATAAACTTGAGTATCAATCCGCAGTACTCGGGCCGGCGCGTGGATCGCGCTCAGTCTGCACCGGGCAGCGGGGTCAGGTTGAACAATACCGGCGGAATCTGCGCTTGCAGGCTCTGCCGGCACTTCGGTGTTGCAGCGGCTGGACCAGCGCGGGTCAGGAACCCGGCGCGCCATACCATTGCAGCACCTGCGCCACCGCCTGATCCACCGTCATGTCGGAGGTATCGAGCAAGTGCGCATCCTCTGCGGGACGCAGCGGCGCGGCCGCGCGGGAACGATCCCGCTGGTCGCGCGACTCAAGGTCTCGCAAAAGGTCTTCGATATTAGCAGAAATTCCCTTATCAATCAATTGTTTATAGCGCCTGCGAGCGCGCGCTTCGACACTTGCCGTCAGGAACACCTTCAGCCGGGCATCCGGGAAAATCACGGTGCCCATGTCGCGGCCGTCGGCAACCAGGCCGGGCAGCTTGCGAAAACCGCGCTGCAGCGCCGTCAGGGCGTCACGCACCGGCTGGTGGACGGCGATCGAAGAGGCCCGGTTGCCGGTGGCTTCCGCGCGGATGGCCAGGCTGACCTCCTCGCCGCGCAGCCAGACACGGTCAGGCCCGAACTTCACATCGAGGCGGGCAGCCAGGCTGGCCAGCCCCTCCACATCCTGCATGTCGATGCCCGCACGCTCGCTGGCGAGCGCCACCAGGCGGTACAACGCCCCGCTGTCCAGCAAATGGAAGCTGAGCGCGTCGGCCACCTTGTGCGCTACGGTGCCCTTTCCCGATGCGGTGGGCCCGTCGATGGTGATGACGTCGACGATAGTCATTGTTTATTAAGACAGAACAAAATATTGATTTCTTAAATCAATTGAGAATCATTAGCATGTAGTTCATGACAGGCACCCGACAAAAATCGCGGGCCTATGCAGCAAACAACGGACATCTTCGCGAGGCAATCTACCATGGCTAAGACCCTGTCATTCGGCATCATGCACGTTGTGATTGCCTTTGGCGTCACTTATGCGCTGACCGGCAATCTGGCGGTCAGCGGCGCCGTGACGTTCATCGAGCCGGCAGTCAACACTGTCGCGCATTACTTCTTCGACCGCTACTGGGAACGGCGCGAACCCGGGGCGAAGCACAAGACCCTGCCCCAGACCGGGCGCGGCGGCGATGACCTGCCACTGGCCGCGTGATCAGCGCGCCACCGCGCCAAACACCTCGAAGTAATCCGGGAACGTCTTTGCAACGCAGCCTGGCTCGTTGATGCGCACCGGCAGCGGACCGAACGCCGCCAGCGAAAAGCACATCGCCATGCGGTGGTCATCGTAAGTATCGATGCCGGCGGCCGGGGTCTGCCAGGCGGATTGGGCCGGTGGCGTCACCTTCAGGTAATCCGCACCCTCCTCCACTTCGACGCCCAGCTTGCGCAACTCGGTGGCCATGGCGCTGATGCGGTCGGTTTCCTTGACCCGCCAGCTGGCGATATTGGTTAGCGTGGTAGGCCCCTCGGCGAACAGCGCCGCCACCGCCAGGGTCATGGCAGCGTCCGGAATATGGTTGCAGTCCAGCTCGATGCCGTTCAAGCGGCCATCGTCGCGCTCGGTGCCGCGGACCTCGATCCAGTTGGCGCCGGCCATCACGTTGGCGCCCATGCGGTTAAGCGCCTCGGCAAACTTGACGTCGCCCTGGATACTGGCCATGCCCACGCCCTCGACCCGCAGCGGGCCACCGCCGATGGCGCCCGCAGCCAGGAAATAGGAGGCCGATGACGCGTCTCCCTCGACAAAAATCTCACCTGGTGAGCGGTATGCCGCGCGGGCCGGCAGGATGAAGCGCGACCAGCCCTCGCGCCGGATCTCGATGCCAAAACGCGCCAGCAGGTTGAGCGTGATCTCCACATAGGGCTTGGAAATCAGCTCGCCCACCACTTCGATCTCGATGGTGTCGCCAGGTGCATCGGCCAGCGGCAAGGCCATCAGCAACGCGGTCAGGAACTGGCTGGATACGTCGCCACGCACGCGGATCGGCGCATCGATGCGAATCCGTGCGGGAGAAATCTGCAGGGGCGGATAGCCCTCGGTGCCGAGGTAGGCGACGCTCGCGCCAATCTGGCGCAGACCATCGACCAGATCGCCAATCGGCCGCTCATGCATGCGCGGCACGCCGGACAGCTTGTAGCTCCCGCCCTGCAGCGCCAGCGCCGCGGTCAGCGGGCGAATGGCCGTACCCGCATTGCCCATGAACAGCTCGGCAGCCTTGTTGGGGAATTTGCCGCCCACGCCGCGCACCACGCAAGCGCCTTCCTCCTGGCGCCACTCCACGCCCAGCGTGCGTAGCGCCTGCAGCATCACGCGCGTGTCATCCGAGTCGAGCAGGTCGCACACACGGGTCTCGCCCTCGGCCAGCGCCGCCAGCAGCAGCACCCGGTTCGAGATGCTCTTGGAACCCGGCAGGCGAACCGTGCCCGAAGCGCGAGTGAAGGGACCGAGCGTGAGATGTTCCATGGTTTCCATGTTAGTTGGCGGGCGGCTTTCGATGAAAGGCGCGCCGCTTTCGTTGGCGACGTGGCGTTCGTGTAGCGCCGGATTGCGTGGCGATCAGGGCTCGGCGTTGACAGCCGGCGCACGCTGCGCGCCCCATTGCTGCCGCACCTGGCTGGCGCGCTGGAAAATACGTTCCAGGCCCTCGCCATTGCTGTTTTCGATCAGGGTCTTCAGATGCGCCAGCATGGCCTGGTAGGTGCTGAGCTCGCTCAACATCGCCTCGCGGTTGCCAACGCAGATATCGCGCCACATCTCCGGCGACGACGCCGCGATCCGGGTGAAATCCCGGAAGCCGCCACCCGCGAAATCGAGCTTGAGCGCCGCGTCTTCAGCGTTGGCCACCTGGGCCACGAGCGCATAGGACAGCAGGTGCGGCAAATGGCTGACGGCGGCAAACACGGCATCGTGCTGCACGGCCGACATCACGCTGCACTGGGCGCCCGCGGTCTCCCACATGGCGCGCACGGCGGCCACATCAATGCGGGTATTCTCCTGCAGCGGGCACAGCACGACTTTCTTGCCAACATAGAGATCGTCCAGCGCCGCTTCCACGCCATGCAGCTCGCGCCCGGCAATCGGATGCGCCGGCACGAACTGGGCCGCCTTGTCGCCCAGCGCGGTCTTGGCCGCCATGATGACGTCGGACTTGGTGCTGCCGGCATCCGTGATGATCGTCGCTGGCTCAAGATGCGGCTCAAGTGCATGGAGCAGCGCAAAGGTCTGCGCCACCGGCGCGCACAGCACGATCATGCTGGCACCCTTGGCGGCGTCTTCCAGCGTGGCCGCCTCGTCGATCACGCCCAGCTTGAGCGCACGCTCGAGCGAAGCTTGCGAGCGGCCGACGCCGACCACCGTGCCGACCGCACCCGCGCGCTTGAGCGCGAGTGCCAGCGAGCCGCCGATCAGGCCGACGCCGACAATGACGACACGGGAAAAAAATGGAGCGGACGCGGGAACGGTCACGGGGATACGCTGCCAGGCAAGGAAGTTCGGGAATCCGATATTGTAACTTCTCCGCCGCGAGGCGGCGCCGCCATTGCGCCGTTGCACGCGCTTGCATGGCCCCGGCCCGCCGAGGGCCGGGGCGTTGCTTGCAACAGCGCTTACTTGAGGGCCTTTTCCAGCGCCGCGATAAACGCCGCGTTTTCCTCGGGCAGGCCGATGGTGATACGCAGCCATTGCGGCAGGTTGTAATTGCCCACCGGCCGTACGATCACGCCCTGCTTGAGCAGCGCCAGGTTGACGCGCGCGCCGGCGCCATCGTCCTGGCCCACGCGCACCAGCACGAAATTGCCCGAGGACGGCACGTACTGCAGGCCAAGCCGGTCGAACGCCGCCACCAGTTGCGCCTTGCCGGCACGATTGAGCTCGGCGCTGCGCTGCAGGAAGGCCGTATCGCCCAGCGCCGCCACCGCCGCTGCCTGGGCCAGGCTGTTGACATTGAAGGGTTGGCGAATGCGGTTGAGCAGATCGGTCAGCGCAGGCTGCGCCACGGCGTAGCCAATGCGCAGCCCGGCCAGGCCATACGCCTTGGAGAAGGTGCGCGACACCAGCAGGTTGGGATACTTGCGAACCCAGGCGATCGAATCGTACTGCTGCGCGTCGTCCAGGTATTCGTTGTAGGCCTCGTCCAGCACCACCACCACATCGGCCGGAACCTTGGCCAGGAAGGCCTCGATCTCGGCGGCCGGCAGAAAGGTGCCGGTCGGGTTGTTGGGATTGGCGACAAAGACCAGGCGCGTGTCCGGGGCAATGGCCCCGGCCATGGCGTCGAGATCGTGGCCGTAGTCGCGCGCCTTGACCTCGATGGCACGCGCGCCGACTTCCTGCGTGGCCAGCGCGTACACCGCGAAAGAATGCTCGGCATAGACGATCGACTCGCCCGGCTTGACCAGCGCATGCGCCGCGATTTCCAGGATATCGTTGCTGCCGTTGCCCAGCGTGAGCCAGTCGGCCGGCACGTCGAAGCGGGCCGACAGCGCGCCCTTCAAGGCGAAGCCGTTCGCGTCCGGGTATCGGCCCAGGTCGGCCACGGCGGCAGCGATGGCGGTCCGGGCCGATTCGGGCATGCCGAGCGGATTCTCGTTCGAGGCCAGCTTGACGATGGTGGACTCGTCCAGGCCAAATTCGCGTGCCACTTCGGAAATCGGCTTGCCCGCCACGTACGGGGAAATCGCCCGCACATACTCGGGACCGAACTGCTTGCCCTGCTCCGCCATGTTCATTCCTTCTCTGAGATGTTGTTCACGGATCGCCGATCCTGTTACCGGCTGGACGGATACGAACCCAGCACCTTGAAATAAGCCGCGTTGCGGCGCAGCTCTTCCAGCGCCCGCGCCACTGAAGCATCGTGCTGGTGGCCTTCGACGTCGACGTAGAAGTAGTACTCCCACGCGCCGCTGCGCGCGGGGCGCGACTCGAACCGGCACATCGACACGCCGTTGTCGGCCAGCGGCGCAAGCAGCTGGTAGACCGCACCGGCCTTGTTGGGCACCGAGAGGATCATCGAGGTCTGGTCGCTGCCGGAGGGCTCGGTCTCGTAGCGGCCGATCACGGCGAAGCGCGTGCGGTTATGCGGATCATCCTGGATGTGCGTGCGCACCAGATGCAGGTGGTAGCGATTGGCCGCCGACTCGCCGGCGATGGCCGCCACGGTGGGATCCTCGCTGGCCATGCGTGCCGCTTCCGCATTGCTCGACACCGCCTGGCGCTCCAGGTGCGGGTAGTTGGCCGTGAGCCAGTGCTGGCACTGCGCCAGCGCCTGCGCATGCGCGCGCACCACGGTCACGCCCTTCATATCGGGCGACGACGCCATCAGGTTGTGGTGCACTTTCAGCGCGATCTCGCCGCTGATCTTCAGCGAAGTCTGCAGGAACAGGTCCAGCGTGCGCGAGACCGCGCCCTCGGTGGAATTCTCCACCGGCACCACGCCGTACTCAACGGTGCCGGCTTCCACCGCGCGGAACACCTCATCGATGCTGGGGCAAGGTACGCCGCTGACCTCGTGGCCAAAGTGCGCGTACAGCGCCTGCTCGGAGAAGGTGCCTGCCGGGCCGAGGAATGCCACCTCGAGCGGCTTCTCCAGCCCGCGGCAGGCCGACATCACTTCACGCCAGATTGCCGCCACGCTGTCGTCCAGCAGGGGGCCGGGGTTGGCCCCCTGCACCTTGCGAATCACCTGTAGCTCGCGCTCGGGGCGGAACACCGGCGCGCCGTACTTTTTCTTGACCTCGCCCACATCGAGGGCAAGTTGCGCGCGGCGGTTCAGCATCGCCAGCAACTCGCGGTCGAGCGTGTCGATCTGCTCGCGCAGCGGCGTCAGCTCAACGCCCAGCGCTTTCTCGGCCGCGCCATTGTCCTGCTGCGCCTCCCCCTGCGCGCCTTGCTTGTCTTGATTTGTCATTGTATGAATCCGCTACGCCACGCCATTGCGCAGTGCCAATGGCAGTGAAATGGCCCTGGAAAAAAACGAATCGGCACCGCTGCGGCATCGCCACGCGATGCCGCAGCGAACAAAGGCTCAGGCCGCGGTCCGCTCGAACTCGCGCATGTACTCGATCAGGGCGGCGACACCCTCGATCGGCATGGCGTTGTAGAGGCTGGCGCGCATGCCGCCGACCGACTTATGGCCCTTCAACTGCACCAGGCCATTGGCACGCGCGCCTGCCAGGAAGGCGTCGTTGCGGGATTCGTCGGCCAGGAAGAACGGCACGTTCATGCGCGAGCGGCTGCCAGGATCGATCTCGTTGCGGTAAAACGCGCTCTGGTCGAGGAACTCGTACAGCGCGTGCGACTTGGCGATATTGCGTTGCTCGATGGCGTCTACGCCGCCCTGTGCCTTGAGCCACTTGAAGACCAGCCCGGCAATATAGATGGCGTAGGTCGGCGGCGTGTTGTACATCGAGTCATGCTCGGCCACCAGGCGCCAGTTGAAGGCGGATGGGCACAGGGGATGCGCATGGCCCAGCAGGTCTTCGCGCACGATCACGATGGTCAGGCCGGCCGGCCCGATGTTCTTCTGCGCGCCGCCGTAGGCTACCTGCACGCGTGACCAGTCGACCGGGCGCGACAGGATGTGGCTGGAAACGTCGGCGACCACGACCGGCCCGCCGTCGCGGTGCTGGCCGATGTCCGGCACGTCCTGGAACTCCACGCCAACGATGGTTTCGTTGGTGCACAGGTGCACGTAGGCAGCATCGTCCGACAGCTTCCAGTCAGCCACATCCGGGATGCGGGCGAACTTTTGCGCGGTGCTGGTGGCAGCGATATTCACCTCGCCGTAGCGGCGCGCTTCCTGCTCGGACTTGACAGACCAGGTGCCGGTGACGACGAAATCCGCCTTGGGACGATCCGCGTTCACGCGGCGCATCAGGTTCAGCGGCACGATGCCGTTCTCGCCAATGGCACCGCCCTGCAGGAACAGGATGCGGAAGTTCTTCGGCACCTGCAGCAGCTCGCGCAGGTTAGCCAGCGCCTCGGCCTGGATGCTCTCGAACTCGCGGCTGCGGTGGCTCATTTCCATCACCGACACGCCGGATCCGTGCCACGACAGCATCTCGTCGGCTGCCTGCAGCAGCACTTCGGTCGGCAGGGCCGCCGGACCCGGCGAGAAGTTATAGACACGCTCGGCCACGGCGCGCTGCATCATGGCGGCAAGTGCTGGATTCTGGGGTTCGTTCATGGATCGGGATGGAAATGAAAAATGGCTGCCGGATTACCCAAGCAGCCATTATCCATCAAACCCGCGCCGGATTGGGGAGGCGAGGACAGCGCCCCGCCCGCCCAGCCTGGCCGCCGGCGAATTACTTCGCCGCGGCGGCGATTTCCTTCTCGGCGGCGTCGCGCATCGACTTGCCGACTTGCGGGCCGTACTTTTGCATCATCGAGCCCCAGATTTCCTGGGTCGCCTTGCCCTGGTTAGCCATGAACTTCTGGCCGGTCGGCGACTTCAGGAACGTGGTCAGGTCCTTGATTTCCTGGACGCTGTAGTACTTGCCGAAGGCGTCGTAGTGGGCCTTCATGGCATCGGTCTTGAAGCCATCGGTGGTGAACGCCGTGCCGGCGCCATCAACCATGCGCTGCACCGCGCCGTTCTTCTTGAGCTTCTCGACAGCAGCTTGCTTTTGCTTGTCGTTGAGCGTCTTGTTCTCGACCAGTACCTGCTCCAGGACCATGGGCGCTTCCTGCTTGGCGCCTTGCTGCCAGTTCTCGGCCTGGCCCTTGACGGCCTGGTCGGCTTGCATCACGGTCAGGAGTTCCTTGATGGCAGCGGTCTTGTCGGCGTCCTGGGCATGCGCAGCGTTGGCCAGCATCATGGCCGGCACGAAGGCAGCCAGAACAGCGATACGTCGATAGGTTTTGAGCATTGTGACTCCCTTGTAAATATGTTCGTTTTAGTCCCGCAGCCGGCAATCGAGTTCCGGATAACGAGTCAATGTTGCAACAACTTACGAATTTGATCCTGTGTCAGGCGTGCCGGCGTCGGTGCCGTCCTGCGCACCTGCCTGCTCACCGTCGGCAGCCGGAGCCGCCGCATCCACCACGTCGGCCCCTTCCTCGAGTTCGTCGCCCGCCACACCGTTGTCGGCATCGCTTTCGACGATTCGCTGCAGGCCGGACAGCTTGGTGCCCTCGTCCACATTGATCAGGGTCACGCCTTGCGTGGCACGCCCCATCTCGCGGATTTCAGACACACGTGTGCGGATCAGCACGCCGCCGGTCGTGATCAGCATGATCTCGTCCTCCGGCGACACCAGCGCGGCAGCCACTACCCGGCCGTTGCGCTCGCTCGTCTGGATCGCAATCATGCCCTTGGTGCCACGGCCGTGTCGAGTGTACTCGGCGATCGGGGTGCGCTTGCCGTAACCGTTTTCGGTGGCGGTCAGCACACTGCCCACTGCGACGGCCTGCTCGCTGGTCTCGGCCGGGGCCACCAGCATGGCGATCACCGTCTGGCTTTCTTCCAGATTCATGCCGCGCACGCCGCGGGCCTGGCGGCCCATCGGACGCACGTCGTTCTCGTCGAAGCGCACGGCCTTGCCGGAATCCGAGAACAGCATCACGTCGTGCTGGCCATCGGTGACGGCAGCGCCGATCAGGTAGTCGCCCTCATCGAGGTCGACAGCGATGATGCCGGCCTTGCGCGGGTTCGAGAACTCGGTCAGCGCCGTCTTCTTGACGGTGCCGCGCGCGGTGCTCATGAAGATGAAGTGTTCGGCGTCGAACTGGCGCACCGGCAGGATGACGTTGATCTTCTCGCCATCGGACAGCGGGAACATATTGACGATCGGCCTGCCGCGCGAGTTGCGCGACCCCTGTGGCACCTCGTACACCTTCAGCCAGTACAGCCGGCCGCGGTTCGAGAAACACAGGATGTAGTCGTGCGTGTTGGCGACGAACAGCGTGTCGATCCAGTCGTCTTCCTTGGTGGTGGTCGCCAGCTTGCCGCGGCCGCCGCGCTTTTGCGCGCGGTACTCGGAAATCGGCTGGCTCTTCATATAGCCACTATGCGACAGGGTTACCACCATGTCCTGCGGGGTGATCAGGTCCTCGGTATCAAGCTCGGTCGCGTTGAGCTCGATATGCGAGCGGCGCAGGTCGCCGAACTCGGCGCGGATGGCGGTCAGCTCGTCGGTGATGATGGTGTTGATGCGCTCCGGGCGCGACAGGATGTCGAGCAGGTCGGAGATGATCGCCATGACATCGCGGTATTCCTGGACGATCTTGTCCTGCTCCAGGCCCGTGAGGCGCTGCAGGCGCATCTGCAGGATTTCCTGGGCTTGCGAGTCGGACAGGCGGTACAGCCCGTCGGCTTGCATGCCGAAGATGGCCGGCAGGCCGTCCGGGCGGTAGGACGCCCGGCCGCCGGCGGTGTCGCCTTCAGCGCGAGCCAGCATTTCGCGCACCAGGCTGGAATCCCAGGCCTTGGCCATCAGCCCTTGCTTGGCGATGGGGGGCGTAGGCGCCGCCTTGATGATGGCGATGAACTCATCGATGTTGGCGAGAGCCACCGCCAGGCCCTCCAGCACGTGGCCGCGCTCGCGCGCCTTGCGCAGCTCGAACACGGTGCGGCGGGTGACGACCTCGCGCCGGTGCGACAGGAAGCAATCCAGCATCTGGCGCAGGTTCAGCAGGCGCGGCTGGCCATCGACCAGCGCCACCATGTTCATGCCGAAGGTGTCCTGCAGCTGGGTGTGCTTATATAGATTGTTAAGCACCACTTCCGGCACTTCGTTGCGCTTGAGCTCGATCACCACGCGCATGCCGGATTTGTCGGACTCGTCGCGGATATCGGAGATGCCCTCGACCTTCTTGTCCGTCACCAGCTCGGCGATGCGCTCGAGCAGGGTGCGCTTGTTGACCTGGTAGGGCAGCTCGTCGACGATGATCGCCTGGCGCTGGCCACGGTCGATATCCTCGAAGTGCGTCTTGGCGCGCATGACGACGCGGCCGCGGCCAGTGCGGTAGCCCTCGCGCACGCCCTGGATGCCATAGATAATGCCGGCGGTCGGGAAGTCCGGCGCCGGAATCAGCTCGATCAGCTCGTCAATCGTAGCTTGCGGATTCCGCAGCAGATGCAGGCAGCCATCGACCACTTCGTTAAGGTTATGCGGCGGGATATTGGTAGCCATACCCACCGCGATACCCGACGAACCATTAATCAGCAGATTCGGGATACGTGCCGGCAGAATCAGCGGCTCATGTTCAGAGCCGTCATAATTCGGCCCGAAATCGACAGTTTCCTTATCGATATCGAGCAGCATCTCGTGGGCAATCTTGGACAGGCGGATTTCGGTATAACGCATGGCTGCCGCGTTATCCCCGTCCACCGAACCGAAGTTACCCTGGCCATCGACCAGCATGTAGCGCAGCGAGAAATTCTGCGCCATCCGCACGATCGTATCGTATACAGCAGTGTCGCCGTGGGGGTGATACTTACCAATCACATCCCCTACGATACGGGCCGATTTCTTGTACGGCCGGTTCCAGTCGTTGTTAAGCTCATGCATCGCATAGAGCACACGCCGGTGTACCGGCTTCAAGCCATCCCGCACATCGGGAAGCGCGCGCCCGACGATCACGCTCATGGCGTAATCGAGATAGGAACGGCGCATTTCCTCTTCGAGGGAGACCGGAAGGGTTTCTTTGGCGAATTGATCCATTGCGGCGTGGGTTATCCGGCGAATTTAAACAGAAGGCACCCAGGTGAATCGCCATTCGCCAAAGCGGCGTCTGACAGGTGGGCAACGTGACATTCTAACATGCGCGGCTGCCCTCTCCCGCAGCCGCGGCGGCCCCCTTGACAGGGGCTTCGGCAGCGCCCGGAAAGCACGCGCAAGGCCGGGTCGAAAATCCTGCAAGCACGGCCTGACAAGGGTTTGCGGGCATCGCAAGGGCCATGTTGCACAAACACCACAGGCCTAAAACCCATTGATGGAATCGAATATATTTACTTCTTAGGAAACGACCCTTGTGGCACAATTCCCCAGCGAAGAGCCAGACATTGTTCGAAGTGGAGCATACACCGCATCGAGAATGTTATACTCCGAAGAATGTATGACTTGTTTCCGTCCATTTGCTCGCAGTAACCCTGCGGTGATCTCATCCTGAGAGGAGAAATATGAAAAAATTTGCCAAGCTCGCGCTCGTTGCAGCTACCGCAGTAATGGCTGCATCCGCTCAAGCCCAGTCCGTCCCCTACGAAAAGAAGGCTGTGAACGATAACTGGGGCAACGGTACGAGCGAGTACGTGTGGAAGAACGGCACGAACGAGCTCTGCTGGCGCGACAGCTCGTGGACCCCGGCCACCGCCAACGCCCTGTGCGACGGCGCCCTGGCTCCGGCGGCCGCTCCGGTGGTAACGCAACCCCCGGCAGCTGTTCCCCCGGTTGTTTCCAGCGAAAAGGTCACTTTCGCTGCTGACACCCTGTTCGATTTCGACAAGGCTGTGCTGAAGCCGGAAGGCAAGGCAAAGCTGGACGACCTGTCCTCCAAGCTGTCGGGCATCACCCTGGAAGTGATTATCGCAGTTGGCCACACCGACTCGTTCGGTTCGGACAAGTACAACGATCGCCTGTCGATCCGTCGTGCTGAAGCCGTCAAGGCTTATCTGGTCAGCAAGGGCGTGGAAGCCAACCGTGTCTACACGGAAGGCAAGGGCAAGCGCCAGCTGAAGGTTGACCCGAAGTCGTGCAAGGGCAATCGCAAGGCACAAATCGCCTGCCAGCAGCCGAATCGCCGCGTGGAAGTCGAAGTGGTCGGCACCCGCAGCGCACGTTAATCGGAACCTTTCCGATGAAAGAAAGCCCAGCGCAAGCTGGGCTTTTTTTTTGATACAGTCGCGGCATACCCTCCGCCTTCACGCTGCCGCACTGGTGGCGCGCCAAACTCCATGACGCAGATATCCTCCCCGCTCCATCCGACCGTTGAAACCACCTTGATCGGCAAGAACGCCGACGCGCGCGAAATCGACAAGTTCAGCGAGCTGGCGCATCGCTGGTGGGATCCGGAAAGCGAGTTCAAGCCGTTGCACGAGCTCAATCCCCTGCGGCTCGGCTGGATCGACGGCATCGCCAGCCTCAAGGGCAAGGACGTGGTCGACATCGGCTGCGGCGGCGGCATCCTGGCGGAGAGCATGGCGCGCACCGGCGCCACGGTGCGCGGCATCGACCTGTCCACCAAGGCACTGAAGGTCGCCGACCTGCACAGCCTGGAATCCGGCGTGACAGTGACCTACGAAGAAATCGCTGCCGAAGCGCTGGCGGCGCGCATGCCCGCCAGCGTCGACGTGGTGACTTGCATGGAAATGCTGGAGCACGTGCCCGACCCGCAATCTGTCCTGCGCGCCTGCGCCACGCTGGTACGCCCAGGCGGCTATGTGTTCTGCTCCACGATCAACCGCAACCTCAAGGCCTATCTGCTGGCCGTGGTCGGCGCCGAATACGTGCTCAAGATGCTCCCGCGCGGCACGCATGACTACGACAAGTTCATCACGCCGTCCGAGCTCGCCCGCTACGCCCGCAACACCGGGCTCGAGCTGGTCGAGATGCGCGGCATGACGTACAACCCGCTGACCCAGGTCTACTCGCTGGGCCGGGACACCGATGTGAACTATATGATGGCATTTCGCCGGCCCGCCTGAACATGCGCACCTACGACGCAGTCTTCTTCGATCTCGACGGCACGCTTGCCGACACCGCCCCCGACCTGGCCGCGGCCGCGAACCGGCTCGTCACCGAGCATGGCCGTCCGCCCGTGGACTACGAAAAACTCCGCCCGGTGGCTTCGCACGGCGCGCGCGGGCTGATTGGCGCCGCCTTCGGCAAGAGCCCGGCCGACCCTGAGTTCCCCGCCCTGCGCGACACCTTCCTCGATTACTACGAGGCCGACATCGCGGTGCATACGCGCCTGTTCGATGGCATGGCCGAGGTGCTTGACGCGCTGGAAACCGCCGGCATCCGCTGGGGTATCGTCACCAACAAGATCACGCGCTTCACTGCGCCGCTGGTCGCCGCCATCGGGCTGGCGCCGCGCGCCTCGGCCGTGGTCAGCGGCGACACCACGGCGCATGCCAAGCCCCACCCCGCACCGCTGCTGCATGCTGCCGAAGTCAGCGGCGTGGCGCCCGGGCGCTGCGTGTACGTTGGCGACGACGTGCGCGACATCCAGGCCGGCAAGGCCGCCGGCATGATCACCATCACCGCTGCCTACGGCTACTGCGGCGACGGAGAACCGCCCGAGGCATGGGGCGCCGACTACCTCGTGCGCCATCCCGGCGAACTGATCGCGCTGCTGGCCCCTGGCGCAAAGCGCTGATGCGGGAGGCGGCGCGACAGGCATTTACACCTGAAGGCGCCAACGGAGTACAATCTCACTTCTTGACACTGTTCACACAGTTCACGCAGGGGCCGACCTGGTTTCGACGTGGGTTACAAAGCAGTGGAGGGCATACCGAGGACCCGTCACCTCGTTAATCAATGGGAATGCAATAACTGCTAACGACGAACGTTACGCACTGGCCGCTTAATTGCGGCCGTCCTCGCACTGGCTCGCTGGCGGGCTAGAGTCGCAAGACTACGCGAGGTCATTCACGCCAGATAAGCCCTGAGTTTGTCACGGACCTAGGGACGAAAATTTAGTGACTCGCCGTTGTAGAGCGTGTCCGTCCGCGATGCACCGGTTAAATCAAATGACAGGACTAAGTATGTAGAACTCTCTGTGGAGGGCTTGCGGACGCGGGTTCGATTCCCGCCGGCTCCACCAATATTCAGCCCCGGTTATTTCCGGGACTACCGAAACCCCGAGGATTAGCATCCCCGGGGTTTTCTTTTTTCCGGCTTTGATAATGCGGGCGCCGCGAAGTCCCCCCACTACCCCCAAAAAATTGCTGGAAAAGTGGGCAATTTACGCCGAATTAAGATTTGTCCGATTCACATGACACCCCCAAGCCTGCATCATCTGACAAGCTGCCTCTGCAGAGGCAGACTTCCGGACGCTAGCCTTCGTAGCTTCCCGTCTGGAGTTGCCCTCCAGCGCCCGCCCAGTCCTGTGCGGGCGTCTTTTTTTTGCGCGCTCGAACAGGCTCAGCCCGGCCACAGACGCGAGGTCATCAGCGAATTGTAATCATCTGTTACAGTCGAGATTTTTTCGGCAACCAGAAAAGGGGCGCCAGAGGCGCTCATCTGCACCAGAACGGGCAAAGTACAAATGAAGAAACTCATTGGGGCTGCAAGCATAGCGCTGGCCCTCGCAGGCTGTGGCGGATCGGGCGACAACAGTGACGGACTGGCGATTGTGCGCACGCCTCCCGCCGCCACACCCACGACACCTACAACACCTACGACACCGACAACCCCGACGACCCCGGTGATCCCGGCAGCACCCGACACCATCGCGCTCGGCTCCGGCTTCTACATCGGCAACTCTGCCGCAGGCGAGCGGTTCAACATCCTGGTGTTGGACGAGAACGTCTATTACGCCTTCTACGCGACGGCGGGCATACCGGACGTATCGGAGGGAGTCCTGACCGGCAACTACAGCTCGGGCAGCGGCGCGCTCACCACCAATAACAACGGCCTGGATTTCAATCAGGAGGCGGCGGGCTACAGCCTGACCGCAGCGAACCTGATGGCAGCCTACGTGCCGGGCAAGTCGATCCAGGCGCAGGTCACCTACCGCAACGGCAAGAGCACGGTCGTCAATGCCACCTACAGCACCGACTACAACTTCATCGCGACCACCGACGGCCTGAAGGGGACTTACTACGGCACGTCGAACGTCATCGACACGACCGGAATCAAGGCGGGTGCGGTAAGGCTTTCCATCGACGCCAGCGGCAACCTCACGCTAGACGGCAGCAGCTCGGGCTGCAGCTTTACCGGGACCGCTACGCCGCGGCGCCAGGGCAAGGTCTACAACGTCGCCCTGCAGCTGACTGGGCCGAGTTGCACTTACGCGAACACACCCATGAGCGGCATCGCTTACTACGACCCCACCACCACGCATAGCTTGCCCACGCCCGGCCAGATCTACCTGTTTGCGATGCGCCCCGACCGCCAGGTCGGGGTGATCTTCACTGGCAAGCTCTGAAGCGCAGCTTAGAGAAAGCGATCAAGGATCTTGCGGCTGCCCTTGTCCAGGCTAGCCAGGTTGCGCACCAGGTAATGGATGCCATGGCTGTCGGAGATCAGCAGCTTGGAGCCGGCGAGGCGGCGAATGTCTTCCTCGCCGCGCAGCACCAGCGACGTGAGGCCACGATCCGTCTCCACCTCCCAGGTGCTGGGGGTGGCGTAGGTCGACACCGACCGGATGCGGCGGATCTCCGGCATGAATTCACGGCTGGCCAGTTCGGCCTCGATCATCTCGCGCACCGGGGCGGGCAAGGTATCCAGGCGAGGCAGCCAGGCCAGCTCGCGGCCATCGGCGCTGACGAGGCCGACACCATCGTCGGGCGCGGCGATGGGGAAGGCGCGCACGGGAACGACACCATCATGCACGACACCATCCGCCGTGGTCATCGCCAGGCGGCCAAGGGCATTGCGGGAGAGCTTGAAATCGACTTGCTGCATGTGGGCTCCCATCCTTATTACACGTTGACCGCATCGGCGGAGGTAAGATCCGCGTCGGCATCGACATTGCGGGCCTGCGCCTGGTAGAGCTTGTAGTAGGCGCCTTCGCGCGCCAGCAACTCATCGTGGTTGCCAACCTCCACGATCCGTCCGCGATCCATTACCACCAGTCGGTCTGCCTTGCGCAGCGTGGACAGGCGGTGGGCGATGGCGATGGTGGTGCGGCCTTGCACCAGGTTATCCAGCGCCTTCTGGATTTCCTTCTCCGTCGTCGTATCCACCGACGAGGTGGCCTCGTCCATGATCAGGATGCGCGGGTTGATCAGCAGCGCGCGAGCGATGGAGATACGCTGGCGCTCGCCGCCGGACAGCGCCTGCCCGCGCTCGCCCACGAGAGAGTCGTAGCCGTGCGGCAGGCGCAGGATGAACTCGTGCGCATGGGCGGCGCGCGCCGCGGCGATGATCTCTTCGCGCGAAGCACCCGGCTTGCCGTAGGCAATGTTCTCGGCAATCGTGCCAAAGAACAGGAACGGTTCCTGCAGCACCAGCCCGATATGGCTGCGGAACTCCGAGACCGGCAGCGAGCGGATATCGACGCCGTCCAGCCGGATCGCGCCTTCGGAGACGTCGTAGAAGCGGCAGATCAGGTTGACCAGCGTGCTCTTGCCCGACCCGCTGTGCCCCACCAGGCCAATCATCTCGCCCGGCGCGATCGACAGGTTGAGCCCGCGGATCACGGCACGGTTGCCATAGCGGAAGCCCAGGTCGCGCAGCTCGATGGCGCCCTCGACACGCTCCAGGTGCACCGGCCGCGTGGGTTCCGGCACGCTCGAGACGTGATCGAGGATATCGAAGATGCGCTTGGCGCCCGCGGCGGCCTTCTGCGTGACAGAGACGATGCGGCTCATCGAATCCAGGCGTGTATAGAAGCGGCTGATATAGGTGAGGAAGGCCACCAGTACGCCGACCGTGATCGCGTTGTGCGAGACCTGCCAGATACCGAAGATCCACACCACCAGCAAGCCGATCTCGGTCAGCAGCGTGACGGTCGGGGTGAAGAGCGACCACACCGCGTTGACCCGGTCATTGATCGCCAGGTTGTGCCGGTTAGCTTCGCGGAAGCGCTCCACTTCGCGCTTTTCCTGCGCGAAGGCCTTGACCACGCGGATGCCCGGGATGGTATCGGCCAGCACGTTGGTGATCTCCGACCAGATCCGGTCGATCTTCTCGAAGCCGTGGCGCAGCCGGTCGCGCACCAGGTGAATCATCCATGCGATGAACGGCAGCGGCACCAGGGTCACCAGCGCCAGCCACGGGTTGATCGAAATCAGGATGGCCGCCGTCATGACGATCATCAGCACGTCGGTAGCGAAATCCAGTAGATGTAGCGACAGAAACACGCAGATGCGATCACTTTCCGAGCCGATACGGGCCATCAGGTCGCCCGTGCGCTTGCCGCCGAAGTACTCCAGCGACAGGCGCAGCAGGTGCTCGTAGGTGGTCGTGCGCAGGTCCGCGCCGATGCGCTCGGACACCCGCGCCAGCAGATAGGTGCGAGCCCAGCCAAGGCTCCATGCCACCAGCGCCGCACCCAGCAGCCCGGCCAGGTACAGCTTGACCCGGTCGTAATCGATGGGCAGCCCGTTCTGGTAGGGAATCAGCACGTTGTCCATCAACGGCATGGTCAGGTACGGCGGCACCAGCGTCGCGGCGGTGGACAGCAGCGTCAGCAGGAAACCGGCCAGCAACTGGAAGCGGTACGGCCGGGCAAACCGCCACAGGCGCAATAGTGCCCAGGTCGACGGCGGCGTTTCCAGGTCACGGCTGCATTGTGGGCACTGGTCGTCGTCCGGGGGCAGCGGGGCCTTGCAGGTCGGGCAGACCGCTTCGGCATCCAGATCCAGCTGGCCGGCCCGGCCCGAGGCCGACAGGTCGCGCTGCGCGTGGAACTGGTCGATCAGGCGCAACGCGGCCGGATTGTGGCCCAGCGTATAGCGCCAACTGGCCAGCAATCGCCCGTTGTCTTGCAACTCCAGCGTGCCAACCCCCGCATGATCGGCGTGATGCAGCGATAATCCGGGCTGGATCGCCCATTCCTGCCAGTCTTTTTGCCCCGGCATGCGCGCCAGCAAGCGACGATCCGTCACAAGTACCCAGCCTTGGGTAAAATGCAGCTTTGCGTCAAGGTCGACTTCGAGCCAGGCAAGCACGGCTTCGCCAGCTTGCAGGCGGGTGCCGAGTTCGTTACGCCACGGCTCGTTGTGGGCGTCGCTGTCAATCACGGGCAAGGAAGGTTGGGTCATCGTTGATACGGCATGCTGCGTCCTTGGGCTATGGACATAACTTGAAACAATTTAGCGCGGGCGCGCCCTGGCGGCCCGCCGATTTGCCCGCAGTATACATAAGGCCAAACACACGGGCGTCCCTGATGCACTGCACAATCGCTTTTTAATCAAGAAAGTCAACCGGCTGACCGTTGTAACGTTACTGAAAGGTTAGGCTTCTATTTCTCGGGCACTCGCCCACTGCCTCAAGCTAAATCAATGAAAAAGAAGGACATTGAGATTTTCGATGTCATGTCGCTGCGCGGCCCGAATATGTGGACATATCGGCCTGTGCTGGAGGCGTGGGTCGATATCGGGGAACTGGAGGATTTTCCCTCCAACAAGATTCCGGGGTTCTACGAGCGCCTGTCGGCATGGCTGCCCTCGCTGGTCGAGCATCGCTGCAGTATCGGCGAGCGCGGCGGCTTCCTGCAGCGGCTCAAGGACGGCACGTGGCCTGGCCACATCCTGGAACACGTCACGCTTGAGCTGCAGAACCTCGCGGGCATGCCCGGCGGCTTCGGCAAGGCGCGCGAGACCCCGATCCGGGGTGTCTACAAGGTGATCGTGCGGGCCTGGCACGAGGATGTCACCCGTGCCGCCCTGTTCGCCGCCCGCGACCTGGTGATGGCCGCCATCGAAGACCGCCCCTATGACGTCCAGGAGACGGTGGATCACCTTCGCCGCCTGGTGGACAAGCACTGCCTGGGCCCGAGCACTGCCTGCATCGTCGACGCAGCCGACGACCGCGACATCCCGGCGCTGCGCCTGTCCGAGGGCAACCTGGTGCAACTCGGCTATGGCAGCCGCCAGCGCCGCATCTGGACCGCAGAGACCGACCGCACCGCCGCCATTGCCGAGAGCATCTCGCGCGACAAGGACCTGACCAAGAGCCTGCTGGAATCCTGCGGCGTGCCCGTGCCCGAAGGCCGGCTGGTGGAAAGCGCCGCCGACGCCTGGGACGCCGCCGAGGACATCGGCCTGCCGGTGGTGGTCAAGCCCTACGACGGCAACCACGGCCGCGGCGTGTTCACCAACCTGACCACGCGCGAAGAAGTCGAGACCGCCTACGGCGTCGCCATCGATGAAGGCAGCGGCGTCATCGTCGAGCGCTTTGTGCTGGGCAATGAACACCGCCTGCTGGTGGTGGGCGGCCGCCTGGTGGCCGCCGCCATGGGCGAAACCGCCAGCGTGACCGGCGACGGCAAGTCAACCATCGACGAGCTGATCGAATCGCAGATCAATTCCGACCCGCGCCGCGGCAGCACCGAAGACCACCCGCTCAACAAGGTAAGGCTGGATTCGGCCGCGCGCCTGGAACTCAAGCGCCAGGGCTTTGACGCCACTTCCGTACCGCCCGAGGGCAAGCATGTGCTGATCCAGCGCAACGGCAATGTGGCCTTCGACGTGACCGACCGCGTGCACCCGAGCGTGGCCGCGCATGCCTCGCTGGCCGCCCGCATCGTGGGCCTGGACATCGCCGGCGTCGACCTGGTGGCGCAGGACATTTCGCGCCCGCTCGCCGAGCAGCGCGGCGCCATTGTCGAGGTCAATGCCGGCCCCGGCCTGCTGATGCACCTGAAGCCCTCCAACGGTGAAGCCCGCCCGGTGGGCCGTGCCGTGGTGGATCACCTGTTCCCGGCTGGCGAAGGCGACGACAACGGCCGCATACCCGTGGTCGGCATCACCGGCACCAACGGCAAGACCGTGGTGGCCAAGCTGGTCGCGCGCCTGCTGCAGCTCTCGGGCAAGCACACCGGCCTGGCTTGCAGCGACGGCCTCTACCTGGACCGCCGCCAGGTGCAGGGCGGCGACCGCGCCAACTGGGACGCAGCCCGCCGCATCCTGATGAATCGCGCGGTGGATGCCGCCGTGATCGAGAACGACAGCGGCGCAATCTTGTCCGAAGGCCTCGCCTACGACCGTTGCCAGGTCGGCGTAGTGACCAATATCGATGTACCCGACCACCTTGGCCAGTATTACGTCGAGGAAGTCGAGAAGATGTACAGCGTGCTGCGCACCCAGGTCGACGTGGTGCTGGACGGCGGCGTGGCGGTGCTCAACGCGCGCGACCCGCTGGTCGTGGAGATGGCGGAGCTGTGCGATGGCGACGTGATCTTCTTCGGCATGACGGCCGACCTGCCCGCCATTGCCGCGCATCGCGCGGCGGGCCGCCGCGCGGTCTACGTGCGCGACGGCAAGGTGGTGCTCGCCACCGGCAGCCGCGAGGTGCCGCTGGCCGATGTCGCCGCGATCCCCCTCACCTATGCGGGCCGCGTGGCCTTCCAGGTCGAGAACGTGCTGGCGGCCGTGGCCACCGGCTGGGCGCTGGGCATCTCCAACGACCTGATCCGTGCTGGCGTGGTGACATTCGATGTAGGCCAGGTGGATGTGCCAGGACGCTTCACGCTGTTCGAGCGCAACGGCGCCATCGTGGTGGTCGACGACGCCCACAATGCGCCCGCGCTGGAAGCGCTGGTGGCATCGCTGGAACGCTTCCCGAGCGAGCGTCGCGTGGTCGTGTACGGCGCCGGCGCGCCGCGCCGCGACGAAGACATGGTCAAGCAAGGCAAGGTGCTGGGCGCCGCGTTCGACCGCGTCTTCCTGTGCGAAGACACTTCCGTCAAGCGCGCGCTGCCGGACGCCGAGGCACGCGCGCTGCTCAAGCAGGGCCTGTATGAAGGCCGCCGCGTGACCAAGATCATCGACGAGGGCTCGCGCCGCCAGGCGATCGAGGCCGCGCTCGCGCAAGTGGTGGCCGGCGACCTGCTGGTCCTGCAATGCGATGAGGCAACGACCCTGCCGACGATCGACCTGGTGCACCAGTGGATGGGCCAACCGGGCCGCCGCGCCTGATCCGCAAGGAAACTGATTTCATGGAAGTCTCACGTATCCGGGCCCTGCGTGGCCCTAACCTGTGGTGCCGCCACACCGCCATCGAAGCCATCGTTTCTTGCTCCGACGAGGCCCACACGCTGGCACAGCTGCCCGGTTTTGAAGAGCGCCTGCGCGCGCGCTTTCCCGAGGTAGGCCCGCTGCGGCCCGATGACAACGAAGGCGTGGTGTCGCTGGCGCACGCGCTCGAATGCGCGGCCATGCGCCTGCAAGCGGAGGCCGGCTGCCCGGTCAGCTTCAGCCGCACCGCACCCACCGTCGAACCCGGCACCTACCAGGTGGTGGTGCAGTACAGCGAGGAAGAAGTCGGCAAGCTGGCGATGGAACTGGCCGCCGCGCTGTGCCGCGCCGCACGCGACGACATGCCGTTCGACCTGGCCGATGCGCTGCATCGCCTGCGCGAGTTCGACGAAGACGTGCGCCTGGGGCCGAGCACCGGCTCCATCGTCCATGCGGGCGTGGCGCGCGGCATTCCGTATCGCCGCCTGACGCAAGGCAGCATGGTCCAGTTCGGCTGGGGCAGCAAGCAACGCCGCATCCAGGCCGCCGAAACAGACATGACCAGCGCGGTCTCGGAATCGATCGCGCAAGACAAGGAACTCACCAAGAAGCTGCTGCACGCCGCCGGCGTGCCGGTGCCGATGGGCCGCTCCGTCTCGGACCCCGACGAAGCCTGGGCCGCCGCGCAGGAAATCGGTGCGCCGGTGGTGGTCAAGCCGCGCGACGGCAATCAGGGCAAAGGCGTGGCGGTGCGCATCCGCACCCGCGAGGAAGTCATCGCCGCCTATGAAGTCGCCGCCGAGATCAGCTCCGACGTGATCGTCGAGCGCTATATTCCCGGCCACGATTTCCGCCTGCTGGTGGTGGGCAACCACCTGGTCGCCGCGGCCCGACGCGATCCGCCCCAGGTCACCGGCGATGGCAAGCACACCGTGCGCCAACTGGTCGAGGAAGTGAATCGCGACCCGCGCCGCGGCGAGGGACACGCCACCTCGCTGACCAAGATCCGCTTTGACGATATCGCGCTGGCCACGCTGGCCAAGCAGAATCTCACCGCGGATGCGGTGCCGCCCAAGGGCACCCGCGTGGTGCTGCGCAATAACGCTAACCTGTCCACCGGTGGCAGCGCGACGGACGTCACCGACGATGTGCACCCGGACATGGCAGCCCGCGCCGTGGCGGCCGCGCGCATGGTTGGCCTGGACATCTGCGGCGTCGACGCGGTCTGCGAGACCGTGCTCAAGCCGTTCGAGGAACAAGCCGGCGGCATTGTCGAAGTCAATGCCGCACCGGGCCTGCGCATGCACCTGCAACCCTCCTACGGCAAGGGCCGTGCCGTGGGCGAGGCCATCATCTCCACGATGTTCGGCGACGGCGACGATGGCCGCATCCCCGTGGTGGCGGTATCCGGCACCAACGGCAAGACCACCACGGTCCGCCTGATTGCCCACCTGCTGGCCGGCAGCGGCCTGCGCATCGGCATGACCGGCACCGACGGTGTCTACGTCAAGGGCGAGCGCATCGATACCGGCGACTGCAGCGGCCCGCGCAGCGCCCGCAATGTGCTGATGCACCCCGACGTGGACGCCGCCGTGTTCGAGACCGCGCGCGGCGGCCTGCTGCGCGAAGGCCTGGCCTTCGACCGCTGCGACGTGGCGGTGGTCACCAATGTGGGCGAAGGCGATCACCTCGGGCTGTCCTTTATCAGCACTGTGGAAGACCTCGCCGTGCTGAAAAGCGTCATCGTGCAGAACGTGGCACCGCACGGCATGGCCGTGCTCAATGCCGCGGACCCCATGGTGGTACGCATGGCCGACGCCTGCCCGGGCGCCGTGACGTTCTTCGCGGCCGACCTCAACAACCCCGTGATGGCCACGCACTGCGCGCAGGGCAAGCGCGTGGTGTACGTCGAGGATGGCCATATCGTGGCCGCCGAAGGCGAGAACCAGGTGCGCATCGCGCTGTCGAGCATTCCGCTGACGCGCGGCGGCTCGATCGGCTTCCAGGTCGAGAACGCCATGTCCGCCACCGCGGCAGCGTGGGCGCTGGGCATCGACTGGGAAGTGATCCGCCGCGGCCTGGCGACCTTCGTCAACGATGCAGCCACCGCCCCCGGCCGCTTCAACGTGTTCGACTACAAGGGCGCGACGCTGATCGCCGACTACGGCCACAACCCGGATGCGATCCAGGCGCTGTGCAACGCCATCGAGAGCATGCCGGCCGAGCGCCGTTCGGTGGTGATCAGCGGCGCCGGCGACCGCCGCGACGTCGATATCCGCCGCCAGACGGAGATCCTTGGCGATGTGTTCGACGAAGTGATCCTGTATCAGGACCAGTGCCAGCGCGGACGCGAGGACGGCGAAGTGCTGGCCCTGCTGCGCGAAGGCCTGGAGGGCGCGAAGCGCGCCAGCGCGGTGGAAGAGATCCGTGGGGAGTTCCTTGCTATCGATACCGCGTTGTCGCATTTGCAGCCGGGGGATCTTTGCTTGATTTTGGTGGATCAGGTGGAGGAGGCGCTGGCGCATATTGAGCAGAGGATTGCTCAGGGGTGAGTTGGGTAGCCTTGCGGTAAACAAGAAAGCCAGCCTCATCGGCTGGCTTTCTTGCTTTCGGATTTTGATTGGCGTTGATGTCTTGTACCCAAGAACCGTACGACATCGCTGTGCGGGGTTGGTCGCTGTTTCTTTAAGCGGCGTTGGTTTTTGGACCCAAGGGCCATACGACATCCCCCTACGGGGGATGCCGGTCACTCTTCTTTGCGTCGGCAAAGAAGACTAACGAGAAGAAAGCCGACCCTGCCGGGAGCAGAGCAATCAGGCTTATGTGGGGCTGTGGTTGCGTCGTACGGCCCGGAGTGTTGGCTGGCCTTTGCCATACCGGCGCAAAGGTCATCGTAATTACATGACACTATGGTCACGTGGCGGTGCCCCTGATCGCTTTGCTCGGTGAGCATTCGACCATCTGCCGTTACCGGCACAGACCATCACGACACATCGCCCGTCAATGGTTTCGTGGTGGGGCGGGCGCGGTGGTGAAGGTCTTGGGCATATCAATCCGGTGCCACCGCGCCCACGACGGAACCGGTGCGCTTGCAATTTCGTGGCCGGCCACGCCGCGAGCGACAGACGGCTTGAAGCAAGTGATGTCCGCTACCGGGGGGCTCACCACGTATCCCGGAGGCTGGCAGCGTCGTGGCCGGTCAAACCGGTACCGGCAGATGCGTGCAGAACCGCTGGCCCTACGACGAAACCAGCGCCCTGCGCACCCGCGATTGCTCTGCCCCCGGCAGGGTCGGCTTTCTTCTCGTTAGTCTTCTTTGCCGACGTGTATAGACCGGGGACATGGGTGACACATGTGCGAGGACATGGTTGACACATTTTAAGCGGCATTCGGGTCGTTTAGGTCGATGCTTCCGAAGCGATGATGTGCGAAGTAAAGGGCGTATTTGCCGCTGTGTCTGGCGTCAGGCCGCAGCGCCACGTGCAGCTTGGCTAGGGCATTCGAAACCTTGAAGCGACGTCCCTGGAAACAGAGCTCGCCGTGCCATTTGACCTGCACTACGGTGTCGTCAGGGCCGTATTCGATGGGCGGCAACTGCTCCGGATATGGCCTCGGGCTGGGCCGATACCGCGTGACGGGCGTCGCCAGGCCAAGGGCTTCGTGAGGTCGCTGCTGGTTGTAGACATCGCGCCAGCGATCGAATGCGCGCTGCGCATAACGGCAGGAAGCAAAGTCGTTGCCGGTGAGCACCTCGGCCTTAAAGGTGCGGTGGAACCGCTCATCCTTGCCATTGGTTTGTGGGTGCGCGGGGCGGCTATGGCTCAGGCGTACGCCCAGGCGAATCAACCAGATCGCCAGGGCCGTGAGCTGGCCGGGTTGGGAAGGGCTGCCCCAGGGCGCACCGTTGTCGGCGTTGATGCGCAGCGGCAGCCCATAACGACGGAAAGCCTCGCGCAGATGGCGCTGCACCACTGCAGTCTGGGTTCTGGTGCAGGCCGTGAGCAGGATATTGAAGCGGGAATGGTCGTCCAGCACTGTCAGCGGGTAACACGGCACGCCGTCTCGGGTGGCAAACCAGCCTTTGTAGTCCATTTGCCAGAGATGGTTGGGCTCGGGATGCTCGAAACGCTGCCATGCCACCGATTTGGCGGAGGCCTCCGGGGTAATTAGCCCGTGGCGATGCAGGATCGAGGTGACAGTGCTGGGAGCCGGCGCCTCGGTATGCCCCAGGTCCTGCAAGCGGCGGCTGATCTTGCGCCCGCCCCAGGCAGGATGCTGCTGGCGAAGCGCGATCACGGCCTGTTCAAGGTCGGCGTGGGTCTGTTCCGGGCTGCGACTGGGCCGCCGAGAGCGGTCGACCAGACCGGCCTCGCCTTGCTCGGCATAGCGCGCGAGCCATTTGTAGGCGGTCTGGGGACTGATGCTGAAACGCCGGCATAACTCGCGGCGATTGCTGCCCTCTTGCTGGGCCAGAAGGATGAATTCTTGACGAAGGCTCATGGTGTCGCGCGTGCTCCAAGGCATGGTCGGATTCCGGGCAGATTCATTGCCCGAAAGTGTCAACCATGTCCTCGCACACCCGTCACCTATGTCCCCGGTCTATACACCGACGCAAAGAAGAGTGACCGGCAGCCCCCGCAGGGGGATGTCGTATGGCTTTTGGGTGCAAGCGCCATCACCGCTCAAACAAACAGCGACCAACCCCGCAGGGGGATGTCGTACGGCATTTGGGTCCAAAAACCACCGCCGCCCAAATCCCCCCCTCCCCCCCCTAATGCCTCCCCGGCAACGACAGCCTCCTCTCCAACAACCGCTGCACATGCGCCAGCGCCGTACTAAGCATCCAATAAATAGCAGCCACGGCAAGATAAAGCGGCAACGGCTGGTAGGTCGCGGCAATCACCTCCTGCGCCGTGCGCAGCAGCTCGGTCACCGTGATCACAGACACCAGCGAGGTGTCCTTGATCAGGCTGATCAGGCTGTTCGACAGGCTCGGCACCGCCAGCCGCAGCGCCTGGGGGCCGACCACGTAGCGCAAGGTCTGGCCTTGCGTCAGGCCCAGGCTGTAAGCCGCCAGCCACTGCCCGCGCGGGATGCCGAGGATGGCGCCGCGCATGCTCTCCGAGAGATACGCCCCTACGTTCAGGCTCAGCGTCAACACGCCCGCCGGGGTGGGTTCCAGCGCGATGCCGATGCCGGGCAAGCCGTAATACACCACGAAGATCTGCACCAGCAGCGGCGTGCCGCGCATGATGCTGACGTAGGTCCGCGCGATGGCCTTCGGCACGGCCTGGTGGCTGATGCCCATCAACGCCACCACGGTGCCGATCACCAGCCCGAAGATCATCGACAGCAGCGCGAACTTGATGGTCAGCAGCATGCCCTGCAGCAGCACGGGCAGCGATGCGGCAACGAGTTGGAGAGCGGACATGGAAAGCCCTGGCGAAAGGCGTGCCCGCGCTTATCTGGCCGGCTTGGTCACGTCGCTGCCAAACCACTTCGCCGAAAGCTTGCCGAGGCTGCCGTCCTTGCGCATCTCGTCGAGCGCGCGGTCGATGGCCTGTGCAAACTTCGGATTGTCCTTGCGAAAGGGGATCGCCACCTCGGAATTGCCGCCTTCCACAATCGCGCCGGGCCGCAGCGGCAGGTTTGACGTCTTGATCAGGTAACCGATCATCAGGCGGTCGTTCAGCGCGGCATCCACCCGCTGCGCTGCCAGGTCGCGCAGATATTCGGGCGCACCCGGATAGGTCTTGACGTCGATGCCGGCGACCGACTTGGCCAGTTCGTTGTAGTTGCTACCCAGGCTCACGCCGAGCTTCTTGCCTTTCAGGTCCTCGAGGGACTTGAACTGCCGGTTGTCATCCTTGCGCTGGATCAGCTGCGCCGCCGAATACACGTAAGGCGTGGAGAAATCCAGCACCTGCTTGCGTTGCGGCGTTACCGCGACCTGGTTGACGATCATGTCGAACTTGCCGGCCTGCAGCCCGGCAATGATGCCGCTCCACTCGGTGGTGACAAACTCCGGCTTGACACCCAGCTTGGCCGCCACGCCCTTGGCCACATCGACGTCGAAGCCTTCCAGCTGGTTATTGCTGCCCCGGTAGTTGAACGGCGGATAGGTGCCTTCCAGCCCGATCTTGAGCACGCCGGCCTGCTTTACGGTGTCGAGCAGGTCGGCGGCCTGCGCGGCGGCACCGGCCGCCAGCAGCGAAACGGCGAACAGGGCGTTGAGACAGCCAGTACGAAGCGATCGCATATGTTCTCCAGTCAGCACAGCCGACGCGGACGGCGTCCGCAACGGTCCGGCAAGCGTCAACCCGGCGTTGGTCCGCCAAGCGAGCAAGCCGGCTTTTAGCCTAGCGCAATTTCGCGTCGAACAGCAATAACGATTCGCCCTGCCCTGCCCGGCTTACTGGAACGCCTTGTCGTTGGGATGGGCGTAGAGATCTTTCATGTCGGCCGACAGCGGATAGTTCAGGTTGATGTTGCGCGGCGGAATCGGCGACTGGAACCACTTCTTGTACAACTGCTCGGCACGGCCGCTGGTCATCAGGTCGGCGATCACGCCGTCGGCCAGTGCCTTGAACGACGGATCGTCCTTGCGGAACATGCAGGCGTAGTTCTCGGTCTGCAGCGGCGTGCCGACCACGGTCCAGTCATTGGCGCTCTTGGCCTTGGTCAGTTCGCCGTAGAGCAACGGCTCGTCCATCACGAAGGCCACCGCGCGCCCTGTCTCCAGGATCAGGAAGGACTGCCCGTGGTCCTTGGCGCTGATCAGGTTCATGTTCATGGCCTTCTCGCCATTCATCTTGACCAGCAGGCGCTCATCCGTGGTGCCAGCGGTGGTCACCACGTTGCGGTCCTTGAGATCCGGGAAGTCTTTCACGCCCGAATCCTTCCTGGTCAGCATGCGCAGCCCGTAGACGAACAGGCTGTTGGAAAACGCTACCTGCTTTTGCCGCTCCAGGTTGTTGGTGGTGGTGCCGCACTCGATGTCGATGGTGCCGTTCTGCATCAGCGAAATGCGATTCTGCGACGTGATCGGCACCAGCTTGATCTCGAGCTTGGGGTTTTGCACTTGCGCCTTCACCTTGTCGACGATCTGCAGCAGGATCTCGTGCGAGTAGCCCATCACATCGCGTCCGTTGGTATAGGAGAACGGGATGGAGGACTCGCGATAGCCCAGCGAGATCACGCCGGTTTCCTTGATCTTGCGCAGCGTATCGCCGTCGGCAGCGTGCGCGTTGCTGACAGTGCCCGCGGTGCCAGCCAGCATGGCAACCGCCAGCAGGCAGCGGGAAAATCGGTTGGAGTGGACCTGCGATTTCATATCGTTTTCTCCTTGGGTGGAAATGGCTCGAAGTACTGCCTGGTCGTGAAGCGGTGTTTCTCAGCGGTAATGCAAACGAAAAAACTGCCCCGTAACGCTGCCTATCAAGCCAGCATCGCGGCGAAATCCGTGTCATCGATGGCCGGCTTGCGCCCGGCCAGGCCATCGGCCAGCAAGCCCGCGCTGCCCATGGCCAGCGTGAAGCCAAGCGCGCCGTGGCCGATGTTGAGCCACAAGCCGCGCAAGCTCGACCGGCCCACCATCGGCAGGCCGGTCGGCGTGGCCGGGCGCAGGCCCGCCCAGGGCTGCAACTGCTCCGGCGCCATGCCCGGCGCCATGTCGCCAAACAGTGCGCGGGTCTCAAAGGCCAGCGTGGCGATGCGAGCACGGTCGACGACGGTATCCGCGCGCACCAGGTCGGCCATCCCCGCCACGCGCAAGGTGTTGCCGATGCGGGCATAGACGATCTTGCGCGCGAAATCGGTGACGCTGATGTGCGGCGCGCTCTCGCCATCGCTAATCGGCACCGTGATGCTGTAGCCCTTGAGCGGCCACAGCGGTGCCCGCACGCCCAGGGGCTTGAGCAAGGCCACGCTGCCGATGCCGCCTGCCACCACCACGGCATCCGCCCGCTCGATGCCGGCATCGGTACGCACGCCGGTCACGCGATCGCCTGCGCGCTCGATGCCTATCACGCCGGTGCCAAAGCGCAGCGACACGCCAGGACGGTCATGCAGCAACTGTGCCAACGCCAGGCAGAAACGATGGCAATCGGCCACTTCCTCGCTCGGCGTGTGAATCGCCCCGGCAATCTCGCCGCGGATGCCGGCCAACGCCGGCTCCAGCGCCACGCACGCGTCGCCGTCCAGCGCCTGCTGCTCGCAGCCCAGGCTGGCCTGGTAATCGAGCAGGCGGCAAGCGGCATCGAAACTGGCCGCGTCGCGGTGCACAATCAGCTTGCCGCGCCGGGCAAAGCCGAAGTCCACCGGCTGGCTGTCGACAAAGGCCTGCATCAGGTCGCGGGAGTAGAAGGCCAGCCGCAGCAGCTTGCGCGTGGTGGCCTCGCTGGCGGAGGCATTGCAAGCCCGTGCAAACGCTGCCAGCCAGCGCCACTGCGCCGGGTCACCCGATGGGCGGAAGCGCATCGGCGAATCGGAGCGCAGCAGCCACCCGGGTACCTTGGCCAGCACGCCCGGCCCGGCGAGCGGCGCCACATAGCTATAGCTGAGCTGCCCGCCGTTGGCGAAGCTGGTTTCCTCGCCCGGGCCGTCGCGCCGCTCCAGCACGGTCACCTCGTGCCCGTCGCCCGCCAGCCGCCACGCCGTGCTCATCCCGATCACGCCCGCCCCCACGATCACAACCTTCATTACCCGCCTCGTTGATCCGCTCTCTTTCGACCCGACACAGGGTAGACCACGCAGCGCGCCTTGCCCAATGCGAATACGTGCAAGAATATGTCTTTAGGCTATGGGTGCCGCTTTGCTGCGGCGCCCTCCCTTGCCACATGCGATTGCGTCAGATCGAAGTCTTTCGCGCTGTCATGCTGACCGGCACCGTCAGCGAGGCCGCGCGCCTGCTGCACGTCTCCCAGCCGGTGGTCACGCGCGTGCTGCAGCATGCCGAGGCCACGCTCGGCTTCCGTTTGTTCGACCGGGTAAAAGGCAGGCTGCAGGCCACGCCGGAGGCCGGCGCGCTGTACGGCGATGTCGAGCGGCTATATGGCGAGATCGAGCGGGTGCGCCGAGTCTCCGAAAGCCTGCGCCACAAAGGCGCCGGCCGCCTGCGCGTGGCGGCCACGCCCAGCCTGGCCAATCCGCTGCTGGTGCCAGCCGTACGCCGCTTTTGCGCGCGCCATCCCGACACCCAGGTGCAGGTACTGACCCACCACACCGACGAGATCGTGCAAGGGCTGCTGGCTAACCAGATCGACCTGGGCTTCGCCTTCTCGCCGCCGCGCCACGAAGCCATCACCAGCGAACCGGTAGCTGGCGGCCAGATGCTGCTGGCGGTACCGCGCGGCGAGCCGCTGGCGGCCCGCGGCCGGCGGGCCGACGTGCCGATGCACAAGCTGGTTGAGCGTCCCTTCATCGCCTACGACGACAACAGCTCGCTTGGGCTGCTGGTACGCCAGACGCTGGCGCGCAATGCGCTCGAGCCGCGCTCCACGCTGGAAGTCCAGACCTATTCGCTGGCGCTGGCCCTGGTCGATGCCGGCCTGGGCCTTACCTTGCTCGACCAGTACACCGCGCTGGGCGCAAACCCGGAGCGTGTTTCGTTGCACGAGGTCAAGCCCGCATTGCCTTTCGAGATCCAGCTGCTGCGCGCCAGCCACCGTGGCAGTTCCAGCCTGGCCGACGCGATGCGCGAACAGTTTGCCGCCGCCGCACGGGAGCTGGCGGCTGCGCTGCCGCAGCGGCTGGAAGCGCCGGCGGTCAGTTTTGAGCATGCACCTAGATGAAACGTCCCGCAGCCCTTGCAGAATTTGACAGTACCGTGCGCCGTGCACCATCATCAAAGCGCCTGAACGGTGCTTTCACCAACCTATGTTCGCCCTAATCCTGCTTCTCCTCATCCTGATCAGCGCCTTCTTCTCGATTTCCGAGATCGCGCTGACCGCATCGCGCCGCACCAAGCTGCAGACACTGTCCGAGCGTGGCGACCGCCGCGCCACCAAGATCATGCTGCTCAAGGAGGAGCCGGGCAACTTCTTCACCATCGTGCAGATCGGCGTCAACAGCGTGGCCATCCTGGCCGGTATCGTCGGCGAGAAGCATGTCTCCGACCTGATGCAGACGGCGCTGCTGCCCTACCTGGACGTGGTCACCACCCAGCGCATCGCCAATGTCGGCTCCTTCCTGATCGTCACCCTGCTCTTTATCCAGTTCGCCGACCTGATCCCCAAGCGCATCGCCATGACGTTTCCCGAAGCCTGCGCGCTGGCGGTGATCGGGCCGATGCTCACGCTCATCAAGATCTTCAAGCCACTGGTCTACGTCTTCAACGGTGCCGCCAATGCCACGCTGCATCTGTTCGGCGTGCCTACCAAGCACATCGACCAGATCACCTCCGAGGACATCGCCGCCATGGTCGATGCCGGGGCGGAGGCCGGCGTGCTCCACAAGCACGAGATCCACCTGATCGAAAACGTGTTCGAGCTGGACGCGAAAAGCGTCACCGCGGTGATGACCCCGCGCGACGACGTGGTCTACATCGGCCTGGACGAATCACCCGACAGCCTGCGGCGCAAGCTGGTCAACTATCCACACGCGCAATATCCGGTGTGCGGGCACAACCTCGACGACGTGCTGGGCTACATCGATTCGAAGGACATCCTGCAGCTGTTCCTTGCCGACGATTCCACCGGCGTGATCGGCAACATCGGCAATATCGGCAAGCACCACGACAAGAACGTGCTGGTGATCCCGGACACGCTGACGCTCACCGAATCGCTCACGCGCTTTCGCGAGATGCACCAGAACTTTGCGGTGGTCATGAACGAGTACGGGCTGGTAGTGGGCATCGTCACGCTGGACGATATCGTCGGCGCGCTGATGGGCAACATCATTTACTCCAACGAGGATGAACAGATCGTGCGGCGCGACGAAAGCTCGTGGCTGGTCGACGGCGTCACGCCGCTAGTGGACCTGAAGAAGGCGCTGGAGCTCGACGAGCTGCCCGGCGAGGATTACGTCGACACCGCCGCCGGGCTCGTCATCTACACGCTCAAGCGGATCCCGAAGAAATCGGAAGCGATCGAGGCTGCGGGATTCCGCTTTGAAGTGCTGGACATCGACCATCACAAGATCGATCAGTTGCTGGTTTCGCGGCTGCCGTCGGCGCAGCCATTCCAGCCGTGAGCGCGCGGCGATACCGCTCAACCGTGCCGGGCAGCTGGAACACCACGATCCACGTGCCAACCACCACCACCGCTGCGGCGGCAACCGCGCCCAGGCGCAGCGGCGCCAGGCGTTCCGGTGCATGCAAGGTGGCATAGGCGGTGCCCAGCAGCACGATCCAGGCAAAGCCGAGCGCGCAGCCCGCCAGCACGTCGGACAGCCAGTGCATGCCAAGGTAGAGCCGCGACAGGCAGATCAGCGTCACCACCACCGCCGTCAGCGCCACCACCGGCATCCGTACCCGCCAAGGCTGGCGCAGGCACAGCAGGAAGGCCAGGAAGCCATAGGTCACCATGCTGCTGGTGGCGTGGCCACTGGGAAACGAGAACGACTCCAGGCCGCCGTAGATGCTGGCCGGCCGGCTGCGCTCAAGGGCAAGCTTGAGTACCATCACGCAGGCGCGCGCCCCAACCAGCGCCCCCACCCAGTAAGCTGCCGCCACCCAGGCACGGCGCCACGCCAGCCAGGCAAAGACCGCCACGCCCACCGCCACGGACACCCGCGCGCCGCCCAGCTCGGTCAGCGCCACCATGGCCGTATCCAGCCAGCCATGCTGCCACGCGCGAAGCTGCGCGAACACCGCCTGATCCACCTGCACCAGCGGCGCGCCTTCGGCGATGGATTCACCCAGCCACAGCAACACGGCCGCGCAAGCCAGCAACAACACACCGCCTGCCGCCAGCAAGAGCAGCTCGACGATGTCGCGCTCCAGCATGCTGGCCACGCGCGGCCACGGCTGCGTGTCGCGCGCACGCAGCGCATCGCGGCCACGCAAGCGCGCGGCATCGAGCCTGCGCACCAGCGGGCGGATCACCAGCAGCAAGCCGCGCACCACACAGAGCAGCAACAACACGAACAAAGCGAGAAGGCCCACCACGCCCAGCGCGGTTGCCGGTGTGAGCCAGGACGCGCCAGCCGGCTGAACGGCCGCGAGCGCTTGAACGGGAGCAGCCACCATCGGCTCAGCCCCCCGCCGCCATGCGCGCGATATTGGCGCGCGCCGGCGCTTCGCAATCGGCAAAGGCTGGCGTGAGGAACAAGTGTGGCCGCTGCGCCATTGCCTGCAGGAACGCGATCCGCCGCTGCATGAATGCCGCGTACAGAACATCGCCAGACAGGCCAGTGCGATTGGCCAGCAGCGCCTTGTTCTCTTCGAACACAGCGACAGTCCAGGCGTCGAATTCCGCGTCCGGCGCAGCCAGCCGGGACAGATCCAGATCCAGCACCACTTCGGACTCCGGCACCGATGCACGATGCCCACAGGTATCCATCACGATGCGCGCGGCCAGCGCTGTCACCGCCGCATCGACCCCGCTCACCATGGTCTCGATCAACGCGGCCGACGCCGCTTCGTTGTGCTCGCAGCCCGGCACGTAGACCGCATCGTGGAACAACACGGCAAGCGCCTGCGCGGGCATGAGCGCAATGCCGCGCGCCTGCGCCAGCGCGAACATCTCCAGCACATGGCGGCGATCGTGGTAATGCCGGTAAGGCGCGTCGTAGCAGGCCAGCACCTGCAACACCGTCGCGCGCGGCAAGAAGTCCAGGCAAGCCAGCGCGGCCGGCCAATCCGGCGCGAAACGCGCTTGCGTGCCCTGCGGCGTATCCACGCTTTCGCCAAACACATTCAGCGGACGCACCCACAACCGGGAGCGGTCCCGCATCGACTCGTACACCACCACCTGCGACAGGTCAGACTCGATCACGCCGAGGCCAACGATGGCATAGGCGCCGCCCTTGTAATGGCGATAGGGCATGCCGTGGAGATAGTCGGAGGACCCCTCTGCGCCGGGCAAGGCGTGCGGGGAAGGCGGGCAAGAAGACTGTGTCATGAGCGGCTGTTCAAATCGGAGCAGCGTCATGATAGTGCATTGGCCACGCGGGGCCGCTTGCGGGCCCCGCGCGGTTGCGCAGGGTTGACTGCGTGGTTGGCTACGCGTTGGCTACATTACTTGCGATGCGTGCGCTGACGCATCGCGCCAGGTTCAGCCATCTTCGGGTCCTTGAGAGACATCTCCTGCACCTCGCTCTCCTTGCTGTGCCGTTTCTCAATGCGGATGTTCGGGGATGGCCGCTTCGAATTGGAGTGAGCGTTCCGGCTCATGCCTTACCTCCATTCTGGTCGACGTGGCGGTTGCCACTTAACCAATATAGAGGTCTGGCGGCAGGTTGCCATGCCCGGCGCGCTTCGCAGGCGCCACCATCGTCATTGATTGCGCCGCTCGCCCCGATCCCGCATCTCGACACCGGTCGGGATGGGCAGGTGGGCGGGCGCAAGGCAAGGTTGGCGTACCGGCGAAAAGGATCCGGCGAGCCCGAAGGCTCCCTGCCCAGGCCCGCCCAATGAAAGCAGGCAGAGGCATAACGGAAGTAAAAAATCGCCCGATGGCGACTGTCCGCCTTTTCGTTCGGGACGCCAATCCCGGCCTCTGTGGTTGCGGCGATGAGCAGAGTATATCTGCGTGGACTGGCAGGCTCGGCGCGCAACTTGCCAGCCATAGCGCCGGCAACACGAACGCACCCCAAAAGCAAAAGCCCCACGGCTCTGTGAAGAATCGTGGGGCTTTGCGTACTGCTGGCGGAGAGGGTGGGATTCGAACCCACGGTAGGCTCGCACCTACGCCTGATTTCGAGTCAGGTACATTCGACCACTCTGCCACCTCTCCGGTAACTGGGTCGCTTGTCGCGAAGAACAAGATTATAGAGGAAATCTTGTTTCCACTGCAAGCCCCTCGCGTGAAAATTTACGCCTCGGGCTCCAGGCGCGTCAGGCCGCCCAGATACGGCTGCAATGCGGCGGGCACCGTCAGCGAGCCGTCAGCGTTCTGGTAGTTCTCCAGGATCGCCACCAGCGTGCGGCCAACCGCCAGGCCGGAGCCATTGAGCGTATGCAGCAGTTCCGGCTTGCCCTGGCCTGCGCGGAAGCGGGCCTGCATGCGGCGGGCCTGGAAGTCGCCCATGTTCGAGCAGGAGCTGATCTCGCGGTAAGTGCCCTGCGCGGGGATCCACACTTCGAGGTCATAGGTCTTGGTGCTGCCGAAGCCCATGTCGCCAGTGCATAGCACCATGGTGCGGAACGGCAGGTCCAGCTTCTTCAGGATGGCTTCGGCGTGGCCGGTGAGCTGCTCGAGCGCGTCGAACGAATGCTCGGGCTGCACCACCTGGACGAGTTCGACCTTGTCGAACTGATGCTGGCGGATCATGCCGCGCGTGTCGCGGCCGTAGGAGCCGGCTTCCGAGCGGAAGCAAGGCGTGTGGGCAACGAAGCGCAGCGGCAGCTTGTCGCCGGCCACGATGGCGTCGCGCACGATGTTGGTCAGCGGCACTTCGGCCGTGGGGATCAGGTAGAAGTTCTCGGTGCGCTCGCCACCCTCGCTGTTCTCGCCACCGACCTTGCGCGGCACCTTGAACAGGTCTTCCTCGAACTTGGGCAGTTGGCCGGTGCCGCGCATCGAGGCGGCATTGACGATGTAAGGCACGTACATCTCGGTGTAGCCGTGCTCGATCGTGTGGGTGTCCAGCATCAGTTGCACCAGCGCGCGATGCATGCGTGCGATGCCACCGCGCAGCATGGCGAAGCGCGAGCCCGTGACCTTGCTCGCGGTATCGAAATCCAGCCCGAGCCGCTCGCCCACGTCGACGTGGTCCTTGACCTCGAAGTCGAAGCTGCGCGGCGTGCCGACGCGGCGCACCTCCACATTGCCGGTCTCGTCCCGGCCCACCGGCACGCTTTCGTGCGGCAGGTTGGGGATGGCTTCCATGATCTCGGCGAGCTGGGCCTGGATTTCTTCCAGGCGCGCGGCCGAGGCCTTGAGCGCGTCGCCGATGCCGCCGACTTCGGCCATCACCGCCGAGGCGTCTTCGCCCTTGCCCTTGAGCATGCCGATCTGCTTGGAGAGGCTGTTGCGGCGCGCCTGCAACTCCTCGGTCCGGGTCTGCAGTTGCTTGCGCTCGGCTTCGAGTGCCTGGAAGGCCGCTACGTCGAGTTGGAATCCGCGCGTGGCAAGGCGTTGCGCCACGGCGTCGATGTCTTTGCGGAACAGCTGGATGTCTAGCATGTTGCGTGTGAGGGCAGGTGCATTGGCCAGCGACATGCTGGCGGATCTGGCATTTTACTGTACTGGCCCGGGCCCACGCCGATCCGCCGGCTGGAGAACAGGCTGGTGGATCGCCCGCTGTTCGCGGGGACACGCCCCCGGACTGGGGCGATGCGCGTTATTGCGCTGCGCCGCCCTCGCCGCCGCCTTCGTCCCGGCCCTTGCCTTTGCCCTGCTGCCGGAGCCACTGCGCGTCAAGATCGCGCAGGTGGCGCAGCTTTTCGCTGATCTTGCCTTCCAGCCCGCGCGGCGTGGGCTTGTACCAGCCCGGGCGCTTGAGGTCGTCGGGGAAGTAGTGCTCGCCGGCGGCATAGGCTTCGGGCTCGTCGTGCGCGTAGCGGTAGGCGTGGCCGTAGCCCAGCTCTTTCATCAGCTTGGTCGGCGCGTTGCGCAGGTGCACCGGCACGCCGCGTGACTTGTCCTTGGCCACGAAGGCGCGCGCGGTGTTGTAGGCGTTGTAGCCGGCATTGGACTTGGGCGCCACGGCCAGGTAGATCAGGGCTTGCGCCAGCGCCAGCTCGCCTTCCGGCGAGCCCAGCCGCTCGTAGGTCTCGGCGGCATCCAGCGTGATGCGGGCGGCACGCGGATCGGCCAGGCCGATGTCCTCCCACGCCATGCGCACGATGCGGCGTGCCAGGTAGCGCGGATCGGCGCCGCCGTCGATCATGCGGCAGAACCAGTACAGAGTGGCATCGGGATCGGAGCCGCGCACGGATTTATGCAGCGCGCTGATCTGATCGTAGAACGCATCGCCACCCTTGTCGAAGCGGCGCAGGTTCTCCGACAAGGCGCTGCCAAGCAGCGCGTTGTCGATGACCGGCGCGCCGGCACTGCGCGCGGCGCGCGCCACGATCTCGATATTGTTGAGCAGCTTGCGGCCATCGCCATCGGCCGAGGCCACGATCAGCTGCAGCGCCTCGTCCTCCCACTGCAGGCCGCCAAGCTCTTCGCTGGCGCGCCGCGCCAGCTGCGTCAGCTCGGCGTCGTCCAGGCTCTTGAGCACGTAGACAGCGGCGCGCGACAGCAAGGCGCCGTTGACCTCGAAGGACGGGTTCTCGGTGGTGGCGCCGATAAAGGTGAACAGCCCGCTTTCCACGTGCGGCAGGAAGGCATCCTGCTGGCTCTTGTTGAAGCGGTGCACCTCGTCCACGAACACCAGCGTGCGCCGTCCGTGGGCACGGTATTGCTCGGCGCGCTCGACCGCCTCGCGGATGTCCTTGACGCCGGACAGCACCGCCGACAGCGCGATGAACTCGGCGTCGAAGGCGGTGGCCATCAGCCGCGCCAGCGTGGTCTTGCCCACGCCGGGCGGGCCCCACAGGATCATGGAGTGCGGCTCGCCGGACGCGAACGCCACCCGCAGCGGCTTGCCGGCGCCAAGCAGGTGTTGCTGGCCGATCACCTCATCGATATTGCGCGGGCGCAGGCGCTCGGCCAGGGGTTGTTGGGAACGATCGGGAGCTTCGGAAAACAGCGTGTCCGCCACGGTATTCAGGCCTTTAAGTCAGGTCAGGCGCGCACGGTGCGTGCCCGCTGCGCCTAGGAACCTGACAGTGTAGACCATCGCGCGCGGCCAGCCGCGCGGCCCGCTACGGCTGGCGAATCAGCGCGCGGTGCGCTCACTGCGCGTAAAGGCATCGAGCACGCCAGCGCGCTCGCTGCCCACGCGCGTGCGCCAGGCCGCCACCGCGCCCGCGCCGGCATCGCGCAGCGCCTGCTGCACCGCCGGGGCGGGATTGTCCTGGATGGTCACGCCGTTGGCGCGCATGCGCGTGGTGTTTTCTTCCAGCCGTGTGCCCAGGCGCGCCCACTGCTTTTGCTCGGTCGCCTGCGCGGCTGCGTCTACCGAGGCGCGCAAAGCGGGCGGCAAGGCAGCGTACGCGGCCGCGTTGACCGTGGTGAACGACAACGGCATTGCATAGCCGATGGCCGTGAAGTTGGGCAGGTAGTCCCACAGCTTGCGGCCAGCGCCGCCGTCGCCGGAGGACAGCACCGCGTTGACCGAGCCATCCTTCAGGCGCGGCATCGCGTCGGCAAACGACAGGTTGGTCGGCTGCGCGCCGGCAGCACGCATGACTTCGGTGGATGTCTCGTCATAGGTGCGCACCGACAGCGCTCGCAGGTCCGTCAGCGTGGCAACAGCGTTGCGCGACCACAAGCCGGTGGGCGGCCAGGGCGTGACGTAGAGCAGGTGCTGCCCCTGCGCCTCGAAGGCGCGCGCGTAGTCGGCGCGGGCCAGTTCGGCCAGCCGCCTGGCCGAATCCACCGAGGTGGCGACGAACGGCAGCGACGACAGCAGGAAGAGCGGATCCACCGCGCCCAGCGCGCCGCCGAAGGCATCGCCGCCCTCCAGCCGCCCTTCTTTCACCGCCGCTGGCATCTGCGCGGACTTGACGCCCGCGCTGGCGTCAAAGCTGGGCTTGACGTCGATCGCGCCTGCAGTGCGCGCCTTGACCTCATCGGCGAAGGTCGCCAGCCCTTCACCCGGCATGGCGCTGGCCGGGTATTCGGTGGCCATCCTCCAGGTGGCCGCAGCAGCTGGCTGGGCCCAGGCCAGGTTTGCGCCGCAGGCCAGCAAGGCTAGCAGCAGGCCGCAGCGCAGGCATTGGCGGCGCAGCAGTTGGGATGCGCACTTCGGGGAAGCAAACATGATGAGAGTCCTGGAATCTTGAAGTAATGAAGCCGTGGAGCCGTGGAGCTATAAAGCCGGCGGGGAAAAACAAATAAGCAAGTAGCCCGCCAGGACCCTGGCGGTGCGCTCAGCCGCGCCGGAAGGCCACCACGTCGTCCACCTCCACGCGAATGCCGATGTGCTCGCCGAGCGCATGGTCGTGATGCGACGGCACCAGCGACAACACCTGGCCGCCGCCGGCCAGGCGTAGCGTGTACAGGATCTCGGCACCGCGAAAGGCCTTGTGCAGGATCTTCGCGCGCAGCGGGCTGTCATCGTCGTGCACGATATCGTCGGGGCGGATCAGCACATCGACCTCCGCCGTTGCAGGGGGTACGCCCAACGGCTCGCTGCTATGCAGCGTGCCGAGTTCCAGCGTGACCGAGTGCGGGCTGGCAAGCAGGCCCGGCATCAGCACGCCCTGCCCGATGAAGTCCGCGACCACGCGCGTGGCCGGCCGGTGATAGAGGTTGTGCGCGCTGTCCCACTGCTCGATGGCGCCGGCGTGCATCACGCCGATCTCGTCGGCCATGGCAAAGGCTTCGTACTGGTCGTGGGTGACCAGAATGGCGGTGGCGCCCTGGGCCTTGAGGATGTCGCGCACCTCCAGGCTCAGGCGCTCGCGCAGGTCGATGTCGAGATTGGAGAACGGCTCGTCAAGCAGCAGCAGCTCCGGCTTCGGCGCCAGTGCGCGCGCCAGCGCCACACGCTGCTGCTGGCCGCCCGAGAGCTCGTGCGGGAACTTGCCGCCGGAACCGGCCAGGCCCACCAGCGTGAGCATTTCCTCGACCCGCGCCGCGCGTTCGCCGCGGCGCACGGCATGCAGCCCGAAGGCGACGTTGTCCGCCACGCTCAGGTGCGGGAACAAGGCGTAATCCTGGAACACCATGCCGATGCGCCGGTGCTCGGGCGCCACGGCAAACCCCGGCGACGACATCACCTGCCCTTGCAGCAGGATGCGGCCTTCGCGCAGCGGCTCGAATCCGGCGATGGCGCGCAGCACCGTGGTCTTGCCGCAGCCGCTGGGACCGAGCAGGCAGGCGATGCTGCCGCGCGCGAGGGTAAAGGACAGGTCGTTGACAACGCGCTGGCTGCCGAAGCCATGGTGGATGCGATCGACCTCGATCACGACATCGGATCGTGCTGGCATGGATGAATTGGATTGCGGGTGGCCTGGCATGCCGAGCATTATATGGACGCAGGCCCTGGATGTCTGTCACATGCGGATGCGTCGCCCGGCGTATCCGCATTGCTAGAATGCAGGGCTTGCCCCAAGGCCTGCCGACCGCGCCCCGCCGCCGGGCCTCACCCTGTCCCGCACCAATACCGACACCCACGCCGCTGCCGCATGAGCCTGCTTCGCCCTAGCAGTACCCGCCGCCTGCACCCGTTAGCCTTGGTTGCCGCCCTGGCCGCGCTGCTGATCGCGCTGCCGATCGCGCAGGTGGCTGGCAGCCTGCTCGAGCCCAGCGGCGACACCTGGCGGCATCTGGCCGACACGGTCCTGGCCGAGTACGTCGGCAATACGCTGTGGCTGCTGGCCGGCGTCTGCGCCGGCGTGCTGCTGGTGGGTGTGCCTACCGCGTGGCTGGTCAGCACCTACCGCTTCGCCGGGCGTGCCTGGCTGGAATGGGCACTGGTGCTGCCGCTGGCGATGCCGGCCTATGTCATCGCCTACGCCTATACCGATGCCCTGCAGTTCGCCGGCCCGGTGCAAAGCTGGCTGCGCGAGCTGACCGGCTGGCGCGCGCGCGAGTACTGGTTCCCGGATATCCGCTCGCTGGGCGGCGCCATCGTGTTGTTCACGCTGGTGCTCTACCCCTACGTCTACCTCACCGCGCGCGCGGCCTTCCTGCAGCAAACCCTGAACACGCTGGAAGCAGCAAGGCTGCTTGGCCATGGCACCTGGGGCAGCGTCTGGCGCGTGATGCTGCCACTGGCGCGCCCCGGCATCGTGGCCGGCACGGCACTGGCGCTGATGGAGACGCTGGCCGATTTCGGCACCGTGGCCTACTTCGGTATCCCGACCTTCTCCACGGGCATCTACCGCGCCTGGTTCTCGCTGGGCGACAAGAACGCGGCGGCGCAGTTGTCCGCCTGCATGTTGCTGTTCGTGATCGGTATCCTGCTGGCCGAGCGTGCCAGCCGGGGCCGCGCCCGCGTGCACGGCGGCCAGCGCCGCGCGCCGGCTTACCGGCTGCATGGCTGGCGCGCGGCGCTGGCGCTGCTGGTATGCGTGGTGCCGGTGCTGCTGGGCTTTGCCATCCCGGCGCTGATGCTGTGCAAGATGGCGCTGGCCGAAGGCGACGCGCAGTTCGGCCCGCGCTTTATCGGCCTGGTGCGCAACAGCTTCCTGCTGGCCAGCGTGACCGCGCTGATCGCGGTGCTGGCCGCGCTGGTGATCGGCTATGCCGGGCGCGGCATGGCTGCCGGCCGGGGCTGGCTGCTGCGCGCGCTGACGCGGGTGTGCGGCATGGGCTACGCGCTGCCCGGCTCGGTGGTGGCGGTCGGCGTGCTGGTGCCGGTGGCGCGGCTGGACAATGCCATGTCGGCGTGGGTGCAGCAGCATCTGGGATGGTCGGCCGGGCTCCTGCTGACGGGCGGCATTGCCGCACTGGTCTATGCCTACCTGGTGCGCTTTCTGGGCGTGGCGCTGCAAACCGTCAACGCCGGCCTGGTCAAGATCACGCCGGGCATGGACGCGGCGGCGCGCAGCCTGGGCCATGGCCCAGGCGCCACGCTGCGGCGCGTGCACCTGCCGATGCTGCGCGGCAGCCTGCTGACCGCGGCGCTGATCGTCTTTGTCGACGTCATGAAAGAGCTGCCCGCCACCTTCGTGATGCGGCCGTTCAATTTCGACACGCTGGCCGTGCAGGCCTACAACCTGGCCTCCGACGAGCGGCTGGCCGAGGCCGCCACCGCCTCGCTGGTGATCGTGGCAGTGGGCCTGCTGCCGGTGATCCTGCTGTCGCGCTCGATACGGCGGGATGCGCGGGAATAGGCCGGCCAAGTCGCCCACGCATTTTCCTAAAGTTCTTCAACGTCTTGCCGATATTCCCCTAGTCCGAAGCTGCGCCCCGGCCTGCCGCACCCTTTCTGGCGAGCCAGGCGGTCCGCCCCCACCGCTGGCGTGCTTCGCGCCGCACCATGACTGTGCCGGTGGCAATCCTTGCCCGGCATCTGTTCGCAGCGTTTTCAGGGAGTGTTATGCAGCTTCGTTACCGCATGCTCGTGTTCAAGCTGAACCGGGTGACCCGGCATGACCGGATCAGTGCCGTCGAGGAAATCGCCCTGGCGGGCCAACTGGCTGAGCAACTGGAAAAACCGGGCATGGTCGAACGCCTGGTGGCGGACCTGTTCGATCACGAGAACTCCCATGTCAGGCGCATCGCGCTCAACGCGGTGCGGCGCGCGCATGGCTACCGCCAGGCAGATATCTCGCTTGCCCTGCTGCGCAAGCTTGGCGACCCGGAGCCGTGGCTGCGCCATGACGCGGCATGGGTGCTCCATGAGGCCGGGCTGGACAGCCCGCACATCCGTGCTGCGCTGCGCCAGCTTGCCGGGCCGGTCATGTTGCCTTACGACTTGAACCGCGCCAAGGCCAATCCTACGGACGCGCTGCTGCACGCCCAGGTACGCGCGCGGCAAGCGCTGGACGTGCTCCTGGCGCGCCAGACCGCGGGCAAGGCGGTGGCCAAGCTGCCATACGCGGCAGGCACGTTGGGCCACTCGCACAAGAAGCGGCGCGAGCAGTTGAAGGTGACCTTCGAGAAGCACAGGGAGCGCGGCGCAAAGCTGAACTTCCGCCGCCTTGAACCTGGCGAAGGCGGCGAGAGCAACGCCGCCAAGCGGCCAGGGTCCAAAGCCGGGCCCGTGCCCAAGCCGTAGACATGGGAAATGGCGGCTAGCGCCGCCATCCCCGTCCCGCCAGCCAGGCCGTGCAGGCGTCTTCTTGCTTTCTGACTTTCTTACTTTCTTACTTGTAGCCGGCCTTGTCCGCCAGCTTTTGCGCTTGCGGCTGGTGCTTGCCCAGTTCGGCAACGCTGATCTTGTCCGCCTTGAAGCTGCCCAGTGCTTCCAGCGCCGGATTGCTGATCTTCACGCTTTCCACCACCGGCCACTCATTGTTGCCATCGGCAAAATAGCGCTGCGCGTCATCGCTGGCCAGGTACTCCAAGAACGCGCGCGCGGACGCCTTGTTGGGCGCATGCTTGAGCATGCCGCCGCCGGAGATGTTCATGTGCACACCCTGGCTGGCCTGGTTGGGCCACAGCACGCCGAGCTTGTCCGCCACGGCCTTGTCCTCGGGCTTGGCCGACTTGAGGATGCGGGCGATGTAGTAGGTGTTGGCCACCGCGATATCGCACTCTCCCGCTGCCACGGCCTTGAGCTGGTCGGTGTCGCCGCCCTTGGGCGCGCGGGCCAGGTTGGCCACCACGCCGCGCGTCCATTGCTCGGTCTTGGCCTCGCCGTCATGGGCGATCAGGCTGGACATCAGCGACAGGTTGTACACGTGGCCGCTGGAGCGGATGCACAGCTTGCCCTTCCACTTGGGATCGGCGAGATCTTCGTAGTTCTTGATGTCGCCGGGCTTGACCGCAGCCTTGTTATAGGCGATTACGCGGGCCCGGGCCGAGAAACCGAACCAGTCGCCGTTCGGGTCGCGGTAGTTGGCGGGGATGCGCGACTCCAGCACGCTCGATTTGAGCGGCGCGAACACGCCCGCCTGCTGGGCCCGCCACAGCCGGCCGATGTCGACGGTGATGAACACATCGGCCGGGCTGTTGGCACCCTCGCTCTTGATGCGCTCCAGCAGCGGGTCTTCCTGGCCTTCGATGCGGTTGATCTTGATGCCGGTCTGCTTGGTGAAGTTGGCGTAGAGCGCTTCGTCGGTCTGGTAGTGGCGCGCGGTGTAAAGGTTCAGCACCTTTTCCTGTGCGTGCGCGGCGGGCGGCAGTGCCAGAACAGCGAGCGCGGCAAGCGCTGTGGCGCGTGGCAGCAAGCGGCGGAATACGGTCATGACTCTCCCCTTCGATCTTCGATGATTGTTGTATGCCGTCCTGACGATGCCATGCATGCATCCTGGACAAGACAAGCAAGAAACAATAATCATTCCCGTTTTGGAGGTCAAGTTACAACGTTGTCATTTTTCTCGCGGCAAGCCTGGGAAGAAAAAAGTGCGGATTGAAACGCAGAAGCGCGAACCGGAATGACAGATACCGCCGGGTCTTCGATTGCGCCCGGCGTTACCCATGAATCACATTCAGGTGCTGGCGCGTTCCACCAATGCCTTCATGGCATCGGCAGGCAGCGGCCCATGGCAGGTCCGCTCGCCGCCGGTCTTGCTGACCACCAGCCACACCTTGGCCGGGGCGCCAGCCGGATGCAGCAGCCAGGCGGGCCCATGTCCACTGCCGGTGGGCGGCACCCCTTCCAGCACGCCGCTGTTGACCGACTGCAGCAGCGCGGCGCAATCGTTGGCGCTGGCCTGCGTGGCGGAGAGAAAATCCGGGTTGGCAAGCACTTCCGGCAGCGCCGTATCGGAGGCACGCAGGAAGGCATCCACGTCGAACTGCTTGCTGGCGCCAGGGCTGGCGCAGGCGGCCAGCAACGCAGCGGCGGCAAGGCCGGCAATGCCACCGCAACGGCGCCAGGCCGGACGGGTCAGGAATGCTGGGATCATGGCGCGCCTCATTGCTTGAGCACGTCGGCGCCCTTGGGCACCGCAAACCGGAAGGTGTCGGCCGGCAGCACGGGGTTCTTCTGCATCGCGCTGAAGGTCAGGAGCGTCGTGTTGCCAAAGGCATCGCGCAGCTCCATCGCTTCCAGGTTGCCGCTCTTGAAGCCGATGCCGATGCGCTCGAACTGTGTGTCCTTGGCTCTGGGCGTGAGTTCAAGCCACTCCACGCCGTCGCGCGTGGGGCCGTTCTTCACGACAAAGTTCTTTTCCAGGTCATTGCTGCCAAACAGGATCGCGGCGGGGCTGGACCCCAGGGCGCCATCGAGCTTGCGCTCGGTGACCTGGTTGAGGTCCTTGTCGTAGATGTAGAGCGTCTGGCCGTCGGCCTGCAGTAACTGGTCGTACGGCTTGACGTAGCGCCAGGTGAACTTGCCCGGGCGCGAAAAAGCGAAGGTGCCGCTGGAGGTGCCTGCCACCTTGAGGCTGTCGCCCTGCCCCTTGACCTGGCGCTGGGTAAATTCGCCCTTGGCGCTCTTCACGCCCGCCACGAAGGCCTGGAGCTGGTCGGTGCCGGCCGCCATGGCCGCCGTCGCTGTCAGCGACAGCATGGCCGCCGCGGCGCATGCCGACGCGAGAATGCGGATTCGCATGGTGTTGTCCTTGCTGGGTTGGAGGGTACGCACCGCCGGGGCGGTTGCACTGCCTGTCCGGTTAGAGCGGCGCGTGGGCGCCGGATTTCGCAACGATGTGCTTCGCACGTAACAGCATGTTACGCGCGGCGGCTTATTCTTCCTCGCGGGCGGTGCCTGCCGGGGCCAGGATGTCCCGATTCCCGTTGCCCGACATGGCGGAGACCAGGCCAGCCTTTTCCATGTCCTCCAGCAGCCGCGCGGCACGGTTGTAGCCGATGCGCAGGTGGCGCTGCACCAGGGAAATCGAGGCGCGGCGGTTCTTCAGCACCACGTCGACAGCCTGGTCGTAGAGCGGATCGGCCTCGCCGCCGCCGCCAATGCCCGCGCCACCGCCCATGCCATCGCCGCCCAGGTCGCCCTCGGCCACGCCGCCTTCGAGGATGCCCTCGATGTAGTTGGTTTCGCCGCCTTCCTTGAGCTTTTCGACCACGCGGTGCACTTCATCGTCGGAGACAAAGGCGCCGTGGACGCGGATCGGCACACCGGTGCCCGGCGCCAGGTAGAGCATGTCGCCCATGCCGAGCAACGCTTCCGCGCCCTGCTGATCAAGAATGGTGCGCGAATCGATCTTGCTGCTGACCTGGAAGGCGATGCGGGTCGGCACGTTAGCCTTGATCAGGCCGGTGATCACATCGACTGACGGACGCTGCGTGGCCAGCACCAGGTGGATGCCGGCGGCGCGGGCCTTCTGCGCGATGCGCGCGATCAGCTCTTCCACCTTCTTGCCCACCACCATCATCAGGTCGGCCAGCTCGTCGATCACGATCACGATCATCGGCAGCTTCTCAAGCGGCTCGGGTGCGTCCGGGGTCAGGCTGAACGGGTTGGGAAGCTTCTCCTCGCGCGAGGCGGCTTCGTCGATCTTCTTGTTGTAGCCGGCCAGGTTGCGCACGCCCAGCTTGCTCATCAGCTTGTAGCGCCGCTCCATCTCGCCGACCGCCCAGTTCAGGGCGTTGCCGGCCTGGCGCATGTCGGTCACCACCGGGCACAGCAGATGCGGGATACCTTCGTAGACGCTCATCTCCAGCATCTTGGGGTCGATCAGGATCAGCCGCACCTGCTCGGCCTTGGCCTTGTAGAGCAGCGACAGGATCATGGCGTTGATGCCGACCGACTTGCCGGAGCCGGTGGTGCCCGCCACCATGCAGTGCGGCATCTTGGCCAGATCGGCAACCATGGGCTTGCCGGCGATGTCCTTGCCCAGCGCCATCGTGAGGTTGGACGCGCTCTCGTTGTAGACCTGCGAGCCGAGGATCTCGGACAGCCGCACCGTCTGGCGCTTGGGGTTGGGCAGCTCCAGCCCCATGTAGATCTTGCCGGGGATGGTTTCCACCACCCGGATGGAAACCAGCGACAGCGAACGCGCCAGGTCGCGCGCCAGGTTGACCACCTGGCTGCCCTTGACGCCGGTGGCCGGCTCGATTTCGTAGCGGGTGATGACCGGGCCCGGATAGGCCGCCACCACCTTGACCTCGACACCGAAATCCTTGAGCTTCTTCTCGATCAGGCGCGAGGTGAATTCCAGCGTTTCGGCGCTGACGGTTTCCTGGTGCGTGGGGATGGGGTCCAGCAGCGCCAGCGGCGGCAGGTCGGAGTCCTGGATATCGGCGAACAGCGGCTGCTGCTTCTCGCGCTCCACGCGTTCGTGCTTGGGCACCGCCTGGGGCCGCACGATCTGCACCGGCGCGGCCTCCTCGATCTTGACCCGCTGCACTTCCACGGTTTCGGTGCGCACGACCTTGGCCGCCTCGCCGATGATGCGGTCCTGCTTGCTTTCGCGGCGCGCCTTGAAGCCGAGGAAAAGCGTCTCGACGAAGCCGCCCACGTGCTCGGCCACCGACAGCCACGAGAAATGGAAGAACAGCGACAAGCCGATGGCCAGCGTCAGCAAGAGCAGCAGCGTGGCGCCGGTGAAGCCCAGCGCCATCTGCATCCAGCCACCGAGCAGGTCGCCCAGCACGCCACCCGGGGCGCGCGGCAGCGCAGCCCGCAGCGGATACATGCGGATGGCCTCCAGGCCCATGCTGGCGGTCAGCGTCAGGCCAAAGCCGATCCAGCTCACCACCAGGCCCTGCCGGGCCTCGCCGTTGCGCTCGGGCAGCTCGGCGGTCAGCGCACGCCAGCCGCGCCAGCAGCGGCGCACCAGCAACACGGCCCACCAGTAGGCGGAGAAGCCGAAGATAAAGAACAGCACATCGGCCATCCAGGCGCCCACGCGGCCGCCGAGGTTGTGGATGTCGGCCACCTGGTTGGCGTGCGACCAGCCAGGGTCAGCCTTGCTGTAGCTGGCCAGGATGCAGACGAAGGCCAATGTGACCGCCAGCAACAGGAACCAGCGCACTTCGCCCAGCAGCTTGCCGATGCGCGAGGGCAGCGCGGAAGGATCGGTACGTGTTGTGGTAGTAGCTCGGGCCATGCCTGGATCTGGGTTGCCAACTGAAGAGGGTGGTGCCGGCCATTTTAACCTTGGCCAGGGCTATCGCTCCCATTGGAATTTGCAACAGTGAGCAAACGCCGGTCCACTTATAATGCTGGTTTCGATTCACGCTAGTGCGCATCAAGGCGCACCAGCCATAGGAAAGCATCATGGCCAAACACGCAAAAGTGCTGATTCTCGGTTCCGGCCCCGCCGGCTATACCGCCGCCGTCTACGCGGCCCGTGCCAACCTGCAGCCGGTGCTGATCACCGGGCTGGCCCAGGGTGGCCAGCTGATGACCACCACTGACGTGGAAAACTGGCCCGCCGACGCCAACGGCGTGCAAGGCCCGGAACTGATGCAGCGCTTCCTGGAGCATGCCGAACGCTTCAACACCGAAATCATCTTCGATCACATCCACACCGCCAAGCTGACCGAACGCCCGATCCGCCTGGTGGGCGATGCCGGTGAATACACCTGCGATTCGCTGATCATCGCCACCGGCGCCTCGGCCCAGTACCTCGGCCTGCCGTCGGAAGAGCTGTTCATGGGCCGCGGCGTGTCGGCCTGCGCCACCTGCGACGGTTTCTTCTACAAGAACCAGGAAGTGGCCGTGGTCGGCGGCGGCAACACCGCCGTGGAGGAAGCCCTCTACCTGTCCCAGATCGCCAGCAAGGTGACCGTGCTGCATCGCCGCGACAAGTTCCGCGCCGAGCCGATCCTGGTCGACCGCCTGCTGCAGCGCGAGAAGGAAGGCCGCGTGGAAATCCGCTGGAACTCCGTGCTGGAAGAAGTGACCGGCGACGACTCCGGCGTGACGGGCCTGAAGGTGCGCAACGTGAACACCGGCACGGTCGAAGACCTCAAGCTGGCGGGCGTGTTCGTGGCCATCGGGCACAAGCCGAACACCGAACTGTTCGAAGGCCAGCTCGAGATGCACAACGGCTATATCGTCACCAAGAGCGGCCTGGCCGGCGATGCCACGGCCACCAGCATCCCGGGCGTGTTCGCAGCCGGCGACGTGCAGGACCACATCTATCGCCAGGCGATCACCAGCGCCGGCACGGGCTGCATGGCAGCCCTGGATGCACAGCGCTACGTGGAAGCCCTGCAGTAAAGAGACAAAGACGGAAGGCTCAGGCCGGGCTTGCCCGGCCTTTGTCTTTTTCAAGCCGGTGATGCCGTCCCGCCCTGCCACCCTATAATCACGCCGAGCACCCCGGAGACTCGCCATGACGCACGGCGCCAGAAAGCCCACCAAACCCGCCAACCCCGCCGCCAGCCCGCCCAAGCGTTTCGGCCTGACCGACCTGGCCGGCTTGCGCGACTCCCTCAAGGCCGACACCGAGCGGCGCGAAGCCGAGCGCCGCGCGGCGGACGAAGCCGCGCAGCGCGCCCGCGAAGAAGCCGACGTATTCCGCAGCAGCGTAGGCAACGTCAACACCCTGCGCGACCGCAACCGCGTCACTCCCGCGCCCCGCCATCCGGCACCCGTGCCGGTACAAACCCAGCTGGACGACAAAGCCGTGCTGGCCGCGTCGCTTTCCGACGAGTTCGACGTCGAGAACCTGCTCGATACCGACGAAACCCTGTCGTTCCGCCGCCCCGGCATCGGCATGGACGTGGTCAAGAAGCTGCGCCGCGGCGAATGGGTGCCCCAGGACAAGATCGACCTGCACGGCCTGCGCAGCGAAGAAGCGCGCGAGGCACTGGCCGAGTTCGTGCGGCGCTCGGTCAAGCGTGGCGTGCGCTGCGTGCGCGTGATCCACGGCAAGGGCAATGGCTCGCCGGACAAGACGCCCGTGCTCAAGGGCAAGGTGCGCAGTTGGCTGGTACAGAAGGAAGAAGTGCTGGCCTTCGTGCAGGCACGCGGCGCCGAGGGTGGCGCCGGCGCGCTGATGGTGCTGCTGCGCCAGCCGCACGCCTGAGACAGCGCGCACGATGCATCTGCCGCTCGATCTCCTGATGGGGCGGTTGCCCCTGATCCTGCATGTCATGGAAGTGGTGGGCGTGCTCGCCTTTGCCGTCTCCGGCGTGGTCGATGCGCGCAAGCAGCGCTTCGATGCCGTGGGCACTTTCGTGGTGGCGTTCGCCACCGCTTTCGGCGGCGGCACGGTGCGCGACGTGTTGCTGGACCGCCGCCCCTTCTACTGGGTCGACCACGAAGGCTATGTGATTCTGATCTTCGTGATGTCGCTCGGCGCGTCGTTCGTGCTGCGGGTGGTCAGCCGGGTGGCGTCCGAGCGCACCATGATCACGGCCGATGCGATCGGCCTGGGGCTGTTTTCGGTCACCGGCACATCGCTCGCGCTGGTGGCGCAGATGACCCCGACCGTAGCGGTCATGATGGGCATCATCTCTTCGGTGTTCGGTGGCGTGGTACGCGACGTGTTGTGCAACGAGGTGCCGATGATCCTGCGTGACCGCTCGCCCTATGCCACCTGTGCCTTCGTCGGCTGCTGTGTCTATGTTGGCCTGACCTGGCTGCAGGCCGAGCAGGAACTGGCCTTGCTGGCGGGCGCCATCACCATCACGGCGGCGCGCCTGCTGTGCGTGCGCTTCGGCTGGAAGTTGCCGAGCTAGGCGACGACAACGGCGGCAATCCAGGCGCCCCCTCCCGTGGGATCGCCAGGATTGTCCGCCGATGCTTGAACGCTGAAAAGACTTGCGCGCCCGAATGCTTAAACGGCGGCTTCGTCCTGCTCGCCGGTGCGGATGCGGATCACGCGCTCGATCTCGGTCACGAAGATCTTGCCGTCGCCGATCTTGCCGGTGTGCGCTGCCTTGACGATGGCGTCCAGCACGGTGTCGAGCTGGTTCTCGGCAACCACGACCTCGATCTTGATCTTGGGCAGGAAGTCGACCACATACTCAGCGCCGCGATACAGCTCGGTATGTCCCTTCTGGCGGCCAAAGCCCTTCACCTCGGTTACCGTCAGGCCGGTCACGCCGACGTCAGCCAGCGCCTCGCGCACTTCGTCCAGCTTGAACGGTTTGATGATGGCGGTAATCTGCTTCATATTGGCCCCTTATATAGTCGTTGGTTAGTGAGAGATTTTAGCCTGCCAGCCGGCAACAGGATGTGCCCTGCCGCACCGCGCCATTTCCGGTAGACTCAACCGTCGCTGCGCCCGCATCTGCGCGGGCGCGGCGTGATCAGCCATAAGCCGCGATAAGCAGCCATAAGCAGCGATAAGCAGCCATGCCGGAACAAGGGCGCCGCCCTAAGGCAGCGCCGATGATGAGCAAATCTAGCGCAATGCAGTCTGAATCTTTCAAGCCCGGCTCCGGCCAGCCTGACGCGGCCACCCCGGGGGCGGCCGCGGCACAAGCCCAGCAGGAACACGAGCGGATGGAGAATTATCGCACGCAGATCGTTTTCGATCTGTCCGAGCTGCCCGAGGCCGAGTGGGACACCCTGGTGGCGGCCCAGCCCGGGGCCACGCCGTTCCTGCGCCACGCCTTCCTGCACGCCATGCATGCCAGCGGCAGCGCCTGCGACGAGACCGGCTGGAGCCCGCGCTACCTGACGCTATGGGCGCCGCGCGCCGAGGGGGGCGAGCGCCTGGCGGCGGCCATGCCGCTGTACGCGAAGTCGCACTCTTATGGGGAATACGTGTTCGACTGGGCCTGGGCCGACGCCTACGCGCAGCATCGCCTGCCCTACTACCCCAAGCTGCTGTCCGCGATTCCCTTCACGCCCGTGCAAGGCGCGCGGCTGCTGGCCGAGGACGAAGACGCGCGCCGCTGCCTGCTGCAATGTGCGCTGGCGGTGGCGGAACAAAGCCAGCTGTCCTCCCTGCACGTGCTGTTTCCCGACGAGCACGAGGCCACGCTGATGGAAGACGCCGGCATGCTGATGCGCCACGGCGTGCAGTTCCACTGGACCAACCCGGGCTACGAGAGCTTCGAAGCGTTCCTGGCCACGCTCTCGCAAAAGAAACGCAAGAATATCCGCGCCGAACGCCGCCGCGTGGCCGACGCCGGCATCACCTTCCGCCAGTTGCGCGGGCCCGAGATCGACGAGGCGCACTGGCGCTTTTTCAACCGCTGCTACCGGCAAACGTACCGCGAGCATCATTCCACGCCCTACCTGAACCTGGATTTCTTCCAGCGCATCGGCGCCGCCATGCCGGAGAACCTGCTGCTGGTGGTCGCCGAGCGTGCCGGCCAGCCGATTGCCGCGTCCCTGGTGGTCTATGACGGCGACCCGGCGCGCAGCACCCTGTTCGGGCGCTACTGGGGCGCGCTCGAGCACCACCCCTGCCTGCATTTCGAGACGGCTTACTACCAGCCGCTGGAGTTTTGCATAGCCCAGGGCATCCGCACCTTCGAAGGCGGCGCCCAGGGCGAGCACAAGATGGCGCGGGGCTTTCTGCCAGTGGCGACCCGCTCCGCGCACTGGCTGGCGCACCCGGCCTTTGCCGATGCCGTGGAGCGTTTCCTGGTGCGCGAGCGCCAGGGCATCGATGCCTACCTGGACGAGCTCAACGACCGCACGCCGTTCGCACGCAGCTAGGGCGGCTTGCCCGGCGCGTGTCTAGCGCCACATGCGCCGCAGCGTGTTGTCGCCCAGCATGTAGTGGTGGAACAGCGCCGCGATGGCGTGCAGCCCGATCACCGTGTAGAAGGCGGTGCCCAGTGTGCCGTGGACATCCTCGAGGATCTCTTTCAGGTCCTTGCTTTGCGCCACCAGCGCGGGCAGCTCGATGCCAAGGCCTGGCACCGTCAGCAGGTGGCCGCCGGCGTTGAGGGCCAGCAGGCCCAGCACGGGCTGCACGAAGATGAACAGATAGAGCACAAGGTGCATGGCGCTGCCGAGCAGCTGCATCCAGCGCGGACCAGGCTCGGGTGCCGGCGCGCCGCGCACCAGGCGCCACAGCAGACGCGGCACTGCCAGGACGAGCACCAGCGCGCCAGCCCATGTGTGCACCGACATCGACAACGCCCGGGAAGCGCTGCCCTTGGGCAGAAAGCCCTTGAGCTCGATCGCGGCGTACGCGGTGGCGATCAGCAGGAACACTGCCCAGTGGAAGAACACCGCCGGGCCGGAATACCGTGCCAGGCTGGACGGCGTCGAAAAGGTAGCGGACATGGGGAATTGGCAGTTTGCCTGCCGGGTTGTTCTGTGATTGAAGCTTAACCCACCGGCTTTATGGCGTCTTTGGTTTCCATCAAGCCTGGCGCAACAAAAAACCCCGCCGCAGCGGGGTTTTTCAGCATCGGTTCAGCCACGCCCCGGAATCTGGCACGACTGACCGTGGATGCCGCTGCTTACTTGGTGTAGTTCGCCACGCCGTCGGTGATTTCCTTGTGGGCTTCTTCAATGCCGGCCCAGCCTTCCACCTTGACCCACTTGCCCGCTTCGAGTGCCTTGTAGTTCTCAAAGAAGTGCTTGATCTGGTCCAGCAGGTTCTGCGGCACGTCCGACAAGCCCTTCATGAAGGCGGTGGCGGGCGACAGCTTGTCCAGCGGCACGGCGACCAGCTTGGCATCCACGCCCGACTCGTCGGTCATCTTGAGCATGCCCAGCGCGCGGCAGCGCACCACTGCACCGGCCAGGATCGGGAACGGCGAGAGCACCAGCACGTCGACGGGGTCGCCGTCGCCCGACAGGGTCTGGGGAATGAAGCCGTAGTTGGCCGGGTAGCGCATGCCGGTGCCGATGAAACGGTCGACGAAGAGCAGGCCGGTTTCCTTGTCGGCTTCGTACTTCACCGGGTCGCTCTGGGCGGAGATTTCGATGATGACGTTGAAATCGTTCGGGATGTCCTTGCCGGGGGAAACGAGGTTGAAGCTCATGCTTGCTCTCCAGATGCCTGTGTTTGAGGATGGCGGGCATTATAGCGTTTCGAAGCTGACCCAGGCCTGACGCGCGCGTGCCTTGCGCGTCTCGCGCCGTGAGTGATAATGGCGGATTGTCCGCAAGCCGCATCGACAGGCGCACTGCCAGCCAAAACCTGGCAGTCGCATCCAGCCGGAGCCATCCAATGCACGCCCAGCACTTCGTTGCCAACCGCCTGATCGCGCCGGACTCCGGCTTGCGCATCAAGGTATTCGACCCATCCAGCGGCGAGCCTTTCGCCGAAATCGCCCGCGGCAACGCGGTCGACATCAACGTGGCCGTGCACGCCGCGCGCCAGGCCGCCGACGGCGCCTGGGGCGCGATGGCGCCCGCCGAGCGCTCCCGCCTGCTCAACCGCGTGGCGCTGACGCTGATCGAGCACGAGGCCGAGCTCGCCGCGCTGGAAGCACGCGATACCGGCAAACCCCTGCGCCAGGCCACCGCCGACGCGCGCGCCGTGGCGCGCTACTTCGAGTTCTACGCCGGCGCGGTCGACAAGCTGCACGGCCAGACCATCCCCTACCAGCCCGGCTTTACCGTGCTGACCGTGCGCGAGCCGCATGGCGTGACCGGCCACATCATCCCGTGGAACTACCCGCTGCAGATCTTCGGGCGCAGCGTGGGCGCGGCGCTGGCCACGGGCAATGCCTGCGTGGTCAAGCCCGCCGAAGACGCCTGCCTGTCGCTGCTGCGCGTGGCGGAACTGGCGGCCGAAGCCGGCCTGCCCGAGGGCGCGCTGAACATCGTCACCGGCTACGGCCATGAAGCCGGCGCCGCGCTGGCGCGCCACAGCGGCATCAACCACATTTCCTTCACCGGCTCGCCGCAGACCGGCAAGCTGATCGCGCAGATGGCGGCCGAAAACCACGTGCCGGTCACGCTGGAGCTCGGCGGCAAATCACCCCAGATCGTCTTTGCCGATGCCGACATCGACGCGCTGGTGCCGGTCATCGTCAACGGCATCGTGCAAAACGCGGGCCAGACCTGCTCGGCCGGCAGCCGCGTGCTGGTGGAACGCCCGCTTTACAACGCCGTGCTCGACCGCCTGGCCACGGTGTTCGAGTCCTTGCGCGTCGGGCCGTCGGAGCTGGACCTGGAATGCGGCCCGCTGATCAACCGCAAGCAGCAGCAGCGCGTCTGGGATTTCGTCTCCGATGCGCAGCACGCCGGCATTACCGCCATGGCGCAAGGCCAGATCGTGGCGCAAGCGCCGGAGTCCGGCTATTACCAGGTGCCGATGCTGTTCCGCGACGTGCCGCCCACGCACCGGCTGGCGCAAGAGGAAGTGTTTGGCCCACTGCTGGCCGCCACGCCGTTCGACACCGAAGCCGAAGCCATCGCGCTCGCCAACGGCACGCCCTATGGCCTGGTCGCCGGCATCTGGACCCGCGATGGCGCGCGCCAGCTGCGCCTGGCGCACAAGCTGCGCGCGGGCCAGGTCTTTATCAACAACTACGGTGCCGGCGGCGGGGTAGAGCTACCTTTTGGCGGCAGCGGGCAGTCCGGCTACGGCCGCGAGAAGGGCTTCGAAGCCCTGTACGGATTCACCACACTGAAAACCATCGCAATTCAACATGGGTAATATCAACTTCCTCTCCGTCGCCTTCGCCATTTTCTTCTTCTGGATGGCGTGGCACGTCAGAAACAAACGCGCCACCAACCCTTCGGCCATGCCGCGCCTGCAAGTCTTCAAGCGCAAATGGGGCGACACCGTGGGGGACCGCGTGCACTGGTGCCTCTACGTGGCGCTGCCTTTCCTGCTCGCGCTGATGATGGTCGCCAACGCGCTGCGCGGCCGCGGCCCGTTCGCGCACTAAGGCATTCGCCCAGACGTGGTAGACGTGCTTTCCGGCGCCGCATGCGGCCAGCGGCGCCACCCCGGCGGTATCGTGCAACCAGAAAAATAGATCCATGTAGATCTACAGATCCAAGAGGAGACAGCATGACAACAACCGCAGTACATTCCGGCGCCGCCGACCCCGCGTTCGAGGACGCCACCTACCGCAAGGTGACCTTGCGCCTGGTGCCGTTTCTTTTACTTTGCTATGTGGTGGCGTACCTGGACCGCGTCAACGTCGGCTTCGCCAAGCTGCAGATGCTGGGCGACCTGAAGTTCAGCGAGACCATCTACGGCCTCGGCGCGGGCATCTTCTTCATCGGCTACTTCCTGTTTGAAGTGCCCAGCAACGTGATCCTGCACAAGGTCGGCGCACGCATCTGGATCGCGCGGATCATGATCACCTGGGGCGTGATCTCGGCGGCGATGATGTTCGTCACCACGCCGACCATGTTCTACGTGCTGCGCTTCCTGCTGGGGATCGCCGAAGCCGGCTTCTTCCCCGGCATCATCCTCTACCTGACCTACTGGTACCCGTCGCACCGGCGCGGGCGCACCACCACCTACTTCATGACCGCGATCGCGCTCTCCGGCGTGATCGGCGGGCCGCTGTCGGGCTGGATGATGCAATCGTTCGACGGCCGCAACGGCTGGTCCGGCTGGCAATGGATGTTCCTGCTCGAAGGCATCCCGTCGGTGCTGGTAGGGCTGGTGGTGCTGGCCTACCTGGACGACCGCATCGTCCACGCCAAGTGGCTGAGCAACGAAGAAAAGGCCCTGCTCCAGCGCAATATCGCCGCCGAGGACATGCACAAGGAAGACGCGCCGATCGGCAAGGTGCTGTCCAGCCCGCGCGTGTGGCTGATGAGCGCGATCTACTTCAGCTTCGTGATGGGCCTGTACGGCGTCAGCTTCTGGCTGCCCACCATCATCAAGCAGACCGGCGTGAAGAGCCCGCTGGACATCGGCCTGCTCACCGCCATCCCCTACGGCTGCGCGGTGGTCGGCATGGTGCTGGTGGCCTACAGCGCCGACCGCACCCGCGAACGCCGCTGGCATATCGCCGTTCCCGCGCTGCTGGGCGCAGTCGGCCTGGTGCTGTCGGTGCAATGGCACAACAATACCGTGCTGGCACTGCTCGGCCTGACGCTGGCCACCATCGGCATCCTGACCACCCTGCCGCTCTTCTGGAGCCTGCCGACGGCCTTCCTGGCTGGCACAGGCGCAGCCGCGGGGATCGCGCTAATCAACTCGCTCGGGAATCTGGCCGGGTTCATCAGCCCGTATGCGGTGGGCTGGTTGAAGGACATGACGCAGAGCACGGACTCCGGGATGTACCTGCTGGCGGCGTGTCTGGTGGTGGGTGCGGCGCTGACGCTGTCGGTGCCGGCGCGGATGGTGAACAAGTAGGAGATCAAGGGCCGGCGCCACAAGGTACGCCCGCCCTCTCCCCCGGCCCCTTGTATGTCGGAAAATATGTCCTGGAAGCCTCAGATCGATGGCCCCATGCCCTGGGCGAAAGCCCAAGTTCGAGGGAGAGCGAGGATCGAGGCTTCCATTTTTGATAGCGTTTAGCCTAAGCCCGAACGGTTGGATGGCAGCACGCCGAATGGTCACAAGGATGGGATAAGCCAAATGGATATCAAGGTTGTAGGAATCGACGTTAGCAAGAACACGCTGGATCTGGACTCTTTGCCTGACAGCGCGAGCTTGCAGTTCATCAATGACGAAGCGGGTATCGCTTCGCTGTTGGCATACCTGGCCGAGCACAACGACGAAGGTCAAATCGATCGCATCGTGCTTGAGGCGACAGGCGGTTATGAAACCAGCGTCAGTATCGCGCTGGCTGGTGCCGGATTGCCGGTCGCAGTTGTCAACCCCAAGCAGGTGCGCGACTTCGCCAAAGCTTGCGGGATTCTGGCCAAGACCGACCGGCTCGACGCGCGCGTGCTGGCGCGTTTTGCCCAGCAGATCCGGCCGCCAGTGCGTCCGTTGCCCGACGAGGCGCAGCGCGAATTTGCTGACCTGTTGGACCGGCGCAGCCAGCTCGTGGTCATGCGGGCGCAAGAGAAGGCTCGAGTCGCCACTGCGCCGCCGCTTGCCATCAAGAGCCTGAAAGAGCATATCGAATGGTTGGACGCCCGTATCAAGTCGCTCGATATCGATATGACCCACAAGCTGCGCACCAGTGACGTATGGAAGCACAAAGTGGAATTGCTTAGCAGTGTGCCGGGCATTGGCAAAGTCAGCGTGTTCACCCTGCTGGGGCGACTGCCCGAGTTGGGTAAGCTCAACCGCCAGCAGATCGCAGCGCTGGTCGGCGTGGCGCCGTTTAACGACGACAGTGGCAAGCGCCGGGGACAACGCTACATCCGCGGCGGTCGAGCCGAGGTGCGCAATGTGCTGTACATGGCGACGGTAACTGCGATTCGTCATAACCCTGCCATCCGTAGTTTCTATGAGCGCTTGAGTCTTACCGGTAAGCCATTCAAGCTCGCCGTGACTGCCTGCATGCGCAAGCTGCTGACAGTCCTCAATACCATGGCGAAGACCGGTCAGCCGTGGGAAAACAAACTGCCCGCTTGACACGGTTGCTCTCCCACAAGTGGGAGAGGGGAGCCAACCAGCGGCAAGATCAACCACTGTGGTAGCCGTGATTCCCGCCCGAAGGGGCGGGAATCACCCACGGCGATGCGAAGCGAGCCGTGGAGGTGTGCCAAGGCCGTATGGGGCGCCTCGGGATTCGGCGAAAAGAGCGGAAAAGAGGGACCCATGTCTGAGTATCGCCCTAAGGCGATGCGAGTTTGGGTCCCGGCCGCTCTTTTCGCCGAAGCCCGAGGAGGTAGTCGCCCCATCCGGCGCGCCTTCTTTGCCTACTTTCTTGGCAAGACAAGAAAGTAGGTCGCCGCCCCGCAGGGGTGGTGAAACCGCAGTTGCTTTTGACGTCAGGCAGTCGCAGTTAAGCAGTTGCAGTCAACCACCCACCACCACCATCAATTCCCCGCATCCTCCCCCAGCATCTGCGCCACCGACCCCGCCATCCCAACCGCCCGCTCACCCAGCAAATGCTGCAACGTGGTGAGCAGCTCATCCTCGTTATACGGCTTACCCAAATAAACATTCACCCCGATCTCGGCCGCATAACGCCGATGCTTCTCCGCCGTGCGCGAAGTGATCATCACCAACGGCATATGCGCGGTCCGGCTATCCGCCCGCACATTGCGCGTCAGGTCAAAGCCATCCATATGCGGCATCTCGATGTCGACCAGCATCGCGTCAGGCATCACCTCCTGCAACTGCCGCAACGCGTCCACGCCGTCGCGCGCCAGCACCACCTGGTAGCCGGCCCGGGTCAGCAAGCGATGCGTGACCTTGCGCACGGTCAGTGAGTCGTCAACCACCATGACGGTCGGCTGCGTGGCCAGCCCTTGCACCGGAGCCGCACCGCCTTGCGAGAACTCGGCCACCGCGCCCAGCGCCGGCTGCTGCGCCGGCTGGGGCAGATGTGGCAGAGCGGCAAGCTGCGGACGGGCCAGCTCGCCGCGCTCGCGCACGAAGCGCTGCGCCAGCACCACCGGGTTGTAGATCAGCACGATCTCGCCGTCGCCAAGCGTGGTCGCGCCGGCAATGCCCTCGAGGCGTGCCAGGTGCGGGCCGATGTGCTTGACCACGACTTCGCGGTTGCCAATCACTTCGTCCACGTGCACGGCGATGCGCTCGGCGCCGCTGCGCACCACCACCACCGGCGAGTACTTCTTGCCTGCGGCTACCGCCGGCGTTTCTTCCAGCAGCGTGCCGAGGTAGTGGAACGGCACGGCACCGCCGGGCGTGTCGAGGCTGCCTTGGTTGTAAGCTTCGAGCAGGCCTTGCGAGCGCAGTTGCTGAACCTGGTCGATCATGCCGCTGGGGATGGCGAAGGGCCGCCCGCCCAGCGTGACGAGCAGCACTTGCGTAATGGCTGTCGTCAGCGGCAGGTGCACGGTAAAGCGGGTGCCCTGCCCGGCTTGCGTGGCCAGCGCGATGCGCCCGCCCAGCGCCACCGTTTCGGCGCGCACCACGTCCATGCCGACACCGCGCCCCGCCAGCTCTGACACCGTATCCGCGGTGCTGAAGCCTGGGGCGAAGATCATCTCGGTGAGGCGGGCATCGCCCGCGTCATCGTCCGGCGCCAGCAGCTCACGCTCGATGGCGCGCGCGCGGATGCGTGCAAGGTCCAGGCCACCGCCATCGTCGACGAAGTGCAGCACCACCTCATTGCCTTCTTGCTGCACTTCCAGCGTGAGCGCGCCGGTGGTGGGCTTGCCTGCCGCGCGGCGCGCGTCGGCGGACTCGATGCCGTGCACCACCGCATTGCGGATCAGGTGCTCGATCGGGCCGGCCATGCGGTCCAGCACGGAGCGGTCAACCTCCACGGTGCCGCCCTTGATCAGCAGGCGCACTTCCTTGCCGGTCTCGCTGGCGGCCTGGCGCGCCACGCGATACAAACGCTCGGCCAGCGCATCGAACTGCACCATGCGCGCCTGCATCAGGCTGCGCTGCAGGCCGCGCGTGAGGCGGGCCTGCGCGTCAAGGTCGCCGGCGGCGCGGTCGAAGCCGCGCTGCAGGTTTTGCTCGACGGTGGCCACGTCGTTGACCGACTCGGCCATCATCCGCGTCAGCTCCTGGAAACGCGTGAAGCGATCGAACTCGAGCGGATCGAACTCGACCGTGTGCTGGGCATCGGCGGTGCGCGAAGCCATCTGCGACTCAGCCTGGATCTCGATCTCGCGCAACTGCCCGCGCAAGCGCGCCACATTGTCGTTGAGCTCGCCCAGGTAGCTGCGCATCGCGTCGAGCTCGCTCTCCAGCCGCGCACGCGTCGCGCCGACTTCGCCGGCATCGGTGATCAGCGTATCGAGGGTGCGGGCCTGCACCCGCACGAGCGCACGCTGGCGTTCGGCGGCATCGGCGGCGGGGGCCAGCGCGGCGCCCATTGCGGGCATCGGCAGGGGTGCCCCGACCGGCTGCATGGGCGCGCTGGGCAGCCACGGCTGTACCGTGGCGCCCGGCGGCACGTCTTGCGCAAGCGCGGGTGCGGGTGCGAGTGAGGGCGCAGCCGGAACCGGCGCCTCGTCCGGCGCGCTGTTCTGCCCGGTCATGGTGTTGATCAGCTCGGGATCGTCCACCGGCAGCAGGCGGCCGGCCTGCAGCGCCTCGCTATGCGCGAGGATACGGTCGTACCAGGCGTACAGGCGCACGAACAGGAGCGGCCCGACGCGATCGGCGCGCACGGCGGCATCGAGCAGGGTTTCCATTTCGTGGGCGGCCTGGCCCAGCGCCATGGCGCCGGCCATCCGGGCACTGCCCTTGAGCGTGTGCAGCGCGCGCAGGATCAGGCCGGCGTGGCTGGCATGCTGGCCATCGCCGCTGGCGGTCTCCCAGCCACGCAGCAGCTTGCCCAGCTCCGGCAGGCTGCCGTGCGCTTCTTCCAGGAAAATCTCGACGAGCGCCGGATCGGGGGCTTGCTCGGCAACCTCGGCGGCTTGCTCGTCCGGCGTATCCGTGACAGCCGGAGCAGCCGGGCCAACTTGTGCTTGCACCGCATGCAGCGGCGTGACGGTGGCATCGTGCAGCTTGCCGGCATTGGCCGCGCCGGGCGGCTTGCCGAACAGCATCGCAACCGGCGCGTCCTCGGCCTCGGCCAGCAGCTCCACCGCCGGCAGCGCCAGGCGCGGGCGCACCATGGCGCGCTCGCCAAGCTCCAGCAGGCTGCGGCAGAGCGTGTCATCGGCGGCAGGCCAGATGCCCGCGGCAAACTGGTGCAGCATGCCACGCACGCGCTCCACCGCCTGCTCCAGCAAGCGGAAGTCGCCCGGGTGCATCGCCACCGGGTGCGCGCCGAGCTGCAGCATCAGGCGCTCAAGCGCCTCGGCAATGGCGCGTACCGGCTCCAGGCCGACCGTGGAAGCGCTGCCTTGCAAGGTATGCGCGACACGCAGCGCCAGCTCGCTCGGGCAGGGACGGCCCTCGTGGCGCCACTCGGAAAGATCGGTGGCGAACTGGCGGATGAGGTCGTCGGCTTCCTGCAGGTAGACGTTGTAAAGCGGCAGGCTGATGCGCACCGGGCCGATCAGCTTGAAGTGGTCGTTTTCCTCGGCCGGCGTGCTGGCAAAGCGGAAAGGAATGACCTTGGCATCCCCCGCCGCGGTGTCGTCTGCGTTGGCTTCGGCCTCGGCCGGGTGCCCTGAATCCTGCACCGGCTCGTCCTCGGGCTGCGTCACCACCAGCTCAAGCCCGGCCGCGTGCACAGGCGCGGTCGCCCCTTCGGCGCTGTGCTCCGGCCCGGGCTGCTCGCCCGCGCGCACAGACTGCGCCGCGGCCAGCAGGCCCGTGGCGTCGTGCGCGGCATGCGCATCGCCGCGTAGTGCGGTCACCCAGCCGGACAGCTCATCGTGGGCACGCAGCAGCAAGTCCAGCAGGCCCTGCGCCGGGGCGCGGGCCTCGGCAATCCAGAGGTTCATCACCTGCTCGATTGCCCAGGCCGCTTCGCCATAGCGATGCAGGCCGACCATGCGGCTGGATCCCTTGAGCGTATGAAAAGCGCGGCGCAGGCGGCTGATGGTATCGGCATCCGCCAGCGCGGCGAGGCCGCCGGCGAGATCGCTAGCGACCTCGCCCAGCACCTCGACCGCTTCGGTCAGGAAGATATCCAGCAGTTCAGCATCGATGGCGGCGGTGTCTGCCGCGGCGGGCATGGCTGCTGCGGGCGCGGGCGTGCCGGGCGCACTGGCCGGCAGCGCCTCGGCCAGCGCCACAACCAGGCGTTCGGCCGCGCCATGGGAGCCGGCGAGCCAGGCATTGAGCTGCGTAGTGGCTTCGCCGGCCTGGCGGCGCAGGCCGGCTGCGTCGTCGATGGCGGCCTGCTCGTTCATCGCCTGCAATGCCGCGCGCAGCGCCTTCACTTCGGGCGCGTCGGCGGCGGCCGGATGGCGAATCGCATCATTGGCCGCCGCGCGCGCCCTGGCGAGCAGCGTCGCGTGGGAAACCGCGCCGCTCTGCTCGTCTTGCGCGGCAACGTCGACAGCGTCGGCATGCGTGTCCGCCGATACGGCACGGCCAAATGCCAGCGCATCGATAAAGGCATGCACGACACCCAGCTCGCCGGCAATCGCGGCAAGGCGGCCGGAACGCTCGCTCACCGCGTCGGCAGCGCCGGCAGTGTCGCCTGCAACCTGCGTGGCGCGGGCGCCGGCAAGCCATTCCAGCGCTGGCATCACGCGCTCCAGCGCCGCCGCTACCGCAAGCGCGTCGGCCTGCAGTGCTTCGGGCAGCGCACCGGCCTCGCGCAAGCCAGCCAGCGTGCTGGCGAGCGCCGCGAACGCGCGTTCGGCGTCGCGCAGGTGCGCGCCGGCTTCGGCGCGGGCGGCATCGCGGTCATAGGCATCGAGCCAGGATTCACCGCTGTCGAGGTGGCCGCGCAGTTGCGCGACTGCCGCCTCGCGCAGGCGCTGGGTGCGCGCCTGGTCGACCATCTGCGCGAGCCAGCGCGGCGCTTGCGCAGCGGGCTCGCGCTCATGCGCGCCAAGGTACAAGGTCAGTTCATCGCAACGCCGCGCGAACTCGGCCGCCGCCGCATGCCCGGTGCTGCCATGCACGCGCCATGGCAGCGCCAGTGCCCGCCCCAGGAACAAGGCAATGGCGCTGGCGCCAAAGGGATCATCGGCACCGGGTCGGACCTGCAGCGCGGCATCCAGGCAGCGCAGCAGCGCCGGCTGGGCCAGCGGCTGCGCGGCTTCGGCCAGCGCGGCGAGCGCGTTATGCCATTCACCATGATCCGGGCCAGCGGCAGCGGCCCGCTCGAGCGCGGTGGCCGCCTGCTGCAGGTTTCGCGTGTCGATCGGGTCGAGCCAGCCGTAATAGCGCACGCGGAAGTCGGCATGCACGGTGGCATGCGCCGCATCGATGCGGAAGGCTTGCAGGCATTCGCGAATGGCGGAGCGCAGCACCAGCACGGGCGCGCTCTGCGGTTCGTCCGCGGGCGGCGTGCCGCTGGTGGTGACCAGCAGGTACACGGCGTCGTTGAGCAAGGCTTGCGGCACCCGCACCTGGCCTTGCAGGTACTGGCGCAGCAGCAGATGGGCACGCCCCGCCAGCCGCTTGGCCAGCAGGTCCGAGGGCAGCAGGCCGTGGGCCAGCGCGCCGAACACCAACGCCAGCACATGCCACACGCCGCGGTCCGGATGGTCGGTGGCGCGGCGCAGTTCCTGCTCGCTCGCGCGTACGTCTTCCAGTGCGGACTCCAGCGGCAGATAGGCCTCGTGCAACAGGCTCGGCTCGGCGCACGGCACCGGCAGGCGCAGCGCCTTGAGCAACGCCGCCTCGAAGCGCTGGCGCGCGCGCGTGACCGTGGAGGCCATGCGCATCGGCAGCAGGATGCCAGGCAGCATCTGCAGCTCGTCCACCCACAGGTCGGCGGGGTGCACGCGGTCTTCGCCAAGGCGGCCCAGCACGTCGGCATAGGAACAGAACAGCCGCACCGGATCTTCGTCGTCGCCAACCATCAGGTCGTCGACGTACTCGGCCAGCGCTTGCACGCCCAGGCGGAACGCGGCCAGCGTGCGGGCGTCGGCGGGCACGGCGCCGCCATCGATGCCTTCGAGCAGGCGGCGCAGCGCCTGGCAATACGGATCGACCCCGCGCAGGCCAACGATGTGCACCGCGCCGGCGGCCTGGTGCAGGTGCTGGCCGGCCAGGCGCAGCGAAGTGGTGTCGCGCGCGCCCAGCGCCTCGGGTGCCTGCTGCACTTCATCGACGTAATGGCCCAGCTCGGCCGCGGCGTCATCCAGCGCGGCGCGCAGGCTCGGCGCCAGCCAGGCCAGCACGGAAAGATCACGGGCGACCGGCGCCGCAGGCTTGCTGGCCGGGGCGGCCAGCTCGGCGGACAGGTCCGGCGAAGGGATCGGCGCCAGCGGATCCTGCACGGCCGGATCGGTGCCGGCGGCCTCGCGCGAGACAGGGAAATTCAATGACATGACTGCTTCCAATGCGTCCAATGCGGTGGCGCCGGTCCGTGGCCCGCATCCGCGCGGGCTCGCGTTGAACACCAATGCTGACTCGTCAGGCGATCTTGAATCGCAGCACCGAATTGCGCAGCTCTTCGGTCAGCAAGGTCAGCTGGCGCACCGAGAGTGCCGTCTGGCGCGTGCCGGACGAGGTCTGCTCGGTCACCTGCAAGATCCCTTCGATATTGCGCGCCACCGCGGTAGCCAGCCCCGCCTCATGCGAGGTGGTCTGGGAGATCTGCTCGATCAGCTCGGCGAGCTGGCGCGACACGCGGCCGATCTCCACCAGCGCGGCGCCGGCGTTGTCCGACAGCTTGGCCCCTTCCACCACGCCCTGCGTGCTGCGCTCCATGGCGTGCACCGCGTCCTGGGTGTCGGTCTGGATGGTGCGGATCAGCGCGCCGATCTGCTTGGTTGCCTCGCCGGAGCGCTCTGCCAGCCGCTGCACTTCTTCGGCCACCACCGAGAAGCCGCGCCCGGCTTCACCGGCCGATGCGGCCTGGATGGCGGCGTTCAGCGCCAGCACGTTGGTCTGCTCGGTAATGTCGGAAATCAGTTCGACGATTTCACCGATTTCCTGCGAGGATTCGCCCAGGCGCTTGATGCGCTTGGAGGTGTCCTGGATCTGCTCGCGGATGTCGTTCATGCCGACGATGGCGTTCTGCACCGCGTGCTGGCCCTGCTCGGCCGCGGCCAGCGAGGCACGCGCCACGTTGGCGGATTCCGCCGCGCCGCGCGAGACCTGCGTGATGCGGTCCGCCATCTCCACCACCGATTCGCCGGTCTGGCGGATCCGGCGCGATTGCTCTTCCGAGGCGGCGACCAGCTCGGTCGAGGTGTCCTGCACCTGCCCCGATGCCTGCGTCACCTCGCCGGCAGTCTGCTGCACCCGGCCGACCAGTTCGCGCAGTTCTTCCACGGTGTAGTTCACCGAGTCGGCGATGGCGCCGGTGATGTCCTCGGTCACGGTGGCTTGTTTGGTCAGGTCACCGTCGGCGATGTCCTGCAGCTCGTTCATCAACTGCAAGATCGCCTTCTGGGTCGCGTCGTTGTTGCGCTTTTCATCCAGGCGGCGAGCTTCCGCCTCGCGCTCGCGGGCCTCGGCTTCGAGGGTACGGGCGCGCGAGTCGCGCAGGTACAGCGCGGCCAGGCCGGCCAGGAACAGCAGCGTGAGCAAGGCCGAGACGATGGTGGCGCCCAGCGTCAGCGGGCGCATGCGCGCGCCTTGCGCATAAGCGGCCTGCAGCGCGGACAGCTCGCCGCGCAGTGCCTCGTTGTCGTTGAAGATCTGCTGCTGCGCGCGCTTGGCGGCGATCAGGCCGGGCAGGTTCTGCAGGATGGTCTGGGTGGTCTTCTGCACCGCGTCGAAACGTTGCGACAGCTGCTGCAGGTAGCCGCGGGTTTCGGCATCTCCCGCCGCCGACAGCCGCAGCGCTTCGCTGCCGTTGATCAGGCCGTCCAGGGTTTCGCGGAAGGTATTGGTGTCCTTGCCGAGCAGGAACGCGGTTTCCGGGTTGACGCCTTCGCCCGCCAGGAACTCGTTGAGGTTCTTACCCAGTCGCTGCGTCAGCATCACCAGCTGCGCGGAGGCAGCCACCTCTCGCGCATTGGCGCCGCTTTGCAGCTTGATTGCCGCCACCTGCTCCGCGCTTTCCAGCAGTTCGGGGTTGGAGGCGTTGAAGATCTGCAGCGTCTGGCCGATGGTGGTCAGGGTGGGCTGCTGGGCCAGCACGTCACCGGCGCTCTTCTCGGTGCGCTGCCAGGACTCCATGGCTTTTTCCAGCAGCGGCGCGGCGGCCGCGCCGGTCGCGCGCACGTGCTTCGCATCGCTGCCGTTTTGCAGCGCCTGCAAGTCGCCCGCGAGCTCGCTCTTGGACTGGCGCAGCTGCGTGAACGCCTGCGCATTGCCCAGCAGCGCCACCGGCACGGCCTTGGCCAGGCGCTGCGAGTGCATCAGCATGTCGCCGGCGATCTCGATCTGCGCCGCGCCGTTGTTGGCTTCGCGATTATCGAAATACACCGATGCCAGCAGCGCCGCCAGTGACACCACCACGCCGGTGGTCAGCGCGCGCTGCTGGCTGGCAAACGGGATGCGGGACAGCCGGCCCGAGAGCGTCTCGGCCGGGGTGCTTCGCTTGCTGGGCGCGGCTGCGGCGTCTGCCGCCAGTTCGGCGGCACCGGCCGCCGGCGCCTGGCGACCCAGGCTGAACATCTTGAAACCCATAGCACCCTCTGTCCGTTATTTTTTGAATTTGATTTGTCGCCGCACCATTGTGTCGCCGCGACCTTGCAAGCAGCGCCGCGCGGCGTTCAGGCAGCCTGCCGGCCCACCTGCAGGAAGGCCGGCGACGCCAGCAACCTGCGCACATCGAGCACCTGCCAGTCGCGCCCGTCGCGATCGGCAAAACGTGCGCCCTCCCAGTCCTGCGCCGCCTCCGGCCCCGCCGGCGGCGCGTTCGCCGCTTCCACCGGCAACGACAGGTCGCCGGCATGGCGCAGCCCGATCACGCGCGTGGCCAGGATGCCGCAGGCACGCTCCACCTGGCGCGACAGCACCACGATCTTGCTGCCCGGCTGCAGCGCGGTGGCTCCCTCGCCGCAGAACAAGCCGAAATCGATCACGCCCAGCAGGCTGCCGCGCGCGTTCACCAGCCCGGTGTACCAGGACTGCGTGAGCGGCACGCGGCTGGGCTGGCGCATCTCCAGCACCTCGCCCGTCTCCGGCAACGGCAGCAGCCAGTGCCGCTGTCCCACCTGCAGGCCCAGGAAGCTGTCCACCGCCGGCAGGCTGCGCGCCTCGCGCAGCCGGCGGGCCAGCATGGCCTGGTAGTCCTGCAGCCGGGTCTGGCGGGCACGAAGATCCTGGCGCGGCGCGGTCATGATCGGATTCCGGTGAGAAGGCAAGGATGGGTTCGGATGCGAGCGGGCAGGTAACCGGCGCGCGGCTCAGTGCGCCAGCGCAGCGATCTTGGTCAGCAGTTCTTCGCCGTCGACCGGCTTGACGACATAGTCGGCCGCGCCCTGGCGCATGCCCCAGATGCGGTCGGTGTCCAGGCCCTTGCTGGTGCACATGATCACGGGGATGTCCTTGAAGCGGTCGTCGCGCTTGATCGCGCGGGTCGCCTGGTAGCCGTTCTGGCCGGGCATCACCACGTCCATCAGGATCAGGTCGAAGGGTTCCTTCTCGAGCCGGGCGAAGGCCTGTTCGCTATTGCCGGCCACCGAGACCTTGAAGCCCTTCTTGCCGAGCAGGTCGGACATGAACAGGGCTTCGGTGGGGGAGTCGTCGACGATAAGGATTTTGCTGATAGTCATGATGATTGGGATTCCTTGGATTGCGCTCAAGCCGGCAAGGGGCTGGCCACGGCAACGGCACGTGGCACGCAGGCGTCTACCGCCTGCAGCAGCGACTCACGGGTAAAAGGCTTGGCGAGATGGTCTTGCGCGCCGACCAGGCGGCCGCGCGAACGGTCGAACACGCCGTCGCGGGAGGACAGCATGATCACCGGGATGGCATGGAACCGGGGGCTTTTCTTGATGAGGGCGCAGGTCTGGTAACCGTCCAGGCGCGGCATCAGGATGTCGCAGAAGATCAGGTCCGGATGCATGTCGCCGACCTTGGCGAGTGCCTCGAAGCCGTCTTCGGCCAGCAGTACCTGGCAGCCGGCCTGGGACAGAAATATCTCGGCGGTGCGGCGGATGGTGCTGGAATCGTCAATGACGAGCACCTTGCGGCGCGCAGGCGCAGCAGCGCCGCTAGCGCCGGCGCCAGCTTCGACCGCGCCGCTGACCTCGGCGTTGATCCGAATACTTTCTTGTAGATGAGCGACCCGCATCTCGTTCCCGCGACCGGCGTGCTTCCCTGACGGAAACGCCGGCATTCACTTGAGAACTTCCGCGCAAGGCAGCCTGGCCGCCCCGACGGACCCCCGAAACAAAACGTTTTAATTCCCGAAAACACGCCGGCCGGATAGCCCCGGTGCCCGGCAAACGGCGGCGCGTGGTACCCGCGCCTGCCGCGGTCCACCCCCCAAAGGGTGGATTTTCAAATTTGAAACAGAGTGTGACAAGTCGCCGTGGGGCCGTCAATCCGGAATCTCGGGCGGCCCCTGGCGATCTGTCGCATCGACGCGACGCGCCACGCCGGGCCAAGGCCCGAAGCGGTGCCGTCACGGTCGCGTCATGGTGACGCATGGCCAGATCACGCCATCCAGCCGGTGCTGGCTGGCGACGCGGCAATGCTAGCGTTGCTGTTCAGCAACTCCAGCCATCCTGGAGCATGTCAGAGCGCCACCATCTCGAAATCTTCCTTGCGCGCGCCACATTCCGGGCAGGTCCAGTTGATGGGCACGTCTTCCCATTTGGTGCCGGCGGCAATGCCGTCTTCGGGCGCGCCGGTAGCTTCGTCGTAAATCCAGCCGCAGATCAGGCACATCCAGGTCTTGTATTCCATAACGGTCCAGTCACTCTCCATTAAAATTCAGGGCCAGATGGTACCGAATCGGCGCCGCCGGCGCCAGCCGGGCAAGCAGGATTCGGGCCAAATACGCCGTGTTCGCGCACGTTACCGCGTAAATGCCTCGCATTTGAGCCTTTTTGCCGGCATCTTCAAGGTAACTTGCTGCCTGTTAGAACGCGTTTCTCCCGCTTTTGATTTCACGCAAAGCCATGTCTCGTAACCAGCAGCTCTTCGACCGCGCACAGCAAACCATTCCGGGCGGCGTCAATTCGCCCGTGCGCGCCTTCCGCTCGGTGGGCGGCACGCCCCGCTTCATCACGCGCGCCGAAGGCGCTTACATGTGGGACGCCGACGGCCAGCGCTATATCGACTATATCGGCTCCTGGGGCCCGATGATCGTCGGCCATGCCCACCCCGAAGTGGTGCGCGCGGTGCAGGAGACCTCGGCCCACAGCTTCTCGTTCGGCGCGCCGACCGAGGCCGAGATCGAGATGGCCGAGGAAATCTGCAAGCTGGTGCCGTCGATCGAGCAGGTGCGCCTGGTTTCCTCCGGCACCGAGGCCACCATGAGCGCGCTGCGCCTGGCGCGCGGCTTCACCAAGCGCGACCTGATCGTGAAGTTCGAGGGCTGCTACCACGGCCACGCCGACAGCCTGCTGGTCAAGGCGGGTTCCGGCCTGCTGACCTTTGCCGACACCACCAAGAACGCGCCCTCCTCGGCCGGCGTGCCCGCCGACGTGACCAAGCACACCATGGTGCTGGAGTACAACAACGTCGAGCAGCTCGAGCAAGCCTTTATCAAGCACGCCGGTGAGATCGCCGCGGTGATCGTGGAGCCGGTGGCCGGCAACATGAACCTGGTGCGCGCAAGCGATACGTTCCTGCAAGCCATGCGCTCGCTGTGCACCAAGCATGGCGCCGTGCTGATCTTCGACGAGGTGATGACCGGCTTTCGCGTGGCGCTGGGCGGCGCGCAGGCGCATTACGGCATCACGCCGGACCTGACCTGCCTGGGCAAGGTGATCGGCGGCGGCATGCCGGCGGCGGCCTTTGGCGGGCGGCGCGACATCATGGCCTGCCTGGCGCCGCTGGGCGCCGTGTACCAGGCCGGCACGCTGTCGGGCAACCCGCTGGCGGTGGCGGCCGGGCTGACCACCCTCAAGCTGATCCAGGCACCGGGCTTCCATGACCGCCTCGCCGCGCAAACCCGCAAGCTGGCCGACGGCCTGGCCGCGGCCGCGGCTGATGCCGGCGTGCCATTCGCGGCGGATGCCATCGGCGGCATGTTCGGCCTGTACTTCCGCGAGGGCGTGCCGGGCAGCTTTGCTGAAGTCACGCAGTGCGATACCGCGCGCTTTAACCGCTTCTTCCACGCCATGCTGGATGCCGGTGTCTACCTGGCGCCGTCCGCCTTTGAGGCGGGCTTCGTCTCGGCGCAGCACGACGACGCGATCGTCGCCACTACGATCGAAGCCGCACGCAAGGCTTTCGGGGCATGAGGGGCATGAGGGTCTGAGGGCCTGAGGGTCTGTGTTGTTGGTCTTTGAACTGCAGCTGCAACGGCTTAACTGCCACTTCAAGGTCAAAAGCTGAAGGGCAACGGCAGTTTCACCTCCCCGCAGGGGCGGTGAAACCGCAGTTGAAGTTGAAGTTGAAGTCAAGCAGCCGCCCTTAGCGCCAAGAGCACAAAGACTCGATAACTCAAACGCCCGCCGGGTCAGTCGAGCAACTCCGGAACAGCCGCCCCAAGCCGCTCGCAGGCCCGCGCCAGCGCTACCTCCAAAGCGGCGCTGGCGGGCGTCATCGGCGCGCGCAGCTCGTTGCGCAACCATCCCTCGCGCGCCAGCATGGCCTTGAGCGGACCCGGATTGGGCTCGGCGAACAGCAGCTTGATCATCGGCATCACGGCATGGAAAATCCGGCGCGCATGCTCGAGCCGCTGCCCCGTCACCGCCCGCGCGAGCGCCACGAACAGCGCCGGATACAAATGGGCAGAAGCGATGATCGCGCCCGTGCCGCCCAGGCACAGCGTGCCCAGCAACTGGTGATCCTCTCCCGCCAGCACGCTCAAGCGTCCGTCGGCAATGACGGCCTGCGTGCCGTGGTAGTCGCCGCCGCAATCCTTGATGGCGCGGATATTCGGATGCGCGGCCAGCGCCAGGATGGTTTCCGTCTCCAGCTTCACGCCGGTCCGGTAGGGAATGTCGTACAGCACCAGCGGCGCGGGGGCGCTGTCGGCCAGCATGCGGAAATAATCCAGCAGGCCGGCCTGCGACGGACGGACGTAATAAGGCGCGGGCGCCAGCAGCCCGGCCAGCGGTCGCCCGGCCAGCCGGCGCACGCACGCCTGCACCTGCTTCACCTGGCTGCCCGCCACGCCCATCATCACCGGCAAGCTGCCGGCGCTGGCCAGCACCGTATCCAGAACGGCCAGTTGCTCGGCCTCATCGAGCGCGGCCGCCTCACCGGTGCTGCCGCACACCACGATCCCGGCGATGCCGCTGCCGGCGTAGTGCACCACCAGGCGTGCCAGCTCGGGAAAATCGACCGAACCGTCGGCAAATGGCGTCACCAATGGCAGCCAGATTCCTGAAAAGACGTGTTGTGCCTGCGAATCCTGCTGGGCAGGTTGGGCTTGTTGGGCTTGGGCTTGATCTACGGCTTGCATCGAATCACTCCTGTACGACCGGTCAATAAAAACCGTGCAGAAGCGCGCCGGGTGGCAGATGAGCCCGCGTGGGGCAGTGGGAGAGCCTGAACCGTCAAACCTGGCCTGGCCTCGCCCCTGTACGCTGGTACGCAGGTGCCGCTCCGTCGCTCATCTGACGGAAGCAGCGCCCCGGTCAGATGAGCGGCTGTTTTTTGGCTTTGGCGCGCGCCGGCACCTGCCGCTGCGAGGCAGGGCAAACAAGTGCGGAAATCGACGAAACAGCGCGCATGGCAGGTTGGTGCTGAATGGGAGCATACCGTGGCAACCACGGCAGAAACGACAATCTACCGGGCTGGCCGGCCTGCCGTCAACCGCACCCGCGGCGATTCGCTTGCGCCGGCCAGCCCCTGCGCTACACTGGGGATTCCATGAATTCCGGAGTCTTCGATGCGCGCATCCCCTTCCCTGTCACTGTCCTGCGGACGCTCTGCGCTGCGCTGGCTCATGCTGGCCCTGTGCGCAAGCCTGCTGTCCGCCTGCGGGTACAACGACTTCCAGTCCAAGGACGAGGCTGTGAAAGCGGCCTGGGGCGAGGTGATCAACCAGTACCAGCGCCGCGCCGACCTGATCCCCAACCTGGTCAATACCGTCAAGGGCTATGCCACGCATGAGCGCGAGACGCTGGAAGCCGTGACCAAGGCCCGCGCCGCGGCCACCAGCATCCAGGTCTCGCCCGAGACCCTCAACGACCCCGAAGCCTTCAAGCGCTTCCAGCAAGCCCAGGGCGAGCTGAGCGGCGCGTTGTCGCGCCTGCTGGCGGTGTCGGAAAACTATCCGCAACTCAAGGCCGATGCATCGTTCCGCGACCTGCAATCGCAACTCGAAGGCACCGAGAACCGCATCACGGTGGCACGCCAGCGCTATATCACCGCGGTGCGCGACTACAACATCCTGGCGCGCAGCTTCCCCACCAACCTGACCGCCATGATCTTCAAGTACCCGGTCAAGCCGTCGTTCACGGTGGAGAACGAGAAGGCCATCTCGGCACCGCCCACGGTGAAGTTCTGACCCCGGACATACCGATGCGCAATCCCTCTGAGCGCAGTGGCTGGACAGCCGCCATGCTGGCGCTGCTGCTGTGGCTCGGCGCGCTGCTGGCGTTCCCGGCCATGGCCGCCGGCGACGGCTTTGTCGCGGTGCCGCCGCTCACGCAGCGGGTCACCGACCTCACCGGCACGCTCAGCGCCAGCCAGCGCGGCGCGCTGGAAAACGTGCTGGCAGAGTACGAGCAGCAGCGCGGCAGCCAGATCTTCGTGCTGATGGTGCCGACCACCGATCCCGAGCCCATCGACGCCTACAGCATCCGCGTGGCCGACGCCTGGCGCGCCGGGCGCAAGGGCATCGACGACGGCGTGATCCTGCTGATCGCCAAGGACAACCCGCCCGGCCTGCGCAAGATGCGCCTGGAAGTGGGGCGCGGCGTGCAAGGCTCGCTGACCGACGCCATGTCCAAGCGCATCCTGCAGGACGTGATGGCGCCGCACTTCCGCCAGAATGATTTCTATGGCGGCATCGCGGCCGGCGTCTCGGCAATCCAGGCGACCATCGACAAGGAGGCCCTGCCCGGCCCGCAGGCCGGCGCCAAGGCCGCCCAGAGCAGCTCGTGGACCGACTGGCTGCCGGTGCTGTTCCCGCTCGCCATCATCCTGTTCTTCTTCATCTCCGCGGCCCGCCGCTCGGGCGGCTCGCGGATCGTGACGCGCGGGCGCGGCTGGGACGCGGCTGCCGGCGGTCTGGGCGGCACCCTTGGCGGTCTCGGAGGTGGCGGCTGGGGACGTGGCGGCGGCGGTGGCTTCGGAGGAGGCGGTGGTGGTGGCGGCGGCGGCTTCGGTGGCGGCGGCGGCGGTGGCTTCGACGGAGGCGGCGCCTCCGGCAACTGGTAACGACACATGCCACACTTCAAACGCGCCCTGCGCCATCTCGGCACGCGCCCCGGCGCCGCCAGCAAACTTTTCCCCGCCGATGCCCAGCAGCAACTGCAGCAGGCGGTGCGCGCCGGCGAGCAGCGGCATCACGGCGAAGTCCGGGTCGTGATCGAGTCCAGCCTGCCCCTGGCGCTGGCCTTCTCCGGCACCAGCCCGCGCGCCCGTGCCCGGGCCCTGTTCGGCGCGCTGGAGGTGTGGAACACCGAAGGCCACACCGGGGTACTGCTTTATATCAACCTGGCGGATCACGCGGTGGAGCTGCTGGCCGACCGTGGCATCGATGCCCGCGTGGCCCCGGAAACCTGGCGCGCCATCTGTAGCGAACTCGCTAGCGGGCTGGCCCGGGAGCTATCGGTCAAGCCCGTGCTGGCGGCAGTGGAAAAGATCCACCATCAGCTGGCCACCCATTTCCCCTCGGGCGACCGGCCCAATCCAAACGAACTCGACGACCGCCCGGTCATGCTGTAGCGCCGCTTGCGCGACGCGCCCCCAGCATGTACCACAGCGCGGCCAGTACCTGCAGCGCCACCAGGCCGCCCCACACGGTCAGGTGCGCCGCCTTCGGGTAGCGGCCCGCATCGGCGGGCCAGAGGTCCAGCACCAGCCCGATGCCGACCTGGCAGGCAAAGGTGGACAGGAACACCGTCAAGGTCAGCGCCGTGGTGGCACGCCCGATCAGCGCATCGGGGAAGCTGCGCGCCAGCACGGCATAGGCCAGGATGCCGCTGGAGCCGAACACGCCGTAGGCCGCCCACAGCAGCGTCGACGGCAGCGGCACACCCGCCATGATCAGGCACTGGATCACGATGAACCCGCTCATGCCCAAGCCGGCGAAGGTGTAAAGGCTCACGCCGGCACGCTCCAGATGGCGCGCGGCCCAGCCAGCGCACACGCAGCCGCCCATCATGGCAAAGCCGATCACCGACACCAGGCGAGCGCCCTGCTCTGGCGAATAGCCGGCCACATCCCGCAGGAAGGCACCGACCCACAGCGTCTGCACCGCCAGGAACACACCTTGATTGAGCAGGGCCAGCGGCACCACGCGCAAAAAGCGCGCATTGCGAAAGACTTGCCAGGTGCCGCGCAGCTGCTCGGCAAGGCGCTGCTTGCCAGCGCGGCTGGTCTCGGGGGCGCCGAGCCACAGCAGCGCCGCCATGGCCAGCGTCAGCCCGGCCAGCCCATAGCTGACGGTGCGCCAGTCGGTCCATGACAGCAGCCAGCCCAGCGGCGCGCCCACCACCACGGCGCCCAGCCCGCCGATCGCCATCACCACCCCATTGAGCAAGGGCATGCGCGACAGGGGGAACCAGATCGACAGGGCCTGGATGGCAGCCCCCAGGCAAACCGACACGCCCACGCCGATCATCAGGCGCCCTGCCGCCAGCGCGGCCATGCTGGTGGCCGAGGCGAATACCAGTGCGCCAGCCACCGCCACCAGCAGCAATGCCGCCTCGGTGCGGCGCGGGCCAAAGCGGTCGAGCATCAGCCCGGCCGGTAACTGGGCGCAGGCAAACCCCAGGAAGTAAAAGCTGGTCAGCAGCCCCAGGTCGGCGGCACCCAGCCCCATCTCGCGGATCAGATGCGGCGCGAAGCCCAGGTTGACGCCCCGGAAGATATAGGAAACCAGGAAACCCAGCGAAAAGATGCAAAGCACGCGCCAGCGGGCAGCGGCCAGCGCAGGATCGCCAGCCCGGGAAGCAGGAGACGGCGCCGCGGCGGCAGGGGTGGATACATTGGCAGAATTCATGCCTGCATTGTCGTCAGTCGCCGCGTGCAACACCAACGAAAGATACCCGCCGCAATTGTGAGTAGAATTTGACGGCAATGACCTCCCGACACCCCAAACCGATCAAGCCTGGCCCGTCCGGCCAGCCCGGCTTGCCCGCCCGCCCGCCTGAACCGGCCCCGCCGCCCGAGCCGCTGCGCTTGCAGCGCGCGCCCCACCTGCCCGCGCTGCAGGCACTGCGGGCGCTCGAGGCCGCTGCCCGCCACCGCAGCTTTTCCCGCGCGGCGGAGGAGCTGGCGCTGACCCACAGCGCCATCAGCCACCATCTGCGCGCGCTGGAGGACAAGCTGGGCACCAAGCTGTTCCAGCGCACCGGCCACCTGATGATGCCGACCAATGTGGGCGCGCGGCTGGCCGAGCGGATTCGCGACGGGCTGGCGGAACTGGAAGACGGCCTGCGCGAGGCCAGCAACGGTGGTGCCCCGCAGGTGGTGCGGCTGGAAGTCAGCGTCATGGCCGACCTGGCCAACGCGTGGCTGATCCGCCGCCTGCCGAGCCTGCACGCGGCCCTGCCGGGGCTGGACTTGCACCTTCGGCTACACGCCGAGATCACGCCGCCCGACCCGTACTCGGTGGACGTGGGGATCTGGCACCAGCGCGTGGACCTGCCCGGCTTCGCCTGCCACAACCTGATCGAAGACCATGTCATCGCGGTGGCCAGCCCGGCACTGCTCGCGCGCTACCCCGGCTTCACGCTGGCCGACCTGCCGCGCCTGCCAATGCTGCGCTTCGCGCTGCGGCCGTGGCGCGACTGGCTGGAAAGCGCCGGCCTGCCCGGCACGGAACCCGAGCGCGGGCCGATCTTCCAGGACGCCGGCATGATGCTGCAATCGGCCGTGGCAGGGCTTGGCGTGGCCACCGCGCGCCTGCAACTCGCCAGCGACTACCTTGCCAGCGGCGAACTGGTGCAGATCGGCACCACCCGCATCCCGTCCAGCTTGCATTACTGGGTGACCTGGCGCGAAGGCAACCCGCGTGAGAAGGCCATCCTGCAGTTCCATAGCTGGCTGCAAAGCCAGGTGGCGGCCGCCGCCCTGCGCGCGCCGCTTGATGCAACGCAGCCAGACGCACCGCAGCCGGGCGCCTGAGACCTAGCGTCCGGCCGCCCGCAGCGCCTCGATGCGCTCGCGCGTGAGCGGATGGGTAGAGAAGAAACTGTCGGCATCGTCGCCATCCCCGTCGTTGCCGCCATCCTCCGCGGCACGCCGGCTGCGGCGCTCCCGCTTGGTTTCGCGCTCGCCGGAGGCGGCTGGCGCGCTGGCCTCGCTCCCACCGTCGGCCTTGGCCGCCTGGACTTCCGCCTGCCGGGCGTGAGCGTCCTCCAGCGCCTGCAGGACATCGGCAAACGCCGACACCGGCAAGTGGTTGCGCTGCATGACCTCCACCGCATACGCATCCGCCGCGCGCTCATGGTCGCGCGAGTAGCGCAGGGTCAGGATCGCGGCGGGCACGCCCGCCAGCACGGTGGAATAGTCACCAAAGAAATAGGCCGCCAGCGCGCCCACCGCCGAGGCCTGGAGAATCTGCTGCAGGCCATGGCGCTCGGCCACGTGGCCGGCCTCGTGGGCGAGCACACCCATGAGGCCCGGCCCCACGCCGGTCAACTTGACGAGTTCATCGGTCACCACGATGGTGCCGCCTGGCAGGGCCAGCGCATTGGGCCCGAGCTTGCCACCGTGGCGGAACACGATCTTGTACTCGTGGCCCGGATCGGCCGGGCGCTCCAGCGCGGCGAAGTCGGCGCGAATCCGCTGCTGCTGCGCCTGCGGCAACGCCGAAGGCATGAGCAGGCCCTGATCGATGCTGGTAAGCGTGGCCTCGCCGAGGCGGGCTTCCAGCGCCGGCGGCACGCTGCGCGCCACCATGCCGGCGCCCCAGGGCAAGACGTAGAAATATCCCAGCAGCAGCGCAGCGGCCAGGCCCAGCACGGACAGCAGCGCCAGCCGCCAGCTGTTCTGCGCACGCACCACCCAGCCCTCGCGGTGGCCGCTGGCGCCCAGCAAGGCGGCAAAGGCGGCGTGGTCAGTGACCTCGCAGAAGGCACCGTCGGCAAACGTGACCAGGCGCGGCGCGCGCTTGACCCGCTCGGAGACGCGCAGCGACGCCAGCGGCGCGCGGCGCAGCACCGTGCCAAGTGCATCGCGCAACACCGCATCGCGCCCTTCGATGGACAGCATCACTCGATGGGCACGCGACGAGCGGCCATCGAAGTAAGTGGCGGCTACCGGGGCGGTGGCCGTGGCGTCGGGGATATCCTGCATCAGGGCCTTGGTATCGAAGTGAACGAGGCTGGCACGGCGATGACTACGATGACTGTGGTCACAGCGCGGTCACAACGCGATGTCGATGTCGTACCAGTCCACCGCGGCGTCGCCCAGCGCGCCCACCTGCTGCGTCTCGCCGGCCACGAAGGCGTCCAGCGGACCCGCCGCCAGCATGGTCATGCTCTCGATACGGTAGCGCATCGAACGCACGCGCGCGAACGGCAGGAACAGGCCCAGCGTCAGTGCATTGGCGATCATGTTGGTGGCGAAGATAAACAACAGGCGGCCCGCCTTGACCTCGCTGCGAAACGCGTGCGGCGCCAGCGTGGTGTGATTCCATACCAGGTTCTGCAGCCGCGCCATAAAGAAGGGCCCGACCGCCATCATCGCCACGAAAAAGCCAATGACAGCCATGATCCCCGCCACCGCCGGCGCGCCGATGCCCGCCCCCATGCCTGCGCCAATCCCGGCGCCGATGCCCCTGCCCAGCATGCCGCCGACCACGCTCATCCCCACCACGACCGCCACCATCATGCCGAATGCACGCAGGTAGACGCCATAGAAGCCGCCCGCGCTCGCGCTGATGCCGAAAGGCGCGGTGCCGAAACGGGTGTTGTCATGCTGGTACTGCTTGAAGCGCTGGTGCGCCAGCGGCGCCAGCGCATAGAGGCTGAGCGCCGTGAGCACGGGCCAGAGCAGGAACACCTTGTAGGCCTGGGCATCGCTCCCGGTGAAGGCGAAGCGCAGGCCGCGGTAGCTGGAGTTCGCCATGCGAAAACGCAGGGACCGTACCAGCAGCAGCGGAAACACCACCGCCACAGCCAGGCCCAGCGCCAATGCCAGGAACGGGGAAATGTGGCTGGCAAGCTGGAACACCATCGCCAGGCCAAACACAATGGCTCGGCCCTTGAGGATGGCCGAGGCACGGCCGTGGTAGTCGAAGCTCGCGCCGTCCAGCCGCGTGTTGCGGTAGAAGTACTGCATCGTGCGGACCTTGGCCCAGGCCGAATAAATGCCCAGCGTGACAATGGTCAGCAGGGTATTGACGATCCAGATGCGGAAAAACTCGGAGCCCGAGCCGATGAACTCGAACCGCAGAGGACGCACCGTGGCGGCCGGCTGCTCATAGGCCGGCGCGTGGAACGCGTTGTTGTCTAGCTGCATCCTGCTTTCTCCCGTGAATTGTGCAATTTGGCGATGCGCAGGCTGACCGCGGTGCCCGCACGCCGCGCGACGATATCTCTTATCCCGGCATAGCGGCCAGCAATGTATCAGGAATGCAACCAAATCGATCGTATTCGCCGAACGTGGTAGGAAGTTCCCTCCTCATCCAACAAGGCGAGGAACAGCCCGGGCCAATGTGAGTCAGCCCACATTCGTCACCCTGTCCGGCTACATCTTTTGTCGCCGGCGCATGCTTTTGGCGCGTGCGATACGCCGCTAGCCCTCCCCTCCGGCAGTCGGTGGGCACCATTGTGCACAGCCTATTTGCGCGGGGTTGTATCACCACTGCAACGATTCGCACGTTCGTGCGGCGACTGCTCCACCACCCGAATACGTTCTCACGAATACCCTTTGGATTGTTCCCGGGCGACGCAGCAAAGTACACCTCGCCCCTCCCTTTCGCCACTTATGGTGATCTGAGAGAAGACAGAGCGTCGCTTTTTGCCATGCCTGCCGTGCTGCGGCGCACACAACGGCCCCGAAAGCAGTAACGACAGGGAAACACTTTGTTACAAGAAACGCAAAATGTAACAAGCTCGTAAATTGCATTCTTAAAAAAATCAGTAACTTACAAACCATGGCACGTTCGTCGCTCTTGTCTTCGTTACAAAGAGCAGAGCGACCGAAAAGATAGTCGATGTCAGCAAATACGGTACGCCAGGGATGCCAGCGACAAGGCGGTGCAAAACCACCAGCCGCGGCATCACGATAATCAAACTTGAACGGGGAGTGGAGCAGTGGCCGTGACAGGGCTTGCTTCGCGGGGAGGTTGAGCGCCGGGCCAGCGCAGTTTTCAGAATCCATGGCCCACGCCGCACACGGCAGCAGAAACGCTGCCGGTGCGGCGATTTCTATCTGCTTTGCAGTTCTTTCAGGCGCGGGCTCGGTTCCAGCGGGACGGCGGAACCGGCCCGCCGCACTATCTCGCGGCTCCGGAAGGTCAGAGAGGCTGCGGCTGGGCGACGTGTTGGTCGAGCACTTGTGGTTTGGCCGCTCTGCATACGCGCAGCAAGCCTGCCGTAAGGGCCCACAATCCCACGCCAGCCACGACGTCCACGAGGTAATGCCCCCCCTCCGTCGGCGTCGACAGGATCATCGCCAGGTTCAACAGGCATGCGACCACGAACCCGGTGCGGGTCCAGCGCATCGTTTGCACAAAGATCAGCGCCATGGCGGTGTGATAGGACGGAATGGACACCAGCCCCTGTACGTGCGCGAGATCGAATACCTGCATCGCTCCGGCACGTAATACGTTGAAGTGTGAAACGCTGGCCATCTCGGCGGCGCTTGCTACGCCGAACGAGACGTAAGCCCCGGCGGCTGGCCAAGGGGCGGCAATCAGCAACAGCAGCGTGCACGAGAGAATCATGTTTGACATGAACTCACGCAAATGTTCGGCCCGCCCCGCCAGACCGGTCAGCATGGGAACCAGGAGCAGCTGAGCCAGGCCGCTGGCGTAAGCCAACTGCAGAAAGAGAGTCACTGCGGGCCGCGCCCTGACCCATTTGTAGACCTGCGGCCAGTCAAAACCCAACAGCTTATCCAACTCGGCCAGCCTGGCATCCACCAGAGGCGGGGCCAGCGTGATCATCAAATAAGACATCACGCTCATGATATTGGTGAAGGCCACCAGCAGAGCGCCACATTGCGCCACTAACGCCAGCCGCCGATAGTGCAGCCCGCGCGATGTTGCTGTCACGCGCGGCATGCCCGCGATCAAGCTGAGAATCAGCGCAATGGCGGCAAGCATCGCCACGGCCCTGCAGATGGCAACGAAGCTGGCATGGGCCACGGAACGCCCGCTTACCGCGAGCCAGATCGAATCCAGAACCAGAAACCCGAGCACGATCATCCATCTGATCGCGTCACCGCGCGTGAAGACCCTGTCGCCAATTTTCATTTTGCAGCCCCTCCCCGGACTCATCCAGCTGCGCGCCCCGCTCGCTCGTCTCAGGCGAGGTACTGGATGCAAGATAGCTTAGTCGGGCTGCGTCCGGCATCGACTCTACGTGGGACTACCAAAGTACTAGGCGCCCAAGTATCGCTCCCTGACCGCCGGTTGCCTGGGGCAATTCCGCCGAGGCACCGTGCCTTTGCAGATCCGGGCCCGTTTTCACAAATGCAACCGATCCGCGTGATACCGGCGATTTATGTAAGGCATGCGCAACTCATCCATACAGATGAGTCCGGCCCGCGTTCTGGCTTGTGAAAAGTACGTCGCGCGCTATATCGTCCACCCTTCGGACTACGATCTTTGTCGTTAGTAAGAATCTCTCGTACTTCCGTTCTCATCGGTACGTGCCACTGCTAGTTCTTTCCAGCCCTCGCACCGAGTACCGCCGGAGATACGCATTTTCAGAAATGCAACCATTTGACCCGCTGATGCCGGGATAGCGCTACCGCAGGCCACGTGCCGGCAATGGGAGAGCACGCATCCGGGACGGAAGCACGAGCTTGGAAATGCGAAGCAGCCGTTCCATCCAACAAGCTCAAGGTGCTAGAACTTCGCATTTCACGGTCGGGGGCATACTGAAGCACAAGATTCGCAGGCCGATGCGCAGTAACACGGGAGAAACATTCTGTTACACACTTGCGTTGGCAAGCAACGCGCTCATTACCGGCCCTGTTAGTGAAATCAATGACTTAGCAGCGTTGGCACGTTCGTCGCATTTATGCTTCGCAGAACATCTGATCGGACTAAAGCCGCAAGCCAGACCACAACAACCGGCACCGCCTTGCAACCACCAAGTCCGACAACAAGGTTATAAAAAACCCCGCAAGCCCAGGCGGGATCAGGGGAGGGGCTCAGGCGCAGGGCCGCGCCAGATAACTACACGGCCCAGGCAGGACAGGCATGCGCAAACGTGCCTGCCCGATGATAGGCAGTTGCAGTCATTTCAGGCGCGGGTCGATCCGTCAATGGTCAGGATCGACCCGCGGCAGCTGCGCAAGGCGCGATGCACAGTCCGTGACGTGCCGGGTGCGGGTGCTCCGGCGGGCTTTGCCCGTTGGCAGGGTTCCTGAAGTCAGGTGGGGACGGGAGGTCCACCATGCGAGTCGGGTCCGGGGAGCTTGTCGGCATTATGCCGACGTTCAATTTTCACCCTCGTTCGTGACAAGCTGGCATTCGTGCTTAGCCAGGTGCGGTGATCGAGCCGGGCCCGATGTGGTCCGGCCCCCGAGAGCCACGCAGCTGGCAAACTGAAGACCCTCCATTCCCGAAGCCGCGATGCGCTGGATCAGGCATCGCCCTTCAAGAAGACCGCGAACTAGAACAAGTCCGGAACGGACACTAGCTCGCAACAAGAAGAAGAGATCGGGGGAGGGTTATATGACCGCGTACGTCAATCGTCCGCTGCTGTATCTGTCGCAGCATCACGACGCCATGCGTTGCAGGTTCCTGGCGCAACAAGGCTGGAAGCTGATCTTCGCGTCAAACCAGCGAGAGCTCGACGCACTCGCCCAGGACACGCAGCCCATCAGCGGGCTCCTCGATATACACAGTGGATTCAGTGACGCCGAACTCGAGTCGTTCGAGCCTTGGCTCGCTCAGCCGAACATGAGTTGGGTCGCCACTGTCACGAGCAAGGAAGCGCTCTCGGATTCAGCGCGCCGTTTGCTCGGGCTGCACTTCGTCGACTACTACAGAGATCCTTGCGATATGTCGGCGCTGGCCCATTCCCTGGGCCACGCGGTCGGCATGGTGCAGCTGCGCCTGGAGGCCTCGCATCCACCGATCCCGGCGAGCGGCCTCGACGGCATGATCGGCAATTGCGCTGCCATGCAAAGCCTGTTTCGCGGCGTAGAGAAAGTCTCCAGATGGGATACGCCGGTACTCATCGCCGGCGAATCGGGCACGGGCAAGGAGCTAGCCGCCCAGGCGATCCACCGCGCCTCCCGGCGCGCCGGGCAGCCTTTCGTGGCAGTCAACTGCGCGGCAATCCCCCCCACCCTGCTCATGTCGGAACTGTTCGGCTACGAGCGCGGCGCCTTCACCGGAGCCCTCAAGCGCAAGCCCGGGCGCATCGAGATGGCACACGGAGGCACCCTCTTCCTCGACGAGATCGGGGATATGCCGCTCGAAAGCCAGGCCAGCCTGCTGCGCTTTCTGGAAACCGGCCGCATAGAAAGGCTGGGCAGCACCGAGTCGATCACGGTCGATGCGCGCATTGTGTCTGCTACGCACGTCGATCTCGACGCGGCAGTTGCGGCAGAACGCTTCCGCGGCGACCTCTATCACCGCCTGTGCGTGCTGCGCGTGAAGCAGCCGCCGTTGCGCGAACGGGAAGGCGATATCACGCTGCTGGCCGAGCATATCCTGAACAATATCCGCTCGCATTCCCCGGATCATATCAAGGGCTTCTCGCCAGCGGCGCTGCGCGCCCTCAGTGCGCATGACTGGCCCGGAAACGTCCGCGAGCTGATCAACCGTATCCGGCATGCGGCAGCCATGTGCGAGAACGGCGTCATCACACCGTGCGACCTGGACCTGCAACCACCTCCCGAGACCCGCCCCCAGACACTGGCGGAAGTGCGCGAGGCGGCGGAGCTGAATGCCGTCAAGGAGGCCTTGCAGCGGCACCACGAGCGGCTTATCGACGTGGCCGCCGAACTAGGGATCTCGCGAGTCACACTGTTCCGGATGATGCGCGAGCACAGGCTTCAGGTGAGAAAGGGCGGGTTGGGCATGGTTTGCCTGCAAGGCTAGTCCAATGCCAGAAAGCGCGTTAGTACAGGAGCAAAGCCATGTCGCCCAATGCCTATCTTGAAATGGCGCAAACCGAAGCCGCTCACTGGTGGTTCCGCGGCCGCCGGGATATCGTCGCAGCCATGATCAAGCGCCTGCGCTTGCCGGCCGACGCGTCCATCCTCGAAGTGGGGGCCGGCACGGGCGGCAATCTCGCCATGCTTTCCCGCTTTGGCAAGGTGAGCGCCGTCGAAATGGATGCCACCGCGCGGCAAATCGCCGAACAGAAGACGGCGGGCCAATTCGATATCCGCGGCGGCAGGTGGCCCGACGATATCCCATTTTCCGCGCAGGGCTTCGACCTCATCTGCTTTCTGGACTGCCTTGAGCATATCGCCGAGGATACGGCCTCGCTTGTGAGCGCACGACGCATTCTGAAGCCAGGCGGCGCGGTGCTGATCACCGTGCCAGCCTATCAGTGGCTCTGGAGCCAGCACGACGAATTCCTGCACCACCAGCGGCGTTACAGCCGGCAGGCGTTGCGCGCAACCGTCAGCGCCGCGGGCCTGGAACTCGAGCGGATATCGCACTTCAACGCGCTGCTGTGCCCGTTTGCCATTGCCGCACGCCTCAAGGACCGGCTCAGCGGCAGCCTTGCCTCGACGGGCAGCGCGGTGCCCGCAGCACCGCTCAATGCCCTGCTGCACCGGATATTCTCCGCGGAACGGCATTGGCTCTCGATGTCACCTCTGCCCTTCGGCATCTCCCTGCTGGCTGTTGCCCGGCTGCCGTGAGCGCACGGATCGATCGCGCCGGTACAACCCGGCTTATGCGCTTCGCCTTGTCAGGTGTCGCAGCGACCCTGCTGCATGTGACAACGGCCTCGACACTCATCGCCTGGGGCTCGGCGTCACCCATGCTGGCCAACGGTGTTGCCTTCATCATGGCAACGGGCTGCTCCTACCTGCTCAATACACTGTGGAGCTTCTCGAGCCGGCTGCGCCGCAAGAACCTCGCGCGCTTTCTTGTTGTATCCGCGCTCGCGCTGATCCTCACGGTGCTCATCTCCTGGGCCGTCCAGGCAACGGGGGGCAGCTACTGGATCGGTTTGCTGGTGATCGTCATGGTGGTGACGCCCTTCAGCTTCCTGATGCATAAGATCTGGACCTACCGATAAGCTGCCCCCAGCAACATGCATCACCGCTCCTGGGATACTCGCCGCACGCTGGCCAGGTTGACCACCCGCTTGCCGGCGGCAAGCTGCCCCGTCTGGCGCCGTTCCTGATAGCGACGGCGCACCAGGTAGATGGGCCGCCCCTTGGCTTCGTAGTAGATGCGGCCGACATACTCCCCTACCACACCGATGCCGATGAGCTGAACTCCGCCAAAGAACAGCAGCACCGAAAGCAAGGAGGCATAGCCGGGCACCTCCACGCCAAGCACAATCGTGCGCGCAATAATAAAGATGCCGTACCAGAAAGCGATGGAGGCGATCAGGAACCCCAGATACGTCCATACGCGCAACGGCAGCGTGCTGAAGCTGGTAATGCCCTCCAGGGCGAGATTCCACAAACGCCAGCCGGAAAACTTGGAATGCCCGGCGTTACGCGCCTCACGCTCGTAGGGCACAATCACGGTCCGATAGCCCACCCAGGCGAACAAGCCTTTCATGAATCTCCTGCGCTCCGGCAACTGCTTGAGCGCATTGACGACCACGCGGTCCATCAGCCGGAAATCGCCGACGTTCTCCGGCAGCTTCAGTTCCGACAGATAGTTATGCACCCGGTAGTAGGCCAGCGCCGCCGTGCGCTTGAGAAACGAATCGCACGAGCGGCTCGCGCGTTGTGCGAGGACGACCTCGGCCCCCTCCCGCCAGCGCGCAACCAGGACGGGAATCAGGCTTGGCGGATCCTGCAGGTCCGCATCGATCGGGATGACCGCATCGCCAAGCGCCTCATCGATCCCCGCGGTAAGCGCGGCTTCCTTGCCAAAATTCCGCGTCAGGTCGATCACCCGCACGCGAGCGTCCCGCCGCGAGATCTCAAGCAGCCTTTCCAGCGTGCCGTCGTTGCTGCCATCATTAACGCAGACGATCTCGAACGTGGCCGCCTCGATCGATTCGAGTACTGGCACAACGGATTTGAAGAACCCTGGAATAGCATCGCGCTCATTGAAAAATGGCACTACCAGAGAGATCTGTTTGCTATCGTATTGATCAATCATGACCCACCTCCCCCACCCGCGTTTCATTGTTGTGGCACGGCTCCGGGTTCTGAACTCGCTCCGTGCGGATTCGACGGACTACATGAAACAACGTTGCCAGGATCGCAAGCGGCATGAACTGGAATCCGATCGCCTGGACAACAAGCAACCCGAGCAGTGGCGTGAGCCAAAGGACGAGTAGCAACTCCTTCTCCCAGCGCATCCATCCGCGCTCAATGGCATAACCGGTAAGCCAGAGAATCACGAAACCGAGAAATGCGAGGTCGTAGTCGTAGAGATAAGGACTGAGCATCAGCGTGGCCGCCATCAAAGCGCTCGCCCGCAGCGGGAAACTGGCCGGCCTGCACCACGCATAGATCACGACGCCGGCGGCAAGGGCCGCCACCATGGCATGGATGCCATAGGAGAGCGCAAGATTGCCGCCCAGCAATCTCATCAAGGCAAACACTGTCGGCATCCGGACGAGCTTTGCCTCGCCGCCCTCCACCGCGAGGCGTGCCATATCCGCATTGGCGAGGAATGAGAAAAAGGTCTCCGTGCCGAACACCAAAGCGCTCAAAGCCAGCAGCGCGGCTGAAGAAGCCACCATGGCTGCCAGCGCCTTCCAGGCCCGGGCACAAACCAGTGCAAGCGGGAACAGCAACGCCAGGTGCGGCTTGATGGTCAGGATTCCCATCACCAGCCCGGCAGCAACCGGGTGACGCCGCACCATCGTCAGCGAGAGCGCGGCCAGACCGGCAGTGAGCAGGGCATTCTGCCCCGTCGCGCACACCACGGCGATACCGGGGAAGGCCATGCCTGGCAGCCATGCGCCGCGCCAGGAAGCAATGCGGCTCCCCGCCCACAGGTAGAGCGCACCGGTCATCCCGATAAAAGCCCCGTACGCTGCGCCGAATGAAAGCAGCGCCAACGGACAGACCAGCAGCAGGAAGCTAGGCGGATATAGCCACGGAAGCGTGCCCCCGGCGGAGGCAAGGGCCGGCATCGCGGCGATCTCGACCAGCCGCAAGGTGGCATCATCGTAGGCACCCGTCGGGTTTCCGTTCAGGGCAAGCTGGGCAGCGCTCCAGAACGCGACAAAGTCGCCACCGAACAGGCTCGCATCACCTTGCCTCGACAGACAGGCACGCCAGATCCAGATCGAGAAGAAGAGAACGTAGGCGACGAGCGCCACGGCTGAGTACAGGCGCACCCGCTCGGGGTTCAGCCAGTGCTCGTCCGGCACCTGGTCGCCATCGACTGCGGCAGCGGCAGCGGCTCTCATCATGCGCATGTCACGCTCCACGCCACCTGGATGCCCGCCCGCCGCAGGATTGCGCCGGCCACCAGGATCAGGATCACGGGACCGATCTGCGGGAGCTTCATGAAGGGATTGAGAAGTTCATACAAGGGCAAGAGCCACACGGCTACCAGCAATTGCTGCTCGCCGCGCAGCCATCCTCGCCTAAGGCAGTCGCTCACCATGCCGACGATGGCAAGCCCCATCCAGGTCAGCTCATAGCCATGAAGATATGGGGTCGTCAGCATGGTGGCCGTGGCGAGCATGGCGACGCGAAGCCCTGTGGGAGTCTGCCGCAACCAGACATGGAGCAGGCCACAGATCGAAAACAAGGCAACCAGGCCCTGGGCCAGATAAGCCTGGGCGATGCTGCCGCCGGACAGGCGCACCGCCGCAAACGCTGTTGGCGAAATGAGCCACCCCTGCGGGCTATGCTCGATCAGCTGCACCCGCGCCAGTTCGGCAGCGCCAAGAAAGGCCGGGATGGTCTCCCAGCCAAACGCCACCAGGCTGGCGCCAAGCAACGCGAGTGCGGTCAGGGCCGCGGCGGCGAGGGCCCTCCACGCCCGTGCCGCGATCAAGGCAATGGGAAACAAGAGGCCGAGCTGCGGCTTGATACAGAGCAGGCCAATACAAATGCCGGCGAGCACCGGGCGCCGCTGCAGCCAGCACATCGAGAGTGCCGCTAAGCTGGCTGTCAGCATGGAATTCTGCCCCAGCAAGAGGGTCAGCAAAACCCCAGGAAACGCGACGATCGGCAGCCAATTCCCAGACCTCCAGCTCGTTGCGGAACCAAGCAACCTTAGCAGGGACGTTACATAGAGATACGCCGTGCCGGCTGAGAAGAGGAAATAACTGACCGGGAACGGCAGCAGCGCCAATGGCAGCACAGCCAGCAGGAATGTCGGCGGATAGAGCCAGGGCATAAAGAAATCGCCGCCTGAGGCCTGCGAGCCGAACGCCGCCATTACCGGGGCCAGCGACTCAAACACATAGGCATCCTGCGCAGCCCCTTGCAGCGCTAGATAGGAAGCGCTCCAGAATACGGAAAAATCCACCCCGGGACGCGCCGCACGGCCGCTCATGAAGCCGTTGCTGGCCCATCCCCAAGCGACGACAAATAGACCGAAGAACACCAGCACGACAATGCTGTAGAAGCGAACCCGGTCGAGGCCGAGCGCGCCGGACTGCGGGGATTCCTTGCCTTCGCGCGTTCTGGCCCTCACAATTCGCTCCTGTTCATGTCCTCGCAATGGCGCTTTTCTCGTGCGTTGAAAAAGGCGCTGCGCGATGCCGGTTTGCCTCTGGCTTTCGACGCACTATTTGCCGAGCATCTTTAGCTGCTTCCTGGCACGCACTCTCAGTTTCTCTTCGGGTGCCGTGGTTTTAGTCTTGTCTGAATCCCAAGATTAAACAAGCGCGCCCCCTGCCGGAAAACACCGCGTTTTACGGCTTTCCAGGGCGATAAAGGCCCAACGTTTCAGCCTTGAATCGCAAGCGAATAGCTCCCAGAGCCAGGCCTGGCGCCGAGGACGTGCCAGATCTCCGTAAGACGGGCTGCCATTTGACGTTTCTCGCCGGAAACATGCCACTTGGCGTCAGCCTCGCCGCCGTCACCTCAACCATTCGGCGGATCTGCCGGGCCTCGCGTCCGCGTGCAGAGGCTGTGCACGCCCTTTGCAATGCCCATTTGCGGAAAGTCATCCTTCCTTCCTAGCGACTTAGGACTAGGCGGATCGGTCACGGCTCATCCATAGGCCGCCGTAACGCGTCGGTCGCCGCGCCGCACGTTTCCATGCAGCAACGACGATGCCGACGCAGACCCTGGCTGGCACGCTCTCTGCGCGCCCGCCCTCCCGGAGACCCTTTGAATTCAACGAATCGCGGTGGGGTGGCCCAGCTTTTGCCTATGGTCTGGCATACGGCCCCAGGACAGCTCCAGCTGGATGCCGAGGAAGCGGAGGCACGCATCAACGGCGCCGAAGCCCGACAACGAATCAGCTAAATGAACTTACGCCATGACTGCTGACCGCCAACACGCCGTGCCCGCTGTCCATCCGGAAGCCGCAAGGACTATCTGGAGGGACGGCACACCGAATCGCCTGCCAGGACTACCCTCGCAGGCGCTGGTGAAGGGCATGCTGGACGGGATCCGGATTGCCGCCACGCATAGCGCCGCCATCTCTCGGCTTTGTCGCGAACACAAGGGTGGTAAGTGGCCGTTCCACGCCTTCGCAATCTGCGGCCCTCCGCAACGAACAACCCTCGCCCGTAGTTGATTTTCATTGCATCAAGTTTTTTCCCGACACCGAAGGAGATTGCCATGAATACCCTGATCAACAACATCAAGCGCTTCGCCAACGATGAAGATGGCGTCACCGCCATTGAGTACGGCCTGATCGCAGCACTGATCGCCGTCGTGATCATTGGTGCGGTCACGATCGTCGGCACGCAGCTCGCGACCACCTTCAACAAGATTGGCACTTCGCTCACGTCGGCTAACGGCTAAAGCGACGCGGACGGGCTCTTCAGCCCGTCCGCACCCCGCCTTGGCCGAGGCGGAATCACGATGGCACACGGTGGAAAGGGGGGCTTCACGACACGAGCCATCCTGCCCAATCCAACGATCCACGACGACACGGCGGACACCATGCCAAAGCTAAGACAAATGCTCAGGGAACTACATCGTGATCAATCCGGGGTGACTTCCATCGAGTACGCGTTGCTGGGTCTCCTGATCGCCGTCGCCATACTCTTCTCGGTCACGTCGGTTGGCACCAGCGTGTTTGACCTTTACCAGAAGATCGCTTCCGCAGTCACCGCTTGAGCAGGAATGCCAGGTCCGAATAACGGGCCGGCACAGACAGAACAAAAAAAAGTAGAGGGAACATCATGCTAGCCCAGTCCGCCTTACCGCAATGCGTCGGTCCATTGGTGATCGTGCTGGTCCTGACCGCAGCAGCCATCGATGCCCAGCAACGTCGCATTCCCAACTGGCTGACCTTCGGGGCGTGGCTGCTCGCGCTGCCTGTGCAGATCATCATGCACGGCTGGAGCGCCGGAGCTCTGACCTGGGCAAGTGGCTGGCTCACCGGGTTCGCCCTGTTCCTGCCCCTCTACCTTCTGCGCGGCATGGCAGCCGGCGATGTCAAATTGATGGCCGCGGTGGGTGCCTGGCTGGGCGCGCCGATGGCGTTCGAGATTGCGCTGGCTACCTTCGTGGCCGGTGGGGTGTGGGCGCTGTCACTGACGTTGTGGCGTGGCAGCCTTGGTCAGTTGCGCCACAACCTTGCCTTGATGCTGACGTCGCTCGGTCGGATCAGGCCTGCGCTCACCCAGGACAGCAGTGCCAGCAACGAATCGTCATGGTCGGTCGGGTCGCTGCCCTACGGCGTGGCCATTGCCGCGGGCACGATCAGCGTGCTGTTCGCCTCCGTGTAACGACAGCCATTCGCCATGACTCACCTGAACAAGAAACTGAAATTGGACTTGTAAGGCCGTACCAGCCAATAGACGGGGGGAGCAATGATCGAACACAAAACATCGGGAACTGCGCAGCGGGCACCCACGCCAGGCATCGAAGCCGATAGCCCGGACGATGCCAGGCGCGAACAGATGCATCCGTGGCATCCCGCGCCGAGGACGGTCGCCGACACCGGCATCGACGTCACACTGTTGGTGGGACTATTGATGAAGGCGGCCTACCTGCATCGCAGCGCCATGCTCGCCCAGTTGGCCGACACCCTCAAGTTGCCCGCCATGGTGACCCACGAGATCGCCAGCATCGCGGTGCAAGAGCGCATGCTAGAGGTGGCGCGCCGCGGCACAAGCGACCTTGACGTACGCTTCCGCCTGACCGATGCGGGGTATGCCAGGGCCGCCGAACTGGTTGCGCGCAGCAGCTATGTCGGCGCAGCGCCGGTCACCCTCGACGCGTATCTCGCTGCCGTCCAGCGTCACTCCGTGCGCCAGGCATCGGTATCAAGGGACGATATGACTGCGGCCTTCGGCGACCTGGTCATCCCTTCTCACCTGCTCGACGAGGTGGGCATGGCAGTCAATACCGGCCGGGCGCTGATGCTGTATGGCCCCGCCGGCAGCGGCAAGACTTACCTGGCACAGCGCCTTGGCAAGCTCCTGCCAGGTGCCGTGCCGGTACCGCACGCGATTACCGTCGCCGGCGAGATCATCCAGGTCTTTGACCCGCTCGTGCATGTCCCTTTCGATACCGCCGACGCAGCGCTGCAGCAGCGCTCGACCGATCGCCGCTGGACCATCTGCCACCGCCCCGCCGTATTGTCGGGGGGCGAGTTGACGCTGTCCATGCTGGACCTGCGCTACGACGCCATGTCGGGCTTCTACCAGGCGCCACCGCATATGAAAGCCAACAATGGCATCTACATCGTCGATGACCTTGGGCGCCAACTGGTAGGCGTGAGCGAGTTGCTCAACCGCTGGATTGTGCCCCTGGACCGCGGCGTCGACATGTTCTCGCTGCAGACCGGCGTGCGATTCACGGTGCCGTTCGATGTGTGGCCGGTGTTCTCGACGAACCTGGATCCCCAGCAGCTGGGCGACGAGGCATTCCTGCGGCGGCTCGGCAGCAAGCTCTTCATCGGCCCCTTGTCGAGCGATGACTACCGCGAGGTGTACCTGCGCGCCACCAGCGACGTCGGACTGGAAAGTACCGAAGCGGCATTCGACTTCCTGTTGGAGGGACTGCACTTCCCCAGCAGGACACCGCTCCTGGCCTGCATTCCACGTGACCTGCTTGTGCTGGTGGCGTCCAGCGTGCTCTACCACCGCGGTCCGCCGCAGGTGACGCAGGACGCGCTGCGCGGCGCCTGGAAGTGCTATTTCGGTGCGCAGGCAGTACCCGAATCCACGCGTCCCTGCGGCATGGGGATCGCATGGCAGGCCGCGCCTCAGGCCGCCAGTTGAGTGCAGGCATGCTGTCTAACGAACAACGGTAAGGGGAGTCATCATGAAAAACGCTCGAGCAATTCTGATGCTGTTCATCGCCCTGGTCGCGGGGGTCGCGGCGGTCGTCTCCGCCTCGCGATGGCTGGTGCAACAATCTTCCAGCTCTCTCAAACAGGTCGTAGTGGCAACCGGCGACCTGAATCTCGGACAACCGCTCACCAATGCGCAACTTAGCCTGGTGAGCTGGCCAGCTGGAAGCGTGCCGCCTGGCGCGTTTGAGGACCTCAAATCCCTCGAGGGGCGCGTGGTTCGTACCAGTGTCCAACGCGGAGAGCCGATTCTCGACGCCAAGCTCGCTCCGCTGGGCACCAAAGGTGGACTCTCTGCCGTGATTGGCCAGGGCAGGCGCGCCATCACCGTACGCGTCAATGATGTGGTCGGGGTGGCGGGCTTTGCCCTGCCAGGCAATCACGTCGACGTGATTGTCAACACGAACGAGACCGAGGCCAAGGGCGCGGGCAATGGCAGCATCTCCAAGATCGTGCTGGAAAAAATCCTGGTGCTGGCGGTAGCCCAGCAAGTCAGCCGCGACGACACCCAGCCGAAAGTCGTCAATGCCGTCACGCTCGAAGTCACGCCCGAGCAGGCAGAGAAGCTCGACGTCGCCCGCAGTGTGGGCACCCTGTCGCTCGTCCTGCGCAACCAGGTCGACGTCGCCGCGGTCAGCACCGGTGGCGCCACCAAGATCACATTGCTCGGCACGCCGCCGACGGAACAGCCCGTCAAGGTGGTCACGGTCAATGCGCCGCACGCGCCGGCAAGACCGTGCCCGCTCGTAGCGACACCGGCCAGGCCAGGCCATTGCATCGGTGTGCTGGCCGGCATCCAGGGCAGTGTTGAATGTTTCTGATGGCCAGGGCGGCCGCCCAGCCAGATTCTATTTGGCAACTCTAGGCGCGATGTACAGCCTCTCCGGGGGGAGACACGAAATGAACAACGTCAATACGGAAGTCCTGAGTGGTGCCCGAGCCATTGCGCTCGCGAGCGTCGCGGGTGCAATCTTGTGCGTACCGTTGGGTGCAGCTGCCCAGGTGGCGCTCGAAGCCGGCGCCATCGCCAAATCTACCACCGCGGCGCCTGCCAAGGCGGCCATGGGCGCGCCTGCCGGCGGCCCGGTGCAGATGACCATCAGCATGGCGCCCGCGCCGGCTGCCGCCGTGCCCGCGGACAGCCGTGGGCCGAACTGCACCGGCGCGATCCGCAACGAGAGCAATATCATCGTGCCGGTCGGCAAGTCATCGCTGATCCCCCTGCCAGAGCCGGTACGCAACCGCACGCTCGGCAACCCCAATGTAGTCCAGGCCACCATGGTGTCGCCGCAAACCCTTTACGTGCTTGGCCGCAGCGTCGGCACCACGAACATGATCGTGCAAGGACGCAGTGGCGGCTGCAGCATCATCAACGTGGTGGTCAATGCAGACGCCGGCGGCCTCCAGACCTCGCTGGCGCAACTGATGCCCGGCGAATCGCAGATCCGCGTGCTGACAGCCGCTGACAACCTGGTGCTCTCAGGAAGCGTTTCGAATGCGCAGGCCGCGCAACAGGCCATGGAGATCGCCTATGCGTACGCCGCGGCGGCGCAGGGCGAAGGCAACAAGAAAGGCGGCGTCCTCAACATGCTGTCTGTTGACACGCCACAGCAGGTCATGCTCGAGGTCAAGGTGGCCGAAGTGTCGAAGACGTTGCTGAATCAACTCGGTTCGGCGGTCAACCTCCAGGGCGGCTTCGGCTCCTGGAGCGGTGGCCTGGTGACCTCGCTGCTGAGCGGCGCGTCCGGGGCCATCTTCGCCAACAAGGCGAACAACCGGCCCTTCAACGTGGCCGTCGATGCGCAGAAGAATGACAGTCTGGTGAAGATCCTGGCCGAGCCGAACCTGGTCACCATCAGCGGCCAGGAAGCAAGCTTCCTCGCTGGCGGCAAGATCTATATCCCGGTGGCGCAAAGCAATGCCCTCGGTGGTGCATCCACCATCACCCTGCAACAGGAGGAGTTTGGCGTTGGCCTGAAGTTCACGCCGACCGTACTGGCAAATGGGCACATCAATCTCAGGGTGGCGCCCGAGGTCTCCGAGCTCTCGCCCACCGGCGCCACGGTCAGCGGCAGCAGCCTGACGGGACAGACCATCCTGCCTTTGATCACCACCCGCCGCGCTTCCACCACCGTGCAGATGCGGGACGGAGAGAGCTTTGCCATTGGCGGCCTGCTGCAAAACAGCGCACGCGGCTCGCTAAAGGCATTGCCGGGCGCCGGCGAGGTTCCCGTGCTGGGCACGCTGTTTCGCAGCACGTCTTTCCAGCAGGACCTGACCGAACTGGTGTTCATCATCACCCCGCACCTGGTCCAACCCATGCAAAGCGCATCCTATCCGCTGCCAACCGACAGCTTCTCGACACCGAACCCGCTCGCGCTCTACCTGATGGGCAATATGGAAGGCTCCGGCAAGAAGACTGACGCACCGAGCCCGACGCCCTCGCAGCCAGCCCCGGCAGCTCCCGCGCCGGCAGCGGTCCCGGCAGCGCCCGCTCCGCAGGCACCAAAGGCTCCGCTGAGCATGGTTCCGGCAGCCAAGCCGCTGGATGACGTGCCCGTCATCTCCCCGCCCGCGCCCCGGGCGAGTGCTGCGGGCGTTCCGCCGGCAGACGCTGCCGCGGCGCGCATCGCGCGCATCGAAGCCACCGCGGCACGGCTGGCGCAGGCGCGCGCCGCTACCACTGCCAGCCCCGGCGGCCTGGCGCCGGACAAAGCCCGCCCGGCCGAAACACCAAGCGCCAACTGAGCTGCCGAAGCGTCCGTCCACGAGGAGAACCACCATGAACAAGAACCTGAAGTACGCGCGCCGCGCCGCTGTCACGCTGGCAGTGCTTGGCAATCTGACCCTGTCCGCCTGCATGACTTCGACGCCAAACTGGGACAAGCATTTTGGCGAGGCCGTTACCACCGTGACGCGCTCCCAGATCATCAACCCCGACGCGCCCGCTGGACTGCCATCGCTGACGGGCACCGATGGCAAGACCGCCGTGGCCGCAATGACCAACTACGAGCGGTCGCTGATACGCCTGCGCCCCGCCGGCACCGGCGCTGCAGGTGGCATGGATTTCGGTGCGGGGGGCTACGGCGGCATCGGCATGGCGGGCGGTGCGGGAACGCGCTGAAATCGGTTTGCTCGGGGAGACTCATCATGTCCAAATCAATGCTTCGCAGGACCGCGCTGTCGAGCCATCGCGCCCGGCAGCGCGGGGCGGTAGCGATCATCGTTGCGATCGCACTGGTCATGCTGGTGGGCTTCCTCGGCCTGGCGCTCGACCTGGGCAAACTCTACGTCGCCAAGAGCGAACTGCAGAACGGCGCGGATGCCTGCGCGCTGGCTGCCGCTCGCGACCTGACGGGAGCGACTCCGCTCACCGTCTCGGAAGCAGCGGGCATTACCGCCGGCCTACGTAACATGGCATTGTTCCAGAGCGAGTCGGTACAGCTTGTCGCCAACCAAAGCGTGACATACAGCGACGCATTGGCCGACCCCTTCCTGGACAAGAACAGCGTCACCTACCCGCTCGCCAGCATCAAGTACGTCAAATGCTCTGTCAGCCGCGCCGGCATTGCCAACTGGTTCGCCCAGGTGCTCAACTTCCTGCCGGGTGTGAGCATCGGGCCCACAACCGTCGCCTCGTTCGCGGTGGCGACCACCGGCTCGGCACAGACGACCTGCGCCATCCCCGTCTTTGTCTGCAAACCCAGCACCATCAGCCCGCCACAGTCCCCCTATACCACCGGGCAGTGGCTGGTGACCAAGCTCGACTCCAGCAACAAGGGCACCTACGGGGGCGGCAACTTTGGCTGGGCGGACCTGAGCGGAGGCAACAGCGCCAGCCAGATTGCTAAGCAACTCGACGGCGCGGGACAGTGCAACCTGCCAGCCCAAGGGACATTGATCGGATCTGCCGGCAACAAGGCATCCCTGGCGGATGACTGGAACAGCCGCTTCGGCATCGTCAAAGGTTCGAAAGTGCTGGGCGTGACCGACTTTACGGGATTCACGTACAACGACACCACCTGGACGGCAAAGAGCAGCGCTTACGACGGCAGCTCCGTGGATACATCGGGCAAGACCCAGCCGAACTTCCTTGCCGCGCGCAAGGCCTATCGTGCCTATCAGGGCGACTCCGTTACCGGGCTGAGCACACAGGGCAATCCCGCCCCCGCCGCTTCGTACCAGAGCGGCGCGGATCGTCGCCTCGTGCTCGCACCGATTGTGGACTGCTCCGGTTTCGCAAACCCCGGCAACCATAGCGCACCGGTGCAAAGCTGGGCCTGCCTGCTGATGATCGAGCCCATGCAAACCGGCGGAAACATCGACTCCGTACGGCTCGAGTACCGGGGCGACTCAAGCGCGCCAGGCAGCCCCTGCGCGACGCAAGGCATCCCTGGAGCAGGTACTGGCGTAGGACCGCTAGTGCCGGTTCTCGTGCAATAGGAGGAGATCATGAAGACAAGAAAAATGCTCCTGGCGCGCCATCGCGGCGTGGCGGCCGTCGAGTTCGGCATTCTCCTGGTCCCCATGCTGCTTATGGTCTGTGGCGTGGCGGAATTCGGGCGCGCCATCTACCAGTTCGACACCCTGACCAAAGGCACGCGCTCCGCCGCCCGCTACCTGTCGCAGTTCTCCCCGCTGGATATCAGCTATCCGACGGGGCCGGCGAAATGCCTGGCCGTCTACGGCAATACCAGCTGCTCGGGCTCAGCGCTCTCGACCGGCCTCACTACATCGATGGTAGTGATCTGCGATCGGGTCGACGCATCAGGCTGCCCCGGCATGTCATTCGCCGACGTGAGCACCTACGACAACAGCGCGGGCACTGGCACGCCGGCCGGCACGATCAACCTCGTCACGGTAAAGATCACCGGATATACGTACTCGCCCATCCAGACCTTCATCAATGCAAGCGGATTGACCTTCACCGACATCGCTACCGTCATGAGGCAGGTACTATGAAAACGCGAACCCACTTCCTCCGGCCCGCGCGGCAGCGCGGCGCGACTGCTGTCGAGTTCGCCTTGATAGCCGGCATCTTCTTCCCCCTGCTGATTGGCATCGTGGAGTTCTCCCGCGTGCTGTTTTACTGGAACTCCGCAGCCGAGGCCACACGGCTTGGCGCGCGCATGGCCATCGTCTGCGACGCCGACGACGCGATCATCAAGACCAAGATGCGCTCACTGTTGCCGCTGCTCAGCGCCTCCAACATCCAGCTCAACTATCTGCCAACGGGATGCGACTCCGATGCGGTCACCGCGCGGGGCACCTGCCAGAGCGCAACCGTCAGCATATCCAACGTCTCGGTACGCACGTTCATCCCCTTGCTTCCGATCACGCTGACCATGCCACCCTTCACATCCACGCTGTCCCGAGAGAGCATGAACTCGTCAAGCGGTGGATCGGTTTGCAGCTAGATTGCCCGAGATTGGAGAACGCACCATGTTGAAGATCCTGATCGCATCGGAAGATGCCCAAAAACTTGACGAGATTTCCCGCCTGAGCGCAGGGATCGGGAACTTCCAGACCATGTCGCTCCTGGAAGGACCGGCCCGCTTTCCGTTCCATGGCAGCCAGATGCAGCTGGCCGATCTCCTCATCATCGAGCAAACCGTCGTCGGGGCATCGCAGATGCATAGCATCGAAGCCTTGCGCGAGCAGCACCCCGAACTGCCTTGCATTCTTGTCACGCCCAACCCGAGCTCCGACTGCCTGATCAAGGCCCTGCGCGCGGGTGTGCGCGACGTCCTCGCGTGGCCGCTGGACAGGACGCAACTGGCGGAGGCGTTGCGGCGGGTGGAGGCCAGCCATGTGCCCAGGAATCGCGAGTTGGCGCAAGTGATCTCGTTCATTTCATGCAAGGGCGGCGCGGGCACCAGCTTCCTCGCCAGCAATCTCGGGTATGCGCTTGGCGCCCAGTTGGGAAAGCGCGTCCTGGTAATCGACCTGAACCGGCAGTTCGGAGACTTGACCTACCTTGTCAGCGACAAGCCACCGCCCTCCACCCTCCCGGAAATCTGCAGTCAGATCGAGCGGATGGATGCGGCGTTCCTGGATGCCTGCCTGACGCATGTCGAGAGCAATTTCGACATCCTGGCCGGCGCCACCGACCCGATCAAGGCAAGCCAGATTCAGAAAGAGAAACTCGAGTGGATACTCTCAGTGGTCCAGCCGGTCTACGACTTTGTGATCGTGGACATCGGACAGGCGCTCGACCCTCTGTCCATCGGCCTGCTGGATCGCAGCGATCGCATCTGCGTCGTCGTCGAACCAACCATTGCCTTTGCCCGCCCGGGACGCCGCCTGCTTGATATCCTGCGCGCCCTGCACTACTCGGCCGACAAGGTCCACATCTTGCTCAATCGCGAGGGCCGCCGCAATGCGCTGGCTCGCTCGGCCCTGGGCGACGTGTTTGGCATGAAGATCTTCCACGCGCTGCCCGACGATTCCTCGGCTGTCGACGAGGCAATCAGCCACGGAGAGCCGGTCGCAAAATCCCACAAACGCAGCGCCATCGCCAAGGCGATCCTGGCACTGGGTACGCAGTTCGTTGCCGCAACCGGAGCCGAGCGCCGTGCGCAACAAGACAGCGTGTCGCCGTTGCGCAAGCTGATGCTGCGCACGCGCGCAACCTGAGCCACCGAGTTCCTGATTCCCTTACCGGAGATCATCATGTCAATCCGCGATCAACTGTCGAGCCCCAGCCAGCCTGCCTTCATCGCCAATGGCCATGGGGCAATCCAGTTCCCGCCGACTCCGGCGAACTACCGCTCGTTCAAGCGGGCCATCCATGAGACGGTGCTGGACCGTGTGGAGCTGGAACGGCTGGCACGCTTCCCCCAGGAGCAGGTCCGGCAGGAAATCAACATGCTGGTGAGCAGCATCATCGAGGAAGAGAAGATCCTGCTCAATGACGCCGAGCGCAGGCTGCTCACTTCGGAGGTCTACGACGAGATGTTCGGCTTCGGGCCGCTTGAGCCACTGCTGCAAGACCCTACGGTTTCCGACATCCTGGTCAACACGGCGAAACAGACCTTCGTGGAGCGGCGCGGCAAGCTGGAGCTCACCGATGTCACGTTCTACGACGATGCACACCTGATGAAAGTCATCGAGAAGATCGTTTCGCGGGTCGGCAGGCGCATTGACGAAACCAGTCCGATGGTGGACGCGCGGCTGCCGGACGGCTCGCGCGTCAATGCGATCATTCCCCCCTCTGCCATCGATGGTCCCTTGCTATCGATCCGGCGGTTCGCCGTCAATCCCCTGCAGGTAGCCAACCTGGTCGAACTCAAGAGCCTCACGCCGCCGATGGCGCAACTCCTGCAAGCGCTAGCGCACGCCAAGGTGAACGTGCTGGTGTCAGGCGGAACCGGCAGCGGCAAGACCACGCTGCTGAACATCCTGTCGGGCTTCATTCCCGAGAGCGAGCGCGTCGTCACCATCGAGGATGCAGCAGAACTCCAGTTGCGCCAGCCGCACGTGCTGCGACTGGAAACCCGGCCACCGAATATCGAAGGCAAGGGTGAGATCACGCAGCGCGCCCTGGTACGCAACGCGCTGCGCATGCGTCCTGACCGCATCATCCTGGGCGAGGTGCGAGGTGGTGAGGCGCTGGACATGCTCAATGCAATGAATACCGGCCATGAGGGTTCGCTGACCACCATCCACGCCAATACACCGCGCGATGCGCTTACGCGTCTGGAGAACATGGTCAGCATGGCCGGCCTCAATCTTCCACCGAAGGCAATCCGGCAACAGATATCCTCGGCAATCACCGTCATTGTGCAGGCGTCACGGCTGACTGACGGGCGCAGGAAGATAGTCAGCATCCAGGAGATCACCGGCATGGAGGGCGAGATCATCAACATGCAGGAGATCTTTACCTTCCAGCGTACCGGTGTAGCCCAGGATGGCACGGTCAACGGGCACTTCCGCGCCACAGGCGTGTACCCGAAGTTTGCCGAACGCCTGCGCGTGTTCGGCGTGGGCTTGCCCGACGAAACCTATGACCCGGCAAAGCGCTTCGACGTCTGAACCGGCCAGCGGCACAGAGAATGTGGGGAGAAGAAAATGAGCTTCATATTTTATGCCTTCATCATCTTGTTGTTCGCTGCGGTGGTGCTTTGCATCGAAGGCGCCTACCTTTGGTGGAACAATTACCACGGCCCGGCGGCGAAGCGGATCGAGGCCAGGCTGCGGTCGCTGTCGGCCGGCGGGCAGGTGAGCGCGGAGACCCTGTCGATCCTGAAGGGGCGCATGCTGAGCAACACGCCGTTGCTGCAGCGCTGGCTGCTGATGCTGCCTCGCGTCGGCGGGCTCGACCGATGGCTCGAGCAATCCGGGAGCACGTGGTCGGTTGCGCAGCTACTCGGATATTGCGGGCTGGTCGCGCTGTGCACGCTGGCGCTCGTGCCGCTGCTGCCCGTGCCACCAGGACTGGTGGTACTGGGCGCGTTACTGGTTGGCTCATTGCCTGTCTGGCATGTCATCGCACTTCGGCATAAACGCCTCAAGCAACTGGAGACGCAATTGCCCGATGCTGTCGACATGATCAGCCGCGCGCTACGTGCGGGGCACTCCTTCTCGGGTGCGCTGGGGATGGTGGGGCAGGAGGTAAAAGACCCGATCGGCCGCGAATTCCGGACTACCTTTGAGGAGATCAATTACGGAGTCGCTCTCGACGAGGCAATGACAAACATGGCAATGCGAGTGCCGATCAACGACTTGCGCTACTTCGTGATCGCGGTACTGATACAGCGCGAGAGCGGCGGCAACCTTGCCGAAATTCTCGACACGATCGGCAACCTGGTGCGTGAACGCCTGAAGCTGTTCGACAAGATCAAGGTGCTCTCGGCAGAGGGGCGCCTATCGGCCTGGATACTGGGCCTGCTCCCGTTCGCCACCGCGGGACTGATTCTCGTGGTGAATCCGGATTTCATGACAGTGCTATGGCAAGACCCGATAGGCCTCAAGATGGTCGGGATGGCGCTGGGAGGAATGACGCTCGGCGTCGTCTGGATGCGCCGGATCATCCGTATCCGGGTCTGAATGTACGCGACCCAGAAGCAGGCAGAATTCTCGATTCCGGAGGCGATCATGCAAGGTGTCCATACAGAGCAGGTCCTGATGCTGGTTCTCATTTTCGTGGCGGCGTTCGGCGCGGTGTTCGGTCTGCTGCTGACATTCACGCCAAGCCGGGCACGCGAGAGGCTGGGGCAGATAGTCGGTACGGCCACGGGAGCCGGCACGGGGCAGGACAATGCCTGGCTCGACAACCTGGTGCGGTGGGCCAGGCCCGTGTCCCGCCTGTCGTTGCCCAAGGAGGGTTGGGAAGGCTCGCAGATGCGCGTGCGCTTCATGAACGCCGGCTGGCGCAGCAGCGCTGCGCCGCATCTCTACTTCGCCGCCAAGACGGTGCTGGCCATCGGGCTTCCCATGCTGGCGTTGGTAGCGGTGAGCGGCATGCCGGCGTTCCAGGGGCAGTACAAGACCGTGGCGCTCCTGGCAGTACTAGGTGCGATTGGCTACTACCTGCCCAATGCCGTGCTATCGCGCAAGGTGGATAACCGCAAGCGCGCGGTGTTCGAGGAGTTTCCGGACGTGATTGATCTGCTCACGGTTTGCGTGGAGGCCGGGCTCGGGCTCGACGCGGCGCTGATGCGCGTGGCGGATGAACTTGCGCTGCGCTGCCCGGTGCTGGCCGACGAGCTGCAATTGATGCTGCTGGAACTGCGCTCTGGCTTCGCCAAGGACAAGGCGCTGACCAACCTGGCGCTGCGCACCGGTGTGGATGACGTGGACAAATTCGCATCCATGCTGAACCAGGCCGATCGCTTCGGCACGAGCCTGGGGGAGTCGCTGCGGGTGCTGTCCGACATGCTGCGAACCAAGCGCCGCATGCGTGCTGAGGAACAGGCCGCGAAGATTGCGCTGAAACTACTGTTCCCCTTGATCTTCATGATCTTCCCGACACTGCTGCTGGTGTTGCTTGGACCCGCATTCATCCAGATTTATCGGGTCTTGCTGCCGACCATGTCCGGCCAGTGAGTTAGCTAGCCTCGCCTGACTGAACGTCGCTCCCTCGATTGTCTCCCGGTGCAATGCCAGGGAGCCAGTCTTGCCCGGACTTTGTCCGGGCATTTTTGCTGGTGGCACTAATAGCCAGTATGCCCGCCGGCGGGAGGTGAACGGCGCGACGCGCCCATGACGCTTGACCAGGTCTTCGCTCGCATGAAGAATACAGGCAGGCCCCTTGCCGTCGGCGCGTCGGCATTTCGCATGGAGACCCCATGAAGATCCGCATCCTCAGCGATCTGCACCTCGAACACGACATACCGGCGGCGATACCCGACTGCCCCGCCGACCTGGTGGTGCTGGCCGGCGATATCGCCAATGGCCGTGCCGGCGTCGACTGGGCCGCGCGCACCTTTTCGGGGCCGGTGGTCTATGTGCCGGGTAATCACGAGTACTACGAGAGCGCCTTCGAGCAAGTGGACGCGGAGATGGCGGAGGCTGCCGGGGCGGCGCCGCATGTGCGCGTGCTCAATGACGCGGTGGCTTGTTTTGACAACCTGGCAGGCGAGCCGGTGCGCGTGATCGGCACCACCTGGTGGACCGACTACGCGCTGTTTGGCACCGGCCGGCGCGAGGAGTCGATGCTGGCTTGCGCTGGCGTGATGGTGGACCACCGCCTGATCGAGGTGGCGGATGGCGACGGCCAGCGGCGCCGCTTCACCACGGCCGACGCGCTGGCGCGGCACGAAGCGGCCAGCGCCTGGCTGGCGGCGCAGCTCGCCGCGCCCTTTGCCGGCAAGACGGTGGTGGTGACCCACCATGCGCCAGATCTCGGCAGCCTCGACCCGCGCTTCTCCCACGACCTGGTTTCCGCCGGCTTTATCTCGCGCAGGCCGGACCTGGTTGCGCAGGCCGACCTGTGGGTGCACGGCCATACGCATACCGGCTTCGATTACCGCCTTGAGAACGCACGCGTGGTGTGCAACCCGCGCGGCTATATCCGCCGCAAGACCGGCGAACCGGAGAATCCGGCCTTCGACTGGTGCTACACGGTGGAGCTGTAAGCCTTTCCCGCGACGGCGCCCCTTCGGCCGGTACTGTCGCCCCATAAACAAAAACCCCCGCCGGCTCGCGCCAGCGGGGGTTTTTGCTACTATGGGTAATGCGGGTACAGCAGGCTGCCGTTTGGCAGGCCGGCAGATTTACATCATGCCGTCCATGCCGCCCATGCCCCCCATGCCGCCCGGCATTGCCGGAGCCGACTCATCCTTCGGCAGTTCTGCCACGGCGCAATCCGTGGTCAGCATCAGCGAAGCGACCGAAGCAGCGTTCTGCAGCGCGGTGCGGGTCACCTTGGTCGGGTCCAGCACGCCCATTTCCACCAGGTCACCGTACTCGCCGGTGGCGGCGTTGTAGCCGTAGTTGCCCTTGCCTTCGATGACCTTGGCCACGACGACCGAAGCTTCTTCGCCAGCGTTCAGCACGATCTGGCGCAGCGGCTCTTCCATGGCGCGCAGCACGATCTTGATGCCAGCGTTCTGGTCAGCATTGTCGCCGGTCAGGTTAGCGATGGCAGCACGAGCGCGCAGCAGGGCCACACCGCCGCCGGGGACAATGCCTTCTTCCACGGCTGCACGGGTTGCGTGCAGTGCATCTTCCACACGTGCCTTCTTTTCCTTCATTTCGACTTCGGTGGCTGCGCCAACCTTGATCACTGCAACGCCGCCGGCCAGCTTGGCCACGCGTTCTTGCAGCTTTTCACGGTCGTAGTCCGAGGTCGCTTCTTCGATCTGGGCACGGATTTGCTTCACGCGTGCTTCGATCGAGGCTGCGTCGCCGGCGCCGTCGATGATGATGGTGTTTTCCTTGCCGATTTCGATGCGCTTGGCTTGACCCAGTTCTTGCAGGGTTGCCTTTTCCAGCGTCAGGCCGATTTCTTCAGCGATCACTGCACCGCCGGTCAGGATGGCGATGTCTTCCAGCATGGCCTTGCGGCGGTCGCCGAAGCCCGGAGCCTTGACAGCGGCGGTCTTCAGGATGCCACGGATGTTGTTCACCACCAGGGTCGCCAGGGCTTCGCCTTCGACGTCTTCAGCGATGATCAGCAGCGGGCGGCCCGACTTTGCCACTTGTTCCAGCACCGGCAGCAGGTCGCGGATGTTCGAGATCTTCTTGTCGAACAGCAGGACGAACGGGTTGTCGAGGGCGACAACTTGCTTTTCCGGGTTGTTGATGAAGTACGGCGACAGGTAGCCGCGGTCGAACTGCATGCCTTCCACGACTTCCAGCTCGTCGGCCAGCGACTTGCCGTCTTCCACGGTGATCACGCCTTCCTTGCCGACCTTGTCCATCGCTTCAGCGATCAGCTTGCCGATCACTTCGTCGCTGTTGGCGGAGATCGAGCCGACTTGCGCGATTTCCTTGCTGGTGGTGGTGGTCTTGGTCAGCTTCTTCAGCTCTTCAACCGCGTTCACCACAGCCTTGTCGATGCCGCGCTTCAGGTCCATCGGGTTCATGCCGGCGGCAACATACTTCATGCCTTCGCGCACGATCGACTGGGCCAGCACGGTTGCGGTGGTGGTACCGTCACCGGCGTTGTCGCTGGTCTTGGAAGCCACTTCCTTGACCATTTGCGCGCCCATGTTCTGCAGCTTGTCCTTCAGCTCGATTTCCTTGGCCACGGACACGCCGTCCTTGGTCACGGTCGGGCCGCCGAAGCTGCGCTCCAGCACCACGTTACGACCCTTGGGGCCCAGGGTAACCTTGACTGCGTTGGCGAGAATATTCACGCCTTCGACCATCTTGGCACGGGCGGCATCGCCGAATACTACGTCTTTAGCTGCCATGTTCTGAATCTCCTAAATCTGTACGAATGGGGTGCGTGGATTACTTGTTCACCACGGCCATGATGTCTTCTTCGCGCATGACCAGCAGTTCCTGGCCATCCACCTTCACGGCCTGGCCGGCATACTTGCCGAACAGCACGCGGTCACCCACCTTGACGTCGAGGACGATCGAAACGCCCTTGTCGTCCTTCTTGCCGGGGCCCACGGCGAGCACTTCACCTTGATCAGGCTTTTCGGCAGCGTTGTCGGGAATCACGATGCCGGAAGCGGTCTTGGTTTCATTGTCCAGACGCTTCACGATCACGCGGTCGTGCAAAGGACGCAGATTCATACGGACTCCTTGGTACAAAAAGTGATTTCAGGTTCACAAAAATGACCGCCAGCACTGACGGCCAGCAGAATTAGTACGCTGGGAGAGGTCTGTTAGCACTCGTCCCCAGCGAGTGCTAATTATAGGGACGGGGGATAGCGTTTTCAAGTCGACGACTTGATACGTGTTTACCCTGAAATTGTGAAAATCGTGATGGGGCCTGGCCGCGCGGCGGGATCTTTATTCGCGTCCCACTGGAATTCGGGCAGATTTCGCCGAAAGAAAAGTTGCCCATGGATCACTAACCCAATGCCTCGGCGGCGGATCGCCACATGCCACCCGTGGTGTTGCCGGCGGCACGTTCGCCGGCTGCGCTATCCTCAACGTCACCCACGTCCACGGCGACATAACAAGAAGCCAGCCCATTCAAAACTGCATGGCAAGAGTACAGAAGCGTTGATTTACGAGCGCGCCGGCCTGGCCAAGAATGGTCACACCAACCCTTCGCCACCCCTTCGCTAGTTCATCGCCAACTTATCCGGAGCGCATCATGTCCCAAGCCGCCATGCAGGCCCTCATCGTCGAATCCGCGGGCGCGCCGTTCACGGCCGTCCAGCTTCCCAGGCCAGTGGCCGGCCCCGGCCAGGTGCTGGTGCGCATCCTGGCCAGCGGCGTCAACCCGCTCGACACCAAGATCCGCGCCGGCCAGGCGGGGCACGCCCGCCACCCCTTGCCCGCCGTGCTTGGACTGGACCTGGCCGGCGTGGTCGAAGCCGTGGGCGCGGGCGTGACGGCTTTCGCGCCCGGCGACGAGGTCTATGGCATGACCGGTGGCGTGGGCGGCCTGCAAGGATCGCTAGCGCAGTACGCGGCAGTCGATGCCGACCTGCTCGCGCGCAAGCCCGCCGCGCTGTCGATGCGCGAAGCCGCCGCATTGCCGCTGGTGTTCATCACCGCGTGGGAAGGCCTGGTCGACCGCGCGCGCGTGCAGCCTGGCCAGAAGGTGCTGGTGCATGGCGGCGCCGGCGGCGTGGGGCATATCGCGGTGCAGATCGCCCGCGCGCTCGGGGCGCAGGTGTATGCCACGGGCTCGGCCGCGCAGAAGGCGATCATCGAAGGCTATGGCGCCACCGCGATCGACCACGCCACGACATCGGTCGCGCAGTATGTCGACCAATACACCGCGGGCGAGGGCTTCGACGTGGTCTACGACACGGTGGGCGGCACGGTGCTGGACGATTCGTTCCTCGCGGCGCGCACCTATGGCGGCCATGTGGTGAGCTGCCTGGGCTGGGGCGTGCACGCGCTGGCGCCGCTATCGTTTCGCGCGGCCACGTATTCGGGCGTATTCACGCTGCTGCCATTGCTCACCGGCAAGGGCCGCGCGCACCACGGCGAGATCCTGCGCGAAGCGGCGCGGCTGGCCGATGCGGGCAAGCTCTGCGTGCGGCTCGACGCGCGGCACTTCACGCTCGGCAGCGCCATCGACGCGCATCGCGCCATCGAGACGGGCACAGCCAAGGGCAAGCTAGTGGTGGAGATTGCCGGGAATTAAGCGTCTGCGCGATTGCCCAGGCGCTCGATGGTCGCATCCAGGAAGGCGCGCAGCCGCCCCAGGCGGCGCAGGTCGCGGTGATAGCCCACCCAGACGTCGCGCCCCGGTGGCGCCTCGCCCATGTCGATGGCCTGCAGCCCGCCCAGGCGCTCGGCCAGCGCGCAGGGCAGAACAGCCAGCCCCGCGCCGGCCGCGCACAGCTTGGCCTGCGCCTCGCGGCTGTTGCTGCCGAATGCCACCCGGGCGTTCGGCAGCAGCTTGCGCATCCAGGCCACGTCGGGCAAATCCGCGAAGCCCGCATCCAGCGTCAGCAGGGCATGGCCCTCGCCATCACCCGCGCGCGGCGGTGCCACGCCGGGCGCCGAGTAGAGCGCGTAGTCCATGTGCATCAGCTTGCGCTGCACGATATCGGCCTCGTCGAACGCGCGGATGCGAAAGACCAGGTCCGCCTCGCGTCGTGCCAGGCTGAGCAAGCGCGCATCGGTGACCAGTTCCACCGCGACGCGTGGATGGGCGCGGATAAAATCCGCGATCACCGGCGTCAGCATGTGCACGCCAAACCAGTCGGACGACGATATCCGCAGCATGCCGTCCAGTTCCCGTGCCTGGCCGGACAGCTGGCGCTCGAAAGCAATCGCCTCTGCCTCGATACGCTCCGCGTGGGCGAGCACGGCAGCCCCTTCATCGGTCAGCACATAACCGTCGCTGGTGCGCTGGAACAAGGCATGCCCGACGGCATCCTCCAGCGCCTTCAGCCTGCGGCCCATGGTCGGCTGCGTCTGCCCGATCGCGCGCGCGGCGCCGCCCAGGGTGCCGGCGCGGGCGATCGCCAGGAAGATCTTGATATCGCTCCAATCCATCCGGGGAATTTGCTGACGTAGCTGACGTTATGTTTGGGAGATGTCGGATTCGGCGCAGCCAGGCAAGTCGCAGGCGGCTGCGCGATGATGGCACGCCAGTGTGGCGGCAACAATAGCGCGTTCGCCTGCGGCGGGCCGGCATCCCGTCAACGTCAGGCGGAAGGCGCCCGCCCCTCCAAGGCCCAGTAGTCAGGCACTTCCCGGCTGGGACTGCGCAGCACCAGCGTGCAGCCGCACTGGCGGCAGCGGTAGGCATAGGCGGCGCCGTCCCGGACCCGCGCATTGGCGCGCGCGGCCACAAGATCCTCGTGCGGCGGCAGGTGTCCTGGCCTGCCGGCCTGGCGCTTGCATCGCTCACACGGCGACATGGATTTACCTCAGGTTGACAGGGGGCATGGTTCCATCCGGCACAGCAGGATGGCAACAGGAAAATTGGTGCAATGCACCATGATTATAGGCGCTTTGCGAGCCTTTTCCAGATAGATAGCGGGCCATGAGTTGCCTTGCGGCGCAACGAAACGATGCCTCGCCAGGGCAGCTGCGGCCAGGCTAGCGGACCGCAGGCGTGGGCACCGTGAGGAGGTCTCGCCGCGCATCGGGATTCGCTTCACGGCGCGCGGACGTATCGCCCGGAGGCCGTTCCCGCGGTGGCTCGGCCAGCGGCACCGTGACGACGGCGAACACGGAAAACGGGCACCAGAAAGATGGCCTGAAGAGACTCATTCTGCGGATGACGATGGCGCCGGCAAGAAACGGTGAAGGCTTTGAAAAGCGGCGGACCGGCAAGGCAGCGCCTGGTCGGTCCGGCTTCAGGATTGGTAAGCCCTGCCCATCTTAACGACCGAATCGGCGGATGGTTGAGGCTGTCATCAACTATTCATGAAACCCGCAAAATACGGCGCGCACCTGGACGGAATCCATCCTGGTGCCACGCAATGTACGCCGCGGCTTTACTGCCCGGAAGCCGCGTCGCGCGCCTTGCGCTTGGCGGGCCGGCCCGTCTTGACGGTCTCGACCTGGGCCACAACGGCCAGCAACTGCCGCTCCGGCAGCGACTCCAGCATCTTGAGCCCGGCGCGTAGCAACTCGCTCTTCTTCACGTGCGCGCCGCCGTTCAGGCAGCGCCGCTTAAGTTCCGCCAGCTTGGCATAGTCCCACTCCGGCATGGTGAAGCTGTCGCGCACGACCTTGGCCTTGGCAGGCTTCTGTGCCTTCTCAACCTTCTCTGCTTTCCCGACCTTCGGTGCGGCAGGCACGGTCTTGACCGCTTCAGCCTTGGCCGCCTTGCCTGCCCTCTGCGCCTTACCGGCGTGCGTGACCGGCGGCTTCACTGCGGCGGCTGCCTTTTTCTGCGCCGCGGCGGGCGCGGGCGCACGCGTGCGCCCATTCGAAACCGTTGCCATGCATCCTCCTGTTTTGATCGCAGTGGTATCAAAACAGTATATATCGTTAATATCGTTGATTTTCGCCGGCGGCGCGAAAGGGACAAAAGGAGGAAAGGCAGGAAGCAGCCATCGCCGTCAAGCGGGACGGGGCCATGCAGACACGGATTTCGTCAAAAAACCTGCCATCCCCGCGAAGGGAGAAGTATCCGCCGGCCCCGCCACGATCATAGCCGCCGGTTATTTCATTCTTGCGACGAAGCGCAAGCTGCCACGCTACGTGCCAGGCGCGGACTCGCTGGCGATGGCCTGCAGCGCCGCCTTGTCGGATAACGTCAGGCGCCCGTATTCCAGGCGCAGCACGCCCTGCTTCTCCCAGTCCTTGAGCTGCCGGTTGACGCTCTGGCGGGACACGCCAAGCATATGGCCCAGGTCTTCCTGGGAGAGCTTGAGCGCGGCGGGAGCGCCGGATGCCCGCACACCCGGCATGCCACGGGTGGACAGCGCGTGCGCATGCTCGACGGCAAGCAGGCGCCGCGCCAGCCGCACCGGGAACGGCATCAGGATCACCTCGTCGATCCACTCCAGTGCGCTGCGGTAGCGCCGGCAGATCAGTTGCGTGAACTCCATCAGCCAGCGCGGCTCGCGCGCGACAAGCGCATGGAAGGTGGCGGCGGGAATCACCAACAGTTCGCTAGCCTGTGCGGCGCGCGTGTCGTACACGCGATGTGCGTCGATGAAGAGCGAGACCTCCCCGAACCACTGACCGGGCTCCAACAGGCTGACCACGGCCTCGCGCCCGTTCTGCGCCGTGCTGCTGACCTTGATGGCGCCGCGCTCGACGCAGAAGAGCGCGTCCGGGTTGGAGCCGTAGGTAAACAGCACCTCACCCTTGACCAGTTGCCGCCGCATGGCATGCGACCGGAGCAGTGCTTCGAGCTCGGCCGAAAACTGTCCAGCGGCGGTGTCGTCTTCGTGCGGCTGCGGTCGTGTGCTCATGCCTTTTCCCCGGGTTGCTGGTTACGCTGCTGATGCCGCTCAGGCGGCTCAGGGGGTTCAGGAGGTTCAGGCCTGATCGGTACGGAACCAGCCGGTGAGTGCCCAGCGCGTCTTGTGGCAGGGCAATACTTCATGCGGAACGAGGTCGCTGCGAAACACGGCCAGCCGCGCGCGCTGCGGCAGCACGCGGTGCAACTCGGTGGCGCCGTCGTCCTGCCCGTAGAGCGCAAGTTCGCCGCCATCACGCTCGCTCCATTCAGGATTGAGGTAGAGCACCAGCGAAATCTTGCGATGCAGGGTCGCGCGATGCTGGTCCACGTGCTTCTTGTAGGCGGTGCCGACCGGATAGTGCGAGAAGTGGAATTCCTCACGCTTCAAGCCCAGGAAGTAGCGCTCGTTCAAGGCCTCGCGCAAGCCCGCGGCCCAGGCCTGGAAATCCGCCCTGGCCGCGCCGGCGGGCGCGTCGTCGAGCCACAGGATCGAATCGCCGCGAATGCCCGCGTCGCGGGCGGTGGCTTCGCCCCGCCCGATGCGGGCCGGATGGAACAGGCCGGCCTCCCACGCCGCGCGGCTCTCGGCATGCAGCCGCGCCGCCAGCGTGGTGTCGATGAGGTCGTCGGACACTGCCCAACCGTGCTCTTCCAGGGCAACAAACAAACGTTCCAGGGCTGACATGGGTGGGAGATTTCTTGCTGGGGAACCGTCAAAACGAAAAGGGCCACCCGGACAACAGGAGGCCCTTGGCGCGCAGGCGCGCATTTTAACAGCCCCGGCGCGGCAGCCATGCCGGCCGGCGGCCTACAACAACCCGCTGCTGTCGAGATACTCCAGCGCCAGGCTCACCGCGCGGCGGGCCTTGAGCACATAGATCACCTGCCGGTCGCGCACGACCAGGGCCAGCACATCGGCCTGCATCAGTTCATTGAAATGGTGGCTGGCGCGCGGCAGGCTCAGCCCGGCGACGCCAGCCAGGTCGAACGCCGGCATGCCAGCTTCGCCCGCCTCCAGCAGCGCGCGGCAGATGGCGGCACGCGCTGGCACTGTCAGCAGCGCGTACGTCAGGGTGCTTTCTTGATCGGTCTCCATGGCCACGCCTTCCCGCTCGTCGTCCAGATGTCATGTCGTTATATGCGTCGATATGCGTCGGCCGGCCGTACGAATTGCCGCAGCCCTTCCGCCGCGACCGCCTGACACCTACTTTCTACGCGGCAGGCGCAGCAAATGCAACCCGCCGGGGCTCGCTGGCGCACAATTACACAAGATTACAACAGGCTGCGGCAGCCCGCCCGTGGCGGCTCACGCGGCGCCGGGGTGCGCACTGCGGCGCTGGCGTTCACTCGCCCTTTGACGCGCCGCACAACGCCGCATCCACCCCCTGCAAGATACCGTAACAGGCACGCGCGCCCGCCGGATGCCGCATCCGCGGATGTATGACGCGCTCCACTTGCCGGCGCAAACCATCGGGTCACCCACCGCACCGGCGTAAGCAACTGAAATATTCAGTAATGCGCAGCGCGTTTCACACATTCCCGCGCCGCACTATCCTTGCCATATGAGCCGCCTGCGCGACGCCGCGCGCCCGGCGTGCATACGTGCGGAAACCAACCCGGCAGCCCGGGCAGGAAACGACAAACAACGGCATTGCCCCACAAAAGTCTGTCATGACTATCGCTTGCTTCTCGCCTTCATGAACGCCGCGCGTTTGCTCTCGCCGCGCCTGCTCTGCCTCGCCCTGGTGTCTGCCTGGATGGGTGGCTGCGCGGTCGGGCCGGACTATCAGCGCGCCCCGGTCGAGACCCCCGCCGCGTATCGCGAGGCCGTGCCGGACGATCATCAATGGAAGATCGCCGAGCCTCGCCCGGTGGATCTGACCCAGGCCTGGTGGGTGGGCTTCGACGATGCCCGCCTGAATGAGCTGGTGGGGCAAGCCAATGCAGCCAACCAGAGCCTGCGCCAGGCCGAGGCCCAGTACCGGCAATCCCGCGCGCTGGCGCAGGCGGCGCGCTCCGCCTTGTTTCCCACGCTCGGCGCCGGCGTGGGCGTGGGGCGTGCGCGCACCAACACGCTGGGCATTCAGGCGGTGTCCAACACCCATGTGGCCAACCTCGATGCCAGCTGGGAGATCGACCTGTGGGGCCAGGTGCGACGCAGCATCGAAGCGGCCCGCGACAACGCGCAGGCCAGTGCCGCCGACCTTGCCGCCGCGCGCCTGACGATCCAGGGCGAGCTGGTGCAGGACTATATCCAGTTGCGTGTCACCGATGTGCTCAAGGCGCTGTATGCCCGCACCCTGGCCGCGTATGAAGAATCGCTCAAACTGACCCAGAGCCAGTTCCGCGCAGGCGTGGCTACCTCGGCCGACGTGGCGCTGGCGCAGGTCACGCTGAATGCGGCGCAAGCGCAGGCGATCGACCTGGACGTGCAGCGCAACCAGCTGGAGCATGCCATCGCCGTGCTGCTGGGGCGCGCCCCAGCCGAGTTCACGCTGGCGCCAGAGGCATTTTCGATGCGCCCGCTGGCGGTGCCGCCGGGGCTGCCTTCAGCGCTGCTCGAGCGCCGCCCCGACATCTCGGCGGCCGAGCGCCGCATGGCGGCGGCCAATGCCAATATCGGCGTGGCGCGCGCTGCGTACTTCCCGTCGCTGGTGCTCTCCGCGGTGGGCGGCGCCAGCAGCGGCAGCCTGGCCAACTGGTTCGGGCCGCCCGGCCGGGTGTGGTCGCTGGGCGCGGCGCTGGCCGGCACCATCTTCGACGGCGGGTTGCGCAACGCGCAAAACGACCAGGCCGTGGCGGCCTACGACGGGGCGGTGGCGGCGTACCGGCAAACCGTGCTCAGCGGCATGCAGGAGGTGGAAGACAACCTCTCGGCGCTGCGCGTGCTCGACCAGGAAGTGGTGGTGCAGGACCAGGCGGTGGACGCCGCCCGCGTGGCCGAGCGCGTGAGCCTGGCGCAATACCGCGCTGGCACGGCTTCCTACCTCTCGGTGGTAACGGCACAGGCCCTTTCCTTGTCTAACGAACGGACCGCGATCCAGTTGCGTGGCCGGGAGCTTGCCGCCAGCGTGGCGCTGGTCAAGGCGATCGGCGGCGGCTGGCAAAGCGATGCGCTGGCGCAACCGTGATCTCTTGATCCCCGGATCCCCGGATCCCCGGATCCCCCAATTCCCCGATAGCCCGATCCACATCGGCACACCACTTCCAAGGCAATCCATGGCGACTCAGTCCTCCCGCCGCAATCCCGTCCTGATCGGCCTGGCCGTGCTCACGCTGGCAGCCGTGGTGTGGTTCGCAGTCGGCCCGCTCAAGCGCATGGTGGCGCCGCGCCGGGCGGCGCCGCCGGCGCCGGCTGTCTCGGTAACCAGCGCGCAGGTCAAGCGCGAAGACGTGCCGATCGGCCTGTCCGGCGTCGGCACGGTGCAGGCCATGGCCACGGTGACGGTCAAGCCACGCGTGGACGGCCAGCTCGACCGCGTCGGCTTTGTCGAAGGCCAGGACGTCAAGGCCGGGCAGTTGCTGGCGCAGATCGACCCGCGCACGTTCCAGGCGCAGCTGCAGCAGGCCATGGCGCAAAAGGCGCGTGACGAAGCGCAGCTCGCCAATGCGCGCCTCGACCTGCAGCGCTACGAGGGCCTCATCAAGGAAAACGCCACCACGCAGCAGACGCTGGATACCCAGCGCGCGCAGGTGGCGCAACTGGCCGCCGCGGTGAAGACCGACGAAGCGCTGGTCAACGTTGCCCGCGTGCAGCTCGACTACACCACCATCACCGCGCCGCTGTCCGGGCGCGTTGGCGCGCGCCTGGTCGACCCGGGCAATATCGTCCACGCCGCCGACGCCAACGGCCTGGTGGTGATCCGCCAGATCGACCCCATCGACGTGGTGTTCACGCTGCCCGACGGCGAATTCCAGCGCATCAACGGCGCCATGCAGGCCAGCGGCGCGCCGCTCGTGGTGCAGGCCAGCGAACGCGCCAGCGGCCAGTTGCTGGGACAAGGCAAGCTGATCCTGCTCAATAACACCATCGACACCACCTCCGGCACCATCCAGCTGAAAGGGCGCTTTCCCAATCCGTCGCACACGCTGTGGCCAGGCCAGTACGTCAATGCGCGGCTGGTGCTCGGCGAGCGCAACCAGGCGCTGACCATCCCTGCCGCCGCCGTACAACGCGGCCAGAGCGGCACCTATGTCTATGTGGTGCAGGCGGACCATACGGTTGCGTCCCGCGCGATCGAGGTGGCGGAGACCCAGGACGCCAAGGCCGTCGTGGCTAAGGGGCTGGCGGTCGACGAGCGGGTCGTGGTGGACGGGCAGTACAAGCTCAAGCCCGGCACTCGCGTCAACGAGACGGCCGCGGCCACCACCATCGCGGATGCCGGCGCAGCGCCCGCCTCCGCGCCAGCCGCCGGTGCCCCGGCCAACCGCGCCGGGAACGCACGGCCATGAGCATTTCCGCGATCTTCATCAAGCGCCCGATCGGCACCTCGCTACTGGCCCTGGCCGTGCTGCTGGTCGGCGTGGCCGCATGGCCGCTGCTGCCTATCGCACCGCTGCCGCAGGTGGATTTCCCCACCATCCAGGTGTCGGCGAACTTGCCCGGCGCCAGCCCGGAGACCATGGCGTCAAACGTGGCCCAGCCGCTGGAGCGCCAGTTCTCGCTGATCGGCGGGCTTACGCAAATGACGTCGACCAGCGCGCAGGGCAACGCCCAGATCACGCTGCAGTTCGACCTCAACCGCAGCATCGATGCCGCCGCCGTGGACGTGCAGGCCGCCATCAATGCCGCCAGCGGGCAATTGCCCGGCAACCTCCCCACGCCCCCGACCTTCCGCAAGATCAACCCGGCCGACTCGCCGATCCTGGTGCTGGCGGTGCAGTCCGACACGTTGCCGCTGACCGAGGTCAACGACTTCGCCGACAATGTGCTGGCGCAGCAGATCTCGCAGATCTCCGGCGTCGGGCTGGTCAATATTGGCGGCCAGCAAAAGCCGTCGGTGCGCATCCAGGTAGATCCGCAGAAACTCTCGGCCATGGGCATGAGCCTGGAGGACCTGCGCGGCGTGATTGCCGCCACCACGGTGAACCAGCCCACCGGCAGCACCGATGGCGCCACCAAGGCCTTCAACGTCTACACCAACGACCAGGTCACCAAGGCGGCAGCGTGGAACGACATGGTGCTGGCCTACCGCAACGGCGCGCCGGTGCGCGTGCGCGATGTCGGCGTGGCGGTGGACGGGCCCGAAAACGCCAAGCTGGCGGGCTGGGGCTTTGCCGGCGCCGCCGCGCCGGCGGACAACACCTTCCACAACGGGCGCGCCATCATCCTGGCCATCACCAAGCAGCCGGGCGCCAACGTGATCGAGACGGTGGACCGCATCCGCGCCGCGCTGCCGCACCTGCAGGCCGCGATCCCCCCCACCGTCAACGTCAACACGCTGGCCGACCGCACCCAGACCATCCGCGCCTCGGTGGCCGATGTGGAGTTCACGCTGGTGCTCACCATCGCGCTGGTGGTGATGATCATCTTCGTGTTCCTGCGCAACGTGGCCGCCACGGTGATTCCGAGCGTGACCGTGCCGCTGGCGCTGATGGGCACCGCCGGCGGCATGTACCTGCTGGGCTACAGCCGCGACAACCTGTCGCTGATGGCACTCACCATCGCGGTGGGGTTCGTGGTGGACGATGCCATCGTGATGCTGGAGAACATTTATCGCCACGTCGAAGACGGCATGGCGCCGATGGACGCCGCGCTCAAGGGCGCCGCGGAAATCAGCTTCACCATCGTGTCGATCTCGGTCTCGCTGGTGGCGGTGTTCATCCCGCTGCTGCTGATGGGCGGCATCGTGGGGCGGCTGTTCCGCGAGTTCGCCGTGACCGTCACGCTCACCATCGTGGTATCGGTGCTGGTCTCGCTGACGCTCACGCCGATGCTGTGCTCGCGCTACCTGACCCCGCCGCGCGGCCATCATCACGGCCGCATCTACCAGTGGTTCGAGCACGGCTTCGACGCCATGCTGGCGAGCTACAAGCGCGGGCTGGACGTGGTGATGCGCCACCAGTTCTTCACCCTGTGCGTGTTCATCGCCACGGTCGCCACCACGGTGGCGCTGTTCATCTACATACCCAAGGGCTTCTTCCCGCAGCAGGACACCGGCTTCATGTTTGGCATCGCCGAGTCCGCGCAGGACGCCTCGTTCAAGTCGATGAACGCGCGCATGGTGCAGCTTGCCGATATCGTGCGCGCCGACCCCGATGTCGCCGCGGTGGGCATGACCGGCGGGCAGAATACGCTCAACACAGGCAACTTCTTCATCAGCCTGAAACCCAAGGACGAGGGCCGCACCGCCAGCGCCGACGAAGTGATCGCGCGGCTGCGGCCCAAGCTGGCGCAGGTGCAGGGCGCCAACCTGTTCCTGCAGGCCGGGCAGGACATCAACGTGGGCGGGCGGCTGTCGCGCACGCAATACCAGTACACGCTGATGGACTCCAACCTGGATGAGCTCAACCAGTGGGCGCCGCGCATCCTGGAGCGCCTGCGCGCCCTGCCCCAGCTCGCCGACGTGGCGTCCGACCAGCAGAACGCCGCCGCCGCCGCGCGCCTGTCCATCGACCGCGCGCGCGCCTCGAGCTTCGGCATCACGCCGGCGCTGATCGACTCCACGCTGTACGACGCGATCGGGCAGCGCCAGGTCGCGCAGTACTTCACCCAGATCAACAGCTACCACGTGATCCTGGAAGCCACGCCAGCGCTGCAGGACGACCCGCGCTTGTTCAGCAAGCTGTACGTGACCTCGCCGCTGACCGGCGAGCAAGTGCCGCTGTCCACCTTCGTCAAGATCGACACCGACAGCACCGCCTACCTGTCAATCAGCCACCAGGGGCAGTTCCCCGCCGTCACGATTTCGTTCAACCTGGCCAAGGGCGTGGCACTGGGTGACGCCGTCAAGGCCATCAACAGCACGCTGTCCGGCATGGGACGCCCGCAGACGCTCTCCGGCTCGTTCCAGGGCACGGCACAGGCCTTTGGCGCCTCGCTTGCCTCCCAGCCCTACCTGATCGCCGCCGCGCTGATCGCCGTGTATATCGTGCTGGGGCTGCTGTACGAAAGCTACATCCATCCGCTCACCATCCTCTCCACCCTGCCTTCCGCCGGCGTGGGCGCGCTGCTGATCCTGCTGGCCGGCGGCTATGACCTCAGCGTGATCGCGCTGATCGGCATCATCCTGCTGATCGGCATCGTCAAGAAAAACGGCATCATGATGGTCGACTTCGCGCTCACCGCCGAGCGCGACCACGGCATGAAACCGGAGGAAGCCATCTACCAGGCGTGCCTGCTGCGATTCCGGCCGATCATGATGACCACCATGTGCGCGCTGTTGTCCGGACTGCCGCTGATGCTCGGGCATGGCGCTGGCTCCGAGTTGCGGCGGCCATTGGGCTTTGCGATGGTGGGCGGGCTGGTGCTGTCGCAAGCGCTGACGCTGTTCACCACGCCCGTGGTGTATCTCTACCTGGATCGCGCGCACTATTGGTATGTGAACCGCAAGGAACGGCGGCAGGCCCGGCGCGAGGGACGTGAGCACGCGAGCAGCGCGCAGGGCGAACGCGAGCGCCAGCGCGTGCTGGCTGCCGGGGAAGGAGACTGAGGGCCGGTCAATGCGACCCCCGGTTCTTGCAAGCGCCTGCCCTCTCCCCCGGCCCCGCCCCCCTTTCCCGCAAGCGGGGACGGGAACCCGGAAAATCGAACCTTCATAAGGTAAACCGCCAACCAAGCGATTGTTTTATCGGCGTTTACGTGCGCGGCTGAGTGCAACCGTGTGTCAAGCACCGCTGACTTTCGGCGACTCGGAAAAGGCTGGTTTGCCTCTCGGTGTTCGTGCGATGCCGGGGGCCTCTCTCGTTGCTACACCACGCTCCCGCACTCCGACGCTTCTGTCGATTGCAAGAATTTGCAAGCGTCGAGGATGAATTCGGATTTGTCTGATTGATTCCCTATGCGGTTTTCGGCTCAATGTTGAACTGGCTACCAAACGGGGCGATGACTGGTTGTTGCATCCGATAGCAGGGAACGGACGACTAACGAAAGGCAATGTGTTCCACCCGGTACAGAACAAAGACTTCAGGAAATGGCAGGCAGAACACAAACAAGGCGGTGACCTGCTGCTGTTTTCCAACAGGAGGATTATCAAGTTGGATCGTCCGATTGTGATGGAGTTTGAGATATGAGAGTCACCAGAATAATGCGCTGGACTATCTATGTCGTGCTACTCGTTCTTCTTGTCTGCTACATACAAAATGCGAGATTGCGAGCGACCGCCAACCACTGCACCCGTCACGAGTCGGACAACAGCACCTATGTCGCGGAGCAATGCGTCATTGACTACTGGAAGGGACTTGTCACAGTGCGTCTACGGATTTTTCGAAACGGCGAGGACACCGTGCTCGCCGAGCGCACCTATACAGCAGACGAAAAGATTCTTGACTGGGACCTGAACGGCAAGGCTGTCTACTACGGCATCGAGGCATCAGATGGTGATTCGATTGCCTTGCCGCCGTCCCGCTTGGATCGCCTGCGCGCCGTGCTGCCGTGAAGGCCAACCACGCACATAGCATTTACCCAATCACCGGCGGTGGTAGCCCTCACACTAAGGTAAACACAGAGCCAACCAACGACAAGATCAACCAACTGGTGTAGCCGTGATTCCCGCCCGAAAGGGCGGGAATCACCCACGGCGATGCGAAGCGAGCCGTCAAGGTTCACCTAGGCCGTATGGGGCGCCTCGGGCTTCGGTGAAAAGAGCGGAAAAGAGGGACCCATGTCTGAGTATCGCCTTAAGGCGATGCGAGTTTGGGTCCCGGCCGCTCTTTTCGCCGAAGCCCGAGGGGGTAGTCGCCCCATCCGGCGCGCCTTCTTTGCCTACTTTCTTGGCAAGACAAGAAAGTAGGTCGCCGCCCCGCAGGGGCGGTGAAACTGCAGTTGCAGTTGCAGCTGCAGCTGCAGTTGCAGTCGCAGTCGCAGCCGCAACCGCAGCCGCAGTCGCAGCCGCAGTCGCAACAACCTAACTCACCTCAATCACCCCATTCATCGTCTCATGCCCGGACCCACAAAAAATATCGCACAAGAACCCAAAGCTGCCAGCCGCCTTAGGCAAAGCCGAAACCCGCACCACCTTGCCGGGCGGCAAATCCTCCCGAATGCCGAGATCCGGCACGCTAAACCCCATGATCACATCCTGCGCGGTCAGCTCGAACACCACCGGCTCCCCGACCCGCAGCGCAATCCGGTTCGGCGTAAAGACAAACTTGCGCGCATGCACCTTGATCACCCTTGGCGCGGCGGCCGCGCTGCGCAGCAGCGGCGTCCCACCCGCCAGCGCCAGCAAGCAGCACAGCGCTCGCCTGCGGCTGATTCCTTCCCGTCCGATGACTGACATGACCAACTCCTGATAGCGAGTTCAAAGCAACCCAAAGCAGCTCAAAGCGGCGTGGCACGATCCGCTCAACCATTGACAGGCTTCTCCTCGATCCCGAAATCCCCCGATGCCCTGCCCGCTTCCACTTCCCGCCAGCCCAATCCCCGATAGGGCTGCGCCGGATCCCACGGCACCGGCAAGCGCTGCGGCTGCGACCCCGCCGCCGGCAACGGGAACATCAGCGAGCGCGCCGCATGGTGCGCGATATGCCCGGTCATGTGGTGATGCTCCTGGTGGATGTGCCCATAGAACACTGTCACGTTGGGATGCGGCATCAGCCGCTCGATGACCTGCGCGCCGTCCCGGGTGGCCCAGTCCCACTGCGGATACAGATCGAACAGCGGACGGTGCGTGAACACCACGATGCGCGCCGACTGCGGCTGCTGCGCAAGATCCGCGGCGAGCCAGTCGAGCTGCGCCGCGCCCACCCGCCCGGCAGGATCGGACACGTTGTCCAGCACGATGAAGTGCACGCCCTTGTGGTCGAACACATAGTGCGTGGGCCCGAACAGTTCGCGGTAGGCCTCGCCCTGGTCCAGGCTGGCGTCGTGCTCGCCCGGCATCAGGTGCACGACCGGCACCTTGAGCGCGGCGATGATCGACTGGAACTCGCGCATGCGCCTGCGGCGCTCGGCGGGGTCATCGGTGGTGTGGGTAAGGTCGCCGGTGAACATCAGGAAATCCGGCGGCTCGGCTAGTGCGTTGACCGCCGCCACCGCCTTGGGCAAGGTCCCGCGCGCGTCGGGATTGGGGGGGCCCTGGAACCCCCAGTGCGCGTCCGAGAGTTGGACAAAATAGAACGCTTCGTCGCGTCCGGCGGCCCATCCGGGCAATGCCGACACAAACACCGCGCCGCCGGCGCACGCGGCAAGCCCGAGAAAATCGCGCCGCTTCCATGCTCGCTGCATATTGAGCTCCATCTGTTGATCGGATTGATCGGATTGATCGGATTGATCAGGTTGCTGGGGACCTGCCTGTCATACCGGCGCGCCGGCGTGTTTATTCCCGTTGCCGGCGAAGTTTTTTTTACGTGGTGGCAGTGAGATTCGGGAATAAACTCAATGCATCCCCGGTATACGCGGCAGAGACGGAATGAACGGGGACGGCGCGCGATGCGTCCAACCCGGGCACCGAGCCAAAGGAGTGACGTGAACGCTGCCGACCAGCGCCGCCGTTTCGACGATCTGGTGCTCCCGCACCTCGACGCCGCCTACAACCTGGCCCGCTGGCTATCGGGCAGCCCCGTGGAGGCCGATGACGTGGTGCAGGAAGCCTGCCTGCGGGCTTTCTGCTTTTTTGACAGCTTCCGGGGCGACCAGCCACGCGCGTGGCTGCTGGCGATCGTGCGCAACACGTGGTTCACCGCCTGGCGCAAGCGGCATCAGCCGGGCCAGGCCGAGAGCGCGGGCTACGACGACGCGCATTTCGATGGCGAGCCGCTGCCCGGCTGGCAGGATGGCCACGGCGACAGCCCTGAGCAATGGCTGTTGCGCGCCGAGGATGTCCGGCTGCTGCATGTGGCGCTGGAGCGCCTGCCGCTGGCCTTTCGGGAAGTCCTGGTGCTGCGTGAACTGGAGGATCTGCCCTATCGCGATATCGCCGTCATTGCGGATATCCCGCTGGGCACCGTGATGTCGCGGCTGGCACGCGCGCGCAAGCTGCTGGCGGCGGCGGTGCTCGCCTTGCGCGCGGAAGGCTCGCGCGGCGCCGGCAACCAGGGCGGCGCCGACCTTGGCGCCGCAGGCACCCTGTCCACCGCACCGGCAACGGGCAGGGCCGCCGCGGCAACCACCATCCGCGCCACGCCGGCGCAACCTGCCGGGGAGACAGGCCATGAACTGCAATGACGCCCGCCTGCTGCTGCAGGCCAGTGCTGACGGTGAGCTCGGCGCGGGCGACGCCTTGCGCCTTGAGCAGCACCTGGCGCAATGCACGGCCTGCACCGCGCAACTCGCCCACCTGCGCGAACTGCGTGCGGTGTTGCGCGCGCATGCGCCTTACCACCGCGCGGGGCCGGCCCTGCGCGCGCGGGTGACAGCGGCGCTGGACGCAGCCCAGGCCACGCCAGCGCCACAGGCGACTGGCTCCAGCGCTGCGGCGGCGCCCTCCGGCAACGGTGGCGCATGGTGGCAACGGATGCGGCGCTATTTCGAATGGGGTCCCGCCGCCAATGCCGCCATGGCCGCGCTGACGGTGGCGACGCTGGGCATCGGCATGGTCCAGTACGCGCTGAGCGATGGCTCCGGGCCGACGGTGGAAGGCGAGATGGTTAGCAGCCACGTGCGCGCGCTGATCTCGGGGCACACGATCGATGTCGCCTCGTCGGACCGCCACACCGTCAAACCCTGGTTCAATGGCCGGATCGACTATGCACCGTCGGTACGGGAACTCGCGCCGCAAGGGTTCCCGCTGGTCGGCGGACGGCTCGATTACGTGCATGGGCGGCCAGTGGCGGTGCTGGTCTACCGCCGCAACCAGCACCCCATCGATGTGTTCGTGCTGCCATTGCGCACGACGGACAAGCCGGACAGCAAGCCAGCCGCCAGCCCCGGCCGCAGCCAGGCACCGCCGCAGATCGAGGCGCGCCAAGGCTACCAGCTGGCGATCTGGGAGTCGGACGGCATGCGCTACGCGGCCATCACCGATGCCTCGGCCGACGACCTGCTGCGCTTCACGCAGGCCTGGCGCGCGGCCGGCGACAACCGCGCGCCCTGAGCCCGGCGCCCGGGCTCAGGCGAGCACGAACGGCAACTGCCGCTGGCGCTTGCCGGTGAGCGTGAACAGCGCATTGGCCACCGCTGGCGCAATGGCTGGCACGCCCGGCTCGCCCAGCCCGGTGGGCGGATCCTCGGAGGGCACGAAGAACACATCCACCACCGGCGCATCGGTGATGCGCGGCGGCGGATAGTCGGGGAAATTGCTGTTCTTCACCGCGCCGTTTTCGATCTCGATGGCAAAGCCCGGCCGCGTCATCGCCAGCCCGAACACGCATGCGCCCTGCACCTGCGCCTCGGCCGTCATGGGATTGACCACGCGGTTGGCATGCACCCCGGCCGTCACGCGATGCACATGGGGCTCGTTTTTCACCAGCGACACCTCCACCACATAGGCCACCACCGTGCCGAAGGACTCGTGCACCGCCACGCCCCAGGCCTGGCCCTTGGGCAGCTTGCGCTTGCCGTAGCCGGACTTGTCCACCGCCAGCTGCAGCGCCGCGCGATGGCGCGCGTGCTTGCCCGCGTCCAGCCGCGCAAGGCGGTACGCCACCGGATCCTGCCTGGCATTGACGGCCACTTCGTCGACCAGCGTTTCCTTGACGAAGGCGGTGTGCGTGTTGCCAACCGAGCGCCACCACAGCACCGGCACCGCCACCTGCGGGTGATGCACCGATAGTTGCAGCGGGAAGCCGTAGTCGTTCTCCACCAGGCCTTCGACCATGGTCGAGTCCACGCCGCCCTTGACCATGAATGCCTCGAACGGCGTGCCGGAGAGGATGGACTGCCCGACCGCGGTATGCTGCCAGCCGAGCACCTGCCCCTTCGCATCGGTGCCGATGCGCGCGCGGTGCACATGCAGCGGCCGGTAGTAGCCGCCGCGGATATCGTCCTCGCGGCTCCACATCACCTTGAGCGGTTCGTCATGCCCGCTCTTGACCCAGGCCAGCAGCACGTTGGCCGCTTCGACCAGGTAGTCGGAGGTGGGCACGGCACGCCGGCCGAACCCGCCGCCCGCCATCATGGTGTTGAGCGTGACCTTGGCCGGCGGCAGCCCGAGCACGCGCCCGATGGCGGCCTGGTCCACGGTCTGGAACTGCGAGCCCACCCATACTTTCACGCTCTGCACCGCCTTGCCCGACACCTCGGCCTGCAGGGTGCAGTTCAGCGGCTCCATCGGCGCATGCGCAAGATAGGGAAACTCGTAGTCCGCCGAGATGGTGCGCGCGGCGCCGGACATGGCGCCCATGTCAGCCTGCAGCGCCACCGTGCCGGGTTGCGCGGCCAGCGCCCTGTACTGCGCGAACAGGTCCTTGGTGGAGACGCTGGAGCCGCTGTCTTCCCACACGATCTCCAGCGCGTCGCGCGCCTGCTTGGCCGGCCAGTAGCCATTGGCCACCACCGCCACGCCGGTGCCGCCGCGATCCACCGGCACCAGCATCACGTCGGCCACGCCCTTGATCGCGCGCGCCTTGTCGGCGTTGAAGGATTTCACCTTGCCGCCAAAGCGCGGCGGGCGTGCCACCACGGCCACCACCATGTTCTTGAGATGCACGTCGATGCCGAAGGCGGTGGTGGCCTCCAGCTTGCCGCGCGCGTCCAGCCGGCGCGTGGGCTTGCCGATGAGCTTGAACTGCGCCGGGTTCTTGAGCGTGACCTGCTGCGGCACCGGCAGCGCCATGGCGGCCTGCGCCAGCTCGCCAAAGGTGGCGCGATGGCTGCCGGAGGTGACCACGCCCAGCGCCACCTGGCAGCTCGACGGGTCGACCTGCCACTGCGTGGCCGCGGCGGATACCAGCATGGCGCGGGCGCGCGCGCCCAGCTCGCGGTACTGCTGGAAGGAGTGATTGAGCGCGGTGGAGCCGCCGGTCATCTGCATGCCGAAGGCGGGGTCCTTGTACGCATCGCCGGCGGGCGCCAGCGTGGCGCGCACGTTGCGCCAGTCCACGTCGAGCTCTTCCGCCAGCGCCATGGGCAGCGCCGTATGCACGCCCTGGCCGAATTCGAGCCGGTTGACCGCCACCGTGACGGTGTTGTCCGGCGCGATCAGCACGAACGCCTGCGGCGGCGAAGGCGGGGCCTTGGGCGCCGCGCCTTCCTGCGCCAGCGCGGCCTGGGCTGGCAGGATGCCGAGCGCCAGCCCGCCGCCGGCAAAGCCGGTCAGCTTGAGAAAACTGCGGCGGTCCAGCGCGGCGACGCCGCCGGCGTCCGCTGGCCCGCGGTTGCCGCCGGCCAGCGCTTCGAGGTATCTGATTCGCATGATGTCGTCCCCTTAAGCCAGCGCGCGCGCCGCGTCCTTGATGGCCGCGCGGATGCGCTGGTAGGTGCCGCAGCGGCACAGGTTGCCGGCCATGGCCTGGTCGATGTCGGCGTCGCTCGGGTGCTTCTTGCTGCGCAACAGCCCGACGGCGCTCATCACCTGGCCGTTCTGGCAGTAGCCGCACTGCGCCACGTCGTGCTTGATCCAGGCGTCGAGCACAGCACGGCCAACCTTGTCGCCGGTGACGCCTTCGATGGTAGTGATGCGCGCGCCTTGCGCCGCCGAGACCGGCGTCACGCAACTGCGCGTGGCCTGGCCGTTTACATGCACGGTGCACGCACCGCATGCCGCCATGCCGCAGCCGAACTTGGTGCCGGTCATGCCAAGGCTGTCGCGTAACGCCCACAGCAGGGGCGTGGAAGGATCAACGTCTACCTGCAACGGCTTGCCGTTGATATCTAGCGTGGTCATGGGGGGAGCTCCTTGGGTCTGTTTGCCCTGGTCCGCCCCCGGCATGGCGCAGCGGTTCGATCCGCCGCGCCGCGCCGCCGGCGGCCGGTCAGCGGCGTGCGCCCCAGCCGCGGTGCGCACGCCATACAACCTTGTGAGGATAGTGCAAAATGGGCAGTCGCGTGCGGTGCCATCCACCGCGCCCGGGCGGCCTCAGGCCATGCCTTCCGGCGCGAGGTCATCGCCGTCGCCTCATCACCGACCGCCCAAGGGCCGCCATGGCTGGCGAGGCGGGCGCGCTTCGCGCTGGTCCGATATCCGCGCCAATACCCCTCATTGGCGGGGCAATGCCGGAAACGCCTGTATGACTGGAACGGCAGCGCGCCAGTCCGCCATGGCAGCAGACTGGCCGCCGGGGCCGGTTCCGGCTCGCGGCCGGCCACTCTCTTACCCCAAAACGGCGTCCGGCGCTAGTCCGAATAGCGGGAACACACCGGGGCTTATCGCCTCGTGCTTCCGACGCATCGCCGCTATATTGATCCATTAAGCTGGGCCGTGCGTGCAACCTGCCCGACGCCCGCCCATCGCCTCAATTTCGAGAACGCAGCTTCAGGCTGACGCCACATGACGCCAGATTTGGATGTCCGCCCCTTGCCCACCATCTACCCGCGCTGGCAGCGCGTGTCGCTAGCCGCCATCGCCTTCTTCCTGCTGGCCCTGGCCGGGCTGGCCGTGTCGCGCTACCCGGGAAACGTGGCCATGCTCTGGCTGGCCAATGCCTTCGGCCTCGGCATCTTGCTGCACCAGCGCAGCGGCGATGCGCTCTGGCAGCTGGCGGGGATGCTGGTGGCGGGCCTGGCGGCCAACGCGGCCATGGGCGATAGCCCCGTCATTGCGCTGGCGCTGGCGCTGGGCAACGTCGCCGAGATTGCCTTTTCGGCGTGGCTGGTGCGCGCCATGACCGGCGGCGCCACGCTATCGCGCCCGGGACCGCTGGCGCGCTTCGCCCTGACGCTGGGCGCGGCCAGCACGCTGGGACCAGCGGTGGGCGCGACCATCGGCGCTGCCACCATCAGCACCGCCTACCACAGTGGCTTTGGCGCGGTCTGGTGGACCTGGTGGACGGCGGACTCGATGGGCATCGTCATGTTGCTGCCGCTGATGGTATCGATCACCCGCGAGCGTTTCGCGGACACCTTCCGCCGCGCGCAGTTGCCCCGTTTTGCCGGACTGCTCCTGCTGAGCCTGGCGGTGGGCGGTGTGGCGCTGTACAAGAGCAACGAGCCGTTCGTGGTGATGGCGCTGCCGCTGGTGCTGGCGGCGCTGCTGACCAATCCCTTTGCCACTGCCCTGCTGACGTTGCTGGCCATCTGCGGCGCGGTGGCGCTGGGCCTGGTCACCGCATCGCTCGGCGTGGGCGCGAACGAGCCGTTCCTGCTGCAGTCGGTGCAGTTGTCGACCGCGCTGATCATGGTGTTCCCGATCTGCATCGCCTTCTTGCTGGAGCAGAACCGGCGCGACCGCAGCGAGCTGCGCGGCAGCGAGCGGCGCTTTCGCCAGGCCATGGAGCATTCGGCCATCGGCATGGCGCTGGTGGGACTGGACGGCCGCTGGCTGCAGGTCAACCGCGCCATCTGCGACCTGTTCGGCTATGATGCCGCCGAGCTGGCGGAGCTGCCTTTCCCGACCATCACCCACCCGGACGATCTCGCCCCGGACCTGCACCAGGTCGAGCGCCTGCTGGCCGGCGAGATCGAGTCGTACCGGATAGAAAAGCGCTTCCGCCACAAGGACGGCCACTATCGCTGGACCTTGCTGGCCGTCTCCCTGGTGCACGACGAGAAAACGGGCAAGCCGCTGCATTTCATCTCGCAGGTAGAAGACATCGACGAGCGCAAGGCCGCGCTGGAAAAGCTCGAAGCGCTGTCGCGCCGGACCCAGCTGGCGGTGGAAGCCGGCGGCGTAGGCATCTGGGAATGGGACATTGCCAGCGGCGCGATCGAGTGGGACGCGCGCATGCATGCGCTGCACGGCGTCGATCCCGCCCTGGGCGCGCCGGACATCAAGCGCTGGACAGCCATGGTGCACCCCGAGGATGTCGAGCAGGCAAGCACCGAGATGCGCGAGGCGGTGCGCGGCACGCGCACCTTCGATACCGAATACCGCATCCAGCGCCCCGACGGCGCGGTGCGCCACATCCGGGCCATGGCAATGGTGCTGCGCCAGGACGATGGCACCGCAGTGTCCATGATCGGCACCAACTGGGACATCACCGAACAGCGCCGCCTCACGGAGGCGCTGTTCGAGGAGAAGGAACGCCTGCATATCACGCTGCGCTCCATCGGCGATGCGGTGATCTGCACCGACGCCACCATGGGCGTCACCTTCATGAACCCGATCGCCGAGCAGCTCACCGGCTGGACCATGCAGGCGGCTGCCGGCCAGCCGCTCGAATCCATCTTCCGCATCGTCGACGAGCATACCAACGCGCCGATCCCCAGCCCGGTGGAACAGTGCCTGCTGAGCTTGCGCCCGGTCTACCTGCAGGACGGCGCGGTGCTGCAAAGCCTGACCGGCGACCGCCATGACGTGCAGGACTCCGCCGCGCCGGTGCGCACGGCGACCGGCGAGGTCATCGGCGCGGTGCTGGTGTTCCAGGACATCACCGGCGCCCGCGCGCTGCAGCGCGAGCTGGCCCATTCGGCCTCGCACGATGCGCTTACCGGCCTGCCCAACCGCATCTGGTTCGAGAAGCGGCTGCGCGAGGCCTGCGAGGCGGCGCGCATGCAGCAACAGCATCACGCGCTGTGCTTCATCGACCTGGACCGCTTCAAGATCGTCAACGACACGGCCGGGCATGCCGCGGGCGACGTACTGCTGCGCGAGCTTGGCCACGTGATCCGCTACCACGTGCGCCCGGACGACCTGCTCGCCCGCCTGGGCGGCGACGAGTTCGCGCTGCTGCTCATGGACTGCACGGTGGACCACGCCGAGCGTGTGTGCCAGAAGATCATCGATGCCATCCGCGGCCAGCGCTTCCCGTGGGAAGGGCGGGTCTACGATGTGGGCGCGAGCATCGGCATTACCGCCATCGACCACGAAACGCCGCCGATGGGCGAGCTGATGAGCCGCGCCGACGTAGCCTGCTACGCCGCCAAGGCGGCCGGGCGCAGCCGCGTCTCGGTGTACCGGCGCGACGAAAGCGATGCGCAGCGCCACCACCAGGAGCTGCAGGTCGCCGCCGGCATCCACTCGGCGCTGGATGCGAACCGCTTCCGCCTGTTCGCCCAGGAGATCCGCGCGCTGCAGAAGCACAACCAGGCCGAGCGCCATATCGAGATCCTGGTGCGCATGGTCGACGAGCAAGGCAAGCTGGTGATGCCGGGCGCGTTCATCCCCGCCGCCGAGCGCTATGACCTGATGGGCCACGTGGACCGCTGGGTGATCCACCATGTGCTGCATGAATTCGGCGAGCGCCTGACCGCGGTGCCCAGGCTCACGGTCGCCATCAACCTGTCGGCCAATTCGCTGGGCGAGCCGTTCCTGCTGCCGTTCCTGCACGCCGAGCTGCACGAGTCCGTGCTGCCCGCCAGCCGCATCCAGCTGGAGATCACCGAGACCGCGCTGATCAACAACATGGCGGCGGCCAATCGCCTGGTGACCGAAATGCGCAGCGCTGGCTGCACCGTGGCGCTCGACGATTTCGGGGCCGGCTTGTCGTCGTTCTCGTATCTCAAGCAGTTTCCGGTGGACTATCTCAAGATCGACGGGAGCTTTATCCGCCACCTGGCCGGCAACGCGGTGGACCGCGAGATCGTCAGCTCGATCAACGATATCGGCCATCGCCTGGGCATGCTGACGGTGGCCGAATCCGTGGAGGACGAGGAAACGCTGCAGGCCTTGCGCTCGCTCGGCGTGGACTATGCCCAGGGCTATGTGATCGGGCGGCCGATGCCGCTGGAATTGTTCCTGGAGAGTTGCCCGACCCAACCGGTGGACAACGCCTGAGTCACCTGGCGTGCGTGGCTGGCGGTAGCGTGTGCCGGCCGTGCCATGCCCCTTGCATCACTCGCTGGCGCCCACACGGGCGCCAGTTCCACTTTCCGCCCCACCGCCCGTTCGGAAAACCGAACGCCCCGCCGCCCCGCCCGCACGGAAATCCGAACCGTGCGCCGAGCGCACATTAATTTCCCCTTGTTTTTCAGTGGCTTAGGCGGCTTCGGCATGGCCGTTGGCCTGGCACGCCTCGTGCAATGTATGCGCCGGCCCCAAGCGGCCATACAGGTCGACGGCTGGCTCCCCCCGCGCCGGCCCGGACCCAAAACAATGGAGGAAACAATGATCGACCCCGCCTTGCCGACCTTGCCCACCACACCGGTGGGCGCCGGGCACACGCTGCCCGTTCGGCATGGATCAACGCATTGATCCGGAATGATTCCGGATTGAACAGGCATTGATCTTCCCGGCTGAGGCCGCATGGCGCTGTCCCCACGACGGCAACGCCATGCCAGAAGGCTGCCAGCCCCCCCTGCAAAACAGCCGTCCGGCCATTGGCCGGGCGCATCGGCCCGACTTCTGATGAAACTGAACCGACTGCCCACCCTGATTTTCATTGCGATGCTGCTTGGCGTGCTGGCCGGCACGGCCGCACACCACTACGCGCCGGACCCCGCCGCAGCCAAGTCCATCGCCGACCACCTGTCCATCCTGACCGATGTGTTCCTGCGCATGATCAAGATGATCATCGGGCCGCTGGTGTTCGCCACCCTGGTCAGCGGCATCGCCAGCATGGGCGACGGCAAGGCCGTTGGCCGTATCGGCATGAAGGCGATGGCATGGTTCATCGCCGCGTCCATCACCTCGCTGCTGCTGGGGCTGGTGATGGCCAACCTGCTGCGCCCGGGCGAAGGCATGAACCTGGCGCTGCCGGCGGCGGACGCAGCCTCCAACCTGAAGACCGGGGCGCTGAACCTGCGCGATTTCATAGCGCACATGTTCCCCAAGAGCTTCGTCGAAGCCATGGCCACCAATGAAATCCTGCAGATCGTGGTGTTCTCGCTGTTCTTCGGTTTTGCGCTGGGCACGCTCAAGGACGGCATCGGCAAACCCGTGCTGGCCGGCATCGAAGGCCTGTCGCACGTGATGCTGAAGATCACCAACTATGTGATGGCCTTCGCGCCGGTCGGCGTGTTCGGTGCGGTCGCCGCGGTGATCACCGCCGAAGGCCTGGGCGTGCTGGTCGTGTACGCCAAGCTGCTGGGCGCTGTCTACCTGTCGCTGGCGCTGCTGTGGGTGGCGCTGATCGCCGGTGGCTACTTCTTCCTCGGCCGCGATGTGTTCCGCCTGCTCAAGATGGTGCGCGCCCCGCTGATGATCGGCTTCGCCACCGCCAGCAGCGAGTCGGCTTACCCCAAGGTGATCGAGCAGCTCGGCCGCTTTGGCGTCAAGGAACGCATCACGGGCTTCGTGCTGCCGCTGGGCTACTCGTTCAACCTGGACGGCTCGATCATGTACACGTCCTTCGCCGCGCTGTTCGTGGCACAGGTGTACGGCATCCACCTGTCGCTCTCGCAGCAGGTGACCATGCTGCTGGTGCTGCTGGTCACCAGCAAGGGCATCGCCGGCGTGCCGCGTGCCTCGCTGGTGGTGGTGGCCGCGGTGCTGCCGATGTTTGGCCTGCCCGAGGCCGGCATCCTGCTGGTGCTGGGGATCGACCACGTGCTGGACATGGGCCGTACCGTGACCAATGTGCTTGGCAACGCCATTGCCACAACCGTCGTCGCCAAAAGCGAAGGCGCCATCGGCGCGCCGGTGCCCGAAGAAGCGGATGACCCCGCTGCCGACGGCAACCGCGGCCTGACACCCGTTCAGGTCCTGGCCGGCAAGTAACACTGCCAGCGCGCCAAGGCCCGGCCACCGATCAGGTGGCCGGGCCTTTTTTGTTTCCGGGGGCCGGAAAACCATGATGTGGTAAAAGACGGGGTCGCAGCAGGTGCCGCCATCGCGCAATGTGCACATTGGCGCTCCTACCCCTACTCTTACCCCTTTATACGATGCACTTTTGCTGGCGCCTGCAGTCTTAACCCGTCGGGCTCGCTGCCCGCGACCGAGTTCCTTCGCCTTCGCTTCCTGCGCATTCCGCCCGCTCCCATGACCGGCCCGCTCCCTTCACACGCTACCCCGCAAGGCGCCACGCACGATACCTCCGCGCGTGCCGCGCGCCTGCGTCCGTGGGTGCCCCTCATGGCCATGCTGGCACTGGCGACGCTGATCGGACTGGCTGGCGCCATAGGCTACCGGTATAGCTACGACAACGCGCTGGCGCGCCAGGGCGAGCGCGGCCAAGTGCAGCTGCGCCTGTACGGGCAGGCCCTGTCGAGCGAGCTGGCGCGCTATGACTACGTGCCCAGCCTGCTCTCGCTGGACGACAAGATCGCTGCCCTGCTGGCGCACCCGGACGATCCGGCACGCGTCGAGGCCGCCAACCAGTACCTGGCCGCGGTCAATGCCCGCGCCGGCACCCGCGTGGTGTTCGTGCTTGATGCCCGCGGCCATGTGCTCGCCACCAGCAACTGGCAGCGCCCCGACAGCTACCTGGGCGAAGACCTGAGCTTCCGCCCCTATTTCAGCGACGCCGCGGACGGCCAGCTGGGCCGCTTCTATGGCGTGGGCACCACCCGCAGCGAGCCTGGCTACTACCTCTCGGCGCCGCTGGGCGATCGCCACAAGCCAAGCGGCGTAGCGGTCGTCAAGGTGGGGCTGGAACCCCTGGAGAACCGCTGGCAGGGCGCCGATACCCAGATGCTGCTGACGGACGAGAACGGCGTGGTGATCCTCGCCTCCGACCCGTCCCTGAAACTGGGCGCGCTCAAGCCGCTGGCCCCCGAGCTGCGCGAGCGGCTGCAACGCAACCTGCAATACAACCGCGCCGCGCTCCCGCAGCTGGAACTCACGCCGGTGCGCAAGCTATCCGACAGCGACGCCCTGGTCCGCCTGCGCAGCGGCCCGCCCATGCTGGCGCAGAACGCCGAGCTGGTTGGCACCGACTGGCACCTGACGCTGCTCACCAATACCTCGCAGGCCCGCGTGGCTGCGCTCATCACCGCCGCGCTGGCCGGCGTGCTGACCGCCTTCCTGTTACTGCTGGCGGCGGCCTGGAACGTGCGCCGGCGCATCGCCAGCGAGCGCATGGCTGCGCGCGCCGCGCTGGAGGCCGCCAACGGCGAACTGGAGCGCAAGGTGGCGGAGCGCACCGCGGACCTGTCCGCCGCCAACCAGCACCTGCAGGCGGAAGTTGCCGAACGCATCCGTACCGAGGCGACCTTGCGCCAGGCCCAGGATGGCCTGCTGCAGGCCGGCAAGCTGGCCGCGGTAGGCCAGATGTCCACCGGCATCGCCCACGAGCTCAACCAGCCCCTTGCCGCCCTGCGCACGCTCTCGGGCAATACCCAGAAATTCCTCGAGCGCGGCGACAACGCCACCGCGCAGGCCAACCTCGGCACCATCATCGGCCTGGTCGAGCGCATGGGGCGCATCACCGGCGCGCTCAAGTCATTCGCGCGCAAGCCTGGCAATGGCGGCACCGCCGCCCGTCTGGCGGCGCTGGACGATGCGGTGGACAACGCCCTGTTCCTGCTCGATACGCGCCTGCAGGCGGTACGCCCGACGCTGGTCCGGGAGATCGAGCCGGACCTGATGGTGACGTGCGATCCCAACCGGCTGGAACAGGTGCTGGTCAACCTGATCGGCAACGCGCTCGACGCGCTGGCGGGCACCCCTGAGCCCCGGCTGGAGCTGCGCAGCCACCTGGCGGGCAGCAAGCTGCGCCTGACCATCCGCGACAACGGCCCCGGCCTGTCCGAGGAAGCCTTCGCGCGGCTGTTCGAGCCGTTCTTTACCACCAAGCCGGCAGGACAGGGACTGGGCCTGGGCCTGACGCTGTCGGCCGGCATCCTGGACGAGGTCGGCGGCAGCCTGGAGGCCAGCAATCACCCCGACGGCGGCGCGTGCTTCACGCTGGTGCTGCCGCTGGCCAGGCTTGACCCGGAGAGCCGCCATGGCAACTGACGCGAACCACGCCGATTCCCCCGACGCGATCGACCCCGCGCCGCTGACCGTGCTGATCGTCGAAGACGACCCCGACGTGCGCCTGGGCTGCGAGCAGGCACTGCGGCTCGAAGGCATTGCCACGCGTGCCGTGGCGAGCGCCGAAGCCGCCCTGCGCGAGGTCGGCAGCCATTTTCCCGGCGTGGTGGTGAGCGACATCCGCCTGCCCGGCATCGACGGCATGGCGCTGCTGCATGAGCTGCGCTCGCGCGACGATGCGCTGCCGGTGGTGATGGTCACGGGCCACGGCGACGTCAGCCTGGCCGTGCAGGCCATGAAGGCCGGCGCCTACCATTTCCTGGAAAAACCGTTCTCGCCCGAGCGCCTGGTCGAAGTCACGCAGCGCGCGCTGGAAAAGCGCCGGCTGGTGCTCGAAGTGGCCGAGCTGCGCAGGAAGCTGGCCGGGCGCGATACCTTGCAGGCGCGGCTGATCGGCCATTCGCCATCCATCGAACGGCTGCGCAAGCTGATCGCCGACCTGGCCGACACCGCCGCCAACGTGCTCATCCACGGCGAGACCGGCACCGGCAAGGAACTGGTCGCCCGCTGCCTGCACGAAGCAAGCTCGCGCCGCGCGCGGCACTTCGTGCCGATCAATTGCGGCGGCCTGCCCGAGCAGCTGTTTGAAAGCGAGATCTTCGGCCATGAGGCCGGCTCGTTTACCGGCGCGGCACGGCGGCGCATCGGCAAGATCGAGCACGCCGAGGGCGGCACGCTGTTCCTCGACGAGATCGAGAGCATGCCGATGCAGATGCAGATCAAGCTGCTGCGGGTGCTGCAGGAGCGCGTGGTGGAGCGGCTTGGCTCCAATACGCCGGTGCCGGTCAACACCCGCGTGGTCGCGGCCACCAAGGCAGACCTGAAGGCGCTCTCGGCGGCCGGCCAGTTCCGCACCGACCTCTACTACCGGCTCAACGTGGTGACGCTGGAGCTGCCGCCGCTGCGCGAGCGGCGCGAAGACGTGCCGCCGCTGTTCGAGCATTTTGTCGCGCAGGCGGCGCTGCGCTTCGAGCGCGAGGCGCAGCCCGCCACGCCGGCGGAGCTCGCTGCGCTGATGGCCTATCCGTGGCCAGGCAATGTGCGCGAGCTGCGCAACCTGGCCGAGCGCCATGTGCTGGGACTGGGGTGCAATCCCGGGCAAGGCACCGCCGAGCCGGCAGCGCTGCCGCTGGCGCAGGCCGTGGAGCAGTTCGAGCGGGCCATGATTGCCGACGCCATGCGCAGGCATGAGGGGAACCTCAGCCGCGCGAGCGAGGCGCTGGGCATTGCCAAGACCACCTTGTTCGACAAGGTCAGGAAATACCGGCTTTGAGATGACAGGCCTTGAGGTTTGCCGGGCGGCGGCGCTAGCTGCCACCGGCTGAACCGTAACGGCTTGCGCACAGCTAGCGTTGCGGCTTGCCTTGCAGCGTCGGCTGCCGCTGCCACCTCCCCACGCGTCCCCCTTCTCTCCCGCTCCCTCCCCCGCTTCCTTCCTGCTTCGTTTTTCCTTGTGTGAGGTGCCGCACCGAAGCGGCGCGCACGCCGCGCCACTATGGTTTCACCCCTTCCCGCGCGCTTTGCACCTTGCCGTGCCTGGCGCGGCCGGTGCGGGGCAAAGCCTGGCTTCGGCCGGGTTCGGCGACCGCGGTGCTGGCCCGCACCGTGGTCGCCTCCATGGCTGCCGGGCCTTGCCGCGTATTGAGAAGCCGCCAACCAGCAGGAGCGGACCGACGATGATCCTTCAAGGAAACGACCCGACTACCGGCGCTTCGTTTTCGCTGGGCAACCGGATTCAGCGCCAGCTCTGGCACTGGGCCTGGTTGTGCCTGTTCAGGCCAAGCCCGCGCCCGCTGCATGCATGGCGCGCGGCGCTGCTGAGGTTGTTCGGGGCGCAACTGGGCGTGCATGTGCATATCTATCCGGGCGTGAAGATCTGGGCGCCGTGGAACCTGCGCGTGGGCAGCCATGTCGGCGTGGCCGATGGCGTCACGCTGTACAACATGGCGCCGATCGACATCGGCGATTTCTGCGTGGTCTCGCAGGGCGCGCACCTGTGCACCGGCACGCACGACTACAACAGCACCAACTTCCAGCTGGTAGCCCATCCCATCGTGCTTGCGGCGCACGTGTGGATCTGCGCCGAAGCCTTTGTCTCGCCCGGCGTGACGCTGGCCGAGGGCGCGGTGATCGCGCCGCGCGCGGTGGTCAGCAAAAGCCTGCGCACGCCATGGACCGTCTACGCGGGCATCCCGGCCCGCGCCATCAGCACGAGAGTCAGACATGCCAAGTCTCCAGCCTAGCCAGCCCATGCAAGCGCCGGGCATCTCCGTGCTGATCCTGACCCGCAACGAGGAGCAGGACCTGCCGGGCTGCCTGCAAAGCGTGGCCTGGTCGGACGACATTCACGTGTACGACTCGATGAGCACCGACGCCACGGTGGCGATCGCGCAGCGCTTTGGCGCGCATGTCACGCAGCGTGTCTTCGACAACTGGGCGAGCCACCAGAACTGGGGCCTGCAGCACATCCGCTTCCGCCATCCCTGGGTGTTCTACATCGACGCCGACGAGCGCATGACGCCCGAACTCGTGGCGCAAGCCCGGGCCGCAGTGCGCGCGCCGCGCGACGAGGTCGCGTTCCGGGTGCAACGGCGCGACTTTTTCCTCGGCACCTGGTTGCGCCATGTACAGACATCTCCCTTCTACCTGCGCTTGTTCCGCCCGGAGCGGATGCGCTACGAGCGTCTGGTAAACCCGGTGTCGATTCCCGACGGCCCGGCCGGCGAACTGACGGGCTACCTCGATCACTACCCGTTCAGCAAAGGCGTGACCCACTGGATCACCCGCCACAACAATTACAGCGGGCTGGAAGCGATGCAGATCATCGAGAACCGGCGCGCCGAGGCAGCGTTCAGCCTGGCCGAAGCCCTGTTCGCGACGGATTTCCACCGGCGCCGCGCGCACCAGAAGGAACTGTTCTTCCGCCTGCCGTTGCGCCCCCTCGTCAAGTTCGCGATCCTGTACCTGGGCAAGCGCGGCTTTCTCGATGGACGGGCCGGGCTCACCTACGCCATGCTGCAGTCGATCTACGAATACTTCATCGTGCTCAAGACACGCGAACTGGAAAGGTCCATGGCGCTGCCCGCGCCAGATCCCGAGTCCGTGTGCCCGGAAAGCGCGCCGGCGCCCGTGCACCAATCCCTCCCGATGCCGGGTATGGCTGCAGACGGGGAAGGTGAATTCGGCAACCTGCCAGTCGCATCGGCCCGGCAAACGGTGGCAGTGGCTGGCGGGCGAAATCCCTGACGGCTGGCGAAATTGCTGCCCGCGCCCTCTTTATCATTCCTTCGCCGCGCGGCCGCGTGGCCATGTGCGCTATACGTTTCGACGCTCGGCGCGCGTGGCGGAAGCACTTCAGATGTATGCAATGTTTGCGATAAATTCCCGCTCGCCCGTGTCTGCCAAAACGCGGCAATATGCGTTTAAACCCAGAAGTGGGAGCGTTCAGTGCGATTTCGAAATATTTGGCATGCCGTCTGGTCGCTTATGTTCGATACCGCATATGATTCGAGGCTGGCATTCTTCCGTTGGGAGAATCAGGCACCAGTGACATAGATCATGCCGTTGCAAGACCATGGGAGCACCTTCGCTCCCGCCGCCCCAGATGCGAGGGCAGGTTACGCAAGAGGCCTAATGGTGCCAGCATGCAACCGTCTTCATGGCTAGCGTTGCCTTGCGTTGCCAAGCCCAAACCAGCGCGGAAGGCTCGCGCTGTCACTGCTGTTTCTCTCGCAGTGCGGTGTATTTAGTTAACGGGTGAACGGATGAAACTGGATTCAGAACTGGCTGAAAAGCCTTACTACAGTACGCGTACCGCCGCGAAGCTGCTCAATGTGTCATTGGGGACAGTGCAGAAAATGGTGGAACGTGGCGAACTCGGGGCGTGGAAGACCAACGGCGGCCACCGGCGCATACATAAGGAGACCGTGCATCGCCTGCTGGCCACGCGCGTGGGGCAGGAACTTCCGTCAGTGCATGAACTCGACCTGGTGGTGTTTCACCCGAACCACCAGGAAGCCCAACGCATCCACGCACAATTGGGCAAATGGGGCTTGCCCCTGAAAAGCGTGGTGGTGGAGGACGTGGTGGATACCATCATTACTTCGGTCAGCTCGCATCCGCGAGTGGTGCTGTACTACGTGGAAGAACTCACTGACGCCGAGTCGGCCACCATCGAGAAGCTGCAGAACTTCTTTGCGCGCCAGAACGTCATCTTCGCCGTGATCACCAACCGCCAGGCCTATGACGGCGTGGCCGATGCACTGCAGCAATGGGGCATCATGGTGTTCCTCAAAACGCCCTCGCTGGAAGAAGTCAAAGGCTTCCTGCGCGCGCAACTGATGATGACCCGGGGCGCAGCCGGCTGATCGGCCGGCACATCGCCAAGACCCGTGTCCAGGACGTTTCACCGGCAGCTATCTGCACGGCCGTCACCCGGCCGCCCGGCTTGCCTTGCCCGTTACCCGTGGGCGTGGCACTCGCTATAGACCGCACGCCACAACGCCGCAGTCTCGTGACCCGCACGACTGCGGCGTTGTCGCATGAGCCGCCGCTTCAGGCCAGCGCCGCCAGCGGCTCACGCACGGGCTGCGGCACGCCGGCGTCCATCATCCAGCCATAGAGATCGCGGGGATCCGGCGGCGTCGCCACCAGCTCCACGTGGCTGCCGCGATGCTGCGCGTGGGCCGCGGCATGAAGCCAGCGCAGCGCGGAGTAATCCTCCAGCGCAAATCCCACCGAGTCGAACACCGTCACCTGCCCCGTTTCGGTGCGCCCGGCCACCCGGCCGGACAAGATCTCCCACAACTCCGTCACCGGCGTATCCGGCGGCAATTGCTGGATCTCGCCTTCGATGCGGGTCTGCGGCGCGTACTCGACCACAATGCGCGCCTGGCGCAGGATCTGCGGATGCAGTTCGGTCTTGCCCGGGCAATCGCCGCCTACCGCATTGATATGCACGCCGGGCACGACCAGGTCAGGCGTGAGGATGGTGGCCCGCGTCTTGTCGGCGGTGACGGTGCTGATGATGTCGGCGCCCTGCACGGCTGCGCGCACCGAGTCCACAGCCACCACCTTCAGCCCCGGCACGCCGTGCAGGTTGCGCGCGAGCCGCGCCGTTGCGGCGGGATCGATATCGTAGGCGCGGATCTCCCGGATGCCCACCATGGCATGGAAAGCCAGCGCCTGGAACTCCGCCTGCGCGCCGTTGCCGATCAGCGCCAGCGTGGCGGCGCCGGGCCGCGCCATCACCTGCGCGGCGAGTGCCGACGTGGCGGCAGTGCGCAACGCGGTAGCCAGCGTGAGATCGCAAAGCAGCAGCGGAAAGCCGCTTGCCACTTCCGCCAGCACGCCAAACGCCATCACCGTCGGCATGGCGTTCTGCGCGTTGCGCGGATGGCCGTTGACGTACTTGAACGCATATTGCACGGCGTCGCTCACCGGCATCAGCTCGATCACCCCGTCGACGGAATGCGTCGCCAGCCGCGCGGATTTATCGAAGGCGTCCCAGCGCACGAAATCCTGGCGAATGTGATGCGCCATCTGCGCGATGGCGTTGGCGACGCCCGTGGCGCGCACCAGCGCCGCCACATCGGCAGCGTCCAGAAAGCGGGTCATGGCGATCTCCTTCATGGTGTTCTCCCTTGCTGGCTCGGTCTTGGCTTTTGCTCGCCCTTCGCGCTCATGCCGCCACCGCGGCGCCGTCGGCCGCGGCGCTCGCCAGGGCCGGCCCGCTGGTGCGGTCCAGGCGCAGCGTCATGCAGTAGGCGCCGCCGCCGGACAGCATGTACGGCGACAGGTCCACCTCGCGCAACTGGTAGCCGCGCTGGCCCAGTTCGGCGCGCAGGTGCGGCGTGGTGCGCGTCATCACCACCTGGTCATGCAGGTTGACCGCATTGACGCTGAAGTGGCGCAGGTCGTCCTCGCTCGCTTCGATGCGCAGGCTGGCCGGCACGCGCTCGCGCAAGATGCGCAGGGCGTCCTGCGTAAAGGCGGGCGGGTAGTAGAGAATCTCGCCGCCGGACAGCGGGCAGAAGCACACGTCAAGGTGATAGCTCTGCGCCGTGGCAAGCTCCAGCGCGACAACCTCGCGGCCGAAATGGCTGGCCATGGCATCGGCCGCGGCACGCGAGGAGCGCGGGCCAAAGCCGGCCCAGAAATGGCCGCGCACGGCATCCCAGATGCAGTCGCCAGCGCCTTCCTGGTAGCAGCCTTCAGGCAGCAGGCTGACGGAGTCGATCAGGCCGCGTTCGCGCAGGCCCTCGAAGATCCGCGCAAAGGGCGCTTCCTCGCCGGCCCGTTGGGGATAGCGAAAGCGCGCCAGCACGGCGTGGCCGTCCAGCACCACGGCGGCATTGGCGGGGAACACCATGTCGGGCAGGCCGGGCGCGCCGGGCGCGGTTTCCACCGTGAAGCCGGCCGCCTGCAGGGCCGCATGCAGGGATTCGAAGGATGCCACCGCATTGCGATGCATGCCGCGCGGGTCGCTGGCCCAGAGGCCGGGGTCCATCCACGGGTTGATGCTGTACGACACATCGTAATGGGTGGGCTCGACAAGCAAGATGGTGGGCTGGTGGATCACGCTGGCTCCTTTGGGTGATGGGTGGCGGGGGTCAGTCAATGCCCTGGCATGCCTGCATTCTGGTGCACTGCCCCGCTAACTAAAAGCCAGCAAGTTGCGCAATTTGCGTGTGTCGTATTGCAAAACGCCAGCTAGAATTGGCGAATCGCCAGTCACGATGATCGTGCAGGCAAAAGCACCCCTCGCCCCCCCAACAGGAGCCACCATGGACGACACCGACCGCCAGTTGCTGGCCCTGCTGCGCGACAACGCGCGCACGCCGGCCACCGCCCTGGCCAAGGCGCTGCGCGTCTCGCGCGCCACCGTGCAGAACCGCATCGACAAGCTGGAAAAGGAAGGCCTGATCGTGGGCTACACGGTGCGGCTGAAGCCCGAAGCCGAGGCGCACCGCATCCGTGCCTGGATGACCATCGCGGTGGAAGGCAACAAGGCGCGCGCGGTGCTGCAGGCACTACGTGGCGAGCCCAATGTGCAGGCCATGCACACCACCAACGGGCGCTGGGACATCATCGCCGAGCTGCGCGCGGATTCGCTGGAAGCCTTCGACCGCACGCTGGACCGCATCCGGCTGATCGACGGCATTGCCGCCACGGAGACCAGCATCCTGCTGTCCAGCTACAAGCTTTAGGCGACGCGAGCGCGCTTACGCCAGCGCTGCCAGCAGGAGCGGCCGGCGGTCGACGGCGTAGTCGCGTTTTTCGAAGTGCATGGCCAGGATCGGGAAAGCCGGCGGAGGACGGGTCGCGGATCGCGGGCTGATTGCGCTACGCGAAAAACGAAATGTATCACGTCGTGATATATTTGCGCGCTGGATTTCCGGAGCACGATGCCAAGGCGATCCAGGTGCGCTATTGCGCGCATTCGCCCGCGCAACCAAAGAAAAGAGACCCATGCCGCCATCCCAGGCCCCCTCCTTAGCCGACTTCCCGCCAGGCCGGGCACGTGCGTGGCTGCGCGCGTTTGCCCCCACCCCCATCGCCGCCGGCCGCCGCGAACGCCTCAAGAGCTGCCTGGGCGCGCTGGTCGGCCTGCTGCTCACCGAATGGATCAGCCGTCACCTGCTGGGTGGCTTCAACCCCTGGTTCATCGCCCCGATGGGTGCCTGCGCGGTGTTGTTGTTCGCCGTGCCGGCGAGCCCGCTGGCGCAGCCCTGGTCCATCATCGGCGGCAACCTGGTGGCGGCGCTGATCGGCGTGGCCTGCGCGCGCTGGATCCCCGAGCCTGGGCTGGCCGCCTCGGTGGCCGTGGCGCTGGCCATCGTCGCCATGTTCCAGTTGCGCTGCGTGCACCCGCCCAGCGGCGCGGTGGCGATTACCGCGGTGTTCGGCGGCCACGCCGTGACCCAGCTTGGCTTTGGCTTCGTGGTGATGCCGGTCGCGGTCAACTCGATGTTGCTGCTGCTGGTAGCGCTGGTGTTCAACAACCTGATGCGCCGGCGCTATCCGCACCGCCCCGTCGAACACGCCAACCCGCACCGCACCACCGATCCGCTGCCGAGCGAGCGGGTGGGATTCAACCGCAGCGATCTGGACGAAGTGCTCAAGGCGCGCGGCGAGTTCCTGGACATCGAGCAAGACGACCTGGAAGACATCCTGGTAGCCGCGCAGCTACGGGCGTATCGCCGGCACTTTGGCGATGTGCGGTGCGTGGACATCATGTCGCGGGACGTGGTGACGGTGCAGTCCGGGCAGAGTGGCCTGGAGGCACACGCCCTGTTGTCCAAGCATGGGATCCAGGCGCTGCCGGTGGTGGATGCGCAGCGGCGGCTGCTTGGCATGCTTGGCCTGGCGGATCTGCTTGCCGTGCGCAGCGGCGCCGGGGGGCAGGTCCGTGCGGGAACGGCCAAGGACCTGATGCACACGGGCATGGCTACGGCCCGGGCGGAGCAACCCATGGTGGAGCTGGCGCGGGCGTTTTCCAATGGCGGCCTGCATCAGGTGCCGGTGGTGGATGCCCAGCGGCGGCTGCTGGGCATCGTCACGCAATCGGACCTGATCGCCGCGCTGCTCGAACAAGGCCCGCCGGCAAAACCGGAACCGGATGCGCAACCGGCAGGCTGACCCGCACGGGCGCTAACGGCTCGCCTGCAACCCGCCCGCCGCCGGCATGGCGTGCGCATCGGCACGCGCCATGCCATTGAACAACAGGTTCAATGCCACCGACATCACGCAAGCCAGCAGGATGCTGCTGTGCATGATGGGCTGCAGCCAGCCTGGCAGTTGATTGAACAGCGTGCCCGAGAACGTGGGCAGCAGCGAGATGGCCAGGGTGGCGGCAACGATATACACGTTGTGCCGCGTGCCCTCGAAATCCACCCGCGCCAGCGTGCGCACGCCCGCCGAGGTCACCACCCCGAACATGAACAGCCCTGCCCCGCCCAGCGCCGGCAGCGGGATGGAAGCCACGACCGTGGCCAGCTTGGGAAACAAGCCCAGCGCGCACAGGATCACGCCCGCCGCCACCACGACCCAGCGGCTCTTGACACCTGTCACCACCAGCAGGCCGATGTTCTGGCTATAGATGGTGTAGGGAAAGCCATTGAGCGCCCCGCCGATCACGCTGGCCAGCCCGTTGGCCCGCAGGCCATCCGTCATCTCGCCCGCGCTCAGCGGCTTGTTCACGACATCGCCGATCGCCAGGAACAAGCCCATCGACTCGATCATGATGATGATCATCACCACCACGATCGTCAGCGTGGCCACCACGTCGAACACCGGCCAGCCGAAATAGAAGGGATGGATCACGTCGACCATCGGCGCCTCGGCCACGCCATGGAAGTCCACCACGCCAAAGGGGATCGCCACCAGCATGCCGGCCGCCAGCGCCAGCAGCACGGAGACGTTGGACCAGAAGCCCTTGAGCCACTTGTTGATGACCAGGATCAGCGCGAACACGAAGCCCGCCAGCGCCAGGTGATGCGGCGCGCCGAAATCCGGCGCGCCGCGCCCGCCGCCCACCCAGTTCACGCCGACCGGGAACAGCGACAGCCCCACCACCATCACGATGGACCCGCCAACGATGGGCGGAAAGAAGCGCAGCAGCTTGCCGAACACCGGCGCCAGCAGCATGGTGATGACGCCGCCCGCCATCACCGCACCGATGACGGCCGGCAAGCCAAGCGCAGGATTGGTGGCGATGACAAGGATCGGCGGGATGGCGCTGAAGGCCACGCCCTGCATCACCGGCATGCGCACGCCGAAGCGCCAGAAGCCCGCGGCCTGCAGGATGGTGGCGATGCCACAGGTGAAGAGGTCGGCATTGATCAGGACCGCCACCGCCTCCTTCGGCAGCTTGAGCGCGCTGGCGATGATCATCGGCACCGCAATGGCGCCGACATACATCACCAGCACGTGCTGGAAGCCCAGCATCACCAGCGGCCCGGGGGCGGGCACCTGGTCAACTGCGGCCGGCCTGTCGCCGGTCAGGTCTTGGGTGTTCATGGGGTTGTCTCCTCTTGTGCCGTTACGTGCGATGACGCGACATCTCTGGGAATACGGGCGCGCAAAAAAGAAAGCCCCGGAACCTGGCTAGCGCCCAGCAGGCGCCGGGGCAAGATCAAGCAAGCATTACAGGTGCACCTCCTTCTCGCCGTGCGCCTGCAGCAGCGCCATCAGCTTCTTGCGCATCACCAGCCCGGGCTTGTCGGACGGCATGTGGAACTCCATGCGCCGCGTGGTATCGATGGGGGCGTCGTAATCCGTGGCTTCCAGGATCTCCTTGTCCTCGCGCGTGACCGCATGGTCGAACTTGACCAGTTCCTCGGCCGGGGCCTGCTGCTCCGTGTCGTTGCGGTATAGCCACTGGACCATCATCGTGCTCTTGTCGTCGATGGGCGTGGCGCAGTTGACGATGGTGTGCACCAGGCCATTCGGATAGGTGCAGCCGAAGCGGCGCGAGAACGGCATGTACCAGTTGTCATGCAGGTGGCGGATGGTCTCCGGCTCCTTGCTGCCGGTGAGCAGCCAGCTATCGGGCGGGTTCATGATCGGCACCGAGCGGCGCGATTCGAACCCCCACGCGTTCTCGATGATCTCGATGTCTGCCGGCTTCGGGCTGGCGAACTTGCCGAAGGTGTTCTTGTGCACGAAGCTGAAATGCGCGTTGTCGAACGAGTTCTCCATGAAGCGCAGGCCGCTGCATGCCCAGCGCTCGTAGAACTGCGGGATGCGGCGCAGCGAAGGATCGTTGCCTTCGGGGATGTCCGGGATATCGGTCAGCGGGTCTTCCAGCGCCACCCACACGTAGCCGTAGCGCAGCTTGCAGTGGTAGTTCGCCACGCGTGCGTTGGCGGGGATCATGTTCTGCGGCATCTGCGGAATACGCACGCACTTGCCGCTGCAGTCGTAGGACCAGCCGTGATAGCCGCAGCACAGCAGGCCGTCCGCATCCACATAGCCCTTGGAGAGCTTGGCGGTGCGATGGCAGCAGCGGTCGCGCACGGCCGCGGGCGTGCCGTCGGCGCCGCGCCAGATCACGATGTCCTCGCCCAGCAGCGTGAACGGCTGCGGGCCAAGGTCGAGCCTGGATTCGGGAATGACCGCGTACCAGAAGCGACGCAGGACCGGTTGTTGAGTGACAAGCATTGGGAAGTCTCCTCTCGTATTGTCGAGTGTGGGTTGTGCAGGCGTGCAGTGCGTGCAGGAGTACGGCGCGTTGTGTTCTTGTTTCAGGCCGGTGCGGCTTGCACCGGCAGCCAGTCGCTGATCTGCCTGGCAAGCGCGCCCTTCTCCGCCACGGCCTTGCCCAGCAGCGCGAAGCCGGTCAGAGCGCCTTGCGTATCGCGGAACAACGCGCGCAGGCCCGCGCCGGCTTGCCCGGCCGCCGCCTGGGACTCGATCTCCCAGTTGCCCGCGCCGGCCAGCGCGGGCGACACCACGGCCGGCAGCACAGGCGTTTTCACCACCACCGGCATGGCGGCGTAGCTCAGCGGCGTCGGCGTGCCGGCCAGCGTGCGGGCCAGTGCGCGCGCAGCCTGCATCAGCGGCATCACGTAAGGCAGCACCAGGCCGTCGACCTCGGCGCAGTCGCCCAGCGCGTAGACCGACGGCGCGCTGGTGCGCAGCAGGCGGTCCACCACGATGCCGCGCGCAGTGGCAATGCCGGCGTCCTGCGCCAGCGCCACGCGCGGCAGCAGCCCGGTGGCGGAGAGCACCACATCGGCAGCGATCTCAACGCCGCTGGCCAGTTGCACCGCGAGCGCGCCATCGCGGCGATGCACCGCGACCGGCATCTCGCCAAGGTGCAGCCGCACGCCGAGGCCGCGCAGCGCGCCGGCCATCAGCTCGCCCGCCTCGCCCGGCAGCAGCCGGCCGAGCGGCCATGCGGCGGGATCAACCAGCTCGACGGCGAAGCCACCCGCGTGCAGGTCGTTGGCGAACTCGCAGCCGATCAGGCCCGCGCCGAGGATGGCCACGCGCTTCTTGCCTTGCAGCGAGGCGTGAAAGCGCGTGTAGTCGGCAAGATCGTTGACGGTCTGCACCGCATCGGCGCCATCGCCTTGCAAGCCTGGCGCACGCGCTTGCGCGCCCAGCGCCAGCACCAGTTGTCCGTAGCGCAGCGGTTGCCCGTCGACCAGCACGGTGCCTGCGGCGGTATCGATGGCCGACGCATCGGCATGCGTCATCACGCGCGCGTTGAGCTGCGCGGCCATCTGCTGCACGCTGGCGATGGCCAGTGCGGCGGGTGCCTTGTTGCCGGCCAGCGCATTGGACAGCATCGGCTTGGAGTACGACTCGCCGGCGTCGCGCGTGACGATGACCAGCGGCGTCGCGCTGTCGAGCTTGCGGAACTCGCGCGCCAGCGTGTAGCCCGCCAGGCCGGTACCGAGGATGACCAGCGGCAGCGCTTGCTGCGCTTTCGCGGTGATGGCGTCGTTCGTCATGGCTCAGGCCACCACTTCCATCTCGAACTCGGCCTTGCTCACGCCGCAGTCCGGGCACAGCCATTCGTCGGGGATATCCTCCCAGCGCGTGCCGGCGGGAAAGCCGTGTTCGGGCATGCCGAGCGTTTCGTCGTATTCAAAGCCGCATACCATGCATTTCCATTTCGTCGCTGTCGTCATTTCGGGTCCTTTCGTCGGGTTCGGGTTGTTACGGGCTTGCGTGCCGGTGGGATGGCTGGTCTACGCCAGCGCAGCCAGCGCAAATGGCGTGGCGCGCAAGCGCTTGCCGGTGGCCGCAAAGATGGCGTTGCCGATCGCCGGCACCACCGGCGGGTTGGACAGTTCGCCGACGCCACCGGGCTGCCTGCCGGAGGGCGGCATCACCACGATCTCCAGCGCCGGGGCGTCGCTCATGCGCACCACCGGGTAGTCGTGGAAGTTGCTTTGCTTCACGCCGCCGTTCTCGATATGCACCGCGTTCATCAGCGCGGTGGACACGCCCCAGTAGATGCCGCCAGCCAGTTGCTGGCGCACCGAGCTGGGATCGACGGCAAGCCCGCAGTCCACCACGCAAATGATCTTGTGCACGGTGATGGCGCCGTTGCTGACGCTGACATCGGCCACGATGGCGATATAGCTCTTGTAGCCTTCGTAGGTGGCCACGCCCAGGCCACGGCCATTGCCGCCCTTGCCCGGCTTCGCGCCGGCTTTCCAGCCCGCCAGCGCGGCGGCGCGGTCGAGCACCGCCACATGCTCGGGCTTGCCTTGCAGCAGCTTCCTGCGCAACGCCACCGGGTCCTGCGCGCAGGCATGCGCGGCTTCGTCGATCAGGCTTTCGATGGCGAAGATATTCGGCACGTAGCTCACCGCGCGCCACCACCACACCGGGAAGCCCGGCTCGTGGCGCACCCAGGCGAGGTCGAGCGCGGGCACCTGGTAGTAGAAATCGTCGCGCATGCCCTCGGTGCAGCTCGGGTCGACCGGCACCTTGGCCAGGAAGCCGGGATCGTCGGGCTCCTTGATCGACGGCACCACGGCGCGCAGGCTGAAGGCCTGCACATTGCCGGCCGCGTCCAGCGCGGCGCGCGCCTTGTGCACGCTGGCGCTCTGGTAATAGAACGCGTGCATGTCGTCTTCGCGGCTGTAGAGCAGCTTGACGGGGCGGCCCATGCGCTTGGCGATATAGGTCGCCTCCAGGATGATGTGCAGCCCTTCGCGGGCGCCGAAGCTGCCACCGGCTTCGGTCAGATGGATCTTCACCTTGTCGCGCGAGATGCCGGCAATGGTCTCGGCTGCCTGCGCGCAGCGCGAGGGCACCTGCACGCCGCCCCAGTACTCCACCGCGTCCGGCCGCACCCACGCCACGATGCTGAGCGGCTCCATCTGCGCATGCGCCTTGTAGGGCATGGTGTAGACCGCTTCCACCACCTTGGCAGCGCCCTGGAAGACGGCATCGGCATCGCCCTTGACCTTGGACTTCTTGCCAGGCTCGTCCACGCGCGCGGCCATGGCGCGGATGGCGGCCTCGGCGCTGAAGTCCTGCATGGCGCTGTCGCCCCACACCACCTTGAGCACCTGGCGCGCGCGCTGCGCGGCCCAGAAATGATCGGCCACGATGGCCACGCCGGGCTGGCTGGCGCCGTTGATGGGGCGCGCGGCCGGCGCGTCGGGGCGGAAATGCACGATCGTTTCCGGGATCTCGGTGGCGAACACATCGCGCACGCCGGGCAACGCCTTGACCTCGGCGGCGTTGAACGACACCACCCGCGCGTTGACCACCGGCGCGTGCACCACGATGGCGCTCAGCATGTCCGGCAGCTTGATGTCGATGGCATAGCGCGCGCGGCCGGTGAGCTTGTCGGCCACGCGGTAGCTGCTGCGCTCCTTGCCGATCAGCACAAACTCGTCTGGCCGCTTGAGCGTGACCTCGGCCGGCACCGGCAAGCGTGCCGCGCCTTCGGCCAGCTCGCCGTAGGTGAAGCGCTGTCCGCTGGCCACGTGGATCACGGCGCCAGCGGCTGTCTTGCAAGCCGCCGGCTCGACCGCCCAGCGCCGCGCCGCTTGCGCCACCAGCATGGCGCGCGCGGTGGCACCTGCGCGGCGCAGCGTGTTCCACTCCAGCGGCACGCTGGTGCTGCCGCCGGTGGCGTGCATGCCCCACAGCGGATGCAGGTAGGCCTTGGCAAGCGGATCGTCGGGCTGGATCACCTGCACGGTGGCCCAGTCGGCATCCAGCTCTTCGGCCAGCATCAGGCCCAGCGCATTCTTCACGCCGGTGCCGCTGTCGTATTTGTGGACCACCAGCAGCACGCGGTTGTCGGGGGTGACGCGCACCCAGGCATTGGGGGCGAAGTTGCCGGCCGCGCTGTCGGTGATGGGCGCGGCGGCGGCGTTGCGGATGCACTGGCCGCCGCTGCCGATTTCCAGCAGCAGGCCGCCGGCGAGCGCCGCGCCAGCTTGCAGGAAGCGGCGGCGCCCGCCATTGGCCGGGGTGGCATCGATCAGGTTGAGCTCGCGCGTCATGCTGGCTTGCCTCCACGCAGTTCGGCGGCGGCGCGATGGATCGCGCGGCGGATGCGGTCGTAGGTGCCGCAGCGGCAGATGTTGCCGGCCATGGCAGCGTCGATATCGCTATCGGTGGGGTTGCGCTTGCTGGCCAGCAGCGCGGCGGCCGACATCAGCTGGCCGGACTGGCAGTAGCCGCATTGGGGCACGTCTTCGGCTTGCCAGGCTTTCTGCACCGCATGCAGCGCATCGGGCTGGCCCAACCCCTCGATGGTGGTGACCCGCTTGCCGGCCACGGTGGAGACCGGCGTCTGGCAGGCCCGCACCGGGGCGCCATCCACATGCACCGTGCAGGCGCCGCACAGGCCCATGCCGCAGCCGTACTTGGTGCCGGTGAGATCGAGCTCGTCGCGCAGCACCCACAGCAAGGGGGTGTCGCCGGGAGCTTGCACGGCGCGCAGGGCGCCGTTGACTTTGATGGGGGTCATGTTTTTTTCTCCTTGCTCCGCCGTTTGTCGCTGCTTGGCGCTGTTCGGGCGCTGCTGATTGCTGTCTTTGGGGGCTGGCGGGCCGTGTTGAAGCAAAGACTAGCTGCGCCAAATCCATATGTGAAATATGATTTGAGAATCTTTTCCATACGATATTCATATGGATATCCGCCAGCTCCGCTATTTCATCGCCGTTGCCGAGGAGGGCAACTTCAGCCGTGCCGCCGAGCGCCTGCATATTTCCCAGCCGCCGCTGAGCCAGCAGATCAAGTCGCTGGAGGCGTCCCTTGGGGTCATCCTGTTCGAGCGCGGCCGCCTGGGCGCGCGCCTGACCCGGGCGGGCGAGGCACTGCTGACGCGGGCGCGCGACATCGTGGCCGACCTGGACTCGACCCGGAAAATGGTGCTGCGCGTGGCCGACGGGCTGGAGGGCTACCTGCGCATCGGCATCATCAATTCCGTGATGTACGGCCCCCTGCCCCGTACCATGCGGCTGTTCCAGGAGCGCAACCCGGCGGTGGAGTGGACCCTGCACGAGATGCTCCCCGACCAGCAGGGCGAGGCGCTGGTGCGTGGCCAGATCGACGTGGGCTTTGCCTCCAGCGCTACCGGGCGGGAGGAACTGCGGTCGATCCGCGTCTATCCGCAGCCGCTGATGGCCGCGGTGCCTGCAAGCCATCCGCTGGCGGCCAGCGGCCGGATCCGGCTGAAAGCGCTGGCGGCGGAACCTTTTGTGCTGCTTAATACCCAAAGCCCGGTGATCCGCAGCTTGCTGGCCGCCTGCGTGCGCAATGGCTTCCACCCGCGCGTGCTGCACGAGTCGGTGGATCCGCAGACGGTGCTCAGCCTGGTGGGCGCCGGCGTCGGGGTCAGCGCGCTGCCGCGCTCGCTGTCGGGCGCGCCGCGGGAGGACGTCGCCTTCCTCACGCTGGACGAGCCCGGGCTGGCCGCCGACCTTTACGCCACCGTGCGGCGCGACCACGGCCTGCCCGCGCTGGACCGCTTTCTCACGCTGCTAGAAGATGTCACCGAGGTATGGCATCGTGAGACGTTCGGGGAAGGCCTGCGTAGCACATAGCGCGCCCGGCGTCCCGCAATGCAACATTGCAGCCCCCGCGATGCCGCCCGCTTCCGGCGGGCTACGGGTTTTCCTATATATTGTTGCCGTTTACGTCACACCGGCAGTCCAGGAGAAGCACCCGATGAATTCCGGTCAACTGATTGAAAAACTCGCCGCCATCTTTGCGCTGATCGTGCTGATCGGCGGCTCGTTGCTGGTGCTCGCGCCCTTTACCACCGCGCTGTTGTGGGGCGCCATCCTCGCCTTCAGCTCGTGGTACCCCTATACGGTGCTGTCGCGCTGGATGGGCAACCGGCGCAGCGTGGCAGCCCTGATCTGCGTGCTGCTGGCCGCGGTCATCGTGCTCGGCCCCTTTGTCTACGCCGGCGCCAGCGTCTCCGCGCACATCGACGAGCTGTCCGGCCTGGTCGACCAGTTCTTCGATCACGGCGCGCCCGCGCTGCCCGGGTGGCTGACCGGCCTGCCCTATGTGGGCGACTACCTGCAAAGCTCCTGGGACAAGGTGATCCATGCCGACTCCGAGATGGTCGCCAACCTGCGCAAGCTGATCGCGCCCGTGGGCCATGTGTTGCTGGGCGCCGGGTTGTCGATCGGTGCCGGGCTGGGCCAGCTGGCGCTGTCGATCGTGCTGGCGTTCTTCTTCTATACCGGCGGCGAGTTCGCGGTGGCGTGGCTGCGCGCGGGCATGCGCCGCATTGCCGGCGAGCGCGCCGACCACCTGCTGGCGCTGGCCGGCAACACCGTCAAGGGCGTGGTCTACGGCGTGCTGGGCACGGCTTTCGTGCAGGCCTTGCTGGCCGGCATCGGCTTCTGGATCGCCGGCGTGCCCGGCGCCGCCATCCTCGGCTTCATCACCTTCTTCCTGTCCGTGATCCCGGTCGGCCCGCCGCTGGTATGGATTCCCGCCGCGCTCTGGCTTTACCACACCGGCTCGCTCGGCTGGGCCATCTTCATGGTGGTGTGGGGCGTGGGCGTGGTCAGCATGGCCGATAACGTCATCAAGCCGCTCCTCATCAGCAAGGGCACCGACATGCCGCTGATCTGGGTGATGCTGGGCGTGTTCGGCGGCGCGCTGGCCTTCGGCTTTCTCGGCGTCTTCATCGGCCCGACGCTGCTGGCGGTGGCCTACGCGCTGCTGCGCGACTGGACCATCGGCTCGCAGCACCTGGCTGACCCGCCGCCCGCGCTGGCGCAAGGCAAGCCTGTCACCACCGCCGAGGACGTGGCGGGTTCCGGCAAGGCATGAGCGAAACCAGCCGTCCCGAACCGCAGCCATTGGCACCACCGCCCACCCAGGCCGAGCTGGCCCGGATGGTAGCCTGCGAGTACTGCGATGCGGTCTACCAGCGCACCGAGCTGGAGCCGGGCGAGCGCGCGCTGTGCCTGCGCTGCGGCGGCCAGCTCTACCGCGATAGCGCGCGGGCCTATGCGCGGCTGCTGCCGTTGGTCATTGCCGCGCTGATCCTGTTCCTGGTGTCCAACGCCTATCCCATCGTCGAGATGGATCTCAAGGGCGTGCGCACCGAAACCACGCTATGGGGCGCGGTGCAGGCGCTCTACGCGGACAACATGACGCTGGTGGCCGTGCTGGTGTTCGCCACCACCATCCTGTTTCCCTTGTCCGAGATGCTGATGATGCTTTACCTGCTGGTGCCGATGGCGCGCCACCGGATGCCGCCGGGCTTCGAGCGCATCGTGCGCGGCATCCAGCAAACCCGGCCGTGGGGCATGATCGAAGTCTTCATGATTGGCGTGCTGGTCACGCTGGTCAAGCTCTCGACCATGGCGCAGGTGCTGCCGGGCGTGGCGCTGTGGTCGTTCGCCGCGCTGGTGATCGTGCTGGCCGCGATGCTGTCGTTCGATCCGCGCGATCTGTGGCAGCACCTGGACGAGGAGCCGCCCCGATGAGCGCCCCAACCCCCAAGCCCCCGGTGGGCGCCGCCGCGCTGGCGCGCTCGCGCCGCCTGGCCGCCAATGTGGTGGCGGAGCTGACCGACGATGACGAAACCAGGCCGCTGCCGCAGGTGCCTACGGCCACGTCGATGGGCCTGGTGTCCTGCCACGCCTGCGACGCGCTCAGCCCGCTCGCGATGCAAGGCGAGCCCTGCCCGCGCTGCGGCGCCACGCTGCATCACCGCAAGCCGAACAGCCTCGCGCGCACCTGGGCGTTCCTGTTGTCCGCCCTCATCCTTTATATTCCCGCCAACCTGCTGCCGGTCATGGTGACGCAGTCCATCCTGGGCACGCAGCGCGACACCATCTTCTCCGGCGTGGTCTACCTATGGTTGTCGGGCTCCAACATGCTGGCCATCGTGGTGCTGATCGCCAGCATCGTAGTGCCGCTGCTGAAGATGATCATCCTCGCGCTGCTGCTGCTGTCCGTGCATTTCCGCTCGCGCTGGCGGATTCGCCAGCAAACCCGGCTGTACGGGCTGGTGGAAATCATCGGCCGCTGGTCGATGCTGGATATTTTCGTGGTGGCGCTGCTGGCTTCGCTGGTGCGGGCCGGGGCACTCGCCACCATCATCCCTGGCGCCGGCGCCATGGCGTTCGGCTCCGTGGTGGTGCTCACCATGCTGGCTTCACTTAGTTTCGACCCGCGCCTGCTGTGGGATTCGATGGATAAAAACGATGCCTGACCTAGACCCGTCTCCTCCCTCTCCTTCCTCGCTGCCACCGGCGCCGGAGCGCCGCCGCCGGGCGCGCTGGCTGCCCTCGCTGGTCTGGCTGATCCCGATCGTGGCGGCAGTGGTTGGCCTGTCGCTGCTGATCCACACGCTCACCGAGCGCGGCCCGGAGATCACGGTCACGTTCCGCACCGCCGAGGGCCTGGTCCCGGGCAAGACGCCGGTACGCTACAAGGACGTGGACATCGGCCTGGTCAAGTCCGTGCGGCTGGCCGGCGACCATTCGCACGTGATCGCCAAGATCGACCTGACCCAGGATGCGGCGAGCTTCTCCACCAAGGACACGCGCTTCTGGGTGGTGCGCCCGCGCTTTGCCACCAGCGGCATCTCCGGGCTGGGAACCCTGCTGTCAGGCGCCTATATCGGCGTCGACGCGGGCAAGTCCGAGGAGCGCGTGCGCGACTTCACCGGGCTGGAAGTGCCGCCCGCCGTCACCACCGATGCCTCCGGCAAGCAGTTCGTGCTGCGCGCCACCGATCTCGGCTCGCTCGACATCGGCTCGCCGGTCTACTACCGCCGCGTCCAGGTCGGCCAGGTGGTGGCTTACCAGCTGGAGCCCAACGGGCGCGACCTGTCGCTGCGCGTGTTCATCAACAAGCCCTACGACAAGCTCGTCACGGCCGACTCGCGCTTCTGGCACGCCAGCGGCGTGGACATCAAGCTCGATGCCGGCGGCTTCAAGCTCAACACGCAATCGCTGGTGACGGTGCTGCTCGGCGGCGTGGCCTTCCAGGCCCCGGACGACTCCAAGGCGACGGATGCCGCCAACGAGAACACCCAGTTCCTGCTGGCCAGCGACCAGACCGAGGCGATGAAGGAGCCGGAAGAAATCGCGCCCTCACTCGCCGTGCTGAACTTCGACCAGTCCGTGCGCGGGCTCTCGCCCGGCGCACCGGTGGATTTCCGCGGCGTGGTCGTGGGCCAGGTGCGCTCGATCGGCATCGAGTACCAGGTCGAGAAGAAGGCTTTCCGCCTGCCCGTGGTGGTGGAACTGTACCCCTCGCGCATGGGCTTCAGGGCGCGCGACGTGGAGGACGTCAACCGTGCCCGCAATATCGTCCAGGCGCTGATCAAGCGTGGCATGCGCGCGCAGTTGCGCACCGGCAACCTGCTGACCGGCCAGCTCTATGTGGCGCTGGATTTCTTCCCCAAGGCACCGCCGGCCAGCGTCAACCTGGATGGCGCCATGCCTGAACTGGCCACCACGCCGGGCGCGTTCGACGAGCTGCAGGCCAAGCTGGGCGATATCGTCAACAAGATCGACAAGGTGCCGTTCGAGCAGATCGGCCAGGACCTGCGCACGTCGATGGCCACGCTCAACACCATGATGACCAGCGCCGACAAACTGGTCGCCCAGCTCAACGGCGATGTGGCGCCCCAGGTGCTGGCCGCGCTGCAGGACGCGCGCAAGACGCTGAGCGCGGCCAACGGCACGCTCGCCTCGGACGCCCCGCTGCAGCAAGACACGCGCCGCATGATGCAGGAGCTCACGCGCACCGCGGTGTCGCTGCGCACGCTGACCGAATACCTGGAACGCCACCCTGAAGCGCTGGTGCGCGGCAAGCCGGAGAAATGATGATGACCCGCATAGAGATGACCCGCCACCGCCTGTTGCTGCCCCTCTCGCTCGCCGCGGCGCTAGTGGCGGGCTGTGCCTCGCCCGATCCCCGCTATTACACGCTGGCCCAGGGTCCCGCCGCCGCTACGGCTACCGGTGCCGAAGGACGGGCCGCCGCGCCGGCGCAGCCGGTGTGGATCGAGGTTGCGCCGGTGCGCGTGCCTGAACGCCTCAACCGGCCGCAGCTGGTGGTGCGTGACGGCAAGGATGGCGACGCGCTCAAGCTGCTGGACCTGTCGCGCTGGTCCGCGCCGCTGCCGGATGAGCTGCGCGACGCGCTGTCGCAGCAACTGCAGGCCAGGCTAGGCGCGGTCGACACCTACCAGCAAGGCTTGTCGGAAGTGGAACCGGTGTTCCGCATCACCACCGAAGTGGTGCGACTGGACGCTGACGTGGGCCAGCGCGCCGGCGCCGTCATCAACTGGACCGTGCGCCGCCTGCCCGACGGCAAGGTCAAGGCTGGCCGCACGCAGGCCGAACTGGCCGCGCCGGGCGCGGTGGACGGCGTGGTGGCGGCTTACCGCCAGATCGTGGCAAGCACCGCGGACGATATCGCGGCCGGCGTGGAAACACTGCGCCGCGGCACGGCGAAGTAGCTTCGAAGTAGCGTGGAAGTAGCGGCGCGGCGGGATGCAGGTCCCGCACGCGCCGGAATCAATCCTCCGCCGGTGCCTGCGCGCCCCGGCAGCTGCGCCGCCGCTCCGACTCGGCCATGGCCGCCAGGCAGGCCTCGGCGTCCCCCGCCACCAGCTTGGCCGAGCAGGCCAGCATCAGGTTCTTGCTCAGGCCGAAATCCTCCACCACGAAGCCGCGCGCGTCGAGCCGTTCGCCCTTGCCATCCGTTTCATCGGCGGCAACGGCCACGCGGTCCAGCAACGTGCCGCGGTCGCTGCTGTAGCCCCATACCGGCTTTTGCAGCGCGATGGCGAATCCCACCTCGAATGCCGTGCCCGAGTCCGGTTCGCCCGGCCCGCGGAAGTCGTCCAGGTTGGCCATCACCATGTCGGCGCGGCGCAGCAGATTGATGTTCGCCTCGTAGATCCAGCGCGCGGTGTCGGGGCCGCAAAGGCCGGCCGGGGCGGCTTTGTCGAGGGGATAGAGGCCGAGGAAGCCGTAATGGGCGCAGCGGGCCTTGAGGGCCTCGCCGTAGGCGATGGCATCTTTGCGGAATACGTCGAAGCCGGCGAGGTAGATGGTTTTCATTGCGCGTGGCGGGGTGGCGGACGTTGACGCCAGTGAGGATAGCGCATGTGTTTGACGTGATGGCTACAGCGACCACTTCAAACCCAGCGTCAACCTGAGCCTGAACCTGAGCGGCAGGTCACCGCCCTCGCCAGGCGGCGGCCTGCGTTGCCACCCTCCCGTGCTCACGCGGGCGGCGAGCCATCCTTGAATGCCCCCTTGAGCATCTGCCGCAGTTCGGGGCCATCCTGGTGCTGGTGCACCTGCACCGCATGCTGGACCGCGACCTCGAGCAGTTCGTCTTCGGTGTCGGCGCTCAATGCCACCGTGCATTTCGACTCGCTCGGAAACTCGCGGCAATCGATATATTTGCGTCCCATCATTGCCTCCTGACGCGTGAGGGTGAGATGGCGCCGCCGGGGCGGCGGGCGCCTGATCCACCGCCTGATCCAGTATAGGACCGGCGCCGTGCGCGGGGGGCCCGCCAGCGCGTCAGAGTACCGGGGTAATCACCTTGCCGGTGCCGAGGAACGCGTCGAGGTTATCGAACACCAGCGCGGCCATGGCCGCGCGGGTTTCATGCGTGCCGCTGGCCACGTGCGGAGCCAGTACCACGTTGTCCAGCGCAAACAGCGCCTCGGGCACTTCCGGCTCGGCGCGGAATACGTCCAGCCCGGCGCCGCCCAGGCGGCCGTCGCGCAAGGCAGCGACCAATGCGTCTTCGTCCACCACGCTGCCGCGAGACACATTGACCAGGATGCCCTTGGGGCCCAGCGCCGCGATGATATCGGCCGATACCAGCCCTTCGGTCTCGGGGCCGCCCACGCAGGTCACGGCCAGGAAATCCGCCCAGCCGGCCAGCGCCTTCAGGTCAGGCTCGTGGCGCCACGGCGCGCCATCGCGCGCCCGGCGGTTGTGGTACGCGATGTCCATGCCGAAGCCGGTGGCGCGCTGCGCCACTTTCTCGCCGATGCGGCCCAGGCCCAGGATGCCGAGCTTCTTGCCGGAGACGCGGGTGGTCAGCGGGAAGTTGTCCTTGCCCCACTTGCCGGCGCGCACGAAGCGGTCGCCATGGGCAATGCCGCGGGCGGCGTCGAGCAGCAGGCCGAAAGCGAGGTCGGCCACGCAGTCGTTGAGCACGTCGGGCGTGTTGCTGACCTGGATGCCGCGCGCGCGGGCCGCGTCCAGCGCGATCGAGTCATAGCCGACGCCAAAGCTCACGATGGCTGCGAGCCTGGGCATGGCGGCGATGGCCTCGGCGGTGATGCCGTGGCGCGCCGATGTCACCGCCACGCGCGCCTGCTGTGCGTGCTCGCGCAGCCACGCCAGCGGCTCGGGCTGCTCCCACAGCGGCACAGCCTGGTACTGCTCGCGCAGGCGGGAATTGATCTGCGGCGCGAGAGGGCCGATCTGGATAAGCGTGGCTTGGGACATGGATGCGAGGCGAGGGAGAAATGCAACGTTGGATGGTAGCGCAATCATAACGCGTCCGGCGCCGCGCCGCAGGGCAGCGCCCAGGCGCGGGCGTCAGGCGCTCTCGCGCTGGATGACCTCGAACCCCAGGTCGATGATGCGCTCCCCCACTTCGCGCCCGTCGATGCGGGCCAGCAGGCATTCGGCGGCGGTGCGGCCGATGGCCGGGCCATCGATGCGCACCGTCGACAACGCCGGGTAGGTATGCGCGGCAAAGTTGAGGTCGCCAAAGCCCATCACCGCGAGCTGCTCCGGCACCTTCAGCCCGCGCGCGCGGGCTTCCGACAGCGCACCCTGCGCCAGCGTGTCCGAGCTGCAGAACACCACGTCCGGTCGCGCGCCGCCATCTAGCAGCCGCGCCAGCCCCTCGCGGCCAAGCCCCAGGCTGGACGGCGCTGGCACGATGCTGCTCGGCACTTCCGTGATGCCATGGCGGCCAAGCGCGTCGAGAAAGCCCAGGCGGCGCGACTCGGCGCGCTGGTCGCTGGCCGACAGGATGGCCGGCTTGCGATAGCCGCGCGCATGCAGGAACTCGGCCACTGTCTGGCCCACCTTCTCGTGCGAGAAACCCACCAGCATGTCGATCGGCGTAGGCGTGATGTCCCAGGTCTCCACCACCGGCACGCGCGCGGCCAGCAGGCGCCGGCGCGTATCGGCGGTGTGCGCGATGCCCGTCAGCACGATGCCGTCGGGGCGGCGCGAAAGGATGGCGGCCAGCAGGTCCTGCTCGCGCGTGGCGGCGTAGCCGGACAAGCCCAGCATCATCTGGTAGCCCGCTTGCGAGAAGCGATCGGTCAGCGCCTGGATGGTGTCCGCAAAGATCGAGTTGGCGATGGTCGGCACGATGGCCGCGATCAGCCGGCTGCGCCGCGAGGCCAGGCCGCCGGCCAGCAGGTTGGGCACGTAGCCGGTGCGCTGGATGGCCTCCTGCACGCGCGCCGCGGTGCCCGCCGAGACCACCCCGGGCTGGTTGACCACGCGCGACACGGTAATCGGCGAGACGCCCGCGATCTTGGCCACGTCAGCCAGCGTGACGCTGCCGGTGGCGCGGCCGGCAGGGGCTGGCGCGGACGCCGAACGAGGGGCGGTGCGAGAAGCCGCCGGCTTGCGGGATGAGGCCATGAATGTGGTGAAGGAAGCAAAAAAGCCGGCTGGGCGCAGCGCCGGCATGGGCGCCATGATAGCGCCCGCGCCGCGCCGCAGGCTGCGATGCAGCGGCGCGCGACGGGTTAACCCCGAGCACGCATGCGTTGTGGGCGACAAATGACAGCGCTATCATCTGCTGTCCTCGGCGCTGGGGCAGCAGGACGGCCGCCCGCCGGGGCCAGACAAAAAAGAGCAGACGTCGCCACGACGCTACCGATCAGAGGAGACAGCCCATGCCCGCAAACCCCGCTGGCAAGACGCCGCAAGACCGGCCCCGCAAGCAGCCCGAGGAGCTGCGCAGCCACCGCTGGTATGGCGCCAACGACCTGCGCGCCTTCGGCCACCGCTCGCGCACCGCGCAGATGGGCTACAGCCGCGCCGACTACGCCGGCAAGCCGGTTGTCGCCATCATCAACACCTGGAGCGACATCAACCCCTGCCACAGCCACTTCCGCCAGCGCGCCGAAGAGGTCAAGCGCGGCATCTGGCAGGCGGGCGGATTCCCGGTGGAAATGCCGGCGATGAGCCTGTCCGAGCCGTTCCAGAAGCCCACCACCATGCTCTACCGCAACCTGCTGGCGATGGAGACCGAGGAACTGCTGCGCTCCTACCCTGCCGATGGCTGCGTGCTGCTGGGCGGCTGCGACAAGACCACGCCTGCGCTGCTGATGGGTGCGCTGGCGATGGACCTGCCCACCCTCTTCGTGCCGGCCGGGCCGATGCTGCGTGGCAACTGGAACGGCGTGACGCTGGGCTCCGGCTCGGATACGTGGAAGTACTGGGCCGAGCTGCGCGCCGGCAATATCACCGAGCAGGACTGGCAGGGCATCGAAGACGGCATCGCGCGCTCGCCAGGGCATTGCATGACGATGGGCACGGCATCGACCATGACGGCCGTGGTGGAGGCCATCGGCATGTGCCTGTCCGGTGCCTCGTCGATCCCCGCGCCGGATTCGCGCCATGCGCAAATGGCCTCGCTGTCGGGCCGGCACATCGTCGAGATGGTGTGGCAGGACCTGAAGCCATCGGAGATCGTCACGCCCGCCGCCATCGACAACGGCGTGCGCACCGCGCTGGCGCTGTCCGGCTCCACCAACGCCATCGTCCACCTGATCGCGCTGGCGCGCCGCGCCGGCCATGCCCTATCGCTGGATCGCTACGACGAACTGGCGCGCAGCACGCCAGTGCTGGCCAATATCCGTCCGTCGGGGCAGTACCTGATGGAAGACTTCTACTACGCCGGCGGCCTGCGCGCGATGCTCGCGCAGATGGGCGACCTGCTCGATACCGGCACGCTCACCGTCGATGGCCGCACGCTGGGAGAGAACCTGGCAGGCGCGCGCGTGTTCAACGACGACGTGATCCGAGCGCGCGACAAGCCGCTGGTGGCCAGCGACGGGCTGGCCGTGCTGCGCGGCAACCTCGCCCCTGACGGCGCCGTGATCAAGCCCCCGGCCGCGCAGCAAGACCTGCTGCGCCACACCGGCCGCGCCGTGGTGTTCCGCGACTACAACGACATGGCGGCACGCATCGACGACCCGGCGCTGGACATCGATGCCACCTGCGTGATCGTGCTGCAGAACGCCGGCCCGCAAGGCGCGCCCGGCATGCCGGAATGGGGCCAGTTGCCGATTCCGCAGAAGCTGCTCAAGCAAGGCGTGCGCGACATGGTGCGCATCTCGGATGCGCGCATGAGCGGCACCAGCTACGGCGCGTGCGTGCTGCACGTGGCGCCGGAATCGTATGTGGGCGGCCCGCTCGCCTTCGTGCGCGACGGCGACCTGATCGAGCTGGACGTGCCGGCCCGCAAGCTCAACCTGCTGATCAGCGACGACGAGATGGCGCGCCGCCGCGCCGCCTGGGTCGCGCCCATGCCCAAGTTCGAGCGCGGCTACGGCAAGCTCTACCTGCGCCACGTCAGCCAGGCGGACAAGGGCTGCGACTTTGATTTCCTGGAACCGGTCGATGCCCGGGAGGACGGCGAGCCGGAGATCCACTAGCGCTTAACCATCACCTCACCATCACCTCACCATCGTCCCATCATCGCCCCGCCATCGCTTCACCATCCCAAAAAAGAACCGAGGAGACCCCACCCCATGAAACGCCAAGCCCTTGCGCTGCTGGCCACCGCGGCGACCCTGGCTGCCGCCGTCCTCCCGCTGAACGCATCCGCCCAGGCCAGCTGGCCCAGCAAGCCGATCACCTACGTGGTGCCGTTCCCGCCCGGGGGCACCACCGATACCCTGGCACGCCTGATCGGCCAGCGCCTGGGCCAGGCGCTCGGCACCACCGTGGTGGTGGAGAACCGCCCCGGCGCCGGCGGCAATATCGGCTCCGACTACGCCTCCAAGGCCGCGCCAGATGGCTACACCATCCTCGGCGGCACCATCAGCTCGCACGCGATCAATGCCAGCCTGTACCCGAAGATGCCGTACGACGTGGTCAAGTCCTTCGCCCCCATCACGCTGATCGGCACCAATGCCAATGTGCTGGTAGTCAGCGCCGGCAGCCCGTTCAAGACGGTGAAGGACATCGTGGCCGAAGCCAAGGCCAAGCCGGATACGCTCGCCTTCGCATCCGCCGGCAACGGCACCTCGCAGCACCTGGCCGGTGAATTGTTCAAGAGCCTGGCCGGCATCAAGATCACACACATTCCCTACAAGGGCAGCGGCCCGGCGATCCAGGACGTGATGGCGGGGCAGGTGCCCATGATGTTCGACACGACCGTGGTGGCCGCCCAGCATATCGACTCGGGCAAGCTGCGGGCGCTGGCGGTGACTTCCGCCAGGCGCATCAAGAGCATGCCGAATGTACCGACGATGGCCGAGGCCGGCGTCAGCGGCTACGAACTGGAATCCTGGCAAGCCATCTTCGCGCCGGCAAATACGCCCAAGCCGATCGTGGACCGCTTGTACAAGGAGATCTCGACGATCATCAAGACGCCGGACATGCAGGCGCGGCTGGAAAAGCTGGGCATGGAGCCGTCGGGAATGTCGCCCGGGGAGTTTGCGGAGTTCCAGCGTAGCGAGATCGTGAAGTGGGCGAAGGTGGTGAAGGCGGCGGATATCAGGATTGATTGATATCGGGCTCGATTGAATTGCTTGTAGCCCGCTGACGCGGGGGTGGCGCTTTTTGGCGAGTTTTATGGCTTCTAGCTGCTGGCGCGGCTGGGCGGTGTTGGCCGTTTTAGAACGTGTGAGATGTCACTTTTCTTTACTCGCGGCGTGTGTCAAGGTAGTTGTCGCCTCAGCCGTTACGCTGCTTGCTTGTAATTCTGTCCGTTTTGCTGCGCTCGCTCCGGGTTCAGGTACACAGCATCTGGTAGTTCCCAGTTGCGGATGCCCGTGGTCCAACGCTGCGGATTCCGGGCGCGCACAACTTCATACAGTGCCGTTCTCTGCGCCAACAGAGCGGTGGCTGTGCCCTGATGCCGCTGGTTGGGCGTGACGTATTTCAGGCTGCTGTGTCGGTGCTCGTCGTTGTACCAGCGCACGAAGCGCAGCACCCAGTCACGCGCTTGTTCCAGGCTATCGAACGGGCGTTCCGGCCACATCGGGCAGTACTTCGCCGTGCGGAACAGCGCTTCGGCATAGGCATTGTCGTTACTCACCCTGGGCCGGCTGTAGGATGGCACCACCCCTAGGTCATACATTGCTGCCAGCATGGTGGCCCCTTTCATGGCCTTGCCGTTGTCCGAGTGCAGCACCAGCGGACGACCCGCTGTCTGCTCCCGCAAACAGCCGTGCATCAGCAGGCGGCTGGCGTGCTCAGCCGTCTGGCTCTCATGCACCTCGTTGGCTACCAGCTTGCGGCTGTAGATGTCCTTCATCATGTACCAGTAGAAGAACTTGCCCTTGACCGTAGTCGGCAGCCAGGTGATGTCCCAACACCACACCTGATTCGGACCCGTGGCCCGGTGCGTCGTCAGCGGGCGCGTGCACGGGGCCTTGCTGCGGCCACGCCGACGGCTTTGTCCCGCTTCATGCAGCACCCGGTAGATCGTCGATACCGATCCCACGTAGATGCCCTCATCCGCCAGCTTTGGCACGATCTGGTGCGGCGTCAGGCTCGCATAACCTGGCTGGTTCGCCGCCCTCAGCACCGCCTGCCGTTCTGATTCGCTGAACTTGTTGGCCGGTGCATCACGACGCGCTTCGCCGCCCGTCGGCGGGGGCATGCCGCCAGCGCTGCATGGTCCGCTCGGTCAAACCAAGCGCCTCGCACGCCTTCGCCTGACGGGCCCCGGCGCCTACGGCTTCATCGATCAACTCTATGGCTTCCAAGCGATCCGGGGTGCTGATCAGTCTTCCTCGTCCCGTCCCCAGATCGCTGCGGCTTTTTTTTGCAAGACCAGCAGTGCCGCCGTCTCCGCCAGCGCCGCATTCTTGCGCTTGAGCTCGCGTTCCAGCTCACGCACTCGCCCACGCGCCGCTTCGTCTTCCCGCCGCTGCGCCAACGTTCGCTTGACGGGGGTAGCCGCATTGGCCTGCTCGCACGCCTCACGCCATTGCTGAATCTGCTCCGCCCGGATGCCCTTTGCGCGGCAGTACTCCGACAGCTCCGCTTCGCTTAGCGGCGCTGTCTCCAACACAACGCGAAACTTGTCCGCGCTGGACCATTGATCACTCTGCTTTCCGTCACCCGGCACAATTCTTCCTGCTTCTCTCGCCATCCTGCGCCAAGTCCGCAAGGTCACTGTCGTGATCCCTGTGGCCTTGGCCAACTCCACTATCGACCGGTTCAGCGGCGGCATCATCTGCTCCACCACCCATTCCCGATGCTCGATTGCATATCGTGTCATCACCTATTCGCACACCGCCCTCCATTTTGCTTCACCAAGGAGACGGAGACGACAAGTATCCTGACATGGAGGGCTCGTAAAGAAAAGTAACCAAAAGAAAGCGATCCTTGCAGGAGGCTGGCTTATTGGGATTGCGCAGCCCGGTGGTTTCGTCGTCAGGCCCCGGGTGCTAATGGCCTCGTGCCGTTACCGGTTTGAGTGGCCACGACCCTGCGGATGACGCTGGTTTCGTGGTGAGTCTGCTCGGTAGCGGCATCCCTGCGCATTCATCCATCTGCCGGTACCGGTGCAAGGCGTCACGATATATCACGCCGTGATGGATTCGTGGTGGGGTGGGCGCGGTGGTGAATCCCTCAGAACTGTTCTGGCGGTGCCACCGCGCCCACGACGGAAACGGGACGCTCGCAACTTCGTGGCCAGTCACTCCGCGAGCGACAGACGGCTTGAAATTCGTGGTGGTGGCTACCGGTGGGGGCCACCACGAAACCCTGGGCATCGGCAGGGTCGTGATGATCTAAACTGGTAACGGCACGAGTCCATTAGCACCCGGGGCCGTACGATGAAACCATTGGGATCCCCAATGACGCCACGCCAGCCTCCTGCAAGGATCGCTTTCTCTTGGTTACTTCTCTTTACGAGTAAAGAGAAGTGACATCTCACACGTTCTAAATCGGCCAACACCGCACAGCCGCGCCAGCAGCTAGAAGCCGTAAAACCCCGCCCACAAGCGACACCCCCGCGTCAGCGGGCTACAGCCCCCAACGCCCCAGCTCAAAGACTCAAAGACTCAAGAAATCAAGGACTCAAAGCCGGATGCTTCAACGCATGCGCTGTCTCCGCCAGATGCGCACGAAAGCTCCCCTCATCCCGCTTCAACCCCAACTCCCCATACCGATAGGCCATCGCCAGCGCCTGGATCGATTCCGGATGCTCGCGCTCGGCCGCGGCCTCGTACCACGCCACCGCGCGGGCCTCGTCGCGCGGCACGCCTGCCCCTTCACGATAGGCGTTGGCCAGCATGAACATCGCCTGCGGCACGCCGGCATCGGCGGCCAGCGCGAACCAGCGCGCGGCCGCGGCCGGGTCCGGCGCCCGGCCATAGCCGCCACGGTGCAGCAAGCCGAGGTAGTACGCGGCCCCGGTATTGCCCGCCGCGGCGGCCAGCTCGAAGTGGTGCCAGGCCGCCTCAGCGTCGGGCGTGCGCTGCGCATCGCCGAGGAAGGCCGCCTTGCCCAGCACGAAATGCGCGCGCGCATCTCCGGCCCCGGCGGCCTGCTTCAGCCAGTCACGGCCTTCGGCATGCGCCGCCGCATCCCCGCTTGCCCACAACGCTTCGCCAAGCGCGGCCTGGGCCGCGCCCTCCCCCGCCCGCGCCGCCTGGCGCAGCGCCGCGAGCGCCTCTTCGTCGCCGGCCGAGCCGGCCCGCGTCTGCCACTGCGCAAGCTGCGCGTGGCGCGCGCTGGCATGCTCGCGCCACGCCGATGCCCCGCCCACGCAGCCGGCCGCCACCGCGACCGCCACCAGCGCGGCAGCGATGACCGGATGCAGGCGGCGCTGACGGCCGTGGCGACGCGCAGGCGCACTGCATGCCGGCGCCGTCGCTCCCTTCATTGGCGTATTCGTTGCCGTGCTCGCTGTCGTGCTCATTGCCGTGGTCATTGCCGCCTTACTGGTTGAGGTCGACGCTGTATAGCGACAGGTTCTTGGTGGTGTCGTAGCTCGCCTGCTCCAGCGCGATATTGGCGAGGCCGGCGGCTTGCGCCTGCGCCAGCTGGCCTGGCGCGGACGCAAACACCACCTTGCCGGCCGTGGCTACCTTGGTGAAGCGCCAGCTGCGCGCGCCGCCGTTGGTCGCGCGCGTGATGGCACCGGCCTTCTTGATGTAGGCGATCAGCACATCGCGGCTGGCGTCCGGCGAGGCGTAGACCGTCTTGCTGCCGTCCAGGCCGGGAAAATTGCCGCCGCCACTGGCGCGGTAGTTGTTGGTGGCCACGATGAGCTGCTGGCTGGCGTCGAGCGGCACGCCCTTGTACGCGAGGTTCTTGATGCGGCTGCCCTCCGGCTGCGTCACGTCGATCTCGTACTGCAGGTCGGGCGAGGTGAACATGTCGAAGTTATAACCAGGGAAGCTGCTGATAAGCGGCTGGTCAGCGGTCTTGGCCGGATCGATCAGGTTGAAGCGCTTGGCGGCGGTCTCCAGCCAGGCCTTGACGTCGCTGCCGCTCACCTTCACCGCGTAAATGGTGTTGGGGTAGAGGTAGAGATCGGCTGCATTGTTGATGGCAAGGTTGCCGGACTGCACATCGGTGTAGTCGTTGCCGCCGCCAAAGCCACTCTTGAACGGCGCGGAGACGGACAGCACCGGCAGCGTGGCCAGCGCCGGCAGGTTGGCGGCAATGTAGTCCTTCACGTAGGCCGCCTGCGCCTGGTTGACGATCTGGATCGCACCGGGATCGCCCACATCGGCGAAGTACGTGCTCATGCGGTAGTCGGTGGTGCCGATCGGCGTCTTCACGTAGGCGATGGTGGCCTGGTGCTCCGCATCGATCGCGGCCGCCACGCTGGCATCGGCCGCCACATAGCTCTTGTCGGCATTCTGGATCGAGCGCGCCTGCACGATGGTGGCGCTCTTGTCGACCACCCAGCGATTGCCGTCATGCGCGAGCTGCAGCTTGATCACGCCGAGGCGGCGGCCCCAGTAGTCGGCCATCACGGTCGGCACGCCGTTGACCGTGCCGCGCACCTTGTCCACGCCCGGCAGGTTGAACTGCGCTACCGTGCTGGTGGCATCGGGGAAGACCTGGTGCGAGTGGCCGATCAGCATGGCATCCACGCCGGCCACCTTGGACAGGTGCCAGCTGCCGTTCTCCATGGTGGGCGAGTACGCGGAGGCATCGAGCCCGCCGTGCGAGATCACCACCACCAGGTCGGCACCCTTGGCGCGCATCTCCGGCACGAACTTCTCGGCGGTTTCCTTCACGCCCTCGGTGTAGACCTTGCCGTCGAGCCAGCGCTTGTCCCAGCTCATGATCGCGGGCGGCGTGAATCCGATGATGCCGACCTTGACCGGCACCGTGACGGTGTTGCCGTCGGGCCCGGTGGCGGTGATCTGGCGGGTGATGATGGTGTACGGCTGGAACAGCGGCGCGCGCGTGCGCACGCTGTACACGTTGGCCAGCACCTGCGGGAAGGCCGGCCCGGCGCACGGCGTCTGCACGGTCGGGTCGGGCAGGCCATCCACGTTGAAGCGGTTGCCCGTGACCTGGTTCAGATAGCCCAGGCCGTAGTTGAACTCGTGGTTGCCTATGCCACCGCCGTCGAACCTGGCCGCGTTCATCACCTTGTACATGGCCAGGGTCTCGCCGCACTTGAGCGGGTTGACCTGGGCCTGGTAGTCGGCCAGCGCGGTGCCCTGGATGGTGTCGCCGTTGTCCAGCAGCAGGGTGTTGGGAAACTCGGCGCGCGCCTGCTTGATCAGGGTTGCCACGCGCTCGAAGCCGAAGGATTTGTCCTCGGCCAGCTTGAAGTAATCGTAGCTGCGCACATTGGTGTGCAGGTCGGTGGTTTCCAGCAAGGCCAGCGTGGCCTTGGTGCCGGCCGAGACGCTATCGGCCTGCGGCGTGACACCCGTGCCCGTGCCAGCGCTGGCAGGGCTGTCATCGGAGCCGCAGGCGGCCAGCAGCACCGTGGCCACGATGGCGGCGCCCAGCGCGGCCACGGTGGGCACAGCGAGGATCGGGGACGAAGCGGGCGCGGCGCGCGCGGGTAGAACGGCGGTCGGACAGCGGTGCATTTGTGGCTCCCTTCTTTCTTGTTGTGCCTGGAGCCGGACATTGTCCCGAGCGCAAATGGCAGCAGAGTGACGCGTGCGTTACACCACCGTGACGGCCGGCGGCCGGCAGCAGGCGCACCCGCACGGCCCGCCGATATGCCCTGTCCCGACCCAATGTGCCATTGACGCCGCGTTATATACCGTCATATATTGCGCATTTGGCGGGCACATCTGGCGGGCACGTTCCGGCCCGGCCCGCCTGCTATCCAACCCGCTTCCGGCCACCCGCGCCCCGCCATGCCCATGCTCCCGATCTCCGCTCCGTTGCCTGCCCAGTCCCGCCAGCCGCGCGGCGCCCGACGCGCCTCGCTGGCGGCCGGCCTGCTGCTGTCCGCCACCCTGGCGCTGTCCGCCCCGGCCGCCTTCGGCGCAGACCTGGTGGTCTCCGCCGCGGCCAGCCTGACCAATGCCTTCAAGTCGCTCGCCGAATCCTACGAACGCGCGCACCCCCAGACCAAGGTGATCCTCAACTTCGGCGCCTCCGACGTGCTGATGCAGCAGATCGTCAACGGCGCGCCGGCCGATGTGTTTGCCTCGGCCGACCAGGACGCCATGAACAAGGCCGTGGCCGAGCGCGTGGTGCAGCCCGCGTCGCGCCGCGATTTTGCCGCCAACCAGCTCGCGCTGATCCTGCCGGCTGACAGCAAGCTGGAAGTGGGCAAGCTGCAGGACCTGACCCGCCCCGAGTTCAAGCGCGTGGCCTTCGGCAACCCGGCGTCGGTGCCGGTGGGCCGCTATACCAAAGGCGCGCTGGAAGCAGCAGGCGTGTGGGATGCGGTCTCGGCCAAGGGCGTGATGGCGCAAAACGTGCGCCAGAGCCTGGATTACGTGGCCCGTGGCGAAGTCGATGCCGGCTTTGTGTTCGCCACCGATGCGGCGATCATGCCGGACAAGGTCAAGGTGGCGCTGCGGGTACCGACGCGCCAGCCGGTCACGTATCCGATCGCCATCACCTCGCACTCCAGACAGCCCGAGCAAGCCGCGGCATTCCTCGGCTATGTGACGTCGCCGGAAGGGCAAGCGGTGCTGGCCAGGTATGGTTTTCTAAAACCGTAAGCCGTAAGCCATAATCCCTGACCCTTGCCCGCAGCCCCGGCGCCCCGGGCGCGCCGCCAACCTGAATCCACCTTGCCGCCTGCCTGGCTCCGCCGGCGGGCGTTTATGCTGATGACCTCCCTGGAAGCTGTCTGGGTCCCGCTGTCGCTGTCGCTCAAAGTGGCGGGCTGGGCCACCGTGCTCAACGCCGTGCTGGGCGTGGGCGCGGCCTTTGCGCTGTCGCGCTGGCAATCGGCCGCGCGCGACGTGGTCGACGCCCTGCTCACGCTGCCGCTGGTGCTGCCACCGACCGTGCTCGGCTACTACCTGCTGGTGCTGGTCGGGCGCCGCGGCGTGTTCGGCGAGTGGCTCGGCCGGCTCGGCATCGAACTGGTCTTTACCTGGCAAGGCGCAGTGCTGGCCTCCACCATCGTGGCCTTCCCGCTGGTGCTGAAGTCGGCCCGCGCCGCCTTCGAAGGGGTTGACTCGCAGCTTGAGGACGCCGCGCGCGTGCTCGGCACGTCCGAGGCCGGTATCTTCTTTCGCGTGACGCTGCCACTGGCGTCGCGCGGCATCATCGCCGGCGTGCTGCTGGCCTTTGCCCGCGCGCTGGGCGAGTTCGGCGCCACGCTGATGGTGGCGGGCAACCTGCCCGGGCGCACGCAAACGCTGTCGGTCGCCATCTACGAAGCCGTGCAGGCCGGCGACGACAACACCGCCAACGTGCTGGTGCTGGTCACCTCCCTCACCTGCGTGGTGCTGCTGGTAGCCGCCGGGCGGCTGGTGCCGCCCACCCGCAAAATGTACCGGTAGGCCGCCATGACCATGCAAGTCACCGTACGCAAGCAGCTCGGTTCCGCCGACCGCCGGTTCGGGCTGGATATCGCCTTCGACTCGGCAAGCAAGCGCATTGCGCTGTTTGGCCCCTCCGGCGCGGGCAAGAGCCTGACGCTGCGCGCCATCGCCGGATTGCTCACGCCGGACAGTGGCCGCATCGTGCTCAACGGCCGCACCCTGTTCGACAGCGAGGCGCGGGTCAACGTGCGCCCGCAGGAGCGGCGCGTGGCCTACCTGTTCCAGGACTACGCCCTGTTCCCGCATCTGACGGTCGCGCAGAACATCGCCTTCGGGCTTGAGCGGGGCTGGCGCAACCCGCGCCGCAACACGCACCACGCGGAAGCGCAGCGCTGGATCGATGCGTTTGGCCTTGGCGCGATCACCGGCAACTATCCCGGCGAGATCTCCGGCGGCCAGAAGCAACGCGCCGCGCTGGCGCGCGCGCTGGCGGCGCGGCCCGATATCGTGCTGCTGGACGAGCCGTTCTCCGCGCTGGACCCGGCGCTGCGCATACGCATGCGCGCCGAGCTGCGCGCGCTGCAAGCCAGCCTGGAAGTGCCCATGCTGGTGATCTCGCACGACCCCGACGACGTGGAAGCCCTCGGCGACCACGTGCTGGAAGTGCGCGAAGGCCGCATCTTTGGCGCCGCGCCCGTGAAGGGGCATCCGCAGGTGTACGCGCCCGCCTCGGCGCACGTGGTCTGAGGCTGGCTCAGTGAGGCCGGCTCAGTGAGGCCGGCTCAGTGGGGCCGGATCAGGGAGGCCAACTCAAGCCCCCGTTGCACGCCATGGCCGTCGGTAACTCGGGTACTCGGGTACTCGGAAAACAAGGCAAAGGCAATCAGCAGCTTGGCGGCAATCATCCACATGGTCATGCCGAAGACAGTCTCCAGCACGCGCCATGCCGATGGCTGGCGAACACCAGCCTGAGCGAGCCGCTGGTGCCCGCTGGTGCCCGGCTGACGCGCGCCAGGCTCAGCCCATGGTGCCCAGGATCACGCTCGACGCCTTGAAGATCGCCAGCGCGCGGCTGCCCTCGGCAAGCCCCAGCGCGCTCACGCTGTCGTTGGTGACGATGGCGACCACGGTGCCGCCGCCATCCAGTTCCAGCGCCACCTCGGCATTAACGGCGCCCGGCAGCACGCGGGCCACCTTGCCAGGCAACTGGTTGCGCGCCGAGAGCCGCAGCCCGGGATCGGGCAGCCCCAGCAGGACCGAGGAAGCCTTGATCAGCGCGAAGGCTTCGGCGCCAAGTGCAAGGCCCAGCGTCTCCACGCTTTCGTGGGTGATGGTGGCGACCACGTGCTGGCCACCCGCGAGCGACAGCGTGACCTCGTCGTTGACGGCGCCGCCGCGGATCGCGGCCACCTTGCCAAAGAGCTTGTTGCGCGCACTGGTCTTGATCATGAAACGCCGCATCAGGTGAAGGTCGTCCTGCGCCGTCTCGCTAACGTTGCCGAGGCTGGCAAGGTGTTCGATAAAGAGCCGATGCTCGTGCTCAAGCGTGCGGTAGGTGCGGATCAGGCTGGCGGCGCGCTCGGTCAGCACGGTGCCGCCGCCACCCTTGCCGCCGGCGGCGCGCACCACCAGCGGCTCGCCCGCGCTGTTGTTCATGGCGTCGATGGCATCCCAGGCGCCCTTGTAGCTCAGCCCGACCGCCTTGGCAGCGGCGGTGATCGAGCCGTGCTCGCCGATCGCGGCCAGCAGGGCGATGCGTTCGCGCCCGCCCCAGTCCTGGGAGCCTGAGCGAAACCAGATCGCACCATCGAGTTCTAGCATGCGGGAATGGCGCTACCGCATGGCAGCGCGGCAAAGTGGCAGAAGCCGCTTATCTTAATGCCAAAGCGCGCCGGCGCGCGGCAGGCGCCCGGTCTCAGCTTGCCAGCGCATCAGCCCTGGTGAGCCGGGATATACCAGCGCATCATGCTGCCGGCGAAGTACTGGCGATCCAGCTGGCGCAGCAGGCGCCACGCCTTGAAAGCATCGATATCCAGGTCGACCCAGGCCCAAGGGTGGTTCGGATCGCCCTCGCGCATCAGTTCCACGGACGTCACCGGTGCGTAGGTCGCCAGCTTGTCGCGCAGCATCTGTTCGGTCACATCGCGGTGCAGGCCCCGGATGAGTACCTTCATGTCTTGCTCCCGATATGAGGCAGCGCGCACGTGGCGGGTAGCGCGTGCCTGCGTTGTCTAGCTCATTGTAGGCGGCCCGACGCGGGCCGTGGGCCACGCATCGCGCCCTTGGCGGCAGTCAGCCCATGATGTGCACGCCGCCATCCACGTACACCGTGTTGCCGGAAATCCGGCGCGCGTAGGGCGTCGCCAGGTAGGCGGTGGCAAAACCGACATCCATGATGTCGACCAGCTCGCCCAGCGGGGCGCGGCCCGCGGCATCCGCCAGCAATTGCTCGAAATCCTTGAGCCCGGACGCCGCGCGGGTCTTGAGCGGCCCCGGCGAAATGGCGTGCACGCGGATGCCGCTCGGGCCGAGTTCGTACGCCAGGTAGCGGCAGGAGGCTTCCAGCGCCGCCTTGACCGGGCCCATCAGGTTGTAGTTCGGCACCACGCGGTTGGCGCCCTCGTAGCTCATGGCGAACAGGCTGCCGCCCTCGCGCATCAGCGGCACCGCGCGCCGCGCCAAGCGCACGAAGGAATGGCAGGACACGTCCATGGCCCGCGCGAAGCCGGCCGCCGATGCATGGAGCAGCCCGCCCTGCAAGTCGTCCTTGGGCGCGAAGGCCACCGAGTGCACCAGCACGTCGAGCCGGCCCCATTGCCGGGTGATCCGCTCGAACAGCGCCTGCTCCTGGCCCGCGTCCTCCACGTCGAGCGGCATCAGGATCGTCGCGCCCACCGATTCGGCCAGCGGCGCCACATGCGGGTAGGCCTTGTCGTTGAGATAGGTAATCGCCAGCTCGGCACCAAGCTCGCGGAAGGCCCGCGCGCAACCCCACGCGATGGACTCCGCGTTGGCCACGCCGACCACCAGCACGCGCGCGCCCAGCAATGGGGGATTGGGTACTTGCACCATGATGTCCCTCGCTTAATGAATGCGCGGCCCCGATGGCGGCGCCCGCCTGGTTCAGCTGCCTGTCTTGACGTTGCGCCGCGCTGAAGGCTTGCCCGTCTTGAGAGGCTTGGCCACCTTGCCGGCCACAGCCGTGCCTGCCTTGCGAACGCGTGCGCTGGCTTCGGGCGAAGCGGCTTTGCGCACCGTGCGCGGCGTTTCCACGGCTGCGAGCGCCGGGGGCGGCTCGGTGGCGGGCTGCGCAGTTTGCCGCGCCGTATGGTCGGTGCCCAGCACGCGCGCCACCTCGCGATAGCGCGCCAGGCGGGCGCCTTCGAGCGGCCCCACCACGGTCACGATGCGATGGATCGCCATCATGATGCGATGGCGCAGCGCGCTGTCCGGCACCAGCAGCGGCAGCGCGGCCACGGCCCGCGCGGCGTCCAGCCCGACGATCATGCTCTGCCGCCTGACCGCGGCCTTGACCGTGGCGATGTCCGGCTGCTGCTCCAGGTGCTCGCGCGCCATCTGCCGCATCAGGTTGAAGGGCCGCTCCTCGATGCTGGTGTTCTCGTCCGCCACAAAGCAAAGGATGCGCATGAAGGCATCGAGCGGCGTGCCCTGCTCGATCCCCGCCTCGGCCTCATGGATGCGCCGCGCGGCCAGTTCCTGGCGCAGCGCCGCGCTCAGCGGCGGCGGGCCGCGCTTTTCGGCGCCAGGCGAGAAGCCCATCAGCGCGGACAGCCATGGCGACTGGTACAACGCCTCGAAGAGCTGCTCCTGGAAGGCGTCGCGCTGGTCGCGCCACGCATCGAGCGTGCGCACGATGGTGTCGGACATCGCACGCTCCAGCGTGACGAAGGGATTGTCCGGCGCCACCGGCTGGCGCGCCTCGCGCACCGTCGGCGCCAGCGCGGCAATCCACGCCATCCACGGATTCGCGTCCGACGCCAGCGAGCGCTCCAGCCGGGCCGGATGCATCTGCCGCATCGTGTACGCGCTCAGCTCGTTGGATGCGGCCTGCACCGCCGGCGAGGCGAAGGTGTCGTACAGGCGCTGGTTGACTTCGGCCACGCGGCGCACCACCTCGAACGCACGCTCGTCGTCGCGGCCATCGTCCAGCGCGAGGATGTCGTCGATGGTCCTGCGCTCGAAGCGCATCAGGTAGCGGCCTTCGATCAGTTCCAGGTGCGAGGTGCCCGGCGCGATGTCTTCGATACGCGCCTCGTACAGCCCGGGCGGCAGCACGTCGATCAGGTCCAGCGCCGAGAACAGCTCGGTGTGCTCGCGATTGGCCACGCCGGCCGAGACGAAGATGCCAAGGTGCCCGACCTTTTCATGCAGGCAGTAGACGATGACCTGGTCGTTGGCGACGATCTCGTCGACGCTGGCGTAGAGATCGGGAATCCAGTTCAGCGCCTGCTGCGGCGGCGTGATGTTGTCGCCCCAGGAAGCAAAGACCACGATCGGCGAGCGCACATTGCGCAGGTCCACCGCGACGCTGCCATCCGCGCTGCGCACCTCGCCGGCGGTGAGGTGGTTGCCAACGAACAGGTTCTGCACAATCCAGTCGATCTCGGCGCGGTTGAGCAAGAAATGCCCGCCCCACCAGCGCTCGAACGCCAGGAAGCGCTCGCGCTCCGTATCCACCTGTGCATAGACGTCGTAGAGCTTCTTCCAGTACGTATTGGATGGATTGAGCTGCTCGAAATTCTGCACCAGCCAGGCCCCGTCAAAGCGGCCATTGCCGAGATCCGACGTAAAGGACGACAGCCACGAGCCGCCCAGCAGCCCGCCGCTGTAGCGCATCGGATTGCGCCCGCGCACGCCCGACCAGTAGGCCAGCGGCGAACCGGCCAGCAGGATGGGGCCGACCAGTTCCGGCGCGGCGGCTGCCAGCATCATCAGCGCCCAGCCGCCCTGGCAGTTGCCGATCACGAACGGCTTGCCCTGCGCTTGCGGATGACGCTCGGCCACGGTGAGCAGGAACAGCGCTTCGGCGCGCGCCACGCACTCGATGGTCTGGCCCGGGCAAGGCACCGGGAAAAAGGTGACGAAGTAGCAGGGATGGCCGCTGCGCAACGCGATGCCGATCTCGCTGTCGATCTTGAAGCCGCCGATGCCGGGGCCATGCCCGGCGCGCGGATCGATCACCACGAAGGGCCGCTTGGTGTCGTCGGTGACGATGCCGGGCGGCGGCAGGATGCGCAGCAGCGCGTAGTTGGCGGGTTGCGCCAGCGTGCGCGCGTCGATCACCACCTCGTGCTCGAAGATCAGCACCGGCGGCATGCCCTCGCGCTCGTGCTCGAAGGTCTGGTTGCCGCGCTCGCGCAGGATGTCGAGCAACAGGATGGCGCGCTGCCAGGCGTCATGCGCGTAGGACCACGCATCGGACAAAAGCGGTGGCATGCCGGCGGCGGTGCCGGCATGGATGACGGGATCACGTGCGTTCACTCGGCTTCCCCTTCTACGTTCTACGGTGTGGCGCCGAAGGCAGTCGTTTCCAGGCAATCGCACGGAATTGCTGCCCTGCAGCACAACGCAATCTACCAGCCTGCATCGCGCTTGACAACCCGCAGCATGGGCGGATCCGAGGCCGGGATGACCTGGCGCAAGGTACACGCCAATGTCATCGTGCCGAAGGAAACATCGCCTATACTGGCCTTTGTTTTTGCGCGACGCAGCATGTCCGCGCGGTCGCACCGCAACCCCGACGCACCGGAGCGCCGATGACCCACACGCCCGACAAATATTCCGTCCTGCTGGCGCGCTGCCAGGATTTGCCCGCCATTCCCACCGCGGTGGCGCATCCCTGCGATGCTTCCGCGCTCGGCGGCGCGCTGCAGGCGGCCAGCCTGGGCCTGATCGTGCCGCTGCTGATCGGGCCCGAGGCGCGCATCCGCCAGGTGGCCGACGCCAATGCGCTGGACCTTGGCGACAGCGTGCTGATCGACGCGCCGCACAGCCATGCCGCCGCCGCGCGCGCCGTCGCGGCAATCCGCGCGGGCGAGGCCGAGCTTTTGATGAAGGGCAGCCTGCACACCGATGAGCTGCTGCACGAAGTCACCGCGTCCGCCACTGGCCTGCGCACGGGGCGGCGCCTTTCGCATGTGTTTGCGATGGACGTGCCGAGCTACCACAAGCCGCTGTTCATCACCGACGCCGCCGTCAATATCTTTCCCACGCTCAACGACAAGGCCGATATCTGCCGCAACGCGATCGACCTGCTGCGCGTGCTGGGCATCGAGTGCCCCAAGGTGGCCATCCTCTCGGCGGTGGAAACCGTGACCGACAAGATCCCCTCCACCATCGACGCAGCCGCGCTGTGCATGATGAGCCGGCGCGGCCAGATCGAAGGCGGCATCCTCGACGGCCCGCTCGCGTTCGACAACGCGATCAGCCATGAAGCCGCGGTGACAAAGGGCATCGTCTCCGAGGTCGCGGGCGATCCCGATATCCTGCTCGTGCCCGACCTGGAAGCCGGCAACATGCTGGCCAAGCAGCTCACCTTCCTGGCCGGCGCCGAAGCCGCCGGCATCGTGCTGGGCGCGCGCGTGCCCATCATCCTCACCAGCCGCGCCGACAGCGTGCGCGCGCGCATCGGCAGTTGCGCGATTGCCGTGCTGCTGGCGCATGCGCGCCGAGCCGGCCAGGCACCCAGCAAGATCTGAACGCCCCGGCGTCCCGGTCGCCGTCCCAGTCGCCGTCACAGTCACAGTCACAGTCAACGTCACCGTCACAAGGAGGCTTGCCAGCGTGAGCGCCACCCATCCCACCATCCTCGTCGTCAATGCCGGCTCTTCCAGCGTCAAGGTCTCGGTGTACGCCGTGCCCGAGGCCGCGCACGCCAATGCCGACATCAACCCGGTGCTCAGCGCGCACGGGCAGATCGAAGGCATCGGCGTGTCGCCGCGCCTCACCGCCAGCATGGCGGACGGCCGCGTGGTCGCGGACGAACGCTTTCCGGTGGCGCAGGTGACGGATCACGACGCGGCCTTCCGCCTGATCCGGCTGGTGCTCAGCATCGGCCTGCGCGATGCGCCGCCGGTGGCGATCGGCCATCGCGTGGTGCATGGCGGCGCGGATTTCTCCGCTGCCGTGAAGATCGACGACGACGTCATTGCCAAGCTGGAAGCATTGATCCCGCTGGCGCCGCTGCACCAGCCGCACAACCTCACGGCAATCCGCGCGGTGCGCGCCGCCGCGCCGGCGCTGCTGCAGGTCGCCTGCTTCGACACCGCCTTTCACGCCGGGCACGACCCGCTGGCGCAACTGCTGGCACTGCCTTACGAATACTTCGAACGCGGCATCCGCCGCTACGGCTTTCACGGCCTGTCCTACGAATACATCGCGCGCCGCCTGCAGCAGATCGCGCCCGACCTGGCACAGGGCCGCGTGATCGTGGCGCACCTGGGCAACGGCGCCAGCCTGTGCGCCATGCGCGACGGGCGCAGCGTGGAATCCACCATGGGCCTGACGGCGCTCGACGGCCTGCCGATGGGCACGCGCTGTGGCGCCATCGATGCCGGCGCCATCCTGTGGCTGTCGCAGCAAGGCATGAGCACCAAGGATATCGAGACGATGCTGTACCAGGAGTCAGGGCTGAAGGGACTGTCCGGCCTCAGCAGCGACATGCGCGCCCTGCTGGCCAGCGACGCGCCGCGCGCGCGCCTGGCGATCGATTTCTACGCCTATCGCGCGGCGCAGGAAATTGGCAAGCTGGCGGCCACGCTGGGCGGCCTGGATGCGCTGGTATTTACTGCCGGCATCGGCGCCAACTCGCCGCCCGTGCGCGAGAAGATCTGCGCGCGGCTGGCGGAGCTGTTTGGCATCAGCCTGGACGCAGGCGCCAACAACGAAAACCGCCAGCGCATCAGCCGCGACAACAGCCGCGTGCCGGTCCTGGTACTGCCTACCGACGAGGAAGGCATGATCGCGCTGAATACCGCACGCATCATGATGGAGCAGAATGCGCTAGCGTAGTGCTACCGAGACGCTAGCGCTGGAACGCGAACGGCCTGCGTTTGACGCTTGCAATGCGGATTCGGCCCGCGTATCCAGTACGTTGCACTGGACAAGGCAGTGCAGGCCCATGCCGATCCTGGCACGACTGATCCGGATGCCAGCCCTTCGGCGACCACGCGTTCGCCGAAGGGCCGGTCGATGCGCAGGATCGGTCTGCGGGAGCAGGAAGGCCGCCAACTCGCGGCGCGCCCCGCTCCCGCATTGCTCTCCCCCTCCATCGACGTCATTTACTGGTTCCGCTCCGTGATGACGAGCGGGATGCGCACGTCGCCGACCGTCATGACCGCCTGCAGCGGCAGGGCCGAAGCCGGCAACGACGTGGCAGTGAACGCGCGCGCTGGCGACGCGAAGCGCAGCCATGCCGGCAAGGCCGTTCCGTCCATTTGCGTCACCCTCACCTCGGCACCATTCGCGGCGCCAGGAATTGCCTGCGCGGGCAACGCGAACCGGAAGTGACTACCCGGCCTGGCCATATCCTTCGGCACCGACACGGCGATAAGGTCCGACGGATTGCCGGTTGCCTTCAGGCTCACCGTGACCGTGATGCCATGCGGATCGTCGGCAGGCGCCCTCGAACCCGCGGCCGCGGTCGATGCGTCACCACCGGTGACATTACCGCCCGATGAGCCGCTGCCGCCGGACGACGAGGTGCCGCCGCTTGACGAGCTGGCGCCAGACGAACCGCTGCCGCCCGAAGATGAGGAACTGCCACTCGACGAGCTCGAACCGCCGTCCGACGTATCGCTACCGCTGGAGCTACCGCCAGACGAGCCACTACCACTCGACGACGAGGAGCTGCCGCCAGACGATCCGCTTCCACCCGACGACGAGGAGCTGCCGCCAGACGATCCGCTTCCACCCGACGACGAGGAGCTACCGCTCGACGAACCCGAACCACCGTTCGACGTATCGCCACCACTGGAGCTACCGCCCGACGAACCGCTACCACTCGACGAGCCCGATCCGCCGCTCGTGTTGCCGCCGGAGCTACCGCTGGACGAAGCATTGTTGCCGGACGAAGAACCGCTACCCGACGAGCCGCTACCGCTCGATGAGCCCGCGCCGTCGATCGTGTTGCCGCCGGAGCTACCACCGGACGAGCCGTTGTTGCCGCTCGATGAACCGCTACCCGACGAGCCACTGCCGCTCGATGAGCCCGCGCCGTCGATCGTGTTGCCGCCGGAGCTACCGCTGGACGAAGCATTGTTGCCGGACGAAGAACCGCTACCCGACGAGCCGCTACCGCTCGATGAGCCCGCGCCGTCGATCGTGTTGCCGCCGGAGCTACCACCGGACGAGCCGTTGTTGCCGCTCGATGAACCGCTACCCGACGAGCCACTGCCGCTCGATGAGCCCGCGCCGTCGATCGTGTTGCCGCCGGAGCTACCGCTGGACGAAGCATTGTTGCCGGACGAAGAGCCGCTACCCGACGAGCCGCCGCCGCTCGATGAGCCCGCGCCGTCGATCGTGTTGCCGCCGGAGCTACTGCTGGACGAACCGCTGTTGCCGGACGAAGAGCCGCTACCCGACGAGCCACTGCCGCTCGATGAGCCAGTGCCGTCGGTTGCGTTGCCGCCGGAGCTACCGCTGGACGAACCATTGTTGCCGGACGATGAACCGCTACCCGACGAGCCGCTACCACTCGATGAGCCCGTGCCATCGCTCGTGTTGCCGCCGGAGCTACCGCTGGACGAACCGCTGTTGCCGGACGAAGAGCCGCTACCCGACGATCCACTTCCGCTCGATGAGCCCGAGCTATCGCGCGTGTTACCGCCGGAGCTACCGCTGGACGAAGCATTGTTGCCGGACGAAGAGCCGCTACCCGACGAGCCGCTGCCGCTCGATGAGCCCGCGCCATCGCTCGTGTTGCCGCCGGAGCTACCGCCGGACGAACCATTGTTGCCGGACGAAGAACCGCTACCCGACGAGCCGCTACCACTCGATGAGCCCGTGCCATCGCTCGTGTTACCGCCGGAGCTACCGCTGGACGAACCACTGTTGCCGGACGAAGAACCGCTACCCGACGAGCCGCTACCACTCGATGAGCCCGTGCCATCGCTCGTGTTGCCGCCGGAGCTACCGCCGGACGAACCGCTGTTGCCGGACGAAGAGCCGCTACCCGACGAGCCGCTGCCGCTCGATGAGCCCGTGCCATCGCTCGTGTTGCCGCCGGAGCTACCGCCGGACGAACCGCTGTTGCCGGACGAAGAGCCGCTACCCGACGAGCCGCTGCCGCTCGATGAGCCCGCGCCATCGCTCGTGTTGCCGCCGGAGCTACCGCCGGACGAACCATTGTTGCCGGACGAAGAACCGCTACCCGACGAGCCACTTCCGCTCGATGAGCCAGTGCCATCGCTCGTGTTGCCGCCGGAGCTGCCGCTGGATGAACCATTGTTGCCGGACGAAGAGCCACTACCCGACGAGCCACTGCCGCTCGATGAGCCCGCGCCATCGCTCGTGTTGCCGCCGGAGCTACCGCCGGACGAACCATTGTTGCCGGACGAAGAACCGCTACCCGACGAGCCGCTACCACTCGATGAGCCCGTACCATCGCTCGTGTTACCGCCGGAGCTACCGCTGGACGAACCACTGTTGCCGGACGAAGAACCGCTACCCGACGAGCCGCTACCACTCGATGAACCAGTGCCATCGCGCGTGTTGCCGCCGGAGCTACCGCTGGACGAGCCACTACTGCCGGACGAAGAACCGCTACCCGACGAGCCACTGCCGCTCGATGAGCCCGTGCCATCGCTCGTGTTGCCGCCGGAGCTACCGCCGGACGAACCGCTGTTGCCGGACGAAGAGCCGCTACCCGACGAGCCGCTGCCGCTCGATGAGCCCGCGCCATCGCTCGTGTTGCCGCCGGAGCTACCGCTGGACGAAGCATTGTTGCCGGACGAAGAGCCGCTACCTGACGAGCCACTACCACTGGATGAGCCAGTGCCATCGCTCGTGTTGCCGCCGGAGCTACCGCTGGACGAACCATTGTTGCCGGACGAAGAACCGCTGCCCGACGAGCCACTGCCGCTCGATGAGCCCCGGCCATCGCGCGTGTTACCGCCGGAGCTACCGCTGGACGAACCACCACTGCCGGACGAAGAGCCGCTACCCGACGAGCCGCCGCCGCTCGATGAGCCCGGGCCGTCGCTCGTGTTGCCGCCGGAGCTACCGCTGGACGAAGCATTGTTGCCGGACGAAGAGCCACTACCCGACGAGCCACTGCCGCTTGAAGAGCCCGGGCCATCGCTCGTGATACCGCCGGAGCTACCGCTCGACGAACCATTGTTGCCGGACGAAGAGCCGCTACCCGACGATCCACTTCCGCTCGATGAGCCAGTGCCATCGCTCGTGTTGCCGCCGGAGCTGCCGCCGGATGAACCATTGTTGCCGGACGAAGAACCGCTACCCGACGAGCCGCTACCACTCGATGAGCCAGTGCCTTCGGTTACTTTGCCGCCGGAGCTACCGCTGGAAGAACCACTACTGCCGGACGAAGAACCGCTACCCGACGATCCACTTCCGCTCGATGAGCCCGTGCCATCGCTCGTGTTGCCGCCGGAGCTACTGCTGGACGAACCACTGCTCCCGGATGATGAACCGCTACCGCTCGACGAGCCCGCGTCATCGGGCTTGCCGCCGCTGGAACTGCCACTTGACGAACCGCCGCTGCCGCTCGAACTGCCGGAGGGCGGATCCAGAGGGGGTGGTGACGGCATCGGCACGGGAACGGGCGCTGGAGGCGGCGGAGGCGGTACCGGGATTCCACCCGACGATCCGGAGCCTCCCGACGAACCGCCGGATGATCCGCTACCACTAGAAGAACCCGAACCACTCGACGAGCCCGACCCACTCGACGAACCCGAACCACTCGACGAGCCCGAGCCGCTCGATGAACCCGAACCACCCGACGAGCCCGAGCCGCTCGATGAACCCGAACCACCCGACGAGCCCGAGCCGCTCGATGAACCCGAACTACTCGAAGGCGGATTCGGAGCATAGGCTGGATAGCTTGCGCTGGAGCAGCCGCCAAAGGCACACAGGATCGGGGCACCGTTATTGGTGCTTGGGTCCGATGAGAACCCCCACATCGCCATGATTCTGTATGGTGTCGACTGTGGCTTGAATCTCGCCGCCCAGTCCGGCAGCGTGGTCCAGGTAGACTGATCCGCCATCTTTGCCTGGGTAATACCCTTTCCAGTGCCAGCATAAAAGGTGTTGAATCCCACCGGACCCAGCGAGGCTCCCGATGCATCGGTATTCCAGAACACATTGCCCGTTGTGAGTTGCAGGCCTGTCCCAAGCAATGCGCCGGCCGTTCCTGCGACACCACCGCTCAGGAGACTGACGCCCCCCGCTACATACGCATTGGTGATGGATACCTGGTAGCCTCCGCCAGCCGTGCCAATAATGCCGCCCACGTAGCGCATGCCGCTGACCGATCCGTTCACGTAGGCGTCGCCGACGGACGCGCCGGCGATTGACTGCCCAACCAGCCCCCCCACGCCGTTGTTGCCGACAACCGACCCGGTGGAGAAGACCTGGGTCACATTGATGCGTGTGCTCCCGATCAGGCCGCCCACATAGTCGTTCCCGGTCACGGCACCCATTGCGTAGTCGAACATCTGCGAGGGGTATTGGCCCGGCCCCCCCGAGAGATATCCGATCAACCCGCCGACGGAGTTAGAGGTCGGCGAATTGACCGCCGCGCTGGCAAAGCTGTACGAAACAGTAGCGCTCCCCCCCACCGTGCCGATCAGCCCGCCGATATTGTTGCCTGTACCCGAAACGGCGCCGGTCCCGCTGACATAGCTGTTCGTCACGACGCCCACGTTGGTCAGCGTGCCGGCCAGGCCCCCGACGTTCGTGCCGCCAACGACTCCGGCGTCCCCGAGCACAACCCCTAGGTTGCGAACACCGAGGAACCCGTAATACTGGTTGCCGGGATTCCCACCGACTTGCGAGAACAGGCCAATATTGTTGCTTGATGGAAGATTGATCTCCAGCCCGGTGATCTTGTGTCCCAGCCCGTCGAGCGCGCCCGCGAATGATTGCCCCAAGCCGATGGGCGTGAACGGTCCGCTCAGCGCCACGTCGGTGCCCAGGAAGTAGCGGCCGAACATTGACATGTTCTGCAGGTCATCCTGCGTGCGGATCTGCGTATAGGTGTTGCCCTGGGAAATCAACTGACCGGTGGAGTTGAAATCCACCCGGCCCGTAAAGCCCGAGCCATCCGAGGGAAGACCCATCTTGGGCGTTCCGGACAAGGTGAGAGAGGCTGCGCCTGTCGCCGTCATCACGGCGTTGACGTTGATGTTGGCCGGCGCATTCAACGTCAGTGTATTGGCATCCCAGGCGACCGCATCGTTCACGAAGATGTTGCCGCCAGGGGACAGTGTGTACCCGCCCCCCTGGCCTGCGGCGATCGTCACGTTGCTGGTCGCCAGTCGCCCGCTCAGCACCGCGCCGGTCATGTCTCCACCCGACGCGGCAATCGTGAAATCATTCGGATCCAGCAACCACGAACCCGTCTTGCCCTGCGGCGCCCGGGTGTCCACCATCGCGCTGTCGCTGATCTTCAGTTGCGAAGCCGACGTCTCCACAAACCCGCCGTCCCCGCCCAGCTTGCCGCCGCGCGCGCTGATGGTGCCGTCCACCGTGGTCAGGCTGTTGGCATTGCCCAGGTCGGCGATCGCGATCACGCTGCCGCCCTTGCCCGCGCTCTGCGCGGCGGCGTCGGCGTTGATGCTGCCGCTTTGCTGGATGGCGTCGCTGGCCAGCAGGCGCACCGTGCCGCCGTCGCTGCTCAGGCCGGTGGCCTCCAGCGTGCCGGTGTTGCGCACCACGCCGCCCTGCAGGCGGTCTGCCGCCTGCGCCGACAGGATGATCAGCCCGCCCGGCGCGCGCACGGCGTTGCCGTTCTCCACCAGCGCGGCGATGGTCGCCGGCGTCACCAGGATATTGGCCAGCGTGCGATTGCCGCCGAACTGCAGTTCGTAGGCCTCGCCCGCGGCCAGCGCCACGGTGCCCAGTTGCGCGACGATGACGCCGTGGTTGCGCACCTCCGGTGCCAGCAGTGCGACGTAGCCACCCAGCGCGGCCGTGATCTGTCCGTCGTTGACGATGCTGCCGGTGGCGCCGTTGCGCGTGAAGCGGTAGTTGCCCGCCATGAAGTCGGCATTGGTGATGCCGTGCGTGGTCGCCACCAGGCCGCCCACGTTGACGCTGGCGGTCGGCCCGAAGTACATCCCCGCCGGGTTGACGAAGAACACCTGCCCCGGCGCGTTGATGCTGCCGTAGATCTGGCTGGGGTTGCTGTCCAGCACGCGGTTGAGGATGGCCGCGCCCGCCGAGGGCTGCTGGAAGTTGACCGTGGCCGCGCTGCCCACGTTGAAGCTCTGCCAGTTGACCACCGCGTTCTGCGAGGTCTGCGTGACGTTCGTCGTGTTGCCGCTGGTGCTGATGCTGGCCTGCCCCGCCGCCACCTGCCCGCCGGTGGGCAGCTGGTTCGGCGCCGGTGGCGCGGCATGCGCCAGGCCGATGCCGGCCAGCGCCGCCACCAGCGGCTTGATGGCAAGGCGGGCGCGCGTTGCGACGCTGCCCACGCTACGGCTGGCCTTGCCGCGGCCACGCGCGGTCTCTGCCACGACGACCCAGGCACGCACGAGCTCGCTCCAGATCAGGCGATAGATCTTGTTCATTGACGGACTTCCGGGAAACTTAGAACGACAGGCTGGCGGTCAGCCAGACGCGGTTTTTGATCAGGGAGCCGTCCTGGTCCTTGCCGGACGGCGTGGCGTTCGGATTGCCGCCGATGCGGTGCGCCCAGGTCGCGCCCAGGTTCACCCCGCGCCCGGGCTGCCACTGCACGGCCAGCCCCGCCCCTTGCAGGTGGTAGCTGTTGGCCAGCGGCGCGCCGGGGAAGTTGTTGTCGCGATTGACGGTGACGTGGCCCCAGTCGTAGAAGCCAGACAGCGACACGCCATACGGCAGGCGCCAGCGCAACTCCAGGTTGACCAGCTGGCCTTCGCTGCCGCCGCCCTCGCCGATCGGGTAGGCGCGCACGCCGCCCGGGCCACCCAGGTAGAACTTCTCCGACGAATCCAGGTTCTTGCTGGCCATCTGCCCGGACAGCATGGCCGTGGCCGACAGTGCATCGGTCAGCACCTGCTGGCGCGACATGCCGTAGCGCAGCTTCAGGAACTGGCCGGCGGTGCGCGCCGTCATGGCGTCGGCGGCCTGCGTGGGCGACTGGCCCAGGTTCAGGTTGCCGCCGGTGAAAATCGCGCTGGCGGCGTTGGCGCCGCCCCGGCCCAGGTTGTCGAACAGGTTGCCGCTCAGGCCCAGGCTCAGCGTGTTGTCGAAATATCGGCTGGTGGTGACCTGATTGGCCTCGTTGTCGTAGGTCTTATGGTCGTAATTGGCCACGAAGTACAGGTTGCGCTGGCGCGCGCGGATTAGCGGATAACTTGCCTCCAGGCCTACCGTGTTGGAGTTGCCGCGCGCGTTCAGCGCCTTGAAGTCATCCGCCACCAGCCGGTAGTCCAGCCGCGAGGCGTTGGCGCCGACGCGCCAGCCGTCATAGCCCACCGGCACCGTATAGCCTAGCCGCAGGTAGCGGTAGCCCTCGCTCAGCAGGCCGTTGGCCAGCATCTGGTCGCCCAATCCCGCCAGGCTGTTCACGCTGGCGTTGCCCACCAGCCGCGCCGCGCCGGTGGAGCGCGCGCCCTGGTTGTCCGCGGCCACATTGCCGGTCGCCAGCGGCGTTTCCACGAAATTCAACGCCAGGTCGGTTTCCTGCTCCTGCGCGCCGGGCTGCAGCCGCCCCACCAGCGAGACGCCCGGCAGGTCGTTGGCCAGCAGCAGCGCGCGGTCCAGCGTCTCGGTATTCAACGGCTGGCCCAGGGGCTGGTGGGCGGCGAAGCCGGCGATGATGCGCTCGCGGCTCACGCGCTGCGGGCCCTGGCCCTCGATGCGCACGCCGCCGAACACGCCTTCCACCACCTGGATGGTCACCACCCCCTCGCGCACGTCCTGCGCGGGCAGGTAGGCCCGCACCACCCAGCCCGCCGCGCGGTAGGCCTCGGCCACCGCGGCGGCGGCGGCCTGCAGCTCGCTGAAGTCCAGCGGACGGTTCAGGAAACCGGCCACCACCGGCGCGAGCAGGGCCTCGCTCATCTGCTTGTTGCCGGCAAAGCGAAAGGCCTTGACCGTCACCGTGGCCTCGCCGCGCTGGCGCATCGGCGGCGGCGGCGCCGCGCGGTCCGGCGCCACCGGACGCGGCAAGGCCGGCGGCAGCTCCGGCTCGATCTGCTGGCGCAACGCGCCGGCGTCAGGCGGCGTCTGGGCGAAGACAGGACCGGCCGCCAGGGCACTCAGGCACAGACCCACCAGTTGCCGCACACCGGCGGGCACCCGGCCGTAAGAACAGGAAATAGGACTACGCATTGGAGAATGGGATCAGAGACTTTTATATAGGCTCCGACTCTATCCAACGGCCAGCCTGAAAAGCTGACAAGTCCTGACATTGGCAAAAACAACCCCCACTTGCGACCGCGGCTGGGCTAAAGTCCCGCCGGCCGTCCGCCTCGCACGGCTACGATGGCCGGCGGTGCACTAACGGCGCTAGTGGTCCGTTGGGGGATGACGCGCCCGGGAGGACGCGCTCGCCAAGCACCTTGGAGACAAGGATCGCTAAGCGCGTACGAGATAGGCCTGGCGCAAGCGCTCGGCATCGACCTTGAGCACGTCGCCCAGGTAGGCATCGATGCCACCGTAGTCCTGCTCGATGGCATGCATCGAGGCTTCCAGGTAAGAGGCCTTCACCGCCAGCAGCGGCCACATCACCGCGGGATCGACACCGAACTGCGCCGCGCCGGCGCTCATCTTCTGGTTGAAAGCCTGGTTCCAGTGATTCGATTCCAGGTAGTTGGCCATGATGATGTCGCGCTCCACGCCTAGGCTGGCCAGCAGCAACATCGAGGCAAAGCCGGTACGGTCCTTGCCCGCGGTGCAGTGGTACAGCAGGTTGCCGCCCTGCTCCGCAGTCTTCAGGAAGCCGCCAAAGGCGGCCTGGTACTTGCGCGGGAAGTCACCATAAACCTCCAGCATGAAAGCTTCCATCTGCTGCGCGCTGCCGTCGCGCAAACGCGGCATCAGCTCGGCCATCGACATACTGCCTTCGAGCACCGGCGTGGCGACCCAGCGGAAGGCCTCGCCAAAAAGACTTTCCGCGGCGGTCTTCTCACCGGCCGAGCGGAAGTCGATCACCATGTCCAGCTGCAATGCGCGCAGCCGTTCCATGTCCGCCGCGCTGGCCAGGCCCGGGTTGCCGCTGCGAAACAGCTTGCCGGCTCGCACGCGGCGGCCGTCGCGCGTGGCGAGGCCGCCGAGGTCGCGCAGATTGACCACATTGTCCAGCGCAAGCGCTGCGTTGCCCGGCACGGCGGCGCCTTGTGATGGCGCATCGGCCATGTTTTCCTGCATCGTGTGTCCCTGCCCTGTCTCTGTCGTTCGGTGGCGCGCGCGCCGCACCGCACATGGCGGCGGTTCAGCGCGCGCGATAGGCCGGCACATGCCAGCGCATATGGCAGCCAGCAATATAACGGCGATCGAGCTTCGCCACCAGTTTCCACACGCTCATCGGGTCCACATCGTCCAGATCCAGGTCGACCCAGGCCCAGGGATGCGCACCGTCGCCCTCGCGGATCAGCTCGATGTCCTTGACCCGCACGTAGGCGGCCAGCGCCGTGCGCAGCGCCGATGCGTCGACTTCGGCACGTAGTCCTCTCACTAAAACCTTCATCTTGCACTCCAAAATTTTCAGATCACGTTCGCGCGGCTTGCCAGTGTGCGGGGCCGCGGTTGTTGCGCTCGCTGCGCAACGCCCGCAAGCCCTTGTATCGCAACGATCTGAAAGTCTGACCGCTTGGCGCATCGAAATTTCCCTGTGCGAGCCGGTTCTTTGATCCGCGTCATATGCGCCCGGATCCACCCTCGACAGGCACTGTTGGCCGGCACGATAATTTCCTCATGTCGAACGCGGCAGCCCGGCCGCAAGCCGGTCTCCCGCCTCCGCCAGGTCTTCACGGAACGCCGCCGAACGACGCCGCCACCCTGCCAGTCACAGGCTAGCCATCTGCCCCGCGCGTGACGTCCGCCTTCCCGTGTCGAACCAAGATCAACTAGACAAGAAAAGGGAAAGCGATGACAGACCCGCGCACTCCAACCCAAGCCGTCCGCGCAGCCGCCCCCACCGCTATCGGTGCGGCTGCCGCCGTGCCGCAAGCCGCGCCCGGCAAATCCACGCCGTGGGGCCTCTACGCCGCCGTCCTGGTACTGATCGGCATACTCGCCCTGCCCCTGCCCCCGGACCTGCCGGTGGCGGGACATCGCATGCTGGCGATCCTCGCCTTTGCCATCGTGGTGTGGATCACCGAGGCGGTCTCCTACGAGGCCAGCGCCATCATGATCACGTCGCTGATGGCCGCGCTGATCGGCTTTGCGCCCACGGTGGCGGACCCGGCCACGCAATACGGCACCTCCCGCGCACTCGGCATGGCGCTGGCAGGATTCTCCAACACCGCGCTGGCGCTGGTTGCCGCCGCCCTGTTCATCTCGGCGGCAATGACGGTGACCGGGCTCGACCGGCGCATCGCGCTGGTCACGCTGTCGGCCATCGGCACCAGCACGCGGCGCATCCTGATCGGCAGCATCGTGGTGACCATCGCACTGTCGCTGGTGGTGCCGAGCGCCACCGCGCGCAGCGCCTGCGTGGTGCCGATCATGATGGGCGTGATCGCGGCTTTCGGGGTCGACAAGAAATCCAATATCGCCGCCGGCATCATGATCACCGTGGCCATGGCCACCAGCATCTGGAACGTCGGCATCCAGACCGCCGCCGCGCAGAACCTGCTGACGGTGGGCTTCATGGACAAGCTGCTGGGCGAGCGCATCACCTGGTTGCAATGGCTGATCGCCGGCGCGCCGTGGGCCATCGTGATGTCGGTCGTGCTGTATTTCCTGGTGCGGTTCCTGTTGCCCGCCGAGACCGAGGCCATCCCCGGCGGCAAGGAGGCCGTGCAAAAGGAACTCGCCGGGCTGGGCCCGATGAGCGGCCCGCAGAAGCGGCTTGCCGCCGTGTCCATCGGGCTGCTGCTGTTCTGGGCGACCGAGGGCAAGCTGCACCAGTTCGACACCGCCACCGTGACCTTCGTCGGCCTGGTGATCCTGATGATGCCGCGCATTGGCGTGATGGACTGGAAGACCATGCAGCAACGCACGCCGTGGGGCACGCTGATCGTGTTCGGGGTAGGCATCAGCCTGGGTACCGCGCTGCTCACCACGCAGGCCGGCCAGTGGCTGGGCAAGTTCGTGGTGGCCAACTCCGGGCTCGCCACGCAAGGCCCGATCCTGGTGTTCGCCATCCTGGCCGCGTTCCTGATCCTGATCCACCTCGGCTTTGCCAGCGCCACCGCGCTCACCGCGGCGCTGCTGCCGATCCTGATCTCGGTGCTGCAGACGCTGCCCGGCGATATCAACCAGATCGGCCTCACGATGCTGCTCGGCTTCACCGTGAGCTTCGGCTTCATCCTGCCGATCAATGCACCGCAAAACATGGTTTGCCTGGGCACGGACACCTTCAACGGCAAGCAGTTCGCCAAGGTCGGCATCCCCGTGACGGTGATCGGCTACGCCCTGATGCTGCTGTTCGCCGCCACCTACTGGCGCTGGCTGGGATGGATCTAATCGCGCACCGGGACAAGGAACGAACATGAAGATTACGTTGCAATCTGCCACCCGGCTCGCCCGCGACCTGCTCGCCGCGCAAGGCGTGCCGGCCGACATCGCCAACGACGTGGCCGAGCACCTGGTCGAGGCCGACCGCTGCGGCTACACCAGCCACGGCCTGTCGATCCTGCCCAACTACCAGCGCTCGCTCGCAACCGGCAACGTCAACCCGGCGGGCCGCGCCGAATGCGTGCTCGACCGCGACAGCCTGCTGGTGTTCGACGGCAACGGCGGCTTCGGCCAGCACGTGGGCAAGCGCGTCATCGAGACCGCCATCGAGCGCGTGCGCCAGCACGGCCACTGCATCGTCACGCTGCGCCGCTCGCACCACCTGGGCCGCATGGGCCACTACGGCGAGATGGTGGCCAAGGAGCGCTTCGTGCTGCTGAGCTTTACCAATGTGATCAACCGCTCCCCGGTGGTGGCCCCCTACGGCGGCCGCACCGCGCGGCTGACCACCAACCCGCTGTGCTTCGCCGGGCCGATGCCCAACGGCCGGCCGCCCCTGGTGGTGGATATCGCCACCAGCGCCATTGCCATCAACAAAGCCCGCGTGCTGGCCGAGAAGGGCGAGCCCGCCCCGGACAACAGCATCATCGACAGCGACGGCAACCCCACCACGGATGCCGGGGCCATGTTCGGCGAACACCCGGGCGCGCTGCTGCCCTTCGGCGGCCACAAGGGCTATGCGCTCGGCGTGGTAGCCGAACTGCTCGCGGGCGTGCTGTCAGGCGGCGGCACCATCCAGCCGGAGAACCCGCGCGGCGGCGTGGCCACCAACAATATGTTCGCGGTGCTGATGAACCCGGAACTGGACCTGGGGCTGAGCTGGCAGAGCGCGGAGGTGGAAGCCTTCGTCAACTACCTGCACGACACCCCGCCCGCCCCGGGCTTTGACAGCGTGCAATACCCGGGAGAGTTCGAAGCCGCCAACCGCGCGCTCACGACCACCCACCTGGACGTGAACCCTGCGATCTGGCGCAACCTGGAAACGCTGGCCAAGGAGCTTGGCGTGGCGCTGCCGGCGGGCTGAACCGGCGCGGCGGCTTGGGCAGGGACATGGCCGGTGCTGGCACAATACGGCCCATGGAACGTCTCTGGTCGAATTTTCTCAAGCTGGTGCTGCTGCTCATCCTGGGCGCGGCCCTGCTCGGCACGCTCGCCGTGCTCGTCGCTCAGCGCCAGCTGCCCACGCTGGACGCACTCACCACGTTTCGCCAGTCGCCCGGCTACGTGCCCATCGGCGAGATACCGCCCAAGCTGACCCAGGCGGTGGTAGCCATCGAGGACGACCGCTTCTACCTGCATGACGGCATCGACTATGTCGGCGTGATCCGCGCCGGCGTGGCCAACCTGTCCGATGAACTGTCGCAGGGCGCCTCCACCATCACCATGCAGGTGGCCCGCAATTTCTTCCTCTCGCGCGAGAAGACCTATACCCGTAAGCTGTATGAGGTGCTGCTGGCTTACCGGATCGAACACGCGATGAGCAAGGACGAGATCCTCGAGCTCTACATGAACAAGGTCTACCTGGGGCAAGGAGCTTATGGTTTTGCCGAGGCGGCCGAGACGTATTTTGGCAAGCCGGTGGGCGAGCTGACTTTGGCGGAATGCGCGATGCTGGCCGGATTGCCCAAGGCGCCTTCGGCGAATAACCCGGTGGTGAATCCCCGGCGCGCCCGGCAGCGGCAGGCTTATATCTTGCTGCGGATGCTGGAGTTGGGGAGGATTGGGAGGGGGGAATATGATGCGGCGTTGTTGGAGCCGTTGAGGTTGAAGTAGGTTGCCCTGCGGGGTTGGTCGCTGTTTTTTTTGAGCGGCGATGGCATCTTGCACCCAACAGCTATACGACATCGCTCTGCTGGGGTTGGTCGCTGTTTCTTTTAGCGGCGTTGGTTTTTGCACCCAACAGCCATACGACATCCCCCTGCGGGGGCTGCCGGTCACTCTTCTTTGCGTCGGCAAAGAAGACTAACGAGAAGAAAGCCGACCCTGCCGGGAGCAGAGCAATAAGGCTCATGGGCCTCGGTGGTTGCGTCGTACGGCCCGGAGTGTTGGCTGGCCATTGCCATACCGGCTTTTAGGTCTTCTCTACGGCATGACCCAATGGTCACGTGGTGGTGCCCCTGATCGCTTTGCTCGGTGCGCGTTCGGGCATCTGCCGTTACCGGTGCGCGCCATCACGACACATCGCCTGCCAATGGTTTCGTGGTGGGGCGGGCGCGGTGGTCAAGGCCTTGGGCTAATCAAGGCGGTGCCACTGCGCCCACGACGGAACCGGTGCGCTTGCAACTTCGTGGCCGGCCACGCCGCGAGCGACAGACGGCTTGAAGCAAGTGATGTCTGCTACCGGGGGCCGCACCACGCATCCCGGAAGCTGGCAGGTTCGTGGCCGGTCAAGCCGGTACCGGCAGAAGCCCGCCGGCACTCCGGGCCATACGACGAAACCACCGATATTCGCGAGCCTTATTGCTCTGCTCCCGGCAGGGTCGGCTTTCTTCTCGTTAGTCTTCTTTGCCGACGCAAAGAAGAGTGACCGGCAGCCCCCGCAGGGGGATGTCGTATGGCTGTTGGGTCCAAAAACCAACACCGACGAAATAAACAGCGACCAACCCCAGCAGAGCGATGTCGTATGGCTGTTGGGTGCAAGCTGCCATCGCCGCTAAACGAAACAGCGACCAACCCCATCACTCCAACACCCCCCGATACCTAGTCACCGCCAACAACACAATCTCATCCAGCCCAGCATCTTCACTCCCATCCAGCCGCGCCAGCAAAGCACGCCGCATACGCGGCTCCCAGAAGCGCTTGATATGGCTGGCGATATCCGCCACCGCTTCTTCGCGGTCCGGCATGGCTTCGAAGAAGGTGCCGATCTGGTTCGCCATCTTGACGAGGTTGTCGGAGTTCATGCTTGTTCCGTCCTGCTGTGCAAACGTTGGGGGTGGGAGTAGACCACGTGCCGGCCGGCGCGTACAAAGCCGGCCAGCGTGACGCCGGCATCGGTCGCCAGGCGTACCGCGAGCGCGGTCGGGCCGGATACGGCTGCCAGCAGGCCGACGCCGGCGCTGGCGGTCTTCAGCACCATTTCGTAGCTGGCGCGGCTGGTCACCAGCACGGCGCCGCGCGAGCGGTCCTCGCCGGTGCGTGCCAGCGCGCCGATCAGTTTGTCGAGTGCGTTGTGGCGGCCCACGTCTTCGCGGACCAGCGCGACCTGGCCGTCGGCGCGCAGCCACGCGGCGGCATGTGTGGCGCCGGTGTGGCGCAGCAGTTCCTGGCGGGTCTGCAACTGCGCGAATGCGGCGTACATCGCCTCGTCGCTGAAGCTGGCACCGCTGCGCACGGGTGCCGGGGCGCGCATGACTTGCTGCAGCGATTCGGTGCCGCACAGGCCGCAGCCGGTTCGGCCCGCCATGGCGCGGCGGCGATCCTTGAGCGCGGCGAAGGCTTGCGCCGCGATGCGCAACCGTACCGCGATACCCTCGGGGCGGACCTCGGTCTCTATCTCATAAACATCGCGCGGGCTGGCCACCAGCCCTTCGCTCAGGCTGAAGCCCAGCGCGAAGTCTTCGAGATCGGCCGGCGAGGCCAGCATGACCGCATGCGAGATGCCGTTGTACTCGAGCGCAACCGGCACTTCCTCGGCAATCTCGTCGTCCTCCAGCGCCAGCTCGCCCAGGTGGCTGCGCCTGACCGCGAAGGTGCTGTGGGTGGCCGGTTCGGCGTCGGCCATGGCGGGTTCGCACAGTGTCATGCCGGCCCTGCCTCGGCGCTGGCCGCCTGCAGCAGCTGCATCTGCTGATCGTGGAAATCGCGGTACTGGCGTTGCCATTCGGACGGCTGCGCTACCGGCATGACCTGCACCGCGGTGACCTTGTACTCGGGGCAGTTGGTAGCCCAGTCCGAGTTGTCGGTGGTGATCACATTGGCGCCAGACTCGGGGAAGTGGAAGGTGGTGTAGACCACGCCCGGCTGCATGCGCTCGCTGACGATGGCGCGCAGCACCGTTTCGCCCGCACGGCTTTGCACGCCGACCCAGTCGCCGTCCTTGATGCCGCGTTCCTCGGCGTCGTGCGGATGGATCTCCAGGCGATCCTCGTCATGCCACATCACGTTCTCGGTGCGGCGTGTCTGCGCGCCGACGTTGTACTGCGACAGGATGCGGCCCGTGGTGAGGATCAGCGGGAACTTGCGGTTCACGCGCTCGTTGGTGGGCACGTAGCGGGTGATGATGAACTTGCCCTTGCCACGCACGAATGCGTCGATGTGCATGGTCGGCGTGCCCTCGGGCGCGGCGTCGTTGCACGGCCACTGGATGCTGCCGAGTTCTTCCAGGCGCTGGTAGCTGACGCCGCTGAAGGTGGGCGTGAGCCGCGCGATCTCGTCCATGATCTCGGAAGGATGCTTGTAGTCCATCGGATAGCCCAGCGCATTGGACAGCAGCACGGTGGCTTCCCAGTCGGCATAGCGCGCCTTGGGCGGCATCACTTTGCGCACGCGCGAGATACGGCGCTCGGCGTTGGTGAAGGTGCCGTCCTTCTCCAGGAAGGACGAGCCCGGCAGGAATACGTGCGCGTACTTGGCGGTCTCGTTGAGGAAGATGTCCTGCACCACGATGCATTCCATGGCCGACAGCGCGGCTGCCACGTGCTGCGTGTTCGGGTCGGACTGCACGATGTCTTCGCCCTGGCAGTACAGGCCCATGAAGCTCCCGGACAGGGCGGCCTCGAACATATTCGGAATGCGCAGGCCCGGCTCCGGGCAGATCTCTACATTCCATGCGGATTCGAACAGCTCGCGCGTGGTGGAATCCGACACATGGCGGTAGCCCGGCAGTTCATGCGGGAACGAGCCGATGTCGCACGAGCCCTGCACGTTGTTCTGTCCGCGCAGCGGGTTCACGCCCACGCCTTCGCGGCCGATATTGCCCGTGCACATGGCGAGGTTGGCGATGCCCATCACGGTGGTCGAGCCCTGCGCATGTTCGGTCACGCCCAGGCCGTAATAGATCGCGGCATTGCCACCGGTGGCGTACAGGCGTGCCGCGTCGCGCAGTTGCCCGGCGGGAATGCCGGTGATCTCGGCCATGGCTTCCGGCGAGTTCTCCGGCAGCATGACGAAGTCGCGCCATTGCTGGAACGCGCGGTCCTCGCAACGCTCGGCGATAAACGATTCGGCCATCAGGCCTTCGCCGACGATCACGTGGGCCATCGACGTCACCACCGCCACATTGGTGCCGGGACGCAATTGCAGGTGGAAGTCGGCGCGCACGTGCGGCGAATCGACCAGGTCGATGCGGCGCGGATCGATCACGATCAGCTTGGCGCCGGCGCGCAGGCGCTTTTTCATGCGCGAGGCAAACACAGGGTGGCCGTCGGTCGGGTTGGCGCCCATCACCATGATGACGTCCGCCTTCTCCACCGAGCGGAAGGTCTGCGTGCCGGCGGATTCGCCCAGCGTCTGCTTGAGGCCGTAGCCGGTGGGCGAGTGGCAAACCCGCGCGCAGGTATCGACGTTGTTGTTGCCGAAAGCGGCGCGCACCAGCTTCTGCACCAGGTAGCCTTCCTCGTTGGTACAGCGCGAGGACACGATGCCGCCGATGGCGTCGCGGCCATGCTTGGCCTGGATGCGCTTGAATTCGGAGGCCGCGTGGCTGATCGCTTCTTCCCACGACACTTCGCGCCACGGATCGGTGATCCTGGCGCGGATCATCGGGTTCAGGATGCGGTCCTTGTGGGTCGCATAGCCAAAGGCGAAGCGGCCCTTCACGCACGAGTGCCCCTCGTTGGCCTGGCCGTTCTTGTACGGCACCATGCGCACCACTTCATTGCCCTTCATCTCCGCCTTGAAGGCACAGCCCACGCCACAGTAAGCGCAAGTGGTGACCTTGCTGTGCTCCGGCTGCCCCATGCGGATGATGGAGGTCTCGGCCAGCGTGGCGGTGGGGCATGCCTGCACGCAGGCGCCGCACGACACGCAGTCGGAATCCATGAAGCTGTCGCCCTGCCCCGCCGTCACGCGCGAGTCAAAACCGCGGCCGCTGATGGTGAGCGCGAAGGTGCCCTGGGTTTCCTCGCAGGCGCGCACGCAGCGATTGCACACGATGCACTTGGAGGGATCGTAGGTGAAATACGGATTGGATTCGTCCTTGGCCTCTGCACGGTGGTTGGCGCCGTCGTAGCCGTAGCGCACTTCGCGCAGGCCGACCACGCCGGCCATATCCTGCAACTCGCAGTTGCCGTTGGTGGGGCAGGTCAGGCAGTCCAGCGGGTGGTCGGAGATATACAGCTCCATCACGCCGCGGCGCAGGTCGGCCAGCTTGTCGGTTTGCGTCTTCACCTTCATGCCGGCTTCGGCCGGCGTGGTGCACGAGGCGGGGAAGCCCCGCCGGCCTTCGATCTCGACCAGGCACAGGCGGCAGGAGCCGAAGGACTTGAGGCTATCGGTGGCGCACAGCTTGGGCACGTTCACGCCGGCTTGCACGGCGGCGCGCATCAGCGAGGTGCCGGCGGGCACGGTCACGTCGACGCCGTCGATCTCAAGGGTGACCTGTTGTTGTGAATCGCTGGCCGGCGTGCCAAAGTCGATTTCGTTGCGTGTGTTCAAGGCGGGCTCCCGCTGCGGCCTGGGCCGCATACTGGTGATTCAGGGTGGCGCAGTGGCAGCGCCGGTTCGATAGGCTGCGGTGCTACGCTCAGGCCGCTTTGGCTGGCACTGCCACGCCGAAGTCTTCCGGGAATGCGTCAAGCGCCGACAGCACCGGGTACGGCGTCATGCCGCCCATGGCGCACAGTGATCCGCCCAGCATGGTGTCGCACAGGTCGCGCACCAGCTTGACGTGCTTCACCGGCTGGTCGCCCGCGATGATCTTGTCAATCACCTCGACGCCGCGCGTGGAGCCGATCCGGCACGGCGTGCACTTGCCGCAGGATTCGATGGCGCAGAACTCCATCGCGTAGCGGGCTTGCCTGGCCATGTCGACGGTGTCGTCGAACACCACGATGCCGCCATGCCCCAGCACCGCGCCGAACGCGGCGAAGGCTTCGTAGTCCATCGGCGTATCCAGCCGCGACACCGGCAGGTACGCGCCCAGCGGGCCGCCCACCTGCACCGCGCGGATGGGCCGCGCGCTGCGCGTGCCCTGGCCGTAGCCCTCAAGCAGTTCGCGCAGGGTCACGCCGAAGGCTTTCTCCACCAGCCCACCCTGGCGCACATTGCCGGCGATCTGGAACGGCAGCGTGCCGCGCGAGCGGCCCATGCCAAAGTCGCGATAGAACTGTGCGCCGCGCGCGAGGATCACCGGCACGGTGGCCAGCGAGATCACGTTGTTGATGATGGTGGGCTTGCCGAACAGCCCTTCGATGGCCGGCAGCGGCGGCTTGGCGCGCACCACGCCGCGCTTGCCCTCCAGGCTTTCCAGCAGCGCGGTTTCCTCGCCGCAGACATAGGCACCGGCGCCCTTGCGCACTTCGAGCCGGAAGCGCCGGCCGCTGCCGCGGATATCGTCGCCCAGCCAGCCGGCCGCCTGCGCGATGCCGATGGCGGATTCCAGCACCGCGATGGCGTGCGGGTATTCCGAGCGCACGTAGATGTAGCCATGCTCCGCGCCGACGGCGAGGCCGGCGATGGTCATGCCTTCGATCAGCATGAACGGGTCGCCTTCCATCACCATGCGGTCTGAGAAGGTGCCGGAGTCGCCTTCATCGGCATTGCAGACCACGTACTTGATGGGCGACTGCGCGTTGCGCACCGTCTGCCACTTGATGCCCGTGGGAAACGCCGCGCCCCCGCGTCCGCGCAGGCCGGAATCGGTCACCTCCTGCACGATCTGCGCGCCGTCCAGCGCCAGCGCGCGGGTCAGGCCGGCATAGCCATCGTGTGCGATGTAGTCAGCGAGCGAGAGCGGATCGGTGATGCCCATGCGGGCAAAGGTCAAGCGCTCCTGCCCCTTGAGGAACGGGATTTCCTCGGTGAGCCCCAGCGCCAGCGCATGCGCGCCACCGGCCAGGAAGTCGGCATCGAACAGCGCGGCGACATCTTCGGGGGTAACCGGCCCGTAGGCCACGCGTCCGGCGGGGGTCTGCACTTCAACCAGCGGCTCCAGCCAGAACATGCCGCGCGAGCCGTTGCGCACCAGTTCGATGCTGGCGCCACGCGCCGCGGCCTCACGCGTGATGGCGCGAGCCACCGCATCGGCGCCCACGGCCAGCGCGCTGGAATCGCGGGGTACAAAAACGGTGATGCTCATGCTTGCACCTCCTGGTCCACCGCCACGTCCGCGCAGGCTTTGATCAGCGCATCGAAGCGCTGCGGCGTGACGCGGCCAGCCAGCTCCCCGTCGATCATCACGGCCGGGCCACAGGCGCACTGGCCGAGGCAATACACCGGCTCCAGCGTGAACCCGCCATCGGCGGTGGTTTCATGGAATCCGCAGCCCAGTGCGCGCTCGGCGTGCGCGGCAAGGGCCTCGCTGCCAACCGACTGGCACGCTTCCGCGCGGCAGACCTGGACCACGTGCCGGCCCGGCTTGCTGTCGCGAAAGTGGTGATAGAAGGTGACCACGCCATGGACCTCGGCGCGCGACAGGTTGAGCGCGCGGGCAATCTCGGGCAAGGCGCCGGCAGGCACGTAGCCTAGCGTGTCCTGGATCTCGTGGAGGATGGGCAGCAAGGCGCCCGGCATGTCGCGGCGCGCGGCCACGATGCGGGCAACCGGGTCGCGCACGGCGCCGGCGGCTGGCTTGGCAGCGGAATCAGACATCGAGTCTCCTGGTGGCGCAGCTCGGGCCGGCGCAAGCGCTCAAGCGCGGCGCCAGCGGCAGACGGTGTGGCGCATTGGCTTGCGCGTCTTGCCAGGATTGGCTGCGGGGCACGGCACACCGCGTTGCGGCGACCGCGTTATATGCTATTTTTTTCATATATTGAGGGGCTTTGAACGGGCATTCCCCATCTGGCCTGGCTGCTTAAGCGGGCTTTTATCGGGTGCTATGCCTCTTCGAGCGGACTATAGGCAGTTGGCCACGTTCGAGCAATATGCTATTTTTCTCATATGATTCGCATCTCGATCCTGCCCCACCTCCAAATCCGCGACGATAGCGACGCCGCCAGCGCCCCGCTTGACGTGTCCCGCCTGGTCACCTTGCTCGGGCATATCGAAAGCACCGGCAGCATCAGCCAGTCGGCGCAGGCGACCGGCCTGTCCTACCGCTACGCCTGGGGCATCCTGCGCGACGCGCAAACCCTGTTCGGCGGCGCGCTGATCGCCAAGACGCGCGGGCGCGGCAGCGCGCTGTCGCCGCTGGCGCAGCAACTGGTGTGGGCCAGCAAGCGCATTGCCGCGCGGCTGTCTCCCACGCTGGAGAGCCTGGCCTCGGAACTGGAGATCGAACTGAAGAAGCTGGTGGACCAACCCGGCCCCACGCTGCGCCTGCACGCCAGCCATGGCTTCGCGGTGGCGGCGCTGCATGATTTCCTGGATGCGCACCAGGTGCGCCACGACCTGAAATACTGCGGCAGTCTTGAGGCGGTTGCAGCGCTTGCGCAAGGCGCCTGCGATATTGCCGGCTTCCATGTGCCGATCGGCGAATTCGAGCGGGACATGCTGGCGAGCTTTGCCACATGGATTCGCCCCGAGACCCATTGCCTGATCCAGCTCGCGGTGCGCTCGCAAGGCATCTTCGTGCGCCCCGGCAACCCGAAGCAGGTCACCACGCTGCAAGATCTCTGCCGCGCCGACGTGCGCTTCGTCAACCGCCAGACCGGTTCCGGCACGCGGCTGCTGCTGGACCTGATGCTCAAGGCGCGCGGCATCGACAGCGGGCGCATCGAGGGTTACAGCAATGGCGAGTTCACCCATGCCGCGGTGGCCGCCTATATCGGCAGCGGCATGGCGGATGCGGGATTCGGCGTGGAGACGGCGGCGCGCCGCTTCGGGCTGGATTTCGTGCCGGTGCTCAAGGAACGGTACTTCTTTGTGATCGAGCGGGAGCGCCTGCAAAGCCCGGCACTGTCCGGCGCCGTGGCGGCACTCAGGAGCGCCGGTTTCCGGCAGGTGGTGGATGCCCTGCCCGGCTATGACGGCAGCCTGACCGGCACGGTATTGACGCTGGAAGAGGCGTTCCCCGACCGCGCGGGCCCGAGCGACTGACCAGGCTGGAGCCAGCTGGAACCAGCCGGATCTAGCGCGCGGGCGCGCCGTCCGGCACGGCCTCGATCCGCTCGACGCGGATGGCCGGCGCCCACGTGCCGGGCTGGTTTGCGCGCAGCACGGTGCCGCTCACGCCCACCTTCTGCCCACGCAACGCCTCGGCCTCGCCGACAGGGAATTTCTCCAGCACCCATGCCTCGCCATCGGCGGTGACCAGCACCGGCTGCTGGAACAGGGCGCTGCCCTTGACCATCACCGTGCCCGTCAAGGCGATGGACCGCCCGGCCGGCACCGCGTGCACACACGCGGCCAGCACGACGGACAGGGCGGCAATCAGGGGCAGGATTCGGCGCATGAGATTAGTTGGATTGACAAGTCCGGGCGGCGGACATCGCCGCCCGGGAGCCGCCGGCGCAAGCTCCGGCGAGCCTGCGCTTAGCGCGTTCAGTACAGTCAGTACACCACGACGGATAGCGTAGTGCCGGCAGGCACGCGCACGGTCTCGCTGAACGTCGCGCCCACATTGCTGCGAACCACCGGGAAACTACCGTACGGCTGCAGCGTGGCGGGCACGGCCACCGGCAGCTTGCGCGAGGCGCGGAACAGGTCCGGATCGATCAGCGGGAGCGTAAAGCCGCCATCGACACGGGCTGGGTAGCCGTAGCGCGCCGGCGACGTGGCGGCTGGCATCAGCGAATTGCTGGTGACGCTCCAGCGCAACAGTTCCTGGCTGAAGCCGGAGTCCGGGCGCGCGGCCTGGATGGCCTGGTCGAGCACGGTCTTGGAGTCCGCGCTGGAAGTCCGGCCCAGCAAGTCCTTGTAGAAGGCCAGGCCGAGTTGCCGGTCCAGGAAGCCGCCGAAGCTGCCCGACACCGAATAGCTCTCGCAGGTGGCGCCGAAACCCGTGAAATTCAGCATATTGCAGTTGAAGTTGCCGTTGCCGTAGCTCACGTAGTCCCGGAAACGCACGTCGCGGATCGCGTTGTAGGTGGGGTCGATGGTCTGGCTGGCGAAGTCCTCCATCATCATCGCGGACATCTCTTCCAGCCAGCTGTCGAATGCGTACTGCTGGCCGGCCTTGACACCGCGGCGATAGAAGTTCTGCATATGCATCCCCTCGTGCGCCATCGTCATCTTCATCGACTTCAGGCCTGCGGCGCCGCCCAGGTACAAGGTCTCGGAATCGAGATAGAGCGACAGCGACTCGTTGCTGCGCGGATCCGAGGTGGCCTTCAGGTTGTGCAGGCCCCAGAAATAGCCCACGGTGCCGAATGGCGTGTTGTTGTTGTCGAAGTTGAGCACGACGATATCCACCGGCTGGCCGCTGCCGGCGATCAGGTTGCTGTAGCTGTGCGCACCCCATAGCGGGCCGCCGACCGAGGTCAGCATGTCGTAGATGCCGCCGCCGCCGGCGAAGGCGGCAGCCAGCGTGTCGACGAGGGTGCCGGTGACCTTGCCGGGCGCCGACTCGGTGCTCTCCACCCAGATGTTGACGGTGGTGGCGTCTGCCGTGCTGACTTGCTTGACCAGCGTGGCCGCGCGGCGCGTGCCGTCGGTGTGATACCAGCTCTTGGTATCGTTGACCACGGAGGCGAGCGGCGGTGGCGGTGCGATTTCGGAAAGGCTGGCCACCTGCTTGCCGCCGGCCATTGCCGCCCAGCCGGCGCGGTTGAACTCGCCAATGTCGCGCAGCGTTTGTTCGTCCTGCCCCGTGGAGACCGACTGAATCGAGAGGTTGCCCAGCACGGATTGGATCACCGACAGCGACAGGCCGGCCGGCATGGCCTGTGCCGTGGCGCCGTTGGTGTACAGCAGCGTCACGGCCTTGCCGTTCACGCCGCCGATGGCAACGGGCACATCGGCTGGCGCACCGGTGGTGTTGGAGGCGGACCAGACGCCGACGCCGGAACCCGAGTAATCGTTGGCATCCACGGCACTGCAGCCGCCGCAGGCCGGCGCCAGCGTGGGCGGCACGGGGGCGCTGGCGACCGGCACGGAAGGACTCGCGGTTGCCGCAGCCGGCGCATCGCCGCCGCCGCCACCGCAGGCGGCGACCGACATCGCGGCCAGCAGGGCAGCGAGCAGGCCTGCGCGTTGGCGCAAGAGAGGACCCCTCATGTACTAAAGCTCCGATTCTTGTTCTGTGGATGCCGGCCTGGGCGCACGAGGCCTAAGCCAAAGAAATAACGGCATCCGGGACAGGAGCTTTAACGAGGGGGAAACTTTCTGTGCGTCCGTACCAGCCCCGGCGGGCAGGCCATGCCGCACTGCGCACGGGGACTATGCAAGAATGGCTGGCAGCGCTTGAAGAAACCACCGAAGAGGAAGCCTTGCCGATGCCCAGACCGCGCTTTCTTCCGCTCCTGCTGGCACTGCCGCTGGTCGGCCTTGGCGCCTGCTCCACGGCGGACGTGCTCAATGGTCTAACCCAAAGCAAAGCCTATGCCCTGAGCGCCAACGTGCCTTACGGCGACGGCGAACGCGCCAGGCTCGACATCTACGCGCCGCGCCAGCCGGTGTGCCCGGGCCAGGCGCCGGTCGTGGTGTTCTTCTATGGGGGCACCTGGAACAGCGGGGAAAAGGCCGACTACGCCTTCGTCGCGGCAGCGCTGGCCGCGCACGGCATCCTGACCGTGATCCCGGACTATCGCCTCTATCCCGAAGTCAGCTATCCGGATTTCCTGGTGGACAACGCGCGCGCGGTCGCGTGGACGCGCCGCGAGATCGCCAGCTACGGCGGCGACCCGCAACGGCTGTTCCTGATGGGACACAGCGCGGGTGGCTACAACGCCGCCATGCTCGCGCTCGATGCGCGCTGGCTCGGCCGCTTCGACATGAGCCCCGCCCTGCTGCGTGGCTGGATCGGGCTGGCAGGGGCCTACGATTTCCTGCCGATCGAGAACCGCCAGGCGCAGCCGGTGTTCCATCACCCTGACTACCCGCCTGGCTCCCAGCCCATCGACTACGCCGATGCACGCTCACCCGCAGCCTTCATCGGCGTGGACGACGGCGACCGCCTGATCGACCCGCTGCGCAACTCCGCGCAAATGGCAGCGCGGCTGGAACAGCGCGGCGTACCCGTGCGGTTCCGCAGTTATGCGCGGCTCTCCCACACGTTGCTGATTGGCGTGTTCGCCGACCCGCTGCATTGGCTGGCACCCGTGCGCGACGACGTGGCCGGCTTCATCCTGCAGCGCGCCGGTTGCGTGAGTACGCCATGAGTACGCCATGAGCGCGAAGTCTGCCTGCCTCAATATCAGCCGGCTCGACAGCGCCGCCGGCTACGGCATGGGCTGCCGGCGCGCGAAAAAGAAGGCTCAGTAGACTTCCGGCACGATCATGTTGTCCGGCACCGGCTGGCGCGAGTAGTCGTCATGCCGCTCGCGCTGCGGCAGCACCACGGGCGGCTGCACGCGCTCTTCATAAGGCATCTGCTGCAGCAGGTGATGGATGCAATTGAGGCGCGCCTTTTTCTTGTCGACCGCCTGCACCACCCACCACGGCGCCTCGTCGATATGCGTGCGCTCCAGCATGATTTCCTTGGCGCGGGTGTAATCCTCCCAGCGCCGGCGGGATTCGAGATCCATCGGGCTGAGCTTCCACTGCTTGAGCGGATCGTGGATGCGGGAGAGGAAGCGCAGATGCTGCTCTTCGTCCGAGATCGAGAACCAGTACTTGATCACCTGGATGCCGGAGCGCACCAGCATGCGTTCGAACTCCGGCACCGAGCGGAAAAACTCTTCGTACTGGTCGTCGGTGCAAAAGCCCATCACGTGCTCCACGCCAGCGCGGTTGTACCAGCTGCGGTCGAACAGCACGATCTCGCCCGCCGCGGGCAGGTGCGAGACATAGCGCTGGAAATACCACTGGGTGCGTTCGCGGTCGTTGGGCGCCGGCAGCGCCGCCACCCGGGCCACGCGCGGATTGAGCCGCTGGGTGATGCGCTTGATCACGCCGCCTTTGCCGGCCGCGTCGCGCCCTTCAAACAGGATCACGACCTTGTGGCCGGTCTCCACCACCCAGCTTTGCAGCTTGACCAGTTCGCCCTGCAGCCGGAACAGCTCGCGGAAGTAAAGCCGCCGCGCAGCCCGCTCGTCGTCGTCCAGGCCGCCGCCGGCTTCGCCGAACAGCGTATCGACATGGTGGTCTTCCAGCTCCAGTTCGAGTTCTTCGTCATAGTGATCGGCCACCTCGCGGTGGATGCGCCGAATCAGCTCATTCTCGTCTGGTCTCATCGCTAACTCCTGTTCGCAACAACGTCGTGACTGGCAGGCTAACCGGGAGATGTGACGGGCCCGTGACTCTTTACCCGCGTGCTCAGTAACTGCCCTGCTTGCGGAAGGCCCAGCGCCCGGCCAGCACGGTGAAGCTGGCCACCAGCACCACCAGCACCCAGAAACCATGCGGATGGTCCGCCAGCGGAATCCCGCCCACGTTCATGCCGAAGAAGCCGGCGACAATATTGATCGGCAACGCCAGCACGGTGACCAGCGTCAGCGTGAACAGCGTGCGGTTGGTCTGCTCGTTGAGCTTGGCCGCGATCTCTTCCTGCAGCAGCTTGATGCGCTCGACCAGCGCGGCCAGGTCGCTCAGCACCAGGGAGAACTCTTCGGTGGAGGAGCGCAGATCCTGGATGTCCTGGTCCTGCAGCCAGGCTGGCGGCCGGTTGAGCAGGCGGAACAGCGCGCCAGGCTCGGGCGCGAGCAGCCGCTGCAAGCGCACCAGGCCGCGGCGCATGGAGCCAAGCTCCGCGCGGTTGCCATGCAAACGATGCGAGAGCAGGCGGTCCTCGACCTGGTCCACGGTCACGCTGGTTTCGCGCACGATGCGCACCAGGACATCGGCCTGGTCGCGCAGCAAATGCACCAGCAGCGCCAGCGGCGTGTGGAACAACTCGCCCTGGCGCACCGAGGCGCGCAGCTGGTCGACCGAGCGCAACGGCTTCATGCGCGCTGTCACCAGGATGCGGCGGTCGGCACAGGCCCATAGCGTGGAGATATCGGTGGTGGCCACGCCAAAGTTGTAGATCACGTCGTTGACCACCGCAAGCAGCGCCGTGTCCAGGCGCTCGATGCGTGTGGAGCGCGAGCCCTCTCGCAGCGCCTCGAAGAATGCCTCGGGCAGGTCGAGCTGGCCCTTGAGCCAGCGCTCGCACGCGCTATGCGACAGATTGAAGTGCAGCCAAAGAAACTCGTCGCCCGGCGGGGGCTGCCCGAGCCACGCGGCCGCCCCGGCGGAATCGATGGGCTGGCCCGGCTCGCCGGGCAGGAAGCGAAAGCCGCTGACCAGGCCAACCGGATCGGAGCCGTAGCTGGCTTCGACGATACCCGCATGCATGTGGTGCCTCTTCGAAAACGCGAATTCGCGAAGATGGGACATTAGCATGCGGGGATGACGGACGGCACCCGGCCAGAAGCGGCGGTCTAGGGCATCTTGCTCTTGCCAGCGCCCGTCCGGCCCCTCCCATTGCGTGGGGGGAGCGAACCAGAGAGAGCAGAAAACGATATTCCGTGTAGCCGTGGAGGTTTGAATCTCCCGTTATGCGGCGCCTCGTCGTCAGGCCAAAAGAGCGGAAACGAGGGACCCATGTCTGAGCATCGCCTTAAGGCGATGTGAGTTTGGGTCCCGGCCGCTCTTTTGGTCTGGCGACGAGGAGTCTTTCGCCGCATCCGGGTCGCCTTCTTTGCCTACTTTCTTGGCGAGACAAGAAAGTAGGTCGCCGCCCCGCAGGGGTGGTGAAACTGCAGTTGCCCTTGACGTTAAGCAGTTGCAGTTGCAGTTGCAGTTGCAGTTGCAGTTGCAGTTGCAGTCAACCTACCCCACCCAATCCCCTCACCCGAACTTGCGCCGGGCATCCAGCGCCAGCCCGGAACCAATGCCGCCAAACAGATCGCCCTCGATCCGCTGCGCACCGGGGATCAGCTCGGACAGCCGCTCACGCAACAAAGGCACGCTGCTGGATCCGCCGGTAAACAATACGGTGTCGATCGCATCCGCCTGTACGCCCGCATCGCGCAACAACGCCTGCACCGTCACCTCGGTCTTGCCAACCAGCTTCGCAATGGACTGGTCAAAGTCAGCGCGGCTGATCGCCATGGTCTCGCCCGGGGCGATGCGCCCCAGGTCGAGCTGCGTCTGCGGCTCGCCCGACAAGGCGATCTTGGCGGCTTCCACCTGGATCGCGAGCCAGTGACCGGCGCGCTGCTTGATCAGGCTGATCAGGCGGTCCAGCTTGACCTTGTCGGCCGCATCGCGATAGTTGTCCATCACGTGCGACCACGCCTTGCGGGTGTAGACCAGGTTGATGGTGTGCCAGCTCGCCAGGTCGAAATACTGGCCCGAAGGCATCGCCTTGCCGTTGCGCAGCTCGCTGCCCAGGCCCAGGAACGGCATCACGCTCGCCAGGCTCAAGCTCTTGTCGAAGTCCGTGCCGCCGATGTGCACGCCGCCGTTGGCCAGGATGTCGCCACGCCGGTCGACCTTGCCGGCCCGCTCGGGTGACAGGCGCACCAGCGAGAAGTCGGAAGTGCCGCCGCCGATGTCGGCCACCAGCACCAGTTCCTCGCGCGCGATCGTGGCTTCATAGTCGAAGGCCGCGGCGATTGGCTCGTACTGGAACTCGATGTCCTTGAAGCCGGCATCCGCCGCGATCTCGCGCAGCGTCTGCTCGGCGAGCTGGTCGGCCTTGGGATCTTCGTCGATGAAGAACACCGGGCGGCCCAGCACGACCTTGTCGAAACTGGCGCCGGCCGAGGTCTCGGCGCGCTGCTTGAGCTCGCCGATGAAGTGCGAGAGCAGCTTGCGAAACGGCATGGCCTGCCCCATGACCTCGGTGCTGTCCTCCATCATCGAGGTGCCGAGCAGGCTCTTGAGCGAGCGCATCAGCCGGCCTTCATAGCCCGCCAGGTAATCGCCAAGCGCGGCGCGGCCGTAGCTGACTAGCGGATCCTCGGAATGGAAAAAGATCACGGAGGGCAGCGTGAGCTTGCCATCTTCCAGCGGCAACAGCGTGGGTTGTCCCGGCCGGCACCAGCCCACCGTGGAATTGGACGTGCCGAAATCTAGGCCGCAAGCGTTTGACATCATGTTTCTGGTTCTTTCCTACTGCATGGTTAAGTCCGGGCCGGATGACCGTGCTGGCGGGGCCGTCTTTTTTCCGCGCCGGACGTTGCGGCCAGCATGATAGCAAGCCCGGCCGGCGCCCACGGGCGACAGGAGTGCTCAAGCAGGCGCATTCAGCAGCGCGAGTATCTGCTGGTGCAGCCGCGGGTCGCCGCAGGCCACCACGGTGCCGCCCTGTTGCGCATCCCCGCCGGTCCAACTGGTCATGACGCCGCCGGCGCCTTGCACGATGGGAATCAGCGCCTGCACGTCGTAGGCCTTCAGGCCGGCCTCGACCACGGCATCCACATGCCCTGCCGCGACCATGCAGTAGGCGTAGCAATCGCCGCCGTAGCGCTGCATGCGCGCGGCGTCCGCCACGCGGCGGAAGGCGGCGAACTGCGCCGCGTCCTCGAACATCTCCGGCGTGGTGCACATCAGCTTGGCCTGCGCCAGGTCGGCGCACGGCCGGGTACGCAGGGGCTGACCGTTTAGCCATGCCTGGCTGCCATCGCCGCTGAACCGCTCGCGCGTGAACGGCTGGTCCATGATGCCGATCACCGGGCGCTGACCGTCATTGAGCGCGATCAGGGTGCCCCAGAGCGGCAGCCCGGTAATGAAGGCACGGGTGCCGTCGATGGGATCGAGCACCCAGGTCAGCGGCGAGGTGCCGGCCACGCGGTCTTCTTCTTCGCCCAGGATGCCGTGCTCCGGGTATTTCGCCAGGATCAGGTCGCGCATGGCGCGCTCGGCTGCCTTGTCGGCCGCGGTGACCGGGTCGAAGTGCCGGCCGCCCTTGTCCTCTACCGCCGGGGCGCTGCGGAAGTACGGCAGGCTGGCGTTGCCGGCGGCCTGCGCGAGGCCTGCGGCGAAGTCCATGTATTCGATAAGCTGCTCTGCGGTCAAAGGCATGCGGAGATCCTGGGGTCCGGGGATGGTGTCGGGGATGGTGTCGGGGCGGCGGCATGCGGCTCCGGGTAGGCCGGGCCGCGCGCGGTGGGACAGCGCTGGCCGCGCGGCCCGCCAGCATTGTAGCGGGCCGTGGGGGCGGGCATCGATCGCCTTTGGCGTCTCGCGGGCGGAGTGCTAATGTCAAGAGTGCGGGTAGCCGTCCATGCGTCGCCCAACAGTCCGCACCTTCTTCCGCCGAGCTCGTTGAGTGACTCCGGGGATACCCGTTGCCGACGTGCCCGCGTGCCAGAAAAATTTCTGTCCCGCGTGTAAGTTCGTGCCACCACCGTCGACAAAGGCACATAAACCGTAGCAGCCGCACCTGCGAGCGCCACGGCACATTGGAGAAAGACGGTGGATACAGCCTCCCAGCTATCGCGGCCAGCACACGGCCGCCGCGGACAAACGTCCGCCTCCATCCAGCCGGCATGGGTGCGCATCACCCATTGGCTCAATGCCATCGCCGTCATCATCATGGTGATGAGCGGCTGGCGCATCTATAACGCGTCGCCGCTGTTCGGCCTGCATTTCCCCAAGGGCATCACGCTCGGCGGATGGCTGGGCGGGGCGCTGCAGTGGCACTTCGCCGCCATGTGGCTGCTGGTCGCCAACGGGCTGTTTTACTTGCTGATGAACGCTCTCACCGGACGGTTCCGCCGCCGCTTCCTGCCGCTGTCGGTGCCCGCCGCGTTGCGCGATATCGCCGCGGCGCTGCGCGGCCGGCTGGCGCACCCGGACCTGGCTGAATACAACGCGGCCCAGAAGGCCATGTACCTGGGCGTGGTGGTAGTCATCGTGGTCACGGTGCTGTCCGGCCTGGCGATCTGGAAGTCGGTGCAATTCCCGCTGCTGCGCGAGCTGATGGGCGGCTATGACGCGGCGCGCTGGGTCCACTTCGTGTGCATGAGCGCCATCGTGCTGTTCATCGTGGTGCATGTGGCCATGGTGGCGCTGGTGCCGCGCACGCTGCTGATCATGCTGCGCGGCCGCTGATCGCCGGCCGTGTTCACGCAAACGCATCCACAGAACTGAATCCACAGAGCCGCATCGCGGAGAACCGCCATGAACAAGTCCAAACCCATCGCCACGCTTGACCGGCGCCTGATCCTGCGAGACGCCGTGCGCGAACTCGATATGCCGTCGCGCCGCCTGTTCGCCAAGCGCGCCGTCACGCTGGGCGGGCTGACGATGCTCACGGGTTGCAGCCTCACCGACGACGCCTCGGTGGAGCGCTTTCTCACTGCGGTATCGCGCTTCAACGATCGCGTGCAAGGCTGGCTGTTCGACCCCAAGCGGCTCGCGCCCACCTACGCGGAGTCCATGATCACGCGGCCCTTCCCGTTCAATGCCTTCTACGGCGAGGACGAAGTGCCCGAGGTCGATGGTGCCGATTTCCGGCTGGAAGTCGGCGGCATGGTGGCGCGCAAGGATCCGTGGACGCTCGAGCAGTTGTACGCGCTGCCGCAGACCTCGCAGGTCACGCGCCATATCTGCGTGGAAGGCTGGAGCGCCATCGGCAAGTGGGGCGGCACGCCCTTCTCGGAATTCCTGCATCGCGTGGGCGCCGACACCAGCGCAAAGTACGTAGGCTTTCGCTGCGCCGACGACTACTTCACCAGCATCGACATGCCTACCGCGCTGCATCCGCAGACGCTGCTGACCTTTACCTACGACGGGGAGAAGCTGCCGCCCAAGTACGGCTTCCCCATGAAACTGCGCATGCCGACCAAGCTTGGCTACAAGAACCCCAAGCACATCATGGCGCTGTACGTCACCAACACGTATCCCGGCGGTTACTGGGAAGACCAGGGATACAACTGGTTCGGCGGATCCTGATCCGCTTGAAATTGGCCGGCATGGTGCCGGCTTGCACACTGACCACCCCAAGGAGAACTTCATGAACAAACTTTTCGCAGCCACCCTGCTCTCGACCACGATGCTGTTCGCCGGTCATGCCTTTGCCCAGGACACCATGAAGAAGGATGCCATGGGCAATGACAGCAGCATGGCCAAGGACACCATGAGCAAGGACTCGATGAGCAAGGACAAGATGAGCAAGAGCCACGACAAGATGAGCAAGGACAAGATGGGCAAGGACAGCATGAGCAAAGACTCCATGAGCAAGGACTCGATGGGTAAGGACGCCATGGGCAAGGACACGATGAAGCAGTAAGCCTCGCACCTGCGTGCCTGCCAGGTTCGCGGCGGGCCATGTGACAGCGCCCCGGCTTTCGCCCGGGGCGTTGCTTTTTCAGGCTCGAGTATCGCCAGCGCCACTCCGGCGTATCGGGACATACCCGCAGCGGCGGTCACTGAAAGGCGGATGAAAGCACTCGCGCCTACTGTGCCTGGTAAGCCATTGGGGTGCGCCTAGGCGCGCGCGCCTGCTGTCGATGACGATCTGTGGCGGAAACCAGCGTGGCCTCGCGCCGCGCCAGCTTCCTCCGATTCGCGCGCAATTCCGCAAAAAAGATACCGCGCGTAGCCTGGACCGCCGTGCCTGCCTTGCCGCAGATGCGCGGCCCGGGTTTCACTGCAGGCGAGGGAGACAGCCTCATGGAACTATTCGAACACCTGGCCCTTGGGTTCTCCACGGCGCTGACACTGCAGAATGTTGGATACTGTTTTCTCGGCTGCGTGCTGGGAACGCTGATCGGCGTGCTGCCCGGCATCGGGCCGCTGGCGACCATCGCCATGCTGCTGCCGGTGACCTACACGCTGCCGCCGGTGGCCGCGCTGATCATGCTGGCCGGCATTTACTACGGCGCCCAGTACGGTGGCTCCACCACCGCCATCCTGGTTAACCTGCCGGGTGAGTCGTCGTCGGTGGTGACCACCATCGATGGCTACCAGATGGCACGGCGGGGACGAGCGGGCGTGGCGCTGGCCACCGCCGGCCTGGGATCGTTCTTCGCTGGCTGCGTGGCAACGCTGATCCTGGCCGCGTTTGCTACGCCGCTATCGGAACTGGCATTCAAGTTTGGGCCCGCCGAGTATTTCTCGCTGATGTGCCTGGGCCTGATCGGCGCCGTGGTGCTGGCTTCGGGCTCGCTGCCCAAGGCGGTTGCCATGATCGTGCTGGGGCTGCTGCTGGGCCTGGTCGGCACCGACGTGAACTCCGGCGCGGCGCGCTTCTCGTTCGACGTGCCGGAGCTGACCGATGGCGTCGACTTCGTCGCACTGGCCATGGGCATGTTCGGCTTTGCCGAGATCATCGCCAACCTGGAGCAGAAGGAAAACCGCGAAACCTTTACCGATCACGTCACCAACCTGTGGCCCTCAAAGACGGACTTCAAGCGCATGGCACCAGCGGTGCTGCGCGGCACCGCGCTCGGCTCCATCCTGGGGATCCTGCCCGGCGGCGGTGCGGCCCTGGCTTCCTTCGCGGCCTATTCGCTGGAGAAGAAGACTTCCAAGTACTCGCATGAATTCGGCAAGGGCGCCATCGAAGGCGTGGCAGGTCCGGAATCGGCCAACAACGCCGCGGCACAGACCTCCTTCATCCCGCTGCTGACGCTGGGCATTCCGCCCAACGCCGTGATGGCGCTGATGGTGGGCGCGATGACCATCCACAACATCCAGCCGGGCCCGCAGGTCATGACCAGCAACCCCGCGCTGTTCTGGGGCCTGATCGCCTCGATGTGGATCGGCAACCTGATGCTGATCATCCTGAACCTGCCGCTGATCGGCATCTGGGTCAAACTGCTGCAGGTGCCCTACCGCTACCTGTACCCGGCCATCCTGGTGTTCTGCTGCATCGGCGTGTTCTCGGTCAACAACCAGACCTTCGACGTCTTCACCGCGGCTGGCTTCGGCGTGATCGGCTACCTGTTCATCAAGCTCAAGTGCGAGCCGGCGCCGCTGCTGCTGGGCTTTGTGCTGGGTCCGATGATGGAAGAGAACTTCCGCCGCGCGCTCCTGCTGTCGCGGGGGACGTTCACTGTGTTCCTGACCCGTCCGTTGTCGCTTGGCCTGCTGATTGCGGCCGGGCTGCTGGTCTGCATCGTCGCCCTGCCGTCGATCAAGGCCAAGCGCGAGGAAGCATTCCAGGAGGAATGACGCCGGCATGGCGACGCCGCCGCGCAGGGGCGCCTCATCGGTAACAGCGTTAGGGAAAGGGCCGGCACAAGCCTACACTGGGAGAGTGCCGATTCGGCACGGACGGACATCGATGGGGGTATCGCATGAACTACAGTCCCAGGCAGCCTGGTCAGCAAACAGCGCCGACCACACCCTGGAAGACACACTTCCAGCAGCCCGGCGAAAAGCGCAGGACCTCCCAGCCCGGCCAGTTCGACCCGCAAGCGGTGCAGCCCGCCGACAAGAAATAGCGTGACAAAGCCCGTGCCGCCATGGCCACGGGCTTTGTACTTTATAGGGGGGGTTGGTTTGTCTGTGCGGCCGGGCTGGTGGCCGGCAGGATGCCTGCTAGGCCACGCTGCGCGCTTCCGCGCGGTCGTGGCCGGCCCAGGTCAGGCGCCACCCGGAGGTAGCGGTCTTGGCGACCAGGCCCGAATCCTGAAGCAGCAGCAAATGGTGGCTGAGCTTGGATGCATCGGCATTGCCCAGTGCCTTGGCGAGCTGGAGATCCGTCATCATCGCCTGGCTGTCAGCGCGCAGTGCCGTCAGCACGCGGTCCGCGAAGGACATGTCACGCCTCATCTTGCACTCCCGGTGTCTCGAACGCCCCGGCGTTCGCCCCTTGATTACTTCTTCTTGCCTGCTGCGCCATCATTGCCGACGCGCGACTGGACGGCACCGAACGGTGCTGCGGGTGCGACCGGCTTCTTGGGTTGCTTGGGCTTCTTGGTTTCGCGATTGCCGCGTAATTGACCTTTGGCCATGGTGTGTCTCCACGAGTGGGTTACTGCATTGCGTGCCGGGCGGCAGATCCAGCATACCCGCTTACTCCAACGTGCAGTGAAATATCGCGCGAGGTGCCTGCGCATGACCGAAGCGGGAAAATCGCCGTCGGCCGCCGGTTGAGAACCACCTGCCATTGCGCCGCCAAGTAAATCGGACGCCACCGGGCAAACAGCGTATGCTCGTTGAAGAAAGGAGATCAACATGTCTCAAAATCATGCGATCTACAAGGGGTTCAAGGTCTCGGCCAATGTACGCCGCTCGTTCGACGAAAGCGCCAACGACGAACTCGCACGGGCGAGCTTTCTGGCCACCGTGACCATCACGCAGGTCAGCGGCGACAGCGGCTCGCTCAGGCTGGTGCCGCCTTTGCTCGAACATGTCGCGCACACGCCGCACGATGCCATCGACCTGGCCGTGTCCTATGCCAGGACCGTCATCGACGACATGTCCACCTTCGTCAAGCGCAAGTAATCCCGCCCCCTCGATTCGCCCGGAATTGCAGTCCATCGCGCGGCCGCCCTGACCGGCCTGGCCGCAGCCACGCCCGGCAAGACTTCCCCACGAAAAAACAGGAGACGACCATGGACCGACAGATCAAGAACAAGGCGGAACTGCGCGCCATGATTCGCGCTGAGCAGCAGAAATTCGCGGAATGCAGCGGCGCCTGCTTCGGCGACGTTTGCTGGCATGCGCCCGACGCGGGCGGCTGCAACTGGAATCTGTCCACCATGGAAGGCGGCGACAGCGCGGCCTGCATCGAGAAGATCCGTCCGTTCACGGCCACACTGCAGGCGCAATACAACATTCCCGACGAGGGGAGGTAAGGCGGCAAGGCGCCTGGGCGCCTGGTACCACTTGGCTTGACTAGTGCCCCAGGCGCTCGATCCGGGCCTTTGCGTTCTCCAGGGCATCCGCCATGGCAAGCTCGCGCGAGCTGAACGCGTTGCCCTGGTTCTCAAAACGGCCATGCGTATCCAGCGTATAGACCCAGTTCCATTGGCCGAAGGTGCGCTGCGTCAGCTCCAGGTTGACGTAGTGGCCCTGATAGAAAAAACTCTCCGGCATCGATCACCTCGCTCAGTTGCGACCTGCCCGGCGTCGGGCACCGGCCTGCCCGGGACACGACGGGTAGCGTCTCGCTGCGCCCGCGCCACCAGGGGCGCTATGTGCAACACCGTGTCTATCGTACGCGCAAATCCGCGGGCGAGCGCCGATTGACGGAAAATGGTATCATTTGCAGTCTTGGCCGTTCGCCGACCCTCTTCTCGTCGGCCCAAACGTGCCGGCCGCCAGACATCATCAAAATATTAACGGCGGCCTGTCGGGCGTACACCCGATTCGTTCAGGGCGACAACCGCCCATCACCCTCCCGACCCGGCGGTATATCCGCTCCGTAACCTGTGCGCATGTACCTGGCGCATCAGCCTGCGCAAGCACGGTCCACTCATCACCAGCTACCTTTCTCGCGCAAACGCGCGAGACCTGCCGTTGCTGGACAACACAAACACGGCGACCGATCGCCAGAAGAGAGCACGCGGCGCACCAAGAGAAGCGCTTAACGTTGCCTCAGATCGTCCGCCCGCATAAGGGCAACACCTTGAATCAAAGCATCAATCGCACCAATAGCATTACCCGCGCCACCCGCGCCAATCCGTACACCGTGTCGGTCTACCCGATACAACAAGAGCCAGGCGTGTGGTTTGCGACCTACCTGATCGCCGAATACAGGAATGGCTCCGAATGCATCGTCGCCAACGTCTCGATGCGCCATGCCACGCATGGCACCGAAGCCCTGGCCAAACAGGCCGCCCGACGCGCGGCCGAGAGCGTCGCTGCCAATATGCGCCTGCAATAAGCCGGCCACACGAAAAGCAACCCGCATGCGTCTCAACCTACTGTGCAGCAGGTCTTGCTGCAAAAGGATCATCCTTGGCTAAAGAAGAACTAGTGGAATTTGGTGGACAAGTATCGGAAGTACTGCCGGACAACCGTTTTCGCGTCATCCTGGAAAATGGTTTCCAGGTATGGGCCTATTCGTCCGGCCGCCTGAAGAAGAACCGCATTCGTATCCTGGCCGGCGATCGCGTCACGCTGGAAATGTCGCCCTACGACCTGACCAAGGGCCGGATCAACTACCGCCACAAGTACTGATACTGGTTGGCCGGATACGCTGCCGCGCCGTCAAGCTGTCGACCCGCGGCCCCTCCCACCCTCTAACGAAAGGAAGAATCATGTCGATCAGCGAAGAATGGGAAGAAATGCACCTGACGCCAGGTGGCTGGGTAGGCGGAAGCTATCGCCACGTGCCGGGACCGGAAGTCACGGTGGAGCGCCCCGCGGATGAAGTGCTTACCGTGCGCAGGCATGTGTGCGCAACCTATTGCGGCCCGTCGCGCGCCACGGAAGACAGGACCCCGCAGACCGAAGACATGGCACTGATCGAATCGCTGCTGGCCCGCTTCGGCAGCCCGGCATTCGGCGTCTAGCCGGTCAGCCCGGACCAGCACGACCTCCCGGGTGCTCCCCGCGCCCGTGCCAGCGCCAGGAAACGCGATGGCTCAGCCAGGAAACCGCATGCGCGGCATGCTGACACCAACGCGCGAGCCAACCGGGCGCAACTCGCCCTCGAAAGGCTGCGCGCCCAGGTCCAGCACGTAGTCTCCTTCGCCAGCCTTGTCATATAGGTTGTCACGAATCGCTTGCCCGATCGCCAGCCGGCACAATGCCTCGAAGCTGTCGACCATTTCGCCCGCCAAGGCTGCCTCGTTGGCCTGAACCCCGAATGAACGCCTGCCGTCACCGACGAAACTGGTGAAGCGCACACCCGTCGGATGACTGGAGTCGAGAAAGCTGACGGCTACATGGTAGGCGATGCCCTTGCCTTGCCCCGGTAGCGTGCAGAGAAAGTTGGATGGTGTGGCAACCTTGTTCATGACGTATGCGCTCGCGGGCCGGCGCAACTGCGCACGGCAGGTTTTGACAGGTAGACCGGCGGGGCGGGCATTGCACGGCGCGGTCCCGTTTCCTCTTGCTTCCCAGTGCCTGACGGCGGCCGGGCCACCCCCACGATACCAGCTGGCAACACCAGCATCACGGCAAGCACGGGCAATGCCGCGCCACCCGGCCAGATTCTGCCGGCGCAGCGTTACAGCGTGGCGACAGACTCCCCGGGAATCAGTCCGTTAATGATATCTTCACCGAACTTCACGGCCCCCCTGCGCGCCGTGCCGATGTTCTCCCAAGGCGTGCTTTCCAGACGGAACACGCGCGTGCGTTCACTGCCGGGCCGATGGCCTTCGCGGCAGATCACCACGGACGCGTTGAAGCTGCGATCCGGCTTGGTCCTCGGCCAGGATTGCGCGGGCTGGATCTTGTACACCAGCGGATAGAGGTCGAAACCCTTGTAGCAGGCGGAAGGCGTATTGTTCATGTAGTGCTCCAGGCGGCTGGATGCCGCGGCTGGCCTTGTGCCGCATCGCTCGCAATGGCCAATGCCCAGGTCCAGTGCGCCAGCACGCGGGCAAGCTAGGGAGCCATCAGGCGATCGACGACAATCACGATCGCGTACCCTGGCTTGTCCTGCTTGCAATGGACGCCAAGGCGTGCGCGCAGATACCGGTCAAGGCTGCGTTGTAGTTGATATAAAGCGCTCTGGTCCGCGTTGCTCAATTGCTCCGCGACGTCGTGCGCCATCTCGATTTCAAGCGCCCTGGCTGGCCAGGTAGCGCTCGTGGCAACAGGGATCTGCCAGTTTGCCGTCACCACGCGTTGCCCTGCCGACCAGACCCTGACGTCTTGCCCGGTGATCTCGTCAAGGACGGGCTTCACGAAGGCAACGAGATCTAGCATGGCGACGCACCGGCGACCGACCGGCGCGCAGTCGGCCGGTCGAACAAGCAGGACATCCCGGGAATCTCGTCAACTGGCGACGAAGCAGCGGTGGCTGGCAGCTCGGCCAAGCCATGGACAAGCGAGGACATGGCAGGCGCGCCTGCGTCATCCTCGTGTAACGACGGACATTGCCGCATATCGCCCTGAGTGTCAGAGCGAGACGACGGATTGCCCGGGAATCGCGCCGTTGATGATGTCCTCGGCGTAACGAACGACACCACGGCGCGCGGCGCCGACGTTGTCCCACGGCACCGTGTCGAGGCGGAACGTGCGGGCCTGCGTGCCTTCGGGCTCGCCACCTTCGCGGCAGATCACGACGGCGGCGTCGAAGGTACGGTCCGGCCTGCGTTCCGGCCAGGTGCGCACCACGGCGTGCTTGTACACGAGAGGGTATAAGTCGAACCCTTTGTAGCTGGCAATCGGATTGACGTCCATGATGCACTCCACAGTTCCACTGAGCCCCACTCTACTCCTATTGAGAGCCGCTCCATGACCTTTATTTTGGCCGAGAGGGCGGGACTGGCGCGGGAGCGGTAGCGGTAGCAGCCTCCGGGACAACCGACGGCGTGGCAGCCGCATTGCCAACGGCCGCGGCGACAGCAACGGGGGACGTGGCGGCGGTGGGAGTAGCGGCGGGGGGAGTCGCGGCGGCGCCAGGCGCGGCCCGCGCGGGCTTTGCCGCCACGGGCTCGGTCAGGGTCAGCAGCATGTCCGCATACCAGGCAGAGTTCAGCCCAAGCACTTCATCCTCCGCCAGGTCGCGCGAGCCGACGTCGAAGCGAGCGGAGTGGATGCCGAGCAGCATCCACGGCAGGTCCAGCTCGTCGCCCCGGCCATCGCGCATGCGCGAGACCACAGGCGCGCCGCTGGTGCCGCGGTGCGTCCTGGCATCGGTCAGGAAAAAACCCTGGCCCTGAAAGCGCAATCCGTACGCGGACGCAACCACGGCCTGGCGCGCAACCGGTAGATGATGGAGCGCGTCATGAAAACCCAGCGGAAATCCGACGATCAACAGGGAGTCGCCCACCTCGACGCGATCGGAAGGCTGCGCCAGATGCTCCGGCGTGAAGGCCCGGTAAAGCAGCTTGGGCGGCAACGCCTTGCGCTCGATCTCCACCACGGCGACATCGACCGGGCCGCCACCGTCCTCGCCTTCGCGCCAGACGGCAAGCCCGTCACGGTACAGCGGAATCGAAAAGCCGATCGAGTCGGCCATGTTTTCCGGCTGGCTGTGCAGTTCGATCTCGATGCGGTCCGGGTGGTGCTTGCTTGGCTCGTCGAACACCACATGGCGGCTGGTCACCACGAAGAGCCGGCCATCGCGCTCGAAGAAGAATCCGCTCGCGTTGGTCAGCGGCTGCTGGCCCTCGAAGGACGAAACCCGGACGGCAGCCAGAAGGATGGATTCGACCATAGGCATGATGTTTTATGCGCTTGCGCACCTCGATGAGTCCCGGTCGGTAAAAAAAAAGCCCCGCTAAGCGGGGCTTTTTTCTAGGCGATTCGAATCGGCTCGATTAGATCGGCTCGATCTTGGTCGCTGCGGGGCCCTTTTGGCCAACGCCTGCGACGTAACGCACTTTCTGGCCTTCTTGCAGCGACTTGAAACCGCCGCCTTGAATTTCCGAGAAATGCGCGAACAGGTCGTTGCCGCCTGCGTCAGGGGTGATGAAGCCGAAGCCCTTGGAGTCGTTGAACCACTTGACGGTACCGGTTTCCATGCTGGATATCCTTTAAACCTTAAAAGTTCTGGATGAGCCTGATGCTCACCAGGCATGACGATCAAGGAAGGAACATGGAGCAAACGAATCGCCGCTTGGAGGTGACGATCCATAACATCTGAGTAACCGCTTGAAAGATCCTGCACCAACCTTTATACAGGCCTGGGATAGGCATGTCAACTTACCGAAGAAAAAAGTGCCTCATTGATGGCGGGCAAGGTCTTTTCCACACTTCGCGCCACACCTCGCGCGCGCTCACGTGCGCGAACAGATACAAGCTCTCGGCGGCGGTTTATAGCAGCATGAACGTGCTACAGTCACCCACCTCCCGCCGCCGGATTCCGCATGTCGCCTTGCCCAGCCTGCCTCGCCATCGACACCAACCGTGGTGGCTCGCCAGGCCATGCGTTGCTCAGGATCACCGACACGCAGCGCATCAAGGTGCCACGCAGCCCTGCGATGACAGTCAGTACCTTTGTGTGCCAGGCCTGCGGCACGGGCTGGACCTACCGCGACGGGAAGAACGTCGATGCGCAGGGCTGGCAGCAGGCGCCGGTGCCGGACCTTCAATGATGCAGGCACGCGCCCGCATCAACACGGCGCCATAGCACCACACCAACAAGGCGGGCGCAACAGGCCCCGCAAGCCCAGTAGCTGGCAATCACCACCACTGCCGCGTCGTTCACGCGAGACAGCGCCGCACTCCCGCGGCGCGCGTCACGCCACGCGGCAACCCTTCAGGAACAGGATGATCCAGCGTATCGGACTATTTTTCACCGTCAGCCTGCTGCGCTTGCTCGCCGCCCTGCCCTATGGCGTTTGCGCCCGCATCGGCATGGGCCTGGGCGCCCTGCTCTATCGCATTCCAAGCCGGCGCCGCAGCGTTGTGCAGACCAACCTGCGGCTTTGCTTTCCCGACCAGAGCGAAGCGCATCGACATGCCCTCGGGCAGGCGCATTTCAGCCACGTGATTCGAAGCTACCTGGAACGCGGCGTGCAATGGTATGGCTGCGCCGGCAAGCTCAATGACCTGGTCGAACTGGAGTCCGCCATCGAACTCGGCAACACCGAGGCCGGCCCGACCATCTTCCTGGGATTCCATTTCGTGGCGATCGAGGCCGGCTGCATGTTCTACTCGATCAAGCATCCGGTGGCCTCGCTCTACTCGAAGATGTCGAACCCGTTGCTGGAACTACTCGCCAAGCGGCAGCGCGGCAGGTTCGGCACCGAGATGATCCCGCGCAATGGCAGCGTGCGCCAGGCCTTGCGCGCGCTCAAGTCGGGCACGCCGCTGATGCTCGCGGCGGACATGGATTTTGGCTTGCGCGATTCGGTATTCGTGCCGTTTTTCAACGTCCCCGCTTGCACGCTCACTTCGGTGTCGCGTCTGGCCGCGCTCAGCGGCGCGCGCGTCGTGCCCTTCACCACCTCTGTCCTGCCTGGCTATCGCGGCTACAAGCTGAAGATATTCGACGCGCTGGCGGGCTACCCCTGCGGCGACGAGAAGGTCGACGCACTGCGCATGAACGCGTTCCTGGAGCAACAGGTCCGCGCCATGCCGGAGCAATACTACTGGGTGCATCGCCGCTTCAAGCACCGCCCCGAGGGCGAAGCCCCTGTCTACTGAGATGCCTGGCGCAGCGCGAGCGCGCCGCTCACTTTCCCTTCAGCCTTCGTAGCCATCCAGGCCCACGCGATAGAGCGTGGCGCCCACCGTCTCCAGCAGCGCACGCGCCGCGTCGGAAAACGGCTCGCTGGCAAGCAGCGCGGCCAGGCCGGCCACGGCGTCGTCCACTGATAGCTCCACCGTGTCGTCGTTGGCGATGCGCTCGAAGGTGCTGATCACTACTGTCGGATCCATCCAGATTCCCCTGCAAAAGTCGAACTCTGCCCCCGGGCCTGATGCCCGGGCTAGCAAGCTGCGCGCATGGTAGCACCCCGGCGCGGCCTCTCAGCGCTTTGGCGGCAAGGCACGCAGGCGGCGATTCACTTCCAGCAGCGTGTCGCAATCGTCGCCTCGGTTGGCGCTGCGCTCGCGGATATAGTCGGTGATGGCCAGCAGCGGACGCTTGCGTTCGTTGCATGTCGCCGGCGCAGGGTGAGCACAAGGCACTTCCACCTCCTTGACCAGGCTGTCGCGCACGATGGCGAGCAGATCCCCGCACTGCGCCACTTCGACCGCAGATGCCGCCTCCGTCTCCTCGGCAAAGGCATGGCCTGCCGGAAAGCCGAACGTCACCGCTGCAAACGCGACAAGACGAAGGCAAAAGTGCCTCCCGGCCACGCGCTTGTCGTGCGCGGCGGATCTACTGAGAATGATGGCGATAGCACTGCATTTTTTACAAAACGCGGCCCGCATGGGTCGGAGAAAGTACAAGATGGCGTGTTCGGCGGGTTCTTGTTCGGTAACGACAGGCCAGGGATCTGACCTGACGGCGTTCACCGCCAGCACGTGACGGCCACGGGCAAAACGGTCTTGCCCTGTCCCCCAAGCAGGATTCATTCCCTCAGCCGCCGCCGCCCGCCCCGCACGCCTTCGGCGTGCGTGCTACCGGCTTGCCGGCAACGCCGCCAGGCCATCCAGCAGCGCCTTGTGGAACGCCGTTGGATCCTGCATCTGCGGCGCGTGGCCCAACTCGGGAAACTCCACCAGCCTGGCGTTCGGCAGCGCCTTCAAGGTGCGCTGCGCCAGCACCGGATAGTTGCCGACCTTCGCGCGGACCTCCGGCGGTGCCGCGTCCTTGGCGATGGCCGTCGTGTCCTTGTCGCCGATCAGCAGCAGGGTTGGCGTCTTCAACGCGCCCAGCTCGTAGACGACCGGCTGCGTGAAGATCATGTCGTAGATCAGCGCGGAGTTCCAGGCCACCTGCTGCTTGCCCGGGCCGCGGTTCATGCCCGCCAGCATCTGCACCCAGGGCTCGTACTCGGGGCGCCATGTGCCGACATAGTAGGTAGCCTGTTCATAGCTGCGTATCTTGTCGGCAGTGGTGGCAAGCTCACGGGCATACCACTGATCCACCGACAAGGACGGCACGCCCAACGCCTTCCAGTCTTCCAGGCCGATCGGGTTGACGAGCGCGAGCCGCTCGGTTTGCTGCGGGTACATCAGCGCATAGCGCATCGCCAGCATGCCGCCCGTGGAATGCCCGATCACCGTCGCCTGCTGGACCCCGATGGATTCCAGCAAGGCGTGGGTGTTGCGCGCCAGTTGCTGGAAACTGTATTGATAGTGCGCCGGCTTGCTGGATTTGCAAAAGCCGATCTGGTCCGGCGCAATGACGCGATAGCCGGCCGCGCTGAGCACCTTGATCGTGTCCCCCCAGGTCGCCGCGCAGAAGTTCTTTCCATGCAGCAAGACCGCGGTGCGGCCGTTGGCGCGCTCCGGCTTGATGTCCATGTAAGCCATCTGCATCGCCTCGCCTTGCGAGGTGAACGCGAACTGCTGGACCGGCGCCGGATAGTGGAAGCCCTCCAGCTCGGGGCCATACGCAGGCCCATCGTCGGCGGCAGCCAGCGCGACGGGCGCGGTGGCAACGGCTGCCACTGTGAGCAAGGCAAGCAGGGATTGGCGATGAAACTTCATGACAGTGGTCTCAACTGGTAAATAGACAGGACGGAAGTCGGCCTCACGCCGCCAGCCGCGCGCGCTCCGGCGGCGCGGCAAAGTCCAGCACCGGCCCCACCGGCACCACGCCGCTCGGATTGATAGAGCGGTGGCTTTCATAGTAGTGCCGCTTGATATGGTCGATATTGACCGTCGCCGCAATCCCCGGCAACTGGTAGATGTCGCGCGTAAAGCCAGACAGGTTCGGATAGTCGGCAATGCGCCGCAGATTGCACTTGAAGTGCCCCACATAGACCGCGTCAAAGCGCACCAGCGTCGTGAACAGGCGGATGTCGGCCTCGGTAAGCGGATCGCCCAGCAGGAAGCGGCGCGTGGCGAGCCGCGCCTCGAGCCAGTCGAGCGTATCGAACAACGGCGTCACCGCCTCTTCATATGCGTCTTGCGTGGTGGCAAAGCCGGACTTGTAGACGCCGTTGTTGAGCGTGTCGTACACCCGCGCGTTGACGTCGTCGATTTCCGCGCGCAGCGCCGCCGGATAGTAGTCGCCCGCCCTGGCGCCAACATCGTCAAAGGCGGTGTTGAACATGCGGATGATCTCCGACGACTCGTTGCTGACGATGGTTCCCCGCTGCTTGTCCCACAGCACCGGCACGGTGACGCGCCCGGTGTAATCGGGATCGGCGCCAGTGTAGACCTGGTGCAGGAGCCGCGCGCCGTTGACCGTGTCCGGCACGACGCCCGGGCCCTCGGCGAACGTCCATCCCTCGCCGAGCATCAGCCAGTGCACCGTGGAGACGCTGATCATCCCCTCCAGCCCCTTGAGCGCGCGCATGATCAGCGTGCGGTGCGCCCACGGGCAGGCCAGGCTCACGTACAGGTGATAGCGCCCGGCCTCGGCCTTGAAGCCGCCGGTGCCGCTCTGGCCGGCGGCGCCGTCGGGCGTCACCCAGTTGCGAAAGGCCGCGTCCTTGCGAACGAAGCGGCCGCCGGTGGATGCCGTGTCGTACCAGCGGTCTTGCCATTTGCCGTTGACGAGCAGTCCCATGTCGATACTCCTTTTTTTGATGCGGTAAGGTAGGCGTCTTTAGTCGGCGCTTACGGGTTGCGACGGCGTGTTGATGAACTGAACGATAGCCGGAATGGCCTGCCCCGGCGCTTCTTCCATCAGCCAGTGCCCTGAGCCCTTGACGATCACGCCTTGCACATGGGTGGCGACGAGGCGTGCCTGGTCGATCAGGAAATTGCCCGAGGCCTTCTCGCCCGCCAGCACCAGCATGGGCATCGGCAGCGGGTGCTTTGCCAGCGCCGCGAAGTCTTCGGCATCCTGCGGGAACGCACGGAAGAACTCGAATCCCGCGCGCATCCGGCCCGGCCTGGCGTAGTTGGCAGCATAGATCCGGCGATCTGCCTCCGGCACCGAGTGCTTCGGGTCAGCGGCGAAATCGTTCCAGAAGTGTTCAAAGTAGGTACGCTCGCGGCCCTTTACCAGCTTTTCCGGCGTATCGCCATAGAAGTTGAAGTGCCACTTGTCGCGCAGCAGCCAGACCTTTTGCCAGTCGCCCACGCCGGGCAGGAACGCATCCATCAGCGTCACGCTTTCCACTTCGTCCGGGTATTGCGCAGCGTAAGCATAGGCGACCATCAAGCCGATATCGTGGCCGACAATATTGATCTTGCGGTAGCCCAGAGCCTGGACCATGGCGTGAATGTCCTGCGCCAGGTTCTTCTTTTCGTAGCCCGACGCCGTCATCGCCGAGTCGCCCGCGCCGCGCAGGTCCGGTGCGATCACGGTACGCTTGTCGCCAAGCTTCGCCATCAGCGGCAGCCACATATGGCTGGATTCCGCGTAGCCATGCAATAACACGACAGGCGTGCCGCCGCCGCGCCCGGATTGCAGGTAATGCAAGGCGATGCCGTTCGCCTTGATCGTATGAGAGACGACGGCAGCGGCAGCGCCCGCGGCTTCGGCGCGCGGCGCAAGCGAGGCGAGCGCGCCGAACACCAGCAATACGGCGCCGGCATACCTTGCGATGCGATGAATAAGAGCCATGACTTTTCTCCGATGACAGTGCCATGGCTGGACGCATTGTCCTGGCCGACGGCGCTTGCAAACAAAGGGGTTTCGGGAATCGGGTGATGCACTGTGACGAATATTGCGCCGGCACACATGTTTTGCCGTACGATCTTCCCGATGAACTCGTTCGACGGAGTTGAACATGTTGTCAGAAGACGAACTGGCCTTGCTGGAAGCCATCCGGGACAGCGGCAGCCTCTCGCGCGCCGCGGCACGCCTGGGCAAGGCGCCATCGACCGTCTCCCACGCCGCCCGGCAACTAGAGGGCCGCTTTGACGCCCTGCTGTTCGACCGCCGCCGCTACCGCCTGCAACTCACCCCCGCCGGCCACGTGCTGGCCGAAGAGGCCGCGCGCCTGATGCAGGACGTGTCGCGCATGACCCAGCGCGTGCGGCAGGTGGCCAGCGGCTGGGAAGATCGACTGTGGATCGTCACGGATGAAGTGCTCGAGTTCGAATTGCTGATGCCGGTGATCCGCAGCTTCGATGCGCTCAAATCCGGCGTGGCGCTGCGCCTGACCCACGAAGTCCTCAGCGGCACCTGGGAAGCGCTGCGCGACGGCCGCGCCGATGTGATCGTCGGCGCGACCAATGAGCCACCCACCATCCCCGGCCTGCGCTGGTTCGAGCTCGGCGTGGTCGAATGGGTCTTTGCGGTGGCGCCGCGCCACCCGCTTGCCAGCGCAGCCGAGCCGCTCACGCGCCAGCGCATCTCGGCGCACCGGGGCGTGGCCGTGGCCGTCTTGAGCCCGCTCGGAATTTCGCCTTCCCGTTTCTGTCCGTTCCCCCGCGCCAGGTAGAGCGCGCGGGGTTCGATGCCACCACTGGGTACCGCAGGCGCGTTGACCTCCACCGACCACTGCTTCTCCGGGTCTGCGTTGACATACGCCACCTTGCCTCCCGCGGCAGTGATGCCCTTGAGCACAAGATGCGCGAAGCCGCCAAGCAGAGTCACCCCGGCCTTGCCCAGCAAGCTGCCACGCGGGTCCTCCCAGATCTCCTGGATCTGGATGCCCAGCCGGTCGGCCTGGGGCTCCCAGAACTGGTTTTGCTCCAGCCGGGCCCCGATCGTATGTTTCCAGTAGTTGTAGCCGAAGCCGGAGCAGGCCCCCACCTTGAACGGCTCTCCGCCCGGCAGGACCGCCTGCGCCCAGACCCGCTGGTACAGCACGCCCTCGGCCTTGGTGGCCTTCACTTCATCCGGGCTCAGGCCCAGCCAGCCCATGCCCTGCACAGTCGACACCGAGATCACCCGGTCGTGCGGATTGCAGTAGAGAAAGACGCGCTTGCGCGTGGCGCGTGCCGTGCGGTCCTTGTCCGCCTTGCATGCCGCGTCGCCGTTGCGCGGGGCGCGGTTCATGACCTCGCGGTTGACTTCCTTGTCATCGGCATGCTTACCCGGCCCGTTGCGCACCATGTCGAAAAAGGCCGCCAGGCTCTGGACCCGCGCTTCATGCTTGACCCGTCCGCGCATGGTCGTCAGGTCGTACTGGGAAAAATTGTCGACCCTGATCTTCTGCAGGCTGTAGGGCGCGTTCGCCAGCACGTAGGTATCCGCCACGCCCAGCCCCCCGAGATCCGGGTGATTGGCCCCGAAAAATGCCGAGCCGATGCCGATCATATTGCCCTGGCTGTGGCAGACCACCGTGACCGGGCAGTCCTTGCCGTCGTACCGGGCGCGGTGCAGCTCGCGCACGCGCGCCACCAGCTTGGCCAGGCGCCAGGCGGCAAAGGCCTGGTAGTGGCGAGGCGGACAGTCATAGATCAGCCGGTCGCTGGGGTTCATATCCTGTAACGCCACGCCGAGAAACAGCCCGGTATCGACACCGCCGCCAAACATGTCGGGCAGTGCCGAGCAGCCGTTGGCGAACGGGCCGCCGCCCCAGGCGTCCGCCTCATCGAGCAGGATGTTTCCCCCCACCGTCGCCAGCTCCTCCTTGCTGGCCTTGTAGCCCCAGCGGAAGCGGATCACCGGGCTGTAGCCGGGTACCTGCACAAAGGTATCAGCGTTCATGTCACGGCGGATAAAGCCGTCGTCGGTCAGTTCCCCCTGATAGGTGGCCGGCTGCAATTGCCCGCTGCCCCTGACGCGAAACACCTGATCGGTGTTGCGTTGCAGCCGGGTGTTGAGGCCGGCGCACAGCCCGGCCTCGCTGTCGTCAAACCATTCGCCCATGGAGTTGACACCATGCACGTAGATCACCACGCCGGGCAGGCGCGCGGGATAGTCCACATCCTGCCGCGGGCTTCCGGGCAGGGTCAGTGATTCGGCACTGTAGTCGGCTTGTTGGATCATGTGTGGCTCACGATGCAATGGAAATGGTCATGGCGGCGACGGACGGAAACTGGCGGTGCGTCATGGCAGGGCTGAGCGGGAAACTTCTCGCGGTCAACATCGCGCAACCAGCCCTCGGAGACGTCCCGATCCGCGCCAGCTGAGAATCTATGCACGTTCAGTCCCCTCGCCGTTCGCCCCTGCCTGCGGCATTTGCACGGCAACCGGTCCGCCATCGCCGGACGGCCCTTTACCGAACGTTATCGAGAGCGCTTCCGCCGCGTCCGATGCGTAGAGATCCGTTTCGCCTTTGGCATTACTGACTCCCGTCACCACGCTGCCGTCTGCCTTCACGATCCGGTAAGGCATGTTCGCCACCGGCTGGTTGTCAAGCGGGCGCACCAGTCGGAACAAGCGGCCCGTATCGGCGGCTTCGAATCGCGGCAAGGCACCATGGATGCTCTGCGCGCCCGGCACGTCGAAGTCTCCGGTGTTAAGGTGCACGCGCGTCGGCCCGAAGACATCGACGCAGCCGTCGGCGATACGGATACCCGCATTGCCGCTCATGAAGGTGATGCTGGCCTTGGCGTTGAGCAGAATCGCGCCATGGGTGGCCGTCATCGTGATGTCGTTCAACGCATTGGTCATGACGCTGCCGCCCTGCGCTTGCGTCATGACATTGCCCTTGTGGGCAAGGGTGCGGATGTCACCGCTGTGCGCAAAGCTGCTGATCCCCTGACCCGCGTTGACGATGAACCGCTGCCCCGCCGTCAGGTGCTGGTTGAGCCTGGAGACGGTGTCGATATGCTTGCCGGCATAGGTAGTCAGCACCCTGGGCGTGGCGAACGCCATACCCGCCGGTGCATAGGCTCCGATCAGGGGCTGACCTCCCTCGCCTGGCGCATCTTGATGATTGTTGGCGCCAGCGTGCCATTCCTTGACGGCCTGCGTGAGCCTGGCCTGCGGCTCGGTGTCGGCGGCCAGTCCTTCATGCGCATGGCCATAGTCGCCCAACGACCTGGCCGCCTCCAACGCCGCTTCCATGCAGCGGATGAACTCGTCGCGCGACAGGTGCCCACCCACTGCGGCGGCCTGCCCTTCCGCGGTAAAGAACAAGCCCTTCCCGCCGCGTACGGCACCGTGGCCGTCGGTGCGCAGATCAAAGCCTTCGCCGCGCTTGTCTTTGCGCCCGGCATTGTCGGGCACCCCGGTCAGATAGCCCAGATTCAGCTGCGAGGCCTGGTGATCGGAGGACAGTTGCGCCTGTATCTGGTCCTGCGTGTCGTCCATCAACAGATGGTTGTGACGCTCGCCAAACAACTCCTTGCTTCGAATCCCTGACAGCGCATGCTGCCCCGGCAGCGCCCACGGCGGCATGTTGAGCTGGTTCGGTGCCCGCCCGACGATCAGCGGGCAGTCCGGATCGCCGTTGAGGAAGGCAACAATGACCTCCTGGCCGATACGCGGAATATGCATGGCGCCAAACTGCTCGCCGGACCAGCCGTTGACGACACGAATCCACGGTGAGGAGTTCTCGTCGTGCTTCCCATAGCGGTCCCATTCAAACTGGATGTTCACGCTCCCGTGCTCATCGCACCAGATTTCCTGGTTCTTCGGCCCGGTCACGACCGCCCGCTGCAGGCCGGCGACGCGCGGCTTGCCGACCGTACGCGGCGGACGGAAGACTTCGTCGGTGGGATGGCCTTCAAAAGCCACACGGCAGGCAAACCGCTGCCGGCTGCCGGACTCGCCGCCGACGTCCTCCAGGTCGAACGTCGTGCTGGTCACGAGGTACTCCCGGTTCAACGCGGGATTGCCGTGATTGCTCACCATGTAGGTGCAGCCCGGCGCCACGCCACGCAAGGCACCGACACCACGCACGCGCCGGCCCCGGGCACGGCGCTCTTCCATGCGAATCCTCGCCCGCATGTCGCCTACCGCCGGCTCGACATAGTCGCCCGGGTACTCGTAGCGCTCAAAGTCGGCAAAGCCGGTTTCGCGTGGCTGGCTGTTGTCGGTGGTCAGGTCCGCCCGCGGCTTGCGGAAGTCATAGTCTTTCAGCGTGACCTTGCCCGTGCGCAAGCGGTTGACCGGATCGAGGCGCACCAGGTGTTCCTGATCCACCTTGAATCCATGCGGATAGATGGGCAGCGTGTGATAGGCCTCACTGGGGAAACTGCGATACGCCCCCGTTTCGGAGGCCAGGATCAGCCGATGGTGCCCGCCGTCGTGCTCAAAGAAGTACGTGATGCCATATTCTTCGGTCAGGCGCTGGATGAAATGGGCATCGGTTTCGCCGCTCTGCACTTCCCAGACCAGCTTGGGGTAGATCGATACGTCAAGACGCTTCTCCACCGAGAACGGATAGTCCGCCAGGACCTCATCCAGGATCTCGATGACGGTCCTCTTCTGGAAGGGCTTGAAATCCGAAGTCTGTGTGGCGAGCCACAACCAGGGTCGCAGCGTGAACCGGTACAGGCGATTCTCCGCAGCGCCGCCAACCTGTTCGATCTCCGAGATGACACCCGTGATCTCCCGCTGCCCGGCACCAACACCGCCCAGCAGGCCCGTGCCCATGCCATCGAGCTCGATCGTCACCGTCATCTCGCGCCCGATCATGTCATCGGGGTCCGCCTCGGCGAGGAACTGCTTGGCCGCGGGCGAGACCGCTCGCAGATCCACCTTGTAAGTAAAGAGTTCGCTCAAGCCTTCATGGCCGGAGAGCCGCACAAATTCCAGCTGCGGCTGCCCGAGCAGGTCAGGGATGGCTGCACTGGAGACGCCGACTGTCCGGCGCCGTCTTGCCATGCGGTTCAGCGATCCCGCCGGCTACGTCAGGCGTGGCCGGCGGGCACTGTCATGACAATCAGGCTTCCTTGTTGCCCTTGATGTCGTAGCCCGCGGTCACGGCGCCGCCGCTGCCGCCCTGGGCGTTCTGCACCACGTACTCCTGCTTGATCTTGGAGAACGACAGCGATACCTTCTCGCGCATGCGCAACTCGTCATCCACCGAACCCTTCGGGCTCACCTTGGTGACGACCACGTCGGTCATGGTGAGCTTCAGGTATTCGAGCGGATTGCCGCCGGCCTTGCGCACGACCAGCACCGCTTCGTTGATGTGCTTGCCGGTCAGGCAGTACTTCATCAGGTTGGGCGAAGCGCGATCGATGAAGTGGTCGAAGGACAGGTCCGACACGGTGGCCTTGCCGGCGCCGCCGCCGCTGCCCGCGTGCATGGTGGACTGCTGCTCGATGCTCCAGTCCCAGGCCAGCACTTCGATTTCGTTCTTGTGCGAGGTGTCCTGCGACTCGCCGTCGATGCCGTTGATCTTCAGGAAAATGTCCTGTGCCATTGCAAAACTCCTTCACGTTAAGACAGGTACTGCAGACAAGAGCCACAACAAGGCCCCCGCCCCCAAGGGATCAGGGGCGGGGGTGCCTGATGCGGGACTACCGGTACATTTCAGGCTTCGGACGACGCTCAGGCGGCGTCCTTGACCGATGGCAGGCGCGCCACCAGTCGCAGCGACACCGTCAGGCCTTCGAGCTGGAAGTGCGGGCGCAGGAAGAACTTGGCGCTGTAGTAGCCGGGGTTGCCTTCCATTTCCTCGACGACCACTTCGGCGGCCGCGAGCGGACGGCGGGCCTTGGTCTCCTGCGAGGAGTTGGCCGGGTCGGCGTCAACGTAGTTCATGATCCATTCGTTGAGCCAGCGCTGCATGTCCTCGCGCTCCTTGAAAGCCCCGATCTTGTCGCGCACGATGCACTTCAGGTAGTGGGCGAAGCGCGAGCAGGCAAACAGGTAGGGCAGCCGTGCCGACAGGTTGGCGTTGGCCGTCGCGTCGGCGTCGTAATACTCGGCCGGCTTTTGCATCGACTGCGCGCCGATGAAGGCCGCATAGTCGGTGTTCTTGCGGTGGACCAGCGAGATAAAGCCGTTCTTCGACAACTCAGCTTCACGGCGATCTGAGATGGCGATCTCGGTCGGGCACTTCATGTCGAGGCCGCCATCGTCGGTCGGGAAGGTGTGGCACGGCAGGTTCTCCACCACACCACCGCTCTCCACGCCGCGGATCAGCGTGCACCAGCCGTACAGCTTGAACGAGCGGTTGATGTTCACCGCCATGGCGTAGGCGGCGTTGCTCCACACATACTTGCGGTGATCGGCGCCGTCGGTGTCTTCCTCGAAGTCGAATTCATCAACCGGGTTGGTCTTGATGCCGTATGGCAAGCGCGACAGGAAGCGCGGCATGGCCAGCCCCACGTAGCGTGCGTCTTCCGAGTTGCGCAGGCTGTTCCACGGCGCGTATTCCAGGTTCTGGAAGATCTTGGACAGGTCGCGCGGGTTGGCCAGCTCCTGCCACGAGTCCATCTGCAGCACGGACGGCGATGCGCCGGCGATGAACGGCGCATGGGCGGCCGCCGAGATCTTGGCGAGCGAACCCAGCAGCTCCACGTCGGGCGGGGTGTGGTCGAAGTAGTAGTCGGCGACCAGGCAGCCGTACGGTTCGCCGCCGAGCTGGCCGTATTCCTCTTCGTAGATGCGCTTGAAGAACGGGCTCTGGTCCCAGCCGATGCCCTTGTACCGGCGCAGCGTGCGACGCAGGTCGTCCTTGGACACATCCATCACGCGGATCCGCAGCTTGTCGTCGGTCTCGGTGTTCGAGACCAGGTGATGCAGGCCGCGCCAGGCCGACTCCAGCTTCTGGAATGCTTCGTGGTGCAGGATCAGGTTGATCTGCTCGGAGAGCTTCGTGTCGATGGCGCCGATGATGGCTTCGATGCTCTTGTACGCATCGTCGCTCATGGTGAACGAGCTGGCGAGCGCCTGCTCGGCCAGGGTCTTGACGGCGAGATCGACGGCTTCGCGGGCCTGGTCGGTCTTGGGCGAGAACTCGCGGCTGATCAGTGCCGCGAAGTCCGATTGCTCTACGGTCGCGAGGGCTTGCTGTTGCTTTTGTTGGGCGGAAGCCATGGAATCCTTGCTTGATAAGGTTGTTCAGGTAGGCAAGAAGCCGTTCCGGTCAGGCCTGGGACGCCTGGGCGTCGCCATCGGTAGCCTGGGGCTTGGGCGCCTTGGCGAGCGATTGCAGCAGCGCGGGGTCCTGCAGCAGCTGATTGATCAGCGATTCGGCACCCGACTTGCCATCCATGTACGTCTGCAGGTTCGCGAGTTGCGTGCGGGCCTCCAGCAATTGCCGCAGCGCATCGACCTTGCCGGCCACCGCCGCTGGCGAGAAGTCCTCGATGCTCTCGAAGGTCATGTCGACCATCAGCTGGCCGCCGCCGGCCAGCGTATTGGGAACCGCGAACGCAACACGAGGCTTCATCGCCTTCATGCGCTCGTCGAAGTTGTCGATATCGATCTCGAGGAACTTGCGGTCGGCGACCGGCGGCAGCGGCTCGGCGGGCTTGCCCGACAGGTCGGCCAGGACGCCCATCACGAAGGGCAACTCGATGCGCTTCTCCGAGCCATAGACCTCGACGTCGTACTCGATCTGCACACGCGGCGCGCGATTGCGCGCGATGAATTTCTGCGAACTGTTCACAACAGACATAGGTCTCCTCAACGGGTGACAAGAGGGGTTGCAAGGACGTGCCGCACGGCGTCAGGCCGCTTCGGCTTCGGGATATTCCGGCCCAACAGCGTCGTGGCCGGCACGGTACTCGGTGTGATAGGTCAGTACAGGCGCATCTGGCGGTTCTCCCGCCAGCCGGATGTCGATCGCGGCCAGCTGGCGCTTCTCCGATATCGCCGACAGCCACAGGCGAGCCAGTTGCGGCTGGACGACCTGCTCGATAAAGCTGATCAAACGGCGAGCTCCGGTTTCGCCAACCGGGCAGCGCGCCACGATGAACTCGACCACGGCGTCGCCATAGCTGAGCGCAATGCCGTGCTGGTCGTGCATGCGTGCCACGACGCGGCCCAGGTGCAGGCGCACGATGCGCCCGAGGTGTTCGGCGGCAAGCGGCAGGTAGGGCACGATCACCAGGCGGCCGAGGAACGCCGCCGGGAAGACTTTGCGCAGCTCCGGCATCAGCGCGTCGCGCAGCGCGGCGGGCTCCGGCATCAGCGCCGGGTCTTCGCAGAGATTCGCCAGGAGATCCGAGGCAGCGTTGCTGGTAAGCAGCAGGATGGTGTTCTTGAAGTCGATGTGGCGCCCTTCGCCGTCTTCCATGTAGCCCTTGTCGAACACCTGATAGAAGACTTCGTGGACGTCGGCATGCGCCTTCTCGACCTCGTCAAGCAGCACCACGCTGTAGGGCCGGCGGCGCACCGCTTCGGTCAGCACGCCCCCTTCGCCGTAGCCGACATAGCCCGGCGGTGCGCCCTTGAGGGTCGACACCGTGTGCGGCTCCTGGAATTCGGAGAGGTTGATGGTGATGAGGTTCTGCTCGCCGCCATAGAGGGCATCGGCCAGCGCCAGGGCCGTCTCGGTCTTGCCGACGCCGGAGGGGCCTACCAGCAGGAACACGCCGACCGGCTTGCCGGGATCGGTCAATTGCGCGCGGGCGGTCTGGACGCGCTCGCCAAGCTGGGCCAGCGCGTGGTCCTGGCCGATGACGCGAGTGCCAAGGGTCTGCGGCAACCGCATGACCGTGGCCACCTCGTCCGCGACCATGCGCCCGACCGGGATGCCCGTCCAGTCGGCGACAATGGCCGCGACCACGGCTTCGTCCACTTCCGTGTACACAAGCGGCGCTTCCCCTTGCGCCGCACGCAGGTCGGCTTCCAGCTCTGCCAGAGACTGCTGAGGCTGCGCCGTGATCGCCGGCTCGATCACCGGCTCGATCACCGGCTCGATCGCCGGGTGTTGGGCCAGCGCCTGCCGGCGTGCAACCAGGTCGCTCGCCAGGCTTCGTTCGCGCTCCCAGCGCGCTTCGGCCTGCGCCAGGTCGGCATCGATCTGCGCGCGCTGGGCATGCACGACGGCTATCCGCGCGGCATCTGCTTTGCCGAAGCCGGCTTCCTTGGCGAGCAGCGCACATTCGGCGTCGGCAGCGGCCAGTTGCTGGCGCAAGTGCTCGACTTCCGCCGGTGGGGCGTGCAGTGACAGCGCCACGCGGGCGCAAGCGGTGTCGAGCAGGCTGATGGCCTTGTCCGGCAACTGCCGGGAGGGGATATAACGATGCGAGAGCTTGACGGCGGCACGCACCGCTTCGTCGCGGATGAACACCCGGTGGTGCGCCTCGAAGGTGGCGACCAGCCCCCGCACCATGGCGACAGCCTTGGCTTCTTCCGGCTCCATCACCTGCAGGACCTGGAACCGGCGCGTGAGCGCCGGATCTTTCTCGATGTGGCGCTTGTATTCGCTCCAGGTGGTAGCACCAATCGTGCGCAGCGCGCCTCGCGCGAGCGCCGGCTTGAGCAGATTGGCAGCGTCGCCCGTGCCGGCCTGGCCGCCGGCGCCGACCAGCGTGTGGACTTCATCCACAAACAGGATCACCGGCGTCTGGGACCTGGCGGCTTCCTCCAGCACGCCTTTCAGCCGCGCCTCGAATTCACCTTTCATGCTGGCGCCGGCCAGCAGCGCCCCGACGTCGAGACTCAGGAGCCGGATATCCTTCAAGCTCGGCGGCACCGTGCCGGCAGCGATGGCCTGGGCGAGCCCCTCGATGACGGCGGTCTTGCCAACCCCAGCCTCTCCCGTCAAAAGCGGATTGTTCTGGCGGCGGCGCAGCAGGATATCCGTCATGGTGCGGATCTCGTGCTCACGGCCAATCACCGGATCCAGCCGGCCGGCGCGGGCCTCCTCGGTCAGGTCGAGGCAGTACTGGCCAAGGGCAGACTTGCCGGAACCCGTGGGCGCCATGGCGCCGCTGGCCTCGCCAGGCGTGGCCGGTGCGAGGCCACTGCCGTCGTAGGCCGCTTCCCGGCTTTCGGGCGACTGCGCGACCAACACGGGAACGGCTTCGACCAGGTCATCGGCACGTACCTTCGCGAACTGATTCGAGATGCCCAGCACCGTACGGCGCAGTTCCGGCGTCTTGAGCAGTGCGCTCAGCAGGTAGGCGCCGCGCACGTGGTCATCGGCGAAGGCAAGCGTCGCGTAGACCCACGCCCGCTCCATGGCGGACTCGATCTGGAACGAGAAGTCGCTGATCGACGTGGCGCCGGCTGGCAGCAAGCCCAGCGCGCGCGTCAGGTCGGCTTCCAGGGCGGGCAGGTCGGCGCCGGCATGGCGCAGGATCCGCTGAAAGTCGCCATCGGGGGCCTGCAGCAACTGGTGCAGCCAATGCACAAGCTCCACGTACGGGTTGCCGCGGAGTTTGCAGAAGGCGGTCGCGCTTTCGATCGCCTTGAATAGGGTGGGATTGAGTCGGCCGAACAGCGCCTGACGCGAAATGTCCATTTGATGCCTTGCTCTTTTTTTGAATGATCGACTGCGATCGACTGCGCTTGCCCGATGGAGTCCTTGCGATGGAGTCATTGATTAACCCCTTTTTAGGATATGGCAAAAACATTAGATGCGTAAACCCCTTCGGCAATCATCACAGAGCGGCTTGCGTGACCAGACAGGAAGCCAGATCGCCGTGGATTCGTGGCAGTCAAATAGCCAAAATTAACCAATACGCGCGCGTCTATCACGTCCACGCGCGCGTCTATCACGTCCAGCATGGAGGCACAGCAAGTTGCGACTATCACGGAACGAGACATGAAAAATTCGGAAATTTCCCAATATGGATTCCGAAAAAATTCGGCGCTTTATAGGACAATGTCGACGTTTTTATAGGACAAGTCCTAAAAATATTAGGACGATGTATCATTAATTCGAATCCACCTCGAAGACCGCAATTAATGACATCCGCTTGCATTTTGTCTAGCCGCGATTTTCGATTATCATCGGGCCCATTCCTGAACCTATCACTAGCGAGGCAAGGTCATGAGCGACTCGCAGACCCTCCCGGCAGGGACCGGCGCCACCGCCCCCGGATTCGACCGCGATAGCGATATGCCCTGGCCTTGGGATGCGCTCGGCGGGATGCACCCGGGCACTGCCGATCCGTTCTCGGTGCTGAGACCAGCCGCTGGCGAGCGCACAGCGCAAACAGCTGCCCCCGATCGGACTAACGTGCTCGAGCATCTCAAACGCGAAGCCGAGGCGGCGCTGCGCGATCCCGACTACGTGAGCGCCGACCTGGAGGCCAGCACTGGGGTGGCATCGGTTGTACCGGCGGAGATCGCGCGGAACCCGCTGCAGATGCTCGCACGCGAGGCCGACCCTACCCACAGCTTGATGGACATGCTTGCCACCGCCGGCCACATCAACGCCCTGATTGGCTCCCCGCAGACCCTGGATGCCCCCCCGCTCTTTGTGATCCCGCCCGCGCCGGACGTGCTCTGGCTCTTCGCAGGGGACATCGTGCCCACCAGGCGCCGTGACGTGGCCGCCCCCCTTACCCGCCGCGAACACCACCTCGTCTCGATGGATAGCGCCTACCGCCCTGCACAGGCACAACCGCAAAAGCCAACGCCAACGCCGGAGCCCGATCATGGCGCTTGATACGCAAGCCCCCGAAAGCACACGCGACGCCGGGCTATCGTCGGTCCTGCGCCGAACCGGTTCGGCCGCCGGCGCGCTCCGCGCAGCGGAAGGCCTGGTGCGCCTGCAGCCCGGCTCATTTGACTCCCGTTGGCAGCTATTCCAGTGGCTGTGCGTGGTTGGCGACTGGACGCGCGCGCTCCGGCAACTGCAGGTGGCCACGCAGCTCGCACCCGACTTTGCGCAAACCGCGCATGTCTACCGCGACTTGATCCGCGCGGAGGTGTTCCGGTGCGAGGTCTTCGCAGGCCGGCGCGCCCCCGGCTCCCTGCTACCGGCCCCGGCCTGGATGCCCGGGCTGCACGTCGCGCTGGTACAAACCAAAGCCGGTGACATCGCCGCCGCCGATAGCAGCCGCAACCTGGCACTGTCGGAGGTCCCGGCCTCGCCCGGCATGCACGACGGTGTGCGCTTCGCGTGGATCACCGACACCGACACGCGCCTGGGCCCGACCTGCGAAATCGTGGCGGCGGGCCGCTACGCCTGGCTGCCTTTTGCCCAGATGCAAAAGCTTGAGCTGGCCGAGCCTGCCGGCTTGCTCGATCTGCTGTGGCGCCCGGCCACCGTGACGCTCTCCGACGGTGTGGTCAGCCGTGGCTTCATGCCGGTGCGCTACCCTGACTCTGAGCAGGGCAGCGACGCCATCCGGCTCGCCCGCGAAACCAGCTGGGCCGAAGTAGGCGAAACCGGTGTCATCGGATTCGGCCAGAAGACCTGGATGACGGATGCGGGCGATGTGGCCATGCTCGATGTGGCGACCCTCACTCTGGTTACCGGGCATGGCTGACCACCGCCCGCCGCGGGTACCGCGCCGCCCGAATACGCAGCTGCTGCCGACGCTCTTTGACCGGCTGCACGACGACGCGCCCCAACGGCAGACCGAAAGCGCGAACGAATACACCGTCACACGCGCCCAGATGCGCGAGATCATCCAGCGCGATCTCACTTATCTGCTCAATACCACCAACCGCGAGGATGAGATCGATCGCCAGCGCTATCCCGCTGCCGCTGCATCGACGATCAACTATGGGGTACCACCGGTCGCCGGCAGTTACCTGTCCGAGCATAAGTGGAACGACATCGTCAACATCGTCAGGCGCGCCATCCTGGACTTCGAGCCCCGGCTCATTCCCGGCTCGCTGGACGTGAAGCCGCTTTTGAAGGAAGACGCGCCGCAGCGCTACAACACCCTGGTTTTCGAGATCAAGGGCCTGATCCATATGGACCCGTACCCGATGGCATTCACTGCCCAAAGCTCGCTCGACCTGGAAACCAGCCGGATGAGCGTCCAATCGATTCACACCACCTGACGCCATGGATCCGCAACTGCTCGACTATTACAACCGCGAGCTCGTCTACATGCGCGAGCTGGCCGCGGAATTCGCCAATCAGCACCCGAAGGTGGCGAGGCGCCTGGGCATGCATGGCACCGAGGTGGCCGATCCCTATGTGGAACGCCTGATCGAGGCGTTCTGCTTTCTGTCGGCGCGCACCCAGATCAAGCTCGATGCGGAGTTTCCGCGCTTTACGCAGCGGCTGCTGGAGGTGGTCTACCCGAACTACGTTGCGCCGACGCCGTCGATTGCTGTCGCACAGTTCCGCCCCAGCCGGATCGCGGGCAATCTTGCCCGCGGCGTGGCGGTGCCGCGCGGCGCGCAGCTCGATGCCGCGCCGGCGCCGGGCGAGAAGACGGCCTGCCAGTTCAGGACCACGCAACCGCTGACGCTGTGGCCGCTCGAAATCACCGAAGCCCGGCTCACTGGCATTCCACCGGACATTCGCGGGCTGGAACGCTACGTGCCTGCCCACCTGACGGTACAGGGAGCGCTGCGCCTACGCCTGCGCTGCACGCGCGAGGCCAACTTCGATCAATTGCCCGGCCTGGACCAGTTGCCAGTTTATCTGTGCGGGGACGACCAGATCGCCTCGCACCTGTTCGAACTCTTGCACAGCGCCGGCGTCGCCACGCTGATCGGGCAGCCCGGCGCCATGAGCGAACGCCCCTACGCGGTGACAGAGGATGCCGTCAGCTATGTGGGCATGGGTCCGGGCGAAGGCGCGCTGCCGTTGCCGTGGAACAACTTCTTTGGGCACAACCTGTTGCATGAGTATTTCGCGTGCCCGCAGCGCTTCTACTTCTTCGGCCTCAACAAGCTGGCACAAGGGCTCGGCCGGATCCGCGGCAAGGAAGCCGAGATCGTCGTGTTGCTGTCAAAGCCGCCTGGCAATCTGACCAGCCAGGTCGACCGGGATCAGTTCGCGCTCTTTTGCACCCCGGTGGTCAATCTGTTCCCGAAACGCACCGATCGCATCGAGATCACACCCGGGCGCACCGACTTCCATTTGGTCGCCGACCGACAGCATCCGCTCGACTACGAGATCTATGCCGTCAAGCAGCTCTCCGGGCAAAAGTCCGAGCACAGTGCCAGCATTGCCTTTCAGCCGCTCTTTGCCACGCTCAACAGTGACGAGGGCAATCACGGCCGCTACTTTTCCCTGCGGCGCGAGCGCCGGATGCTCTCGGAGCAGGCTCGCAAGTACGGCACTCGCACCGCATACGTCGGTACCGAGCTGTTCGTGTCGCTGGTGGACCAGCACGAGGCCCCTTACCCGGACACCTTGCGCTACCTGTCGGTGGAGTCACTGGTCACCAATCGCGACTTGCCCAATCTGGTACCGCGCGATGGCCTGCACGACCTGACCCCGGCGGCATCCATCCCCGTGGACGGGATCGGCCTGATCCGTGCGCCGTCGGCACCTCGGCCACCTTATGCGGACGGCGAAATGGCCTGGCGGCTGATTCGGCTATTGGGCTTCAACTACCTGTCGCTGACCGACCTGGAACATCGCTCGGGCGGCCAGGGTCTGCGTGACATGCTGCGGCTTTTCGTGGCGAGCGACGATCTGGCGCACCAGGCGCAGATCCAGAGCCTGATCGGCTCGAAGGTGGAGCCGGTCATGCGACGGCTGCCGGGCAACGGCCCGTTGATCTACGGCCGTGGCATCCAGTGCCAGCTTACCGTGGACGAAGGCGGCTTCTCCGGCATCAGCCCATACCTGTTTGGCGTGGTGCTGGAGCATTTCCTGGCGCGTCACGTGTCAGTCAACGTCTTCACGCAGACCGAACTGCACTCGATGCAACGCGGCCTGGTGCATCGTTGGCCCGTGCGCATGGGCGGCCGTAGCGCCGTGTAGCCATGTACAAAGGACACGACGACAACGCGCCGCCAGCGCTAACGGCCCCGGCGCCGCCAGGAAGCTACGCCGGCCAGGCGCCGTGGAAGCTGAGCTTTCTGGGGCTCCTGCGGCATCTGTCCGCCCGGCACCCTGACTTGCCCCCGATCGGGCAGGCCAGCCGGCCGCGCGACGAGCCATTCCGGGCTGGCCAGCAGGCCGCGCTCACATTCGCGCCCCGCGAGATCGCGCAGGTGCAGCCGCTGCCTGGCCGGCTCAAGGTGCAGTTGTTTGGCCTGGGCATGCTGGGGCCGAATGGGGCACTGCCGATCCACCTGACGGAAATCGTACGGGAGCGCAGTGAAACACACCGGGACAGCACCACCGCCGATTTTCTGGATCTGTTCCACCATCGCGCCTTCACGCAGTTCTACCGTGCCTGGGCAGGCTCGCAAGCCGCAGCGGGCCTCGATCGGCGCGACGACGAGGTGTTCTCCCGCTATATCGGCTGGCTGACGGGCAACGAAGCCGAAGAGATCGCGCGCAGTCCCCTGCCCCCGCACGCGCGGCTCGCCGCCGGTGCGCACCAGGTGCGCGAAGCACGCAATCCCGATGGCATTGCGGCCACGCTCTCGCACTTCTTCGGGGTATCCGTCAGGCTGGAGGAATATGTGCTGCACTGGATCGCCATCGATCCGGCCGAACACAGCCGCCTGGGGCATCCGGGCGCCCCCAGCGTCATGGGACAAGGCGCCATGCTTGGCGAGATGGTACCGGACCGGCAACACAAGTTCCGGCTGGTGATCGGTCCGCTCGGGCTGCAGCAGTACCTGAACTTTACGCCCAACGGCCGGGACCTTCCAACGCTCATTGAATGGGTGCGCGCCTTCGTGGGCCATGAATTCGTTTGGGAAGCCGAGCTGCAGGTGATCCCTGACTCGGCGCCACCCGCCATCCTGGGCTCGCAGGAACGCCTGGGCTGGTCTACGTGGCTGGGCGAACCGGATCGCAGCCGCGCCATCACCGGCATGGTGTTCGAGCCCGAACACTACGCGACACATTGACCATGAAAGCCAAAACCAAGTCCGTACCGGCGCCAAGACCTGAATTTCCCTTCCCGGAGCTGCTGGAACCGGTCTCTCCCGACAGGCCATGCGGCGATGACCTGGAGTACGACCCTGAATTCGTCGTGCTTCTGGCCAAGGCCGCTCCGAAGGCGGACGCACAGTACGGCGACTTCGTCAGTGAGCCGGAAGCCTGCAACTGGGCCGAGCTGGAGCGCGACTGCCAGCGCCTGCTCTTGCGAACGCGCGACATCCGCATTTTGGTGCTGCAGCTGCGGTGCCGTACTCGGCTAGCCCAGACGGCCGGGCTGAGAGACGGCCTCGCGGCGCTGGCGCAACTGCTGACGAAATGGCCGGATGCGATCCATCCGCAATTGATGGTCGATGGCGAAGCCGATCCTGCCATGCGCGCCAACGCACTGGCCGCACTGGCCGACCCGGACGGGCTGATGCGGGACGCGCGGGCGTTGACGATCACGGGCAATGCCGCGCTTCGGCTGCAGGTCCGGGACGTCGAGCGTTCGCTCGGTGTGCCACGGCCCGTGGACGCCCCGCCGCCGGAATCGGTGCGCCTGCAATTGCAGGATTTGCGCCAGCAGCACAGCCCCGCCCTCCTCGCATTGGACGAAGCCGCGGGATATGCCGCTGCCATCGACGACTGGGCAAAAGCCAACCTCCAGGACGACCGCCCCGACCTGAGCCCGCTGCTCAAGCTACTCGGCACGATGACGGGCAATGTCGCTGCCGCCGCCGCGCCGCGGCCCGATCTGAGCGTCGCGGCCCCGGCAGGCGACGGTGCCGCAGGTGGTCTTTCCCCTGGAGCGACCACCGAGCATGCAGCCACCGACATGCCGCGGGACCGCGATGGTGCCCTCGCCGACATCCGCTCCGCGCGTCAATGGTTCGAACTACATGAACCCAGCAGCCCCGTAGCGCTACTGCTCAGGCAAGCCGAGCGGCTGACCGGCAAACGCTTCGATGAAGTGTTCCAGGCCATCCCGGCCGAGCTGGTGGAGCGCTGGGCACAGGACAATTCGTGATCTTCCAACCGTTCGGGGAGTGCATCGTTCCATGCATCTTTAAGTAGGCTCGGAGACACCAGAACGTATTGTTTCGAGCGGCTGCCCCGGTCACCGGCGTGGGTCGCGCCACCAACGCTGACGCAGGTCCGCCATCAAGACAAAAAAAAAGCCCCTGAATCCCAGGGGCTTTTTCTCAACGTCTTGTGCAGCGGCAACCGCTAAATCAACCAGCGAAGTTCTTGCTGGCGAAGTCCCAGTTCACGACGTTCCAGAATGCCTCGACATACTTCGGGCGGGCATTGCGGTAGTCGATGTAGTAAGCGTGTTCCCACACGTCGCAGGTCAGCAGCGGCTTGGCGTCGGTGGTCAGCGGGGTAGCGGCGTTGGAGGTCGAGACCAGGTCCAGCGAGCCGTCGGCCTTCTTCACCAGCCAGGCCCAGCCCGAACCGAAGGTGCCGACTGCGGTCTTGGTGAATTCTTCCTTGAACTTGTCGAAGGAGCCGAACTTGGCGTTGATGGCATCAGCCAGCGCGCCGGTCGGTTGGCCGCCGCCGTTGGGCTTGAGCGAGTCCCAGTAGAAGGTGTGGTTCCACACCTGGGCGGCGTTGTTGAAGATGCCGCCGGAGGACTTCTTGACGATCTCTTCGAGCGTCGAGTTCTCGAACTCGGTGCCCTTGATCAGGTTGTTCAGGTTGGTGACGTAGGTCTGGTGGTGCTTGTCGTGGTGGAACTCCAGGGTCTCCTTGGAGATGTGCGGAGCGAGCGCATCATGAGCGTAAGGCAGCGGGGGGAGAGTATGTTCCATTGTTCTGTCTCTTTCTGTGGGGTTGAAGATCAGGAATTGTCGATTGTAGGGGACTTGCCATACCCGCGCAAACGCGGCAAACAAAGCCCCTTCGATCATATTAGTTTGATCGATATGCAAGCGCTGTCGGCGCCCCGCCGACGCGCGCCGGGCTTAGCGTTCCACCAGCCGGGGCTGAACGCTGGCGAGGCTGGCATCGGCCACGCCTTCGGCCAGATGGACTTCGATCACGGTGCCCGCGCGCAGCTCCGACGGTGAGCGCAAGGCACGTCCGCGCTGGTCCAGCAGCACAGCATAGCCGCGCTCCAGGGTGCGCTGCGGCGCCAGCACCTCGAGCGTGCCGGCGGCACGCTGCCAGCGCTGGCCGGCGCGCTCGACCTGACGCTGCGTGGCGTCGCGCAGGCGCAGCGCGGTGCGGCGCAGCTCGGCCTGGGCGAGGGCCAGGTCGGGGCGGCCGGCAGCCCAGCGCATGGCCAGCACCTGCTGGCGGTGCCGCTGGGCGGCCACGGTATCGCGCAGCGCAGAGCGCAGGTGACGCATGAGGTTGTCGACCTGCAGGCGGCGCTCCTGCAGCTGCGCTTGCGGGCTGCGCAGGCGGCGGGCCAGCCAGTCAAGGTTCTGGGCGCGGCGGTCGAGCTGGCGCTGCATGCACTGGGCCAGCGCGTCGCGCGCGCGGCTGGCTTGCAGCAGCATATGGCTGCGGTCCGGGCTGACCAGCTCGGCGGCGCCGGTGGGCGTGGGCGCGCGCACGTCGGCGACGAAGTCGGCGATGGTGAAATCGGTCTCGTGGCCCACGCCGGAGACCACCGGCACAGCGCAGCGCGCAATGGCCTGCGCCACGCTCTCCTCATTGAACGACCACAAGTCCTCGATGCTGCCGCCGCCGCGGCACAGGATCAACACATCGCATTCGTTGCGCTCGCTGGCGGTGTCGATCATGGCGGCGATCTTCGCCGCGGCGCCGGCGCCCTGTACCGGCACCGGGTAAACCACGACGGGCACATGCGGGGCACGCCGGCGCAGCGTGCTGATCACGTCGCGCAGGGCCGCCGCCTGCAGCGAGGTGATCACGCCAATGCTGCGGGCGTGGAACGGCAGCGGCCGCTTGCGCTCGGGCGCGAACAGCCCGGCCTGCGAGAGCTTTTCCTTCAGGCGCAGGAATGCCTCGTACAGATTGCCAAGGCCGGCGCGACGCATGCCCTCTACGCCGAGCTGCAGCTCGCCGCGCGCCTCATACATGGATACGAGCGCCCGCACCTCGACCGCCTCGCCCTCGCGCGGCGTGAAGTCGACATGCTGGTTGCGCCCGCGGAACATCACGCAGCGGATCTGGGCGCGCGCGTCCTTGAGCGAGAAATACCAGTGGCCGCTGGCGGCGCGTGTGAAATTTGAGATTTCGCCCCGGACCCAGGTCAGCGGGAAACTACGTTCCAGTACCTGGGCGATCGCGTGGTTCAGCTCTCCGACGGGAATCGCCTCACGCGCCCCGGGAGGGGCCATAGGCTGGGTTTCACGCGAAAAGTTCAGCGGGTCTGACATGGCGCACAGCCGGGCAAGCGGCGTGGAATTGACATGTCCACAGCATAACTGGTCTGTCAAGTCTCTTGGGGTGGGGGAGGCAATAACCCCGCAAAGCCGCATGACTTGACACAAGCCTTTGATTCTTATGCGCTTTCGGCTGTCTTATTTTTTAGGCAATGTAAGCAAACCCCTTATGCGTCAAACACTTACCGGCTGCGCCCCCGGCTTGTTCACAAAGTTATCCACAGGAACTCTGGACAACCTTGGGTAGAACGCGTTTTCTGTGGAAAACTATTTCCTGCCCGCCGGAAATGCCCATCCGGCGGCCAAAAGAGATCGCAAGGCCTCCTAACCGCGACATGGCGTGGCCATGTCCTGTGCATGAGCACGGAGACTGGAAAACACCGTGCAAATGGCCGTTGCCCATTTTTTAATCAGCATGTGTGAAGCGCTTTTCAATCAATGACTTAAGTGGCTTCTCAGATAGTTTTCCACAACCCGTCCACAAGACTGTCCCGGCGGAATGTGGAAAGGGGGAGACATGGCGGGATTTTTTCATTCACGAGGCGTCGGAGGCCCCCGCGAAGCCCATCTGGCGTGCCCTGCATATTATTTAGGCACCACGTATACCTGCCTTTCCAATCAATGACTTAGCTTTCTTTTCAGGCGTCTGTCCACAAACGGTCCACAGCACTGTCCTGTTTTAATGTGGATAGACCGGACTCCGGTTTTGGGCGTTTCGCGCCTCCCCGGAGGATGTCCGCGTCACCCGCCGCCTGCCCATTTTTTAAGCGAATCACAATTTTTCCTTATCAATCAGTGACTTGACCGCCTTGTCAGCCCTCTGTCCACAATTCATCCACAGCACTGTCCCTGTTCCATGTGGACATCCCGCCAGTCGCCGCCTCCGGCGGCTTGCGCGCACGATGCGCGGCAGACACACCGTGACGCTGCGTCTTGCCCCGCCCGGTGCTGCGGGTTAGAGTGGCGCCTGATTTTTTCGAACATTTTCGAACATAGCCAGCGCGCGCACGGCCGCGGCGCCTGGCATGAGCACACAAGCCGTTGACTCGGGGTTCCACGTGTTTTCCATCATTCAAGCTGCCGGCTGGCCGATCTGGCCCTTGTTGCTCGCCTCGGTCATCGCCCTGGCGCTGATTGTCGAGCGTTTCCTCAGCCTGAAGCGCAGCAAGGTGCTGCCGCCCAAGCTGTACGACGAAGCCCTGTCGGTGGCGCACCAGCGCCGCGCCACGCCGGAGGTGGTCAACACGCTGGAGCAGAACTCCCCGCTGGGCCGCGTGCTGGCCGCTGGCCTGCGCCATGTGGTGCTGCAGCCCCATACCTCCCGCGATGCCGCCAAGGAAGTGGTCGAGGAAGCCGGGCGCGCCGTGGCGCACGAGCTGGAGCGCTACCTGAACGCACTCGGCACGATCGCCTCGGTGGCGCCGCTGATGGGCCTGCTGGGCACCGTGATCGGCATGATCGAGATCTTCGGCAGCCAGGGTGGCGCCGGCGCCAGCCCCGAGCAGCTGGCACATGGCATCTCGGTGGCGCTCTATAACACCGCCTTCGGCCTGATCATCGCGATTCCGGCACTGATCTTCTGGCGCTACTTCCGCCGGCGCGTGGACGACTACGTGGCCGAGCTGGAATTCCGCGCCACCGCCTTCCTGGACGCCATCCTGCCGCAGCGCCGCGCCTGATACGCCATGCACTTCCGATCCCGCCAGCGGCGTGAAGAACCGGAGATCAACCTCATCCCGTTGATCGACGTCCTGCTCGTGATCCTGATCTTCCTGATGATCACGACCACGTACTCGCGCTATACCGAGCTGCAGATCCAGCTGCCGACCGCCGACGCCGAAAAGGCGCAGCAGCGCCCCGGCGAGATCGTGGTATCCGTATCCGCCAAGGGTGTCTATTCGATCAACAAGCAGGTCATGGACCAGCAGGACGTGACCAGCCTGGCCCAGCGCCTGCGCGAAGTAGCCGGCCCGGCCGATGGCCAGCCGCCCGTGCTGATCGTCAATGCGGACGCACAGGCCACGCACCAGTCCGTGATCAACGTCATGGAAGCCGCCCGCCTGGCCGGCCTGCCCCGCCTGACCTTCGCCACGCAGAGCTCGCAGGCGCGCTGAGCGGCCCGGCGCGGAGGATGCAATCCCCCGCGGCGAGCCGCACCTTGCGGCGGGCGCCGCAAGGTGCCCATAATGACTGGGTAGCTCGCTTGCGTTCCCCCGCCATGAGGCAATGAGGCGATGACGCAATGTCGCCATCGTGCCGGCGCGCCGAGCTACCGTGCCCGGCCCCACCCCTGTTCTTTTCAACGCAGCATTACCGCCCAGCCCTGCCTACCACGCCCATGCCCGCTCCCCGCAACGCCCTTGCCGACTTCGTGACCGCCCAGTGGCAACGCCGCGGCTGGTTCGCCTGGCTGATGCTGCCGCTGTCGTGGGTGTTCGGCCTGGTCAGCGGCTGGCGGCGCCTGGCATACCGGCGCGGCTGGTACAGCTCGACGCGCCTGCCGATGCCGGTGGTGGTGGTCGGCAATGTCACCGTGGGCGGCACCGGCAAGACCCCCGCGGTGATCGCGCTGGCCCATGCACTGGCCGAGTCCGGCCTGCGCCCGGGCGTGGTCTCGCGCGGCTACGGCGTCAAGCTCAAGCATCCGCGCCGGGTCAAGCCCACCTCGCAGGCCAAGGACGTGGGTGACGAGCCGCTCTTGATCGCGCGCGCCACCGACGTGCCGGTCTGGGTCTTCCCCGACCGGGCGCTGTGCGCGCAGACCATGCTGGTCTCGCATCCCGGCGTCAACGTGCTGCTGCTCGACGATGGCCTGCAGCACTACAAGCTGCAACGCGACTTCGAGATCGTGATGTTCGATTCGCGCATGGGCGGCAACGGCTTGCTGCTGCCGGCCGGCCCGCTGCGCGAATCGCTCTCGCGCCGTCGCGACGCCACCCTGATCAACGACCCGGACTTCCGCCCCAGCCCGGACCAGCCGGATGTCTATGGCATGCGCCTGGTGCTGGACGATGCCTGGCAACTGGCTGACCCGACCATGGCCAAGCCGTTGTCGGCGTTTGCCGGGCAGCGGGTGCTGGCTGCCGCCGGCATCGGCAACCCCGAGCGCTTCTTTGCCAGCCTGCGCGCAGCCGGCCTCGCGCCGGACACCATGCCCCTGCCGGACCACTACGACTTCGCCGAAGACCCGTTCGCCGGCGATCCTGTCGCGCAGGCGGCCGATGCGATCCTGATCACCGAGAAGGATGCCGTAAAATGCGAGCGCCTCAGTGACCCGCTGGACCCGCGGATCTGGGTCGTCCCCACCACGCCCGTGATCGACGCGGGCCTGATCGAAAAAATTCGCCGCGCCGTCGCCGCGCATGCCCAGGCCGCTCCCACGGCGCCGGGCGCCGCGACCGCCGCCGGCCACACCAAGGAAACCCGAGATGGACAACCGGCTGCTTGAAATCCTGGTCTGCCCGCTGTGCAAGAGCAAGCTGGAATATGACCGCGCCGCCCAGGAACTGATCTGCCAGGTCGACAAACTGGCCTATCCGATCCGCGATGGCATTCCCATCATGCTGGCCGATGAGGCACGCCAGACCGTGCCGGGCCGGCTGGTCACGCCGGAATAAGCGGCTCGCACCATGTCGCTGCCCGCTTTTACCGTCGTCATCCCTGCGCGCCTGGCTTCAACCCGGCTGCCCAACAAGCCGCTGGCCGATATCGGCGGCAAGCCCATGATCGTGCGCGTGGCCGAGCGCGCCCATGCCTCGTCGGCGCAGCGCACGGTGGTCGCCACCGACGCGCCCGAAGTGGCGGCAGCCTGCGCGGCGCACGGCATCGAAGCCGTGATCACGCGTGCCGACCACCCCTCGGGCACCGACCGCCTGGCCGAAGTGGCGACATGGCTAGGCCTGCCGGACGACGCCATTGTGGTCAATGTGCAGGGCGATGAGCCGCTGATCGAGCCCAGCCTGATCGACGAGGTGGCACTGCACCTGGCGCACCATGCCGATTGCGCCATCGCCACCGCCGCGCATCCGATCCGCGAAATTGCCGAGGTGTTCAACCCCAATGTGGTGAAAGTGGTGTGCGACGGCGCCGGCCGCGCGCTGTATTTCTCCCGCGCGCCGATCCCCTGGGCCCGCGACGCCTGGGCCGGCGTGCCGGCCGCGGCGGCGGCCACCGCCCAGGTGGCCTTGCCAGCCATGCCGGTATTGCGCCACATTGGCCTGTATGCTTACCGCGCCGGATTCCTGCGGCGCTTTCCCACGCTGGCGCTGTCGCCGGTGGAGCAGACCGAAGCGCTGGAGCAGTTGCGCGCGATGTGGCATGGCGAGCGCATCGGCGTGCTGGAAACAGCGGCTGTGCCCGCGCCGGGCGTTGACACGCAGGCCGACCTGGACCGCGTGCGTGCGCTGTGGGCGCAGGCCATGGCGCAGGAAGGCCCCTGAGCGCACTTGGCGCGGCCGCCGGCTGCGGCGGTCATCGCATGACCTACGACATAAGTCATGACAGATGTCACCGCAGCGGCAAGCCGATTTCGCGCCGCCTCATGGCATAATGCTTGACGATACAGAGCCGTCGGGCGCCCGGGCGTCCGGCCAAGGCTCGGTGGGGAGATGAAAAGTGAGCCCGATCGGTACCCGCCCGCCGCCAGCGGCAGAGGCGTCAGCGTGCCGGCCGTCAACAGACCAGACTCCGACCTGAGGCGCGCCGTCCCGACGGCGTTGGTAAGCCTCGCGTCAAGTTTCGGCGTTACCCTCCTTCCATTCCCCCTGCCATACAAGATTCAAAACTCTGAGGACCCGTAATGCGTTTGATCCTGTTGGGCGCGCCTGGCGCCGGCAAAGGCACGCAAGCCCAGTTCATCTGCGAGAAGTTCGGCATCCCCCAAATCTCCACCGGCGACATGCTGCGCGCCGCGGTGAAGGCTGGCACGCCGCTAGGCGTGGCCGCCAAGAAGGTGATGGACGCGGGTGGCCTGGTGTCGGACGACATCATCATCGGCCTGGTCAAGGACCGCCTGCAGGCGGCCGATTGCAAGGACGGCTATCTGTTCGATGGCTTCCCGCGCACCATTCCGCAGGCCGAGGCCATGAAGGAAGCCGGCGTGGCGATCGACTACGTGCTGGAAATCGACGTGCCCTTCGATGCCATCATCGAGCGCATGAGCGGGCGCCGCGTGCACGTGGCATCGGGCCGCACCTACCACGTCAAGTACAACCCGCCCAAGGTGGACGGCGTGGACGACATCACCGGCGAAGCACTTATCCAGCGCGACGACGACAAGGAAGAGACCGTCAAGAAGCGCCTCGACGTGTACTCCCAACAGACCCGCCCGCTGGTGGATTACTACTCCAAGTGGGCCGCCAATGGCGACGCCACCGCCAAGGTGGCACCGCCGCAGTACCGCAAGATCGCGGGCGTTGGCAGCGTGGAAGACATCACTTCGCGTGTGTTCGAAGCACTGAAGTAAGCCGCGCGCCTCCGGCGCCGCAGGTGGAAAAGGCGACCCTCGGGTCGCCTTTTTTATTGCCGCCGCCATCCGCGGAGATCGCATCGCCGAATTGACGTTTACGTAAACGTTATGCCAACATGCCGTACCTGCAGCGCCAGAAAACCAAAAGACCACACATCCAAGCGAGGAAGACAACGATGGAAATCCGCGACAACGTATTTATCGTCACCGGCGGCGCCTCCGGGCTCGGCGAGGGCAGCGCCCGCATGCTGGCCGCCGCGGGCGGCAAGGTGGTGATCGCCGACCTTAACGAAGCTGCCGGCACCGCGCTGGCCGCCGAACTGGGCGGGAAGTTCGTGCGCTGCGACGTCAGCAGCGAGGCCGACGGGCAAGCCACCGTGGCGGCAGCCACCGCGCTGGGCCGCCTGGCAGGGCTGGTCAATTGCGCCGGCATTGCCACCGCCAACAAGACGGTGGGCAAGAACGGCCCGCACCCGCTCGACGCCTGCGACAAGACCATCCGCGTCAACCTGATCGGCACCTTCAACATGATCCGGCTGGCTGCCGCGGCCATGGTGCAGAACACGCCCGACGCAGAAGGCGAGCGTGGCGTGATCATCAACACGGCATCGGTGGCGGCCTTCGACGGCCAGATCGGGCAGGCCGCCTACGCGGCCTCCAAGGGTGGCGTGGTCGCCATGACGCTGGCCATCGCGCGCGACCTGTCGCGCGACGGCGTGCGCTGCATGACGATTGCTCCGGGGCTGTTCGAGACGCCGATGCTGCTGGGCATGCCGCAGGAAGTGCAGGACGCGCTCGGCAAGATGGTGCCGTTCCCGCCGCGCCTGGGCCGCCCGGCCGAGTACGCGAAGCTGGTGGGCTCCATCATCACCAACCCCATGCTCAACGGCGAAGTGATCCGGCTCGACGGCGCCATCCGCATGCAGCCGAAGTAATGCCGTCCGGGCCGTTGCCGGCAGGTTTCACGCCGGCATCAGCATCACCAGCGTCAGGCCCGGCGCGGCGGCCGGCACCAGCGTGAGCTGCTCGAAATGCAAGAGCCCGCGCAATGGATGCTGAAAGCCGCGGCGCCCGCCCTGCCGCTCTTCCACATCCTGCGACAGCCAGTCGGCCCGGAACACCGGGCTCTGGGCAATGAGCCCCTCCACCAGCGCGCGCATCGGCGGATCGTCGGCATGGCGGATGCTGTGCGCGCGAAACTCCGACACCAGCCGCGCCGCCCGGTGCGGCCAGTCCTCCACCAAGGCCTGCAAACCCGGCGACAAAAACATGCTGCGCAACAGGTTGCGGTCTTCGCTGGCGGGATCGAGCCAGCCCACGAACAGGTCGGCGGCAGCGGCATTCCAAGCTAGCGCGCTCCATTGCCGGTCTAGCAGGTAGGCTGGGCCGTTGATGGCCTCCACGCTGGCGAGGACGGCTGCTGGCGCGTGTTCGTCCTGCGCCTGCATAGGGTCGCGCCGGCCCGCCAGCTCAAACAGGTAGGCCCGTTCCGCGCGCGACAGCCGCAGTGCGCCGGCCAGGCTGGCCAGCGCGCGGGCCGACAGCGCCACCGGCCTGCCCTGTTCCAGCCACGTCACCCAGGTGGCGCTAAGGCCGGCGAGCTGCGCCAGCTCCTCGCGGCGCAAGCCCGGCGTGCGCCGCCGCCGGCCGGGTGCCAGGCCAACTTCGGCCGGGGCCAGGCGCTCGCGGTGCGCCCGCAGGAAGCGGCCCAGCACGGCTTCGCGCGTGAGTTCATGTGGCTTGGCGGGATCGGGGGGCGCGTATTCTGTCATGGAGGGCTGAGCGGGCAATGCAGGTAGCCGGGCAAAAGCTCAAAAACTCAAAAGCTGGTGCGTTTTATACCAGGATAAAACCCTGACTTGTACCGGGAAAACAGGCTGCTACAGTACGTCGAACCCGTTACGCGGGCAAGCCCCCGTCACCAATCCCCCGGTCCCCGGTCACCAGAACCCACTAGCGGCCATTGCCGCCAGGAGAGCCATATGCAACAACAAGAACTCGTTGCCGCCCAGTTCGGCGCCACCGCCAGCGCCTATCTCACCAGCGCGGTCCACGCCCAGGGCGCGGACCTGCAGCAGCTTGCACAGGAACTGGCGGCGCTGCCCGCGGCGCAGGTGCTCGACCTGGGTTGCGGCGCGGGCCACGCCAGCTTTGCCGCAGCGGGGGTCGCAGCGCAAGTGACGGCTTACGATCTGTCGGCGGAAATGCTGGCGGTCGTGGAAGGCGCGGCGCGCGACAAGGGGCTGGCGAACATCCGCACCCGCCAGGGCGCCGCGGAATCGCTGCCCTTTGACGATGCTAGCTTCGACGCGGTGATCTCGCGCATGAGCGCGCACCACTGGCGCAAAGTGCCGGCGGCGCTGGCGGAGATGTACCGGGTGCTCAAGCCGGGCGGCAAGGTCGTGCTGATCGATATCGCCGGCTCGGACGACCCGCTGCCCGACACCTGGCTGCAATCGGTGGAGTTGCTGCGCGACCCGTCGCATATCCGTGACTACACCGCTACCGAGTGGAAAGCGATGCTGGAGGCTGCGGGCTTCACGGCCAGCGTTTCGCCGGCCTGGCGCATCGAGCTGGAGTTCGCCACCTGGGTGCAGCGCATGCGCACGCCGCCCGTGGCGGTAGCCGCCATCCAGCACCTGTGGCAACTGGCACCGGCGGAAGTACGCGACCACTACCTCGTCAAGGCCGACGGCAGCTTTGCGCTGGAAGCGGTGATGGTCACGGCAACGCGCGGTTAAGCCCGTAAGCTGCCAAGCAACCGAGCCAGGCGGGGGCCCATCATTGCGCCATGGCCGGCTCGGCCGGCAATGGCAGGCTCTGCACCATCTGCCACACGGCGGCGGCCGAAGGCGACAAGGAACGGTCCTCCCGGCAGACCATGACGATGCGCCGTTCCTCGCGCGGCGTGAGCGGCCGCCAGACCAGAGGAGACGCCGCCGGCAGCGGCAGCGAAAACGAGGGCAGGACAGAAGCGCCGATGCCGGCCTCGACCATGCCAAACACGCTGGCCGAATGCCCCAGCTCCTGCACCACGCTAGGCGCCACGCCATGGCTGGCGAAAATGCGGTCGATCAGGGGCCGGCTGCCCGAGGCGAAATCCAGCAGCACCAGCGGCATGCCGTCCAGTGCGGACCACGGCACCGAGTCGGCATTGGCCAGCGGGTGATCGCGCCGGCACACGAAGCAAAACGGATCGGTCGCCAGTGGCGCGATGGTCAAGCCTTCATGCGCCAAAGGATCGATCAAGACGCCAAAGTCCACGGCCCCCGCGCGGATCTGCTCGAGGCCATCGGCCTGCACGTTGTCGCGCACGCTGAGGCGGATATCCGGATACTGGCGCGCGCAGGTCGAGACATACAGCGGCATCAGCCGCGCGGAAATCGTGGGTGCACTGGCAATCACAACCCGGCCACGATAGCGCTCGCCAAGCTGGCGCGTTTCTTCCAGCGTATCGTCCAGCTGGCCAAGCAGGCGCTCGATGGCAGGCGCCAGGGCCTGGCCCGCGTCGGTCACCAGCACCTCCCGCGTGGTGCGGTCGAGCAAGCGCACGCCAAGTGCCTCTTCCAGCTCGGCAACGCCCCGGCTGACCGCGGGCTGCGTCAGGCCAACCGCGTCCGCGGCACGGCTGAAACTGCCATGCGCGACCACGGCGAGGAAGACCCGCAACTGGCGCAATGTGTAATTCATGCGTTTATGAGATGAATGGATGCGATAAATGAATTTGCATTCTAGGCTTCGGTGGCGTCCAATACCAGACGAAACCCTTATCCAACCTTGCTGTCATGCCCGCCATCCTCTCACCCTTCAAGAAAATCTACGACCTGATCGACGGGTTCGTATTGATCATGCTGAGCGCCATCGGCATTGCGCTGCTGGCCCCGCAAATCGGCGCCGGCGACGGCCCGCTGCACCTGGGCATGGTCACCAACCTGGGCGTGGCCCTGGTGTTCTTCCTGCATGGCGCCGCGCTGTCGCGCGACAAGCTGGTGGCCGGCGCGCGCCACTGGCGCCTGCATGCCTTCGTGCAGAGCTTCACCTACATCGTTTTCCCGGTGGTCGGGCTGGCGTTGATGTTCGGCCTGCGCAACATGCTGCCTGCCGAGCTGCTGCTGGGCGTGTTCTACCTGTGCGCGCTGCCGTCCACCGTGTCGTCGTCCGTGGCGATGACCTCGATGGCGCGCGGCAACGTGCCCGGCGCAATCTTCAATGCCACCATCTCGGGCCTGATCGGCATGGCCGTCACGCCGCTGCTGATGGGCCTGGTGATCAGCGCCAGCGGCGCCTCGATGCCGCTGGGCAAGGCGCTGACCGGCGTGGCGCTGCAACTGCTGCTGCCGTTCGCGCTCGGCCAGCTGGCCCGCCCGCTGATCGGCAGCTGGCTGGCCAAGAAAAAGCAGATCACCAACAAGATCGACCGCGGCGTGATCGTGCTGATCGTCTATTCGTCGTTCTGCGACGCCACCGCCGCCGGCCTGTGGCACAAGTACAGCTGGGAAACCATCGGTGCCGTGATGGCGCTCGCCGCCGTGCTGCTGGTGGTGATCCTGGCCACCACCACCTTCACCGCGCGCCGCCTCGGCTTCTCGGTGGAAGATGAGATCACCGCGGTGTTCTGCGGCTCCAAGAAGAGCCTGGCTAACGGCATCCCGATGGCCAAGATCCTGTTTGCCGGCCATCCGGCGCTGGGCCTGCTGGTGCTGCCGCTGATGGTCTACCACCAGTTGCAGCTGATCGTGTGCTCGGTGATTGCCTCGCGCTACGCCAGCCGCGACGCGCTGCCCGACGGGACTACCGCCCGCGCCTGAGTCTTGGCGCGCGGCACGGCAAACGAAAAACGGCCGGCAACGATGTTGCCGGCCGTTTTGCTTTCAGGCGCCGCCTCTTACACCGACGGATTCTTCGCCAGCGGCGGATTGCGCGCGAAGTAGTTCTTGATGCCACGCAGGATGGCGTTGGCCAGTTGCTCCTGGTGGCTCTCGTCGTTGAGCTTGCGCTCTTCCTCGGGATTGCTGATGAAAGCGGTCTCGACCAGGATCGACGGGATATCCGGCGCCTTCAGCACGGCAAAGCCCGCCTGCTCCACGCTGCCCTTGTGCAGCCGGTTGACGCCGCCGATCTCCGCCAGCACGGCCTTGCCCACCTGCAAGCTGTCGTTGATCTGGGCGGTCGTGGACAAGTCCAGCAGCACCCGCGCCACCTGCGCATCCTTGTTGCCCATGTTGGCGCCGCCGATCAGGTCGGAGGCGTTCTCCTTGTTGGCCATCCAGCGCGCGGCGGTGCTGGACGCGCCGCGCTCGGACAAGGCGAACACCGAGGCACCCTTGGCTTCCGGCGAGAGGAAGGCATCGGCGTGGATGGACACGAACAGGTCGGCCTGCACCCGGCGCGCCTTCTGCACGCGCACGTTGAGCGGCACGAAGAAGTCCGCGTCGCGCGTCATCATGGCGCGCATATTGGGCTGGGAGTCGATCTTGGCGCGCAGCCGCTGCGCGATCTGCAGCACCACGTCTTTCTCGCGCGAGCCGGACGCGCCGGTGGCGCCGGGATCCTCGCCACCATGGCCGGGATCGATCGCGACGGTCAGCAGGCGGCGCATCTTGAAGGAACGGTCCGCCGGCGGGTTGTTGGCAGGCAGGGCCGCAGGCGGGTTGTTCTGCGCCAGCGGCGGTGCCGACGGCACCGCTGGTGAGGAAGGTGCCGGCGGCCTGGGCTTGACGGCTGCCATCGGTGGCAGGGCCGGCACCGGGTTGGCGCCCTTGTCCTCGAACTTGCGCACCAGTGCGCCGATGGCGTCTTCCTCGCCGGAGGCAGGCGCGCCGGACACGCCGTCCGCGCCGGCCGGGGGCTGCGTGGCGGCAAACCTGCGCTGCTTGTCCTCGGTGTCGCGCACCAGCGTCCACAAGGGATCCGGCGGATTGACGGGGTACAGGTCAAACACCAGGCGGTTGCGGTAGCTGCCGATCGGCGCCAGCGTGAACACCTGCGGCGAGACGTTTTCCTTCAGGTCGAACACCAGCCGTACCACGCGCGGCCGGTTCTGGCCCACGCGCACGGTCTGGATATAGGGATCGTTGGAGGTGATCTTGGCCACCAGCTCGCGCAGGGTGGGCGAGAGATCGAGGCCATCGATGTCCACCACCAGCCGGTCGGGGCCGTGGATCATCTGGTGGACGGCGGCCAGCGGCTCATCGGATTCGATGGTGACGCGGGTGTATTCCTCGGCGGGCCAGACCCGCACCGCGACGATGCCGGCGCCAAAGGCGATCTGTGGCCCGGCCAGCGTGAGCACCACGCTGCCGGCGCCGGCCTTGAGGCACTGCGCCAGCCATTTGCGGCGGGCCAGCTGGATATCGTCGGGTCGGTCGGTGGCGAGTCGCTTGATCAGCATGCGCAAAGCAGGGTAAGTCCAGTCTGAGTATAGGCACGAAGCGTAACGATACGGCGTTCGGCCGCGTCGTCGGCGTCGCTGTTGTCCGATTGGAGCAACAAGTGAAGGTCCGGTTCCCCAAGCAAGCGCCCGGCTTTCTCCGGCCATTCCACCAGGTTCACGGCCGGTTCGGCAAAACAATCACGAAAACCGGCGTCGGCCCACTCCTCCGGATCGGCGAAGCGGTACAGGTCAAAGTGGTAGGCGGTCAGCGGCGAGCCATCGGCGCGCGTGACTGAATATGGCTCGCACAGCGTGTAGGTAGGGCTGCGCACCTTGCCCGCGTGGCCTAGCGCGCGCAGGATGGCGCGCGACAGCGTGGTCTTGCCGGCGCCAAGGTCACCCGAGAGCTGCAGGTGCACGGTCTGGGGCGGCAGCTTGCGCACGGCCTCGGCCAGCGCCGCGCCCAGCCGGGCGGTGGCCGCTTCGTCGGGCAGGTTGAGTGTGCGTTCTTGGAGCAGGGGCATTGCGTACAATTCGGGAATGATCGACCGAGCAGCCCAGACGCCAACCGCCTCGCCCCCTCCTGCCAGCAGCGCCGCCCACGGGGCAGCGCCTGGCCTTGCGCCGCCCCTGGCGTCGTCCGTTGTGCATGCAGGCACGGACGCCGCCGGGCTGGAGGCGCTGGTGGGCTCGATCCGGGCCTGGGGCACGGAGCTCGGCTTCGATGCGCTCAGCATTGCCGACGTGGATCTGAGCCGGGCTGAAGCAGGATTGTTGGCGTGGCTGGCGCAGGGCTACCACGGCGACATGGATTATATGGCGAACCACGGCTTGCGGCGCGCCCGTCCCGCCGAACTCGTGCCCGGCACGGTGCGCGCCATCGTGGCGCGCATGCCGTACCTGCCCGCCGCGCTCCCGCACGACTGGCGCGCCCATGAACTTGCCCGGCTCGACGACCCCGCCACCGCCGTGGTCTCGCTCTACGCGCGGGGCCGCGATTATCACAAGGTGCTGCGCAACCGCCTGCAGCAGCTCGCCAGCCGCATCGAAGCCGCCATCGGCCCGTTCGGCTATCGTGTGTTCACCGACTCGGCGCCGGTGATGGAGGTGGCGCTGGCCGCGCAGGGCGGGCTGGGCTGGCGTGGCAAGCACACGCTGCTGCTCGACCGCGATGGCGGCTCGATGTTCTTCCTCGGCGAGATCCTGGTCGATGTGCCCTTCCCCGCCGATGCGCCGGAACCCGGCCACTGCGGCAACTGCCGCCGCTGCATCGATATCTGCCCGACCCAGGCCATCCTGGAACCCTACCGGATCGACGCGCGCCGCTGCATCTCCTACCTGACCATCGAGCACAAGGGCGCCATCCCCGAGGCACTGCGCGCGCCAATGGGCAACCGCGTGTACGGCTGCGACGACTGCCAGCTGGCGTGCCCGTGGAACAAGTTCGCTCACCGCGCCACGCTGCCGGACTTCGACGTGCGCAATGGCTTCGACGCGCCCGACATGGCCGAGCTGTTCGGCTGGACGGAGGCGGAATTCAACCAGCGGCTGGAAGGCAGCCCGATCCGCCGCATCGGCCATGAACGCTGGCTGCGCAACCTGGCAGTGGGGCTGGGCAACAGCCTGCGCGCAGCGATGGCCAGCGGCGACACGGCGCTGGCCACGCGCATCCGCGCGGCGCTCGGCGCGCGCCAGGCCGAGGCGAGCCCGCTGGTACGCGAGCATATCGACTGGGCGCTGGCCCAGGCGCCCGCTAACTGACGAGAGACAGCCAGAACGGCGTGGTGACGATGGCCGCCACGGTCATCACCGAGATCGTCGCCGCCACCATCGGCCCGTTGCCGCCCATGCGCACGGCCAGGATATAGGCGCTCGACGCCGTCGGCAGCGAGGCAAACAGCACCGTGATCTGCAACTGCAGCTCGGTCAGCGGCAGCAAGCGCCCCACCGCCCAGGCAAAGCAGGGCATGGCCACCAGCTTGACGCCGCTCCACCACGCCACCGGGCCGAGCGCCCCTGTCACCCCGCTCATCTGCAGGCCCGCGCCGACCGTCATCAGCCCCAGCGCGGTGGACGCGGAACCCAGCCGGGCCAGCGTCATGCCCACCACCTCGGGCGGGTGCAGGCCCACCAGGTTGGTCAGCAAGCCCCCCGCGGTGGCGAGGATCAGCGGGTTGCGCGCCAGCTCGCGCCACAGGCGGGTCTCGCCGTGACGGGCCAGCGCCCATACCGCGGCCACATTGCACAGCGGCACCGTGCAGCCGACGATCACCGCCATCATGGCCAGCCCCTCGCTGCCGCCCAGGCGCGCGGCCAGCGCCAGCCCGATATAGGAATTGAAGCGGAATGCAGTCTGCAGGCCGGAAGCGAAATCGAGCGGCGCCAGCCGCATCGCCCATTTGACGGCATAGCCGCCCACCATGCCGAAGGCGGTGGTCAACAGCGCCAGGCCGAGCATGGCCGACGTGGAGGAAAAATCGAACCTGGCGCTGTTGGTGGACTGCAACAGCAGCGCGGGGAAGAGCACGAAATACACCAGGCGCTCCACCCCGGCCCAGAACGCGCGGTCGAACGGGGAATAGCGCACCAGCAGCCAGCCGATCAGGATCAGGCTGAAATCCGGCACCAACAGGAGAGCAGAAGACATCGGTTCGTTCTAGTTATTGTGATGGCCGCCGCGCACGCCAAGTGCAGCCTAGGGCAGATACCAATTGGTATTGTTTCAGAAATCGCGGACTATGACACGTTCCGTCGTACCGTCCAGCCTTTATGTTTTCCCGTCGTACCCCGTTCGCGTGCGAACCGCTCGTCCGCCGCGCCAGCCTGCTGGCGCTCACCCTCTGCGTGGGCGCCGCCCTGGCTATGGCGCCGGAGCCCGCGCGCGCCAACGAAATCGAGGGCATGCGGATCGACGACGCCACCCGGGTCGGCGGCAAGGAGCTGCAGCTCAACGGCACCGGCCTGCGCTCGATGTTCATCATCAAGGGCTATGTGGCCGCGCTTTACCTGCCGGAGAAGGCGCGCAACGCGACCGTCGTGCTGGGCGACCACGGCCCCAAGCGCCTGCAGATCCGGCCGCTGCGCGAGGTGCCATCCGATGCCTTTATCAAGGCCCTGAACGAAGGGATCCGCGAAAACCACAGCGAGGTCCAGTTCCAGCGGCTGTCCGAGCGCCTGTTCCAGCTGCGCCAGACCATGGAGCAGATGGGCACCGCCCGCAAGGGCGATGTGATCAATTTTGACTTTTCGCCCGATGGCGGCACCGTGGTCGCCATCAACGGCACGCCGCGCGGCAAGCCGATCCCGGGCGAAGATTTCTACCAGGCCGTGCTGCGCATCTTCCTTGGCGACCATCCGGTCGACCGGGATCTCAAGCGCGGGCTCCTGGGCGGTTAGCCCCCGGGCGGCCTCCAGGCCCGCCCGCCAGAACTCACGCCGCCGGCTTCAAAGCCCCGCCACCGCGGCAGCGTCGCCGGCGTTCTTTACCTTGGGCGGATATCCCCGCCCGGTCCTTTGACGGGAGACACAATCTCATGCAAACCAGCAAAATCGTCCTGGCCCTTGGCCTGGCAGCAGCAGCCTCCGTGGCGCAGGCGCAAAGCTTCCCGACCAAGCCGATCCGGCTGATCATCCCGTTTGCGCCCGGCGGCACGACGGACATCGTGGGCCGTGGCGCGGCCGACCAGATGAGCCGCATCCTGGGCCAGCCCGTGGTGGTGGAAAACCGCGCCGGCGGGGGCGGCTCGATCGGCGCCGACGCCATCGCCAAGGCCGCGCCCGACGGCTACACCATCGGCATCTCCACGGTCTCCACCATGGCGGTCAACCCGGCCTGCAACCCCAAGCTGTCGTACGACCCGATCAAGGACTTCAAGCCCGTCACCAACCTGGCCAACGTGGCCAACGTCATCGCGGTCAACCCGAACTTCCCGGCCAAGGACTACAAGGAGTTCCTGGCTGTGCTCAAGGCCAATCCGGGCAAGTATTCGTACGCGACCTCCGGCACCTGCGCCTTCGGCCACATGCTGGGCGAGCAGTTCAAGGTCTCGACCAAGACCTTCATGGTCCATATCCCCTACCGCGGCGCGGGCCCGGCGCTGAACGACGTGCTGGCCGGCCAGGTGCCGATCATGGTCGACAACCTGCCCTCCTCGATGCCCTACATCAAGGCCGGCAAGCTGCGCCCGATCGTGGTGGCATGGAACAAGCGCATCGACTCCCTGCCGAACGTGCCGACCTTCGGCGAGCTCGGCCTGAAGGAGCCGAACGACCCGGCCTGGTACGGCCTGGTGGCCCCGGCCGGCACGCCTGACGAAGTCATCAAGAAGCTGAACGAAGCAGCGGTCAAGGCGCTGCAGGACAAGGACTTCCAGCAGCGCCTGCGCACTGCCGGCGCGGAACCTTCGGGCAACACCCCGGCAGAGCATGCGGCGGAGATCAAGAAGGAATTCGAGAAGATGAAGACGCTGGTGAAGGTGCAGAACATCAAGCTGGAGCAGTGATCTCGGTGTCAAACCCGCGGCACTAGCCGAAGCCGGCGAGCAGGCCAACGCCGCGCGCCATGACGACGGCTGTCTCTCCCTCTCCCCTCATGGGGAGAGGGAGAGACAGCCGAGAGCACGACAAGGCAGATCCTGTTTTATCAGGCCAGAACCACCGCCTCGCCCAGCAGCACCCTCACCTCGGCCACCGTCGGCGAATACGCCCCTGCACGCGTGGCCGCCACCGCCGCGGCAGCGGCAGCCCATCGCGCCTGCCGCGCCAGCGTCGCCTCGGGGTCCAGCAGCAATCCCGCCATCCATCCGCCCATTGCAGCGTCGCCGCAGCCAACGGTATCCACCACGTCGACGGCGAAAACCGGCTGCTCACAAGCACCATCGCCATGAAACAGCGTCATGCCATCCGCGCCGCGCGTCAGCAGCACGCGCGCCTGCGGCGCCAGCGCCCTGAGCGCGGCGAGCGCGGCGTGTTCGTCCAGCGCGGGGTACAGGCCGCGCAGGTCTTCGTCCGATACCTTGATGTAGTCCGCCAGGCCAGCCATATGCGCAAAGACGGCCTGATACGCCGGCGCGCGCATGGGCGTGCGGAAGTTGGGATCGAAGGCGATGCGCTTGCCTGCGGCCCTGGCCTGTGTGGCTTCCGTGCACAGGCGCGCGGCGAGCGGCTGGCGCGCGAGGCTGAGCGAGCCGAAGTGCACGGTGCGCGCGGCCTGGCGCCAGCCCGGCGGCAAGCGCTCGGGATCGAAGTAGAGATCGGCGCTGTCGTCGCCGACGAAGAAGTACTGCGGCGGGTGCTGCGCGCCGACAAACGCCAGCAACGGCGAGCGCTCCACGCGCTGCAGGAAGCGCAGGTCCAGGCCGGCCTCGGCACTGGCCTCGGCTAGCTGGTCGCCCAGCGTGTCGGCGCTGATCGCACCGGCAAAGGCGGTGGGCACGCCCAGCCGCGCGCCCACGCGGGCCACGTTCCAGCACGAGCCGCCGGGCAGGCCGAGCCAGCCCTGCCCGCCCTGGTGGACCATATCGGTCAATGCCTCGCCAAAGACGACGTAGGCTGGCCATGATGTCGTTGTCATTGCATCCTCTTTCTCGTGTTTCCCAGCGCGTACGCTGCCGCGCGTCAGCCTTGCCAGGCCGATGCCGCGGCCAATGCGCGCCGGATCAGGCCGGCGGTGGAAGCATCATGCGGGCGGGCCGGCCCGCCGTCGAGCTCGCAGGCGATCGGCGCGGCAAGCTGCTTGCCGAGTTCCACGCCCCACTGGTCGAACGAGTTGATATTCCACAGCACGCCCTGCACGAAGGTGCGGTGCTCCGAGAGCGCGATCAATGCGCCCAGATGATACGGATCGAGCCGCTGCAGCAACAGCGTGTTGCTGGGGCGGTTGCCCTCGAACACCATGTGCGGCACCAGCGCTTCGTCCTGCACGCCGAGCGCCCTGACCTCTTGCGCGGTGCGCCCGCGCAGCAACGCCTCGCCTTGCGCAAAGCAGTTGGCGAGCAGCTTGCCGTGGTGGCCCGGCATCGGGTGCACCGGCTCCAGCGCGGCGATGAAATCCACCGGCATCCAGTGCGAGCCCTGGTGCACCATCTGGAAGTAGGCGTGCTGTCCATTGGTGCCCGTGGTGCCCCACACCACCGGCGCGGTGCCTTGCGCGGCGGCGGCACCATCGAGCTGCACGGACTTGCCGTTGCTCTCCATCTCGAGCTGCTGCAAAAAGGCTGGCAGCAGCTCAAGCGGCTCGCAGTACGGCGCCACGCAGCGGCTGCCGGTGCCCAGGAAGCTGCGATACCACACGTCGAGCAGGCCGAGGATCATCGGCATGTTTTGCGGCGCGTCGGCCTCGGCGAAATGCCGGTCCATGGCGCGGGCGCCGTCGAGCAACTGGCGAAAGCGCGCAAAGCCAACAGCCAGCGCAATGGACAACCCCACCGCGGACCACAGCGAGAAGCGCCCGCCCACCCAGTCCCAGAACGGGAACATATTGGCGGGGTCGATGCCGAACGCGGCCACCGCTTGCCGGTTGGTGGAGACCGCGACGAAGTGGCTGGCCAACTGCGCCTGCGGCACGCCGTGGCGCAGGAACCAGGTGCGCGCGGTGTGCGCGTTGGCCATGGTTTCCAGCGTGGTGAAGGTCTTGGAGCAAACCACCACCAGCGTGCTGGCGGCGTCCAGCCGAGCGAGCACGGCGGCAAGATCGCTGCCATCCACGTTGGCGACAAAATGCAGGCGCGGCCCTTCGGTGTCCAGGTGCGCGAGCGCGCGGCAGACCATGCGCGGGCCGAGGTCCGAGCCGCCGATGCCGATATTGATCACGTCGGTGATCCGGCGGCCATTCCAGCCGCGCCACGTGCCGCCGCGCACCGCGTCGGCAAAACGCTCCATCTGGGAGAGCACCGCAGCCACGTCGCCGGCCACCGCCACGCCCTGCGCGTGAAAGCCGTCCTGCGGCCACGCGCGCAGCGCCATATGCAGCGCGGCGCGCCGCTCGGTGGTGTTGACGGCTTCGCCGCGGTACATGGCATCGCGCCGCGCGCTCACGCCGGCCTCGTCGGCCAGCGCGAAGAGCAGCGCCATGGTGGTGTCGGTGACACGGTTCTTGGCGTAGTCCAGCGTCAGGCCAGCCGCCTCGGCCACGAAGCCGGCGCCACGGGCTTCGCCCTGCTGGCCGTCGAACCAGTCGCGCAGGTGGGCATGGCGAATGGTTTGCGCATGCGCTTGCAGCCGCTGCCAGGTCGGCAGGGAACGAGGTCCTTCGGATATCGGGGATATCGGGGACATCGGGGACATAGGGGACATCGGGGACATCGGGGACATCGAGGGCACCGGGAACATCGTGGACATCGAATCAACTCCTGTACTTCAGACTGGCTTCACAACGCGTCTCACAGCTCTTCATGCCACACCGCGCCATCGCGCGAGGGCAGCGCGCTCGACGCCGCCGGCCCCCAGGTGCCGGCGGTGTAGAGCTTGGGCGCGAGATTGCTCTGCGCCCAGGCCTGCTGGATCGGCGCGACCCAGCGCCAGGCCTGCGCCTGCTCGTCGCGCCGCACGAACAGCCCGAGCCGCCCGCGGATCACGTCCAGCAGCAGCCGCTCGTAAGCGCCGGTCTTGCGCTCATTGCGATTGCCCTGGCCGCGCGGCAGCATGCGTTGCAGGTCCAGCGTGGCGGGCTGCAGCGCCTGCGTGTCGCCGGGATGCTTGACCAGGAAATGCAGGCGGATGCTTTCCTCCGGCTGCAGCGTGATCACCAGCCGGTTGCCGGGCTCGTGGTCCAGCGGACGCGGGAACAGCGAGTACGGCACGTCGCGGAACTGGATCACGATCTCGGCCAGGCGCGACTGCATGCGCTTGCCGGTGCGCAGGTAGAACGGCACGCCGGCCCAGCGCCAGTTGGCAACCTCCGCCTTGATCGCGACGAAGGTCTCGGTCTGGCTGTCGGGCGCGACGGCCGGCTCGTTCACATAGCCCGGCACGGCGTCGCCGGCCGCGGCGCCACGGCAGTATTGCCCGCGCACCACCTTCTCGGCGACCTCGTTCAACGCGATGGGCTTGAGCGCCTTGAGGATCTTCAGCTTCTCGTCGCGGATCGCGTCCTCCGACAAGCTGGCCGGTGGCTCCATCGCCACCATGCACAGCAGTTGCAGCAGGTGGTTCTGCACCATGTCGCGCAGCGCGCCGATGCCGTCGTAGAATGCGCCGCGCTTTTCCACGCCGATTTCCTCGGCGATGGTGATCTGCACGTCGCGCACCCATTCGCGCCGCCACAGCGGTTCGAACAGGACATTGCCAAAGCGCATCGCCATCAGGTTCTGCACCGACTCCTTGCCCAGGTAGTGGTCGATGCGGTAGATCTGGTCTTCGGCGAAGTGTTGCGCCACCGCGGAGTTGATCGCATCGGACGAGGCCAGATCGTGGCCCAGCGGCTTTTCCAGCACGATGCGCACGCCCGCGTGGTTCAGGCCGGTGCGCGCCAGTTGCTCGCAGATCGGCACGAACAGCTGCGGGCCGGTGGCCAGGTAGAACACCACCACCGGCGCGGCGCGGGCACGGACCAGCTCGGCGAGTGCATCGAAGCCCTCCGGCGCGTTGGCGTCCACCTGCAGGTAGAGGATGCGCGCGACAAAGGCCTGCCAGACTTCGGCCGCCGCGGCGGCCGGCAGCGCCGGACGCACCTTGGACTCCAGCATGGCCAGGTAGGCGTCCTGGCCGAGCGGCTGGCTGCCGAGTGCGAGAATGCGCCCGCGCGGGTGCAGCGAGCCCACGCAGTGCGCATCGAACAGCGCCGGCAGCAGCTTGCGTGTGGCCAGGTCGCCGGTGCCGCCGAACAGCACGAAGTCGAATTCGGGGACTGCGCCTACAGCATTGTTTGGCATGGTTTCACCAGTCGGATGGTCGGTTGGTCGGTTGGTCGGTTGGTCGGTTCATCGGCTATCAGGGAATTCGGTTGTCAGTTGAGCGCGGGCCGCCGCCCCGCTAGCGCGGCGCCGCCCAGCCCTTGTACGCGTTCACATTGGCTCGCGTCACCAGTGTGGGCGGCAACAACACGGTGCGGTTTACGGGCGCCTGGCCATGCATCAGCCCCACGCCGATCTCCACCGCGGTGCGGGCGATGGCCCACGGGTCCTGGCTGGCCGAGGCCTGCACCAGCGTGTTGGCCTTGAGCGCGGCCTCGATATCGGGCGCGCCGTCGACAGACGCGATCAGGATGCCACGGCGGTTCAGCTGACGCGCGGCCAGGTCAGCGCCGACAGCCTGCGGGTCGTTGATGGTGAAGACCGCGTCGATCCTGGGGAAGCGGGTCAGGTAAAGCTGCATGACATTGAGGCCGCCCTCGCGCGAGCCCTTGCCATCCTGGTCATCGGAGAGCACGTGGATGCCGGGGTGCTTGCCCAGCACCGTCTTGCAGCCCTTCACGCGATCCAGCACGGCAGACACCGGCGGGCCATTCTGGATGATGAGGTTACCGCGCCCGCCCAGCTGCTCGGCGAGGAAGGCGCAGGCCAGTTCGCCGGCCTGCGTGTTGTCGGTCTGCACCGTGGCGTCGGCGCCCGCCGCCGCCACGTCCACCGCCACCACCACGATACCGGCCTTGCGGGCCTTCTTCACCGCGGGCTCGATGGCGCGCGCATCGGCCGCGTTGATCAGGATCAGGTCCACCTTCGACACGATAAAGCTATCGATATGCGAGAACTGCTTGTTGAGGTCATAGTCGGCGGACAGCACCGTGACCTTGGCATCCGGGTTGATCTTCTTGGCGGCGGCTTCGGCGCCATGCGCCAGCGCGACAAAGTACGGGTTGCCGAGCGAGCCGAGCGTGACGCCGACTTTTTTCAGCGGCCGTTGCGCGGCCTCGCTCGCCGGTGCGGCGTCCGGCGCGTTCTGTGCGGCTGCGCCGGCGCACAGCAAGCTCATTGCCGCCATCGCCAGTGCCGCCAGGTATTGCTTGGACATATCGTGTCTCCAGTAGCCGGTGGTCAGGTCACGCACGCCTCACGTGCGCGCCGAGCCCTTGCGGCGATAGCTGTCGAGCGCCACCGCGCCGATGATCACCAGCCCCTTGATGATGTACTGCCAGATATCGGACACGCCCAGCAGCACCAGTCCGTTGGACAGCACCGCGATGATCAGCGCCCCGACCAGCGTGCCGACGATGGAGCCAGTGCCGCCCACGAAGCTGGTGCCGCCCAGGATGACCGCGGCGATGGCGTCAAGCTCGTACGACTGGCCAAGCTGCAGCCCGTTGGCCGCGTACAGGCGCGCGGAAGACATCACGCCGCCCAGTCCCGCCAGCAGCCCGGACACCGCGTACACGAACAGCAGCACGACCCACACCTTGATGCCGGACAGGCGCGCCGCCTCGGCATTGCCGCCCACCGCGTAGATCTGCAAGCCCAGCACGGTACGGCGCAGCACGAACCACGACACCGCCACCACGGCAAAGGCGATGATCACCAGCCAGGGCACGCCCAGCACTTCGCCATTGCCGATAAAGGCAAAGCCGATATCCGGGTTGTAGATCGTGCTGTCGTTGCCGACCAGCCGCGCCAGCCCGCGCACCGCCGTCAGCGTGCCCAGTGTGACGATGAACGGCGGCAGTTTCATGAAAGCAACCAACGCGCCGTTGACGATGCCGAACAGCAGGCCGCACAAGAGCGCGGCGGGCACGCTCAGCATGCCGAGCTGCGGCATCAGCGACACCAGCATCGCCACCACCGCCGAGATCGACAGGATGGAGCCCACCGACAAATCGATACCGCCGGTCAGGATCACGAAAGTCATGCCCGCGGCCAGCACCATGTTGATGGAGGCCTGCTGCGCGATGATCGACAGGTTCTGCCAGCCGGCGAAGTTCTCGGTCAGCACCGAGAAGCCGACGCACAGCAGCACCAGCACGGGCAGCATGCCAAGCGCGCGCAGGCGCTCCTGGGTGGTGAGGCGGCCAAGGGTGGCCGCGGGCAATGAAGCGCCAGTGGATGCGGCGGGACGCGTAATGGATTCATGCATGGTTGTCTCCTGCGCCGGCGGCCGCGCAGCGTTGCGGTCCGGCGTCGATCGTTTTGTCTCTTGCGGGCGGCGCACAGGCTGCGCCCTGCCTCAGTGCAGCGTGATGCCGGTTGCGTTGGCGGTGGCAGCGCGCGGCACGTCAGCCCACGCGGGCGCCGGCTGCGCGGCCGCGCCGGTGGCCAGCGCGATGATGCGTTCCTGGGTCTCGGCCGCGCTGCCGGCGGGGCGCACCTCGCCGGCCAGCACGCCCTCGCGCATGACCAGCACGCGGTCGCACAGGCCCACCACTTCGGGCAGCTCGCTGGAGATCATCAGGATCGCCACGCCGCTCTGGGCCAGCGCGTTGATCAGCCGGTAGATCTCCGACTTGGCGCCAATGTCCACGCCACGCGTGGGCTCATCCAGGATCAGCACGCGCGGCTGGATTTCCAGCAGCCGCGACAGCATCACCTTCTGCTGGTTGCCGCCGGACAGCGCGCCCACGTTGACCTGCGCATGCGCCACGCGGATGCCCAGCGAGTCGATGGCCTCGGCCGTGCGGCGGCGCGCGGCGCTCCGGTTCAGGCGGCCCAGGCCCAATGCGTCGCGCGCGGCCACGATCAGGTTGATGTTCTCGTGCACGCTCTGGTCCAGGAACAAGCCCTGCAGCTTGCGGTCCTCGGTCAGGTAGGCAATGCCGGCATCGATGGCCTGGCGCGGGCCGCCGGCCGGCAGCGTGACCAGCCCGCCGGCGCCGGCGGGGTTGGCCGGGTCGGCAATGCGGACCTCGCCGCGCGTGCGCACGTCGGCGCCAAACACCAGCCGCGCCAGCTCCGTGCGGCCCGCGCCGACCAGGCCCGCCAGCCCCAGTACCTCGCCGGCGCGCAGGTCGAAGCTGCAGCCCTTGACGCGCCGGCCATCGGCCACGTCGCGCACGGACAGCATCACCTCACGCTCGGCCGCCTGGCCGTGCGTCTTGGTGTAGAAGCCTGACAGGTCACGCCCCACCATCATCTTGACCAGCGCCGCCTGCGACAGGTGCGCGCGGTCCAGCGTGCCGACGAAGCAGCCGTCGCGCAACACGGTCACGCGATCGGCCAGCTCATCGATCTCGGCCATGCGGTGGCTGATATAGAGAATCCCCATGCCTTCGCCGCGCAACTGGCGGATCAGCGCGAAGAGACGATCCGTCTCGTGCGTGGACAGCGGCGTGGTGGGCTCGTCCATCACCAGGATGCGCGCCGCGAAGTGCACGGCCCGCGCGATTTCCACCAGCTGGCGCTGCGCGATCGACAGGCTCGCCACGTTCGCCGCGGGCGAGAAATCCGCGCCGAGCCTGGCCAGCGTGGGCGCGCAGGCGCGCACCATGTCGCCGCGCGCCACCAGCCCGCGCCGCTGCAGAGCGCGGCCCAGGTAGATGTTCTCGGCCACGCTCAGGTTGGGCGCCAGGCTCAGCTCCTGGTAGATCACCGCCACGCCAAGGTCGCGCGCGGATTGCGGCCCATCGATCTGCACCCGTTGCCCGTCGATATGGCATTCGCCGCCGGGGTCCGCCGTGTAGGCGCCGGACAGGATCTTCATCAGCGTCGACTTGCCGGCGCCGTTCTCGCCCATCAAGGCGTGGACCTCGCCGGCGTAGGCCGTGAGCTCGACGTTGCGCAGCGCGCGCACGCCGGGGAAGGTCTTGCAGATATTGCGCAGCGCCAGCAGCGGCGCCTTGGTGGACGTATCGGACGAAGCAGCCGAAGTTGCCGAAACAGCCGAAGCGGACAGATCAGACGATGGCATGGTTGGCCTCCGGAATCATGGCGGATGCGCCTTTGAGCATGTCGGCCCGCGGCGAGAAATTCATGAACATCGGCAGCGACGCGGCACCGACCGCGCCGGCGTTGGCGCCAAAGCAGCCACGCACCACGCGTGGCGCTCGCCGTGCCTCGGGCGCGCCGTCGTCCAGCTCGCCTTGCAGGCGCTCGATCAGCGCCTGCACCAGGCCACCGTCGATATCGGCGTCAAGGATGATCAGCGGCACGTCGAGCACCGCGAGCGCGGATTGCATGGCGGGCGCCAGCGCATCGATGCAGTCGTCCAGCCACTGCGCCACCGCCGGATGCTGGCCGCGCACCTGCGCTTCCAGGTCGGCATGGCCGTCGATGGCCACGCCGTGGTAGCGCAGGTGGCGCGTCAGCGCGTTGAGCGAGGCGCGCGCCAGCAGGATGTCGCGCCGCTTGCCGGTGCGCGGCGCGGAGGCCAGGGTGCTGGGCTGCACCGGCATCATGCCGATATCGCCGGCATTGCCCGACACGCCGCGCACGCAGTCTCCGTTGAGCACCACGCCGCCGCCGATGGCCGGGCCGACGAAGACATAGAGGAAGCTCTGCGCGTGATGGCTGCCGTAGAACAGCTCAGCCACGGCGGCGGCGGTGCCGTCGTTCTCGCCAAACACCGGCAGGCCGGTGGCATCCGACAGCGCCGCGGCAAAGTCCACGGCATCCCAGGCGCGGAAGGTGGCCTGCGATGCCTCGTCCTGCAGGTCCAGCTCGCGCAGCCAGGCGCCCAGGTTGTAAGGTTGGGCCACGCCGATGCCAAGCAGGCGCTTGCGCTCGGCCGGCGTGAGCAGCGCACGCAGTTCGGCCACGTCGTCGCGCACCAGCGCCAGCGCTTGCTCCGGGTGGGGCAGGACCATCTGGTGGGCACGGCTGGCGAGGATCTCGCCACCGAAGTCCACCATCACGCACTCGATGCTGCCGCGGTCCAGCCGGACCCCGATGCCGAACGCGCCCTTGGGCTGCAGGCGGATCAGGCTGGCCGGCTGGCCGCGCTGCCCATCCTGGCGGCGGCCGGCCACATGGATCAGGCCATCCTCGGTGAGCGTCTGCACGATGCTGCCCACCGCCGTGTTGGTGAGCTGCGCGATGCGAGCGAGATCCGCCTTGGACGCCTCCCCGGCATGACGCAGCGCCAGCAGCAGGGCACGCTCGTTGTACAGCCGCAAACTGGCGGAATTCACGCCGCGGCCGGCCTTGACACTGTTCATGTCGTCTCCGAATGCTGTTATGAGTGCCGTTTGCATCACGCTGCGCACCGGGTGGCGGCGGCGGTGCGTCTGGCTACGGCATTAATTAATTCAGATTGAATTAAATAATAAGCCAGACCAGAACTCAAGGAAGGGGAAACCCCAGTCAAGTGGTTGCATGGCCCTCTGCGGTGCGCCCCACACGCCACCGCGCATCCCGGCGCCGCCGCCATGCTCTAAAATCCAGGCTCGCGCTTCCCACCCCTGCCATGGACTCCATCTTCGACGCCATCCTCCCAGCCCCTTTCGGCAAGATCGGCGTGCGCACCGACGGCGAATTCATCCGCGAGATCGTCTACCTGCCCCCGAGCATGCGGCTCGTCGCGCCGGCCAACGCGGTCACGCAACGCCTGGCGCGGCAGCTGGAGGCCTACTACGCCGATCCGGATGCACGCTTCGATATTGCGCTGGCGCCGGTCGGCAGCGCGTTCCAGCGCCGGGTCTGGCAAGCGATCTCGAACGTGCCGCGCGGCAAGGTCACCACCTATGGCGCGGTGGCGCGGCAGATCGCCAGCGCGCCGCGCGCGGTCGGGCAGGCGTGCGGCGCGAATGTCTTCCCGCTGGTGATTCCCTGCCATCGCGTGGTTGGCGCCAGCGGCATCGGCGGCTTTGCCAACCATGACGGCGACGGCTTCTTCCTTGACATCAAACGCTGGCTGCTGCGCCATGAAGGGGTGATGCTGGCATGAACGACATTGCGCAGACTGACGACGGTGACAACGGCGGCGACAGCGGCCATATCGACGACCTCGAAGACGGCCTCGAAGACGGCAGCGCCGCCATGGACACCATCGACACCGAGGACAGCCCCGCCCTGCTCGCCGACCTGGCCCTGGTCGACCGCTTCTGCGACGCGCTGTGGCTCGAAGACGGCCTTGCGCAGAACACCATCGACGCGTACCGGCGCGACCTGGCGCTGCTGTCGCGCTGGCTGCATGCCTCGGGCACCTGCGCGCTGCTGGCGGTGGACGACACCGCCCTCAACGGCTACTTCGCCTCGCGCCACCTGGAAACCCGCGCCTCGTCCGCCAACCGGCGGCTGACGGTATTCAAGCGCTTTTTCCAGTGGGCGCTGCGCGAGCACATGATCACGGCCGACCCCTGCCTGCTGCTGCGCCCGGCCAAGCAGCCGCCGCGCTTTCCCAAGACGCTGACCGAAGCCCAGGTCGAGGCGCTGCTGGAGACACCCGACACCGCCACGCCGCTTGGCCTGCGCGACCGCACCATGCTGGAACTGATGTATGCCAGCGGCCTGCGTGTGTCCGAGCTGACGCAGATGAAGACCATCGAGATCAGCCTGAACGAAGGCGTGGCGCGCGTGGTCGGCGGCAAGGGCAACAAGGAGCGCCTGGTGCCGTTTGGCACCGAAGCCGGCGACTGGCTGCGCCGCTACCTGGCCGAAGGCCGGCCCGCGCTGTTGGGCGAGCGTGCCTGCGAAGCGCTGTTCGTCACCCAACGCGGCGACGGCATGACGCGCCAGGCCTTCTGGCACCTGATCAAGCGCCACGCGCGCGAAGCCGAGATCTACGCGCCGCTGTCACCGCACACCTTGCGGCATGCCTTTGCCACCCACCTGCTCAACCACGGCGCGGACCTGCGCGTGGTGCAGTTGCTGCTGGGGCACGCCGATATCTCCACCACGCAGATCTACACGCACGTGGCGCGCGAGCGCCTACGCGAGCTGCACCAGCACCACCATCCGCGCGGCTAGGTTGCCCGCGCGGTCATCGCGATCCGTCATCCATCATGAGCAAGTCCAAACACGTTTCGGAAACCCCGGCCACCCAGTTCCTCAAGCGGCATGGCGTTGCCTTCGGCGAGCATGCCTATGACTACGTCGAGCATGGCGGCACGGGGGAGTCCGCCCGCCAGCTCGGCGTGGACGAGCATGCGGTGATCAAGACCCTGGTCATGGAAGACGAGCGTGCGCAGCCGCTGATCGTGCTGATGCATGGCGACTGTTCGGTGTCTACCAAGAACCTGGCGCGGCAAACCGGGCACAAGAGCGTGCAGCCCTGCAAGCCCGAGGTGGCGCAGCGGCATAGCGGGTATCTGGTGGGCGGGACGTCACCGTTCGGGACGCGCAAGCAGATGCCGGTTTTTGTTGAGGCAGGTGTGTTGGCGCTGGAGCGGATCTATATCAATGGGGGCCGCAGGGGGTATCTGGTTAGTATTGATCCGCAGGTTTTGAAGACGTTGGTGGGGGCGGAGGTGGTGGAGTGTGGGTTGAGGGATTGAGGGATTGAGGGGTTGGGATGATGGGGTGGTCGCTGTTTCTTTGAGCGGCGATGGCGTTTGCACCCAAGTGCCGTACGACATCTCCCTTGCGGGGTTGGTCGCTGTTTATTTCAGCGGCGTTGGTTTTTGCACCCAAGGGCCATACGGCAGCCCCCGCAGGGGGATGTCGTATGGCTTTTGGGTCCAAAAACCAACACCGCACAAAGAAACAGCGACCAAGCAAGCAAGGGCGATGTCGTACGGCACTTGGGTCCAAACGCCAACGCCGCCGACAAAAGCCCCCCCTCAACGCCCCTCATCTCCCTTCCACGCTACAATCCCGCCAGCCTAAAACCCCCAATTCCCACATGGCCAATCTGATCTTCGCACTAGCCGCCTACCTGATCGGCTCCATTTCCTTTGCTGTCGTGGTCAGCAAGGCCATGCACCTGCCCGATCCGCACACTTATGGCTCCGGCAACCCCGGCGCCACCAACGTGCTGCGCAGCGGCAACAAGAAGGCCGCCATCCTGACGCTGATCGGCGATGCCTTGAAGGGCTGGCTGGCGGTCTGGCTGGCGCTGCGCTTCGGCCCGGCGTACGGGGTCGACGACACGGGCATCGCGCTGGTGGCGGTGGCGGTGTTCCTGGGCCACCTGTTCCCGGTGTTCTTCCGCTTTGCGGGCGGCAAGGGCGTGGCCACCGCGGCCGGCATCCTGTTTGCCATTGACCCGCTGCTGGGCGCGGGCACGATGGCGACCTGGCTGATCGTGGCCTTCTTCTTCCGCTACTCGTCGCTGGCGGCGCTGGTGTCGGCGGTCTTTGCGCCTTTCTTCTACGTGCTGATGTCGGGTGTGGACGTGATCGCCGGCGCGGTATTCGCGATCAGCGTGCTGCTGGTGGTGCGGCACCGCGCCAACATCGAAAAGCTGTTGGCCGGCAAGGAAAGCCGCATCGGCGAGAAGAAAAAGGCGCCCGGCGCCTGAACGCCGAATCAGACAGCAAAAAGCCCGCACGATGATGCGGGCTTTTTCATGCCGGCTGGCAAGTGGCTACGGCAGCTTGCTGAGGATGCCGTTCATCTCGTCAGCGGAGAAGGCACGCAGCGTCTGGCTGCGGACGTTGCCCGCCATGCCCAGGGCCAGGCCGAATGCGGTCATGGTGGCCTCGTCAGGCGCGCTAAAGGTCGCTACCAGGTCATATTGCCCGAGCGTCCAGAAGATATCTTTCATTTCAATGCCGCTTGCCTTTGCCATTTCGCGAACAGCCGCGGCGCGCTTGGTTGTGTCCTTGACGGTACGGATTCCCTGGTCGGTGAAGTTTAGAAGCGTGACGAACGTTGCCATGATGCGTCTCCTGATCCACTGGATTGGCGCTACGCGTTGCCAAAGCGCACAGAGCAACTACTCGCAGCAAGCTGCGTACCACGCGAGCCAGCATATGGCCCGCGTGGCCATGGCGTCAGCCGGCAGCCCCCGCGCAGGGGAAAACCGCATCAATGTGTTCCAGATCTGATACGAGCCGGGACGCCGCTGTGCGGCGGCCTGCGGCCGGCGCTCAGGCCGCTTGTGCCAGCGCCGCGAACGGAAACACCATTTCCACCCGCAAGCCGCCCTCGTCCCGGTTTGCCAGCACCAGGCGGCCGCCCGCCTGGCGCACCAGCCGGTCGACGATGGCCAGGCCCAGGCCCGAGTGCGCATTGCCGCCGCGCGCCGGGTCCAGCCGCACGAACGGCAGGGTGACCTTTTCCATGGCATCGGGCGGAATGCCCTCGCCGTGGTCCTCCACCACCATGTGCCAGCCATCGGCCTGGCGCGAGGTGCTGAGCAGCACCGGCGCCGCGCCATAGGCATAGGCGTTGTCGACCAGGTTGCCGACAATACGGTCGAGCTGGGTGGCGATCATGCGGAAGCCCTCGCCTGCCATCAGCGAGACCTCCACCGACTTGTCCTGCTCGGCCAGCGAGGCGGCCAGCTCGCCGATGCGGCGATCGACCGGCACCGGCCGCGCCACGGGTTCGCCGCTCTGGGCAAAGGTCAGGAACTGCTCGACGATGGCGGACATGGATTCGACATCGCGCGTGACGCCGGCCGCGGCCTTGGGGTCGGCCAGCATCTCGGCGCGCAACCGCAGACGCGCCAGCGGCGTCTTGAGATCGTGGGCGATGCCGGCAAGCATCGTATTGCGCTCCTGGTCGATGCGGGTCAGGTCAGCCATCATGCGGTTGAAGCGCACGATCAACTGGCGCAGCTCGTGCGGGCCGCGCTCACGCAGCGGCTTGACGGTGTGCTGGCGCGACAGCTGCTCGGCCGCGGCGGCCATGTCGCGCACCGGGCGCTGGATCTGCCAGGCAATCAACAGGGCCACGGCCATGGCTACGCCGACCACCAGGATCACGCCAGGCAGCAGGCGGTTGTCGGGCGGCGGGTTGACCACCCACAGCGCCGGCATCGCGATCCAGTCCTGCCGGTGCGGCAGCTTGACCCAGATGCGCGTGGTCTGGTCCTCCTCGAGCCGTACCTGCGTCCCGGGCGGCATGCGCTGGGAAAACTGCTCGACCAGCCGGCGCGCCCGGCCCTTGGCCGCCACCGTGTGCTCGGCCGCGCTGGCCTCGCTGGCCACCTCCACCAGGCTTGGCAGCTTGACGGGCGGCTGGGCTGCAAGCGCGCGCTGGATGCTCTCGAACTGGAACATCATCTGCTCGACGGAGTAATCCACCTGCTGCTGGCGGCGATCCATGCGCAGGATGGCGAGCCAGGAGAAATGGCTCAGCACCAGCACCGCTGCGATCAGCAGCGCGATGCGTCCGAACAGCGTATCGATGCGCAGCTTCATTGGGCAATGTCTTCAGCTTCGTCAGGCACGAAGGTATAACCGCGCCCCCTTACCGTCTGGATGTAGCGGGGCCGCTGGGCGTCTTCGTCCAGCAGGCGGCGCAGGCGCCAGATCTGGACGTCGATTCCGCGGTCGCTGATGCCGCTCGCGGTGCCGTACATCAGCTCCACGATGCGCTCGCGCGACAGCACCTCAAGCGGGTGCATCAACAGCAGCTTGAGCAACGCGAACTCGGTATCGCTGATCGCCACCGGGTCGCCGCCGCGCACCAGCGAGCGCTGGCGGAAGTTGACGCGGAATGGCCCGAACGCCATGCCCTCGCGGTCTTCCGGCGCGGCCGCGGGGCGGGCCAGCTTGCGGCGCAGCACGGCATTGATCCGCGCCAGCAGCTCGCGCGGCGAGAATGGCTTGCCGAGATAGTCGTCCGCGCCGATCTCCAGCCCGACGATGCGGTCGATCTCGTCGCTGCGCGCGGTGAGCAGGATCACGGGAATGTCGTCGTTCTTGGCGCGCAGGTTGCGCAATGCGGTCAGCCCATCCACCTTGGGCATCATCAGGTCGAGCACGACCAGCGCGGGGCGCTCGCGCTCCAGGCGTGCCTGCAAGCCTTCGCCATCGTGCAGCACGGACACGGCAAAGCCCTGCTGGGTGAGGTATTCGCGCAGCAGGTCGCGGAGTTCGGGATCGTCGTCGACGACGAGGATCTGGGTAGGCTGATTGGCTCGCATAGGCAGATGATAGCTAGGCTGGACGCGGCAATCCGGGCGAATTGTTTCAGGGCATTACACCCGGCCTGCTGGTAATGATTTGTAAGATTGGTCGCCCGCGCTGAAACATGGGCGCCGCCAAGGCGCATTATGCTTCGCTTATGTTGCCGTTGCCGGCGGTCGCCGGTCAGGACGGCCCCGCCCGACGCCGCCCGGCCAGCGCGCAATTGCGCATGACGCCGCGTGCTGCCAGCGGCACGTGCCGACGGCATTGCGGCATACTTCTGCCTCTCAAACCCCGAAAATCGTTCGAACGCGTCTTTGTCGACGCGTCGCTCCCAGGATCCGGTCATGGCCAACCCCGAAGAACATCAACCGGCTAAGCTGCCACTGCCGCCCAAAGCTGCCTCGCGCCGCCGCAAACTGATCGCCGCCGCGCTGATCCTGCTGCTGGCCGGCGGCGGCTGGTATTGGTACAAGCATCGTACGCCCGCCGCCGGCGCCGCGGGTGCGCCCGGCGGCGCTAACGGCAGCCGTGGCGGCCCCGGTGGACCCGGCGGCCCTGGGGGTCCGGGCGGCCAGCGCTCGCCGGTGGTGGTCAGCACCGTGGCCAAGCGTAATATGGACGTCATCCTCAACGGCCTGGGCAATGTCACGCCCGTGGCCAATGTGACCGTGCGGGCCCAGGTGTCGGGCCCTCTGCTCAAGGTCCTGTTCAAGGAGGGCCAGATGGTCAAGGCCGGCGACGTGCTTGCCGAGATCGACCCTCGCCCGTTCCAGGCCACGCTGGACCAGGCCGTGGGCACGCTGGCGCGCGACCGCGCCTTGCTGGAAAACGCCCGCCTGGACCAGAAGCGCTACCGCACCCTGCTCAGCCAGGACTCCATCTCCAGCCAGCAGGTAGACACCCAGGACGCCCTGGTGCGCCAGTATGAAGGCTTGGTCAAGACCGACCAGGCCAACGTGGACAGCGCCCGCCTGCAACTGGGCTACACCCGCATCGTCGCGCCGGTCTCTGGCCGCATCGGCCTGCGCCAGGTCGACCCGGGCAATATCATCAGCACCAGCGACACCAACGGCATCGCCCTGATCACCCAGATCCAGCCGATCGCGGTGCTCTACACCATTCCTGAAGACAACCTGCCGTCGGTGCTCAAGCGCCTGCACGCGGGTGAGACCATTCCCGTCCAGGCCTGGGACCGCCAGGCCCGCAACCGCCTGGCCGATGGCACGCTGCTGACCACCGACAACCAGATCGACACCACCACCGGCACGGTCAAGCTCAAGGCAATCTTCCAGAACCAGGACGGCCTGCTGTTCCCGAACCAGTTCGTCAACATGCGCACCAAGGTGGACACGATCGAGGACGCCACCGTGGTACCGGTGGCGGCGATCCAGCGCGGCCAGCAAGGCACCTTTGTCTACGTGGTGGACGACAGCAGCAAGGTCAAGGTCCAGGTGGTCGCGCTCGGCACGAGCGACGGCGATCGCACCGTGGTGACCAAGGGCCTGCAGCCCGGCCAGCGCGTGGTGGTCGACGGTGCCGACCGGCTCAAGGAAGGCATGACGGTGGAAACCGTGGACCCGGCGGCGCGCGCCGCCGCGCTGGTGCCGGCCAGCGCGCCACGCGGGCGCGGACGGCGCCGCGATGGTGGCGCCAGCGGCGCGGCCGGCGCTTCCGGCGTGCCGGGCGCCTCGGGTGCGCACGGTGAAGGGCGGCGTCACCGCGACGGTGCGAGCGCCGCGGCAACGGATGGCGGCGGCAGCGCTGGCGCCCCGGCGGGCGCGGCGCCCCAGCGGCCGCAGTAAGGACCCAGCATGAATCCCTCACGCCTGTTCATCGAGCGGCCGGTCGCCACCGCGCTGCTGATGGTCGCCATCCTGCTGTCGGGCCTGGTGGCCTTCAAGCTGCTGCCGCTGTCGGCACTGCCGGAGGTCGACTACCCGACCATCCAGGTCACCACGCTGTATCCGGGCGCCAGCCCGGATGTGATGACTTCGTCCATCACGGCACCGCTGGAGCGCCAGTTCGGCCAGATGCCGGGCCTCAAGCAGATGTCGTCGTCGTCCTCGGGCGGCGCCTCGGTGATCACGCTGCAGTTCGAGCTCACGCTGTCGCTGGACGTGGCCGAGCAAGAGGTGCAGGCCGCCATCAACGCCGGCGGCAACCTGCTGCCGGCGGACCTGCCGATGCCGCCGGTGTACAGCAAGGTCAACCCGGCCGACGCGCCGATCATGACGCTGGCCATGACGTCCGACACCATGCCGCTGCCCAAGCTGCAGGACATGGTGGACACCCGCGTGGCGCAAAAGATCTCGCAGCTGCAGGGCGTGGGGCTGGTGAGCATCAGCGGCGGGCAGCGCCCGGCGGTGCGCGTCCAGGCCAACCCGACCGCGCTGGCCGCGCTCGGCATGTCGATCGATGACCTGCGCACGGCGATCGGCAGCGCCAACGTCAACGGCGCCAAGGGCAGCTTCGACGGCCCCGCGCGCGCCTCCACCATCGACGCCAACGACCAGCTCAAGTCCGCCGACGAGTACCGCCAGATCATCGTCGGCTACCAGAACGGCGCGCCGATCCGCATCACCGATGTGGCCAACATCGTCGACGGGCCCGAGAACAGCCGCCTGGCGGCCTGGGCCAACGACAAGCCGGCCATCGTGCTGAGCATCCAGCGCCAGCCCGGCGCCAATGTGATCGAGGTGGTGGACCGCATCAAGGCCCTGCTGCCGCAATTGCAGAACGCGCTGCCGGCCTCGGTCAAGGTGCAGTTGCTGACCGACCGCACCACCACCATCCGCGCCTCGGTGCGCGACGTGGAGTTCGAGCTGCTGCTGGCGGTCGCGCTGGTGGTGATGGTGATCTTCGTCTTCCTGCGCAACGTGCCCGCCACCATCATCCCGGGCGTGGCGGTGCCGCTGTCGCTGGTCGGCACCTTCGGCGTGATGTACCTGGCGGGCTTCTCGATCAACAACCTGACGCTGATGGCGCTGACCATTGCCACCGGCTTCGTGGTGGACGATGCGATCGTGATGATCGAGAACATCATGCGCTACATCGAGAAGGGCGACTCGCCCATGGAGGCGGCGCTCAAGGGCTCCAAGCAGATTGGCTTCACCATCATCTCGCTGACGTTCTCGCTGGTGGCCGTGCTGATCCCCCTGCTGTTCATGGGCGATGTGGTCGGGCGCCTGTTCCGCGAGTTCGCCATCACGCTGGCGGTGTCGATCCTGATCTCGGCGGTGGTCTCGCTGACGCTCACGCCGATGATGTGCGCGCGCCTGCTGCACCATGTGCCCGAAGAAAAGCTCTCGCGCTTTCACCGCGCCACCGGCCGCTTCTTTGACAAGGTGATCGACCGCTACGGCCGCGCGCTGGAATGGGTGCTGGATCGCCAGAAGCTCACCTTGCTGGTCGCCGTCGGCACCATGGTGCTGACCGTGCTGCTGTACATGCTGGTGCCCAAGGGTTTCTTCCCGGTGCAGGACACCGGCGTGATCCAGGGCATTACCGAAGCGTCCCAGACCACCTCGTTCCCCGCCATGGCACTCAAACAGCAGGCCGTGGCCAAAGTGGTGCTGGAAGACCCGGCGGTGGAGAGCCTGTCCTCCTTCATCGGGGTCGACGGCACCAATACCACGCTCAACGCCGGGCGCCTCTTGATCAACCTGAAGCCCAAGGACCAGCGCAGCGACTCCATCGAGGACGTGACGCGCCGCCTGCAGGCCGCGGTCGACAAGCTCGGCGGGGTTTCGCTCTACACCCAGCCGGTGCAGGACCTGACCATCGAGGACCGCGTGGCACGCACGCAGTACCAGTTCACCGTGCAGGACCCGGACCCCGCCACGCTGGCCACCTGGGTGCCGAGACTGGTCGAGCGCCTGAAGCTGGAGCCGGAACTGCGCGACGTGGCCAGCGACCAGCAGAACAACGGCCTGCGCGCCTATGTGGATATCGACCGCGACGCCGCGGCGCGCTTTGGCATCACCACCGCGGTGATCGACAGCGCGTTGTACAGCGCCTTCGGCCAGCGCCTGGTGTCGACCATCTTCACGCAGGCGAGCCAGTACCGCGTGGTACTGGAGGCCATGCCGCAGTTCCGCACCGACCCGCAGTCGCTCGCGGAGCTGCGCCTGCCCTCTTCCTCCGGCGGGCAGGTGCCGCTGGGCGCGTTCGCGCGCATCAGCGAGCGCACCGGGCCGCTGGTGATCAACCACCAGGGCCAGTTCCCTTCGGCCACCATCTCGTTCAACCTGGCACCGGGCGAATCGCTCGGCGCCGCGGTCGACAAGATCGCCAAGGTGGAGCAGGAAATCGGCCTGCCGATCTCGATGCAGACCGACTTCCAGGGCGCCGCGCTGGCCTTCCGCGCTTCGCTGTCCAACACGCTGTGGCTGATCCTGGCCGCGGTGATCACGATGTACATCGTGCTGGGCGTGCTCTATGAGAGCACCATCCATCCCGTGACCATCCTCTCCACCCTGCCCTCGGCCGGCGTGGGCGCGCTGCTGGCGCTGCTGGTCTCGGGCCAGGACCTGGGCATCATCGCGATCATCGGCATCATCCTGCTGATCGGTATCGTCAAGAAGAACGCCATCATGATGATCGACTTCGCGCTCGAGGCCGAGCGCGAGGGCGGCATGGCGCCGCGCGAGGCGATCTTCCAGGCCTGCCTGCTGCGCTTGCGCCCCATCCTGATGACCACCATGGCGGCCCTGCTGGCGGCGCTGCCGCTGATGCTGGGCACCGGCATCGGCTCGGAGCTGCGCCGCCCGCTGGGCATCACCATGGTGGGCGGCCTGCTGGTCAGCCAGGTGCTGACGCTGTTCACCACGCCGGTGATCTACCTGGCGTTCGACAGCGTGGCAACGCGCCTGAAAGCCTGGCGCCAGCGCCGGTTTGGCGACGACACGGGTGGTGGCGCAGGTGGTGGCGAAGGTGGCAGCGCAGGTGGCAATGAAGCCGGGCAAGCTCCGGAGCCGAGGCCGTGATGAACCTGTCGGCCACATTCATCCATCGCCCGGTTGCCACCGCGCTGCTGACCATCGGCATCCTGCTGGCGGGGCTGGCGGCGCTGCGGCTGCTGCCGGTGTCGCCGCTGCCGCAGGTGGATTTCCCCACCATCTCGGTGTCCGCCTCGCTGCCTGGCGCCAGCCCCGAAACCATGGCCGCTACCGTGGCCACGCCGCTGGAGCGCGCCCTGGGCGCCATTGCCGGCGTCACCGAGATCACCTCCAGCAGCTCGCTGGGCTCGACCCGCATCACGATGCAGTTCGAGCTCTCGCGCGACATCGACGGCGCCGCGCGCGACGTGCAGGCCGCCATCAATGCCTCGCGCGCCACGCTGCCCACCAGCCTGCCGAGCAACCCGACGTACCGCAAGGTCAACCCGGCCGATGCGCCGATCATGATCATCGCGCTGACCTCGCCCACCATGACGCGCGGCCAGCTCTACGATGCGGCCTCGACCATCCTGGCGCAGAAGATGTCGCAGATCGAGGGCGTGGGCCAGGTCACCATCGGCGGCTCGTCGCTGCCGGCGGTGCGGGTGGAACTCAACCCCACGGCGCTCAACAAGTACGGTGTCTCGCTGGAGGACGTGCGCAACACCATCAGCGCCACCAACGCCAACCGTCCGCTCGGCTCGCTCGAGAACACCACCACCAACTGGCAGGTCTACGCCAACGACCAGGCCATGAAGGCGGCGGACTACATGCCGCTGATCATCCGCTACGCCACGCCGGGCACCTACTCGTCGGCCTCGGCCGGTGCGCTGATCGCCAGCACGGCCAATGCCACCGCGGGCGGCGGCGTGAGCACCAAGACCGTCAACGGCGTCACCACCACCACGCTGACCACCAGCAGCGGCACCACCACCATTACCACCGGTGCCACCGGCGGCAACAGCAACAGCGGCGGCCCGAACTCCTTCGCGGTGCCGATCCGGCTGTCGGATGTGGCGCGGGTGACGGACTCGGTGCAGGACATCCGCAACGCCGGCTCCGCCAACGGCCAGCCCTCGGTGCTGCTGGTGCTCAACCGCTCGCCCGGCGCCAACATCATCGAGACGGTGGACCGCGTCACCGAGATGCTGCCGTCGCTGCAGCAGATGATCCCGTCGGCCATCAAGATGGAAGTGATGATGGACCGCACCCCCACCATCCGCGGCTCGCTGCGCGAGGTGGAGCACACCCTGATGATCTCGGTGGCGCTGGTGATCATGGTGGTGTTCCTGTTCCTGCGCAACGTGCGCGCCACGCTGATCCCCAGCGTGGCGGTGCCGGTGTCGCTGATCGGCACCTTCTCGGTGATGTACCTGGCCGGCTTCTCGCTCAACAACCTGTCGCTGATGGCGCTCACGGTCGCCACCGGCTTTGTGGTGGATGACGCCATCGTGGTGCTGGAGAACATCTCGCGGCACATCGAGGAAGGCATGAAGCCGCTCGAAGCCGCGCTCAAGGGCTCGCGCGAAGTCGGCTTCACGGTGCTGTCGATGAGCTTGTCGCTGATCGCGGTGTTCATCCCGCTGCTGATGATGGGCGGCATCGTCGGGCGGCTGTTCCAGGAGTTCGCCATCACCTTGTCGGTGGCGATCCTGGTCTCGCTGGTGGTCTCGCTCACGGCCACGCCGATGATGTGCGCGCGCCTGCTAAAGCCGGTGCGCCCCGAGCGCCAGGGCCGCCTCTACCGCGCCAGCGAGCGGGTGTTCACCTGGATGCACAATGGGTACTCGCGCACGCTGGCGGTGGCGCTTCGCCACAGCGCGCTGGTGTGGCTGGTGCTGCTGGCCACCATCGGCCTCAATGTCTGGCTCTACACGATCGTGCCCAAGGGTTTCTTCCCGCAGCAGGATACGGGGCGCCTGATCGGCTTTATCCGCGCCGACCAGGCCACCTCGTTCCAGGCCATGCGCACCAAGCTGGATAACTTCATCAAGATCGTGCAATCCGACCCGGCGGTGGTCAATGTCACCGGCTTCACCGGCGGCTCGCAACGCAATACCGGCCAGATGTTCGTCACGCTCAAGCCGCTGTCCGAGCGCGAGTCCGCCGATGCCATCGTGGCGCGCCTGCGCGTCAAGCTTGCCAAGGAGCCTGGCGCGAGCCTGTTCCTGACCTCGGTGCAGGACATCCGCATTGGCGGGCGCCAGAGCAGCTCGGCCTACCAGTTCACGCTGCAGTCGGACGATCTCGACGTGTTGCGCGAGTGGGAGCCCAAGGTGCGCGCGGCCATCTCCAACCTCAAGGGGCTGGAAGACGTCGACACCGACACCAACGACAAGGGCTTGCAGACCTCGGTGATCATCGACCGCGACACCGCGTCCAAGCTCGGCGTCACCGCGCAGCAGATCGATGCGATCCTCAACGATGCCTTCGGCCAGCGCCTGGTGTCCACCATCTACAATCCGCTCAACCAGTACCGGGTGGTGATGGAGCTCAGCCCCGAGTATCTGCAGGGCCCGCATGCGCTCCAGGATATCTACGTGGTCACGGGCGGCGGCAAGCGGGTGCCGCTGTCGGCCTTCGCGCACTTCGCGCCCACCAGCACCCCGCTGGGCGTCAATCACCAGGGCCAGTTCGCGGCCTCCACCATATCCTTCAACCTGGCCGAGGGCGTCTCGCTGTCGCAGGCGACCGACATGGTCAAGGACGCGATGGCGCGCATTGGCGTGCCGGAGACGCTGCAGGCCAACTTCCAGGGCAGCGCCAAGGCCTTCCAGGATTCGCTCAAGAGCCAGCCGCTGCTGATCCTGGCCGCGCTGATCACCATCTATATCGTGCTCGGCATGCTGTACGAGAGCTATGTGCATCCGCTCACCATCCTGTCCACGCTGCCGTCGGCCGGCGTGGGCGCGCTGCTGGCGCTGCTGGCCTCTGGCACGGACTTCAGCATCATCGCGCTGATTGGCGTGATCCTGCTGATCGGCATCGTCAAGAAGAACGCCATCATGATGATCGACTTCGCCATCGACGCCGAGCGGCGCGAGGGCCTGTCGCCGCGTGACGCCATCTACCGCGCCTGCCTGCTGCGTTTCCGCCCGATCCTGATGACCACCATGGCCGCCCTGCTGGGCGCGATACCCCTGGCGATCGGCCACGGCGACGGCGCCGAGCTGCGCGCGCCGCTGGGCATCTCCATCGTCGGCGGGCTGGTGGTCAGCCAGTTGCTGACGCTGTACACGACGCCCGTGGTGTACCTGACGCTGGACCGCTGGCGCCTGAAGGTGAAAGCCTGGCGCCAGCGCCGCTCCGCCGTGCCTGCAGGCACGGTCAGCCTCGAACCCTGAATGCGATCCATGAACGCTTTTCTTCGCCTCCCCGCCCTTTCCGTCCCCGCGACCGTGCTGACGGCAGCCTGCGCCCTGCTGCTGGGCGGCTGCGCCGTGGGTCCCGACTACAAGCGGCCGGACGCGCCCAGCACCCCGGCCTTCAAGGAAGCACCCGCCGACACCTCGCAGTGGGGCACGTGGAAACCGGCCGAGCCACAGGATGCCAGCGCGCGCAGCAACTGGTGGGCGGTGTTCAGCGATCCGGCACTCGACACGCTGATGTCGCAGGTGCAGGTATCCAACCAGAACATCAAGGCGGCCGAGGCGCAGTACCGGCAAGCGCTGGCCGCGCTGCAATCGGCGCGCGCCGGCTACTTCCCCACGCTGGGCGCATCGGCCGGGCTGAGCCGCGCGAGCGGCAGCAGCGGCCTGATCGGCAACAGCCAGAACGCCACGCTGTCGGCCAGCTGGGAAATCGATGTGTGGGGCCGCGTGCGCAGGCAGGTGGAAAGCAGCGAGGCCAGCGCACAGGCCAGCCAGTCCGACCTGGCCTCGACCTTGCTGTCGACCCAGTCCACGCTGGCGCAGAGCTATTTCCTGCTGCGCATCGCCGACCAGCAGAAGGCCTTGCTTGACCGCACCGTAGTCGATTACGAGAAGTCACTGCAACTGGTACGCAACCAGTACGCAGCCGGCACCGCCCAGCGCTCCGACGTGCTGCAATCCGAGACCCAGCTCAAGTCCGCGCAGGCGCAGCAGATCGATATCCAGATCACGCGCGCGCAGCTCGAGCACGCCATCGCCATCCTGACTGGCAAGCCACCGGCCGACCTCTCCATCACGCCGCAGGACTATGCCGCCGCCGTGCCGCGCGTGCCGGTCGCGGTGCCGTCGGCGCTGCTGGAACGCCGGCCCGATATCGGCGCGGCCGAGCGCCGCATGGCCGCGGCCAACGCGCAGATTGGCGTAGCCCAGGCCGCTTATTACCCGACGCTGTCGCTGTCGGCCACCGGCGGGCTTTCCGCCGCCACGCTGGCGCGCTGGCTGTCGCTGCCGGACCGCGTGTGGTCGATCGGCCCGGCGCTGGCCGGCACGCTGTTTGACGGCGGCCTGCGCAGCGCGGCCAAGGCACAGGCGGTGGCGGCCTATGACCAGACCGTGGCCAACTACCGCCAGACGGTGCTCGCCGCGTTCCAGGAGGTCGAGGACAACCTGGCCGGCGCGCGCCTGCTGGAGCAGGAAAGCGTGGTGCAGAACGACGCGCTGCGTTCGGCGCGCGATGCGCTGGCCCTGGTCAACAACCGTTACCGCGCCGGCACCGCCAGCCTGCTGGACGTACTGACCGCGCAGACCACCGCCTACACGGCGGAGCGCACCTACCTGACCATCGTAGGCCGCCAGTACACGACCAGCGCGGTGTTGATCAAGGCACTGGGCGGCGGTTGGCATATCGAGACGGAGAGCGCGTCGAATACGGCGCCGGCTGGCGCAGCGCCCGGCGGCTCGGCAACGCAATAGCAAAAAGCAGATCGCAGATGGCGAATGGCGGTGGAAGCCTTCGCGCCGCCCTATGCCGGCGCGAAACGCACCCGCACCAGCAGGCCCCTGCCCTGCGCGCCATCCAGCAGCGCCAGCGACGCGCCATGCGCCAGGGCGATGTCGCGCACGATGGTCAGGCCAAGCCCCGAGCCGGCGGGAGCCGCCTCACCGGGCGCCTTCAAACCCGCCGCCTTGCCGCGGTAGAACGGCTCCAGCACCGCCGCGCGTTCCGCGGCGGGAATGCCGGGGCCGTCGTCCTCCACTTCCAGTACCACCGCCTCGCCCGCGCGCAAGACACGCGCCGTGACCATGCCGCCTGATGGCGTATAGCGCAGCGCGTTGTCGACCAGGTTGGTCACCAGCTCGTGCAGCAGATCGGTGCCACGCACTGGCTGCGCGCCCTCGCCTTCGAAGCCCAGGTCGATGCGGCGCGCACGCGCGGCGGGCGTGAGCTCAAGGCAGACCTCCCTCACCAACGCCGCGAGGTCCAGCGCGCGCGGCGCCGCGGCCCCGCCGTGCGCGGCGCGCGCCATCGACAGCAGGCGGTCGGCCAGCGCGGCCATGCGCGCGGTGCTGTCGGCCAGGCCCTGCGCGATGCGCCGCTGCTCGTCGGGATCGTGCTCGCGCGCGGCCAGCTGGGCCTGCGTGTGCAGCACGGCCAGCGGCGTGCGCAGCTGGTGTGCCGCGTCGGCGATAAAGCGGCGCTGCGCGGCAAGCACCTGTTCCAGCCGCGCCATGTAGCCGTTCATGGCCTCCACCAGCGGCGCGGTCTCGCGCGGGGCGCTGTCGAGCGGCAGCGGCGTGGTGGCGCCGGGCTGGCGTTGCGCCACGGCTTCGCGCAGCGCATCGAGCGGTGCCAGCGCGCGCCGCGTGAACAGCCAGATCACCAGCACCGCGGCCAGCACCAGCATCAGCTGGCCCCACAGCACATCGAACAGGATGTTGCGCGTCAGCGCCTGGCGTGAGTCCAGCGTCTCGCCCACCTCGATCAAGGCCATGCCGCCGCGCGTGCCGCTGGCGTCCATCACCGGCTGGCGCAGCGCGGCGATGCGGATCGGCTGGCCACGGTAGGTGCGGTCGTAGAAGCTCACCAGTGCCGGATATAGCTTGGTGCGCGGCTGGCTGGCGTCGAATGGCGGCAGGTCGTCGTAGCCCGAGACGAACTCGCCATGCACGCCGCTGACGCGGTAGAACATGGTGGCGTTCATGCCCACCTCGAAGGTATCGAGCGAGATATACGGCACGTCCACGCGCACGCCTTCGGGGGTCAGCGTGATGCGCTCGGAGATATTGCGCGCCGATGCCAGCAAGGTGCGGTCATAGGCCTGGTCGGCGGACTCAAGCGCATTGGAGTAAGCCACCACGCCATACGCGGCTTGCAGCGCCAGCATGGGCGGGATCAGCCACCACAGCAGGCGTGCGCGCAGGCTGGCGGCGCGCTTGCGCGGCTCAGCCAACGCTGGGCTCCAGCACGTAGCCCAGCCCGCGCAAGGTCACGATGGCAGCACCCGAGCCTTCGAGCTTGCGGCGCAGGCGATGCACGTAGACCTCGATCACATCCGGCTGGGTGTCGTCGGCCAGGGTGAAGATGCTGGCGTAGATGCGGTCCTTGCTGACGGTCTTGCCGGGCGGCGTCATCAGGATCTCCAGCACGGCATGCTCGCGCGGCGTCAGCGCCAGCGGCACGCCGCCCACCTGGAAATGGCGCGACACCGTATCGAAGCCCAGGCCGCCGCACACCACCAGCGGCGCCTCGGTCTGGCGCGCGCGGCGCAGCAGCGCCTTCACCCGCGCCTCGAACTCGGCCAGGTCGAAGGGCTTGGCCATATAGTCGTCGGCGCCCAGGTCCAGGCCCTTGACCCGCTCGCCCACTTCGCCGCGCGCGGTCAGGATCATCACCGGCACGCGGCAGCCACGAGCGCGCAGGCGCGCGAGCAGGTCCAGGCCGTCGCGGTCGGGCAGGGTCAGGTCCAGCAGCACCAGCGCGTAGTCACTGCCGGCCCCGCCCGCGCTGCCGGCGTGCGTGCTGAACAGCAGGGATTGCGCACTGGCCGCGTCGGCCGCGCGCTCCACGGTGAAATGCAGCGCGCGCAGCGCCTGCATCACCCAGGTGGCCAGTTCATCGTGGTCCTCGACCAGCAGTACTCTCATGGAAGGGTGTTCTCCTGCTTCTTGGCGGCGTTTTGTTATGCCTGATTTTCGCATCGCCAGCCAGCGGATTTGTTTGGAATTTCCCGGTAAGCTGTCTGCCGTCCAATTGCCCCCGGGGGAGAATCGATGCGCCACGTCCTGGCCGCCCTGCGCTATGCCTGTGCGGCGCTCGCCCTCGCCGTCGCCTGTGCGCGGCCGGCGGCGGCCGCGCCGGAATGCATCGTGCCCGCCAAGCCCGGTGGCGGTTTCGACCTGACCTGCAAGCTGGCGCAGCGCGCGCTGCTGGAGGCCGGGTTCACCGAGCAGGCGATGCGGCTGGCCTACGTGCCGGGCGGCATCGGCGCGGTCGCCTACAACAGCATCGTGGCGCAGCGCCCCGCCGAGCCCGACACCATCGTCGCCTTTTCAGACGGCTCCCTGCTGGCGCTGGCCCAAGGCAAGTTCGGCAAGTACGGCGCGGCGGACGTGCGCTGGGTGGGCGCGCTCGGCACCGATTACGGCGTGATAGCGGTACGCGCCGATTCGCCCTTCAAGACCCTGAAGGACCTGGTGGCAGCGCTCAGGTCGGATCCGGACCAGGTACTGTTCGGGGCCGGCGGCACCATCGGCAACCAGGACTGGATGAAGGCCGCGCTGGTGGCGCGGCAGGCCGGCGTGGGCTACAAGCGCATGCGCTTCGTGGGTTTCGAGGGTGGCGGCGAGGCCTTCACGGCACTGCAGGGCGGGCACGTCCAGGCGGTGTCCGGCGACGCATCGGAGGCCGCCATGCAGCTCGGCGCGGGCGGCATCCGCATCCTGGCCGTGCTGGCGGCGCAGCGTCTGCCCGGCAGGCTGGCCGGCGTGCCTACCGCGCGCGAGCAGGGCTTCGACATCGTCTGGCCCATCCTGCGCGGCTTCTACATGGGCCCCAAGGTTGCGCAGGCCGACTACCAGCGCTGGGCCAGCCGCTTCGCGCGCCTGCAGGCCAGCCCGGCATTCGCCCGGCTGCGCGCGGAGCAAGGCCTGTTCCCCGCCGACCTGGGCGGCGCTGACCTGGATACCTATGTGCAGCGAACGGTGCAGCGCTATAGCACGCTGGCCAGGGAATTCGGGCTGACCCGATAGCGCCGATACTTACCAACATCGGCTACGGCCGGGCGGGCACCTCGGGACGCGGCAGCGGCTGCTTGCTCACCCGCTCCTTGAGCCAGGTGGCGGCCTTGCCAAGCGGCCGCTGCTTGTGCCACACCAGCTCCATCGCCACCGGCCAGTCCTGGTCGTCGAACTCCAGCGCGGGCGACACCAGTTGCGCGCCCGCCGGCGAGTTGGCCGCCACGTGCCAGGGCACGAAGGCCCAGCCCAGCCGGCGCTTGACCAGTTCAACGATGACCCACTGGCTCTCCACCCACCAGACTTCGGCGGCCACGCGCAGCCGCATTTTTTCCTCGCTATCGGTACGGGTGGCCACCATCAGTTGCCGGTAGCGCTTCAGCTCCTCCCAGCCCACGCGCTGGTCCGCAAGCGGATGGTCCGGGGCACAGATGATGCGCATCGGCACCCAGCCCAGCGCGCGGAAACCCAGTTCCGGCGGAAGCACCTCCTGGCGCCACATGATTCCCAGGTCGGCGCAGCGCTCCAGCACCAGCCGGCTGACGTCTTCCATCAAGGGAAACAGCAATTCCAGCTCCACCGCCGGGAAGCGCGCTGAGAACTCCTCCAGCATCACGCCCAGGGTTTCCTCCGGATAGAGTTCGTCCACCGCCAGCACCAGGCGGCTCTCCACGCCCTCGCCCAGGCTCTTGGCCACGCCACGGAAATGCTCGCAGCGCTCCAGGATCACGCGCGCCTCGGCCAGCAGGCGTTCGCCCGCGGCGGTCAGGGTGGGATAGCGCCCGCCGCGGTCGAACAGCTGGTTGCCCAGGTCGATCTCGAGATTGGACACGGCCGCGCTGACAACCGACTGGGCCTTGCCCAGCCGGCGCGCGGCGGCGGAGAAAGAGCCACATTCGGCAGCCGCGGCAAAGGCCTGCAATTGTTCGAGCGAGAGGCTCATGTCGATTCCTTGGGACGGGCCGTGACCCATCCATCGTTTTTAGCGATAGAACCTAACTTTACCATCTCAGAATACTCGATAGAATGCCCTCTATTCACACGCCAGACAGGAAGTATCATGCGCAGCACCAAGGACAGGATTCGTCACACCATCGGCTTTGAAGTGATTGGCTTGCTGATTGTCGCGCCTGTGGGCAGCTGGGTCTTTGGCTTCGCCCTGCACCAGATCGGCATCCTCGCCGTGGTGGCATCGTTGATCGCCGCCGGCTGGAACTACCTCTACAACGTGCTGTTCGACAAGGCCATGCTGCGGTTCACCGGGCAGCTGCGCAAGCCGGTTGCCGTGCGGGTGCTCCACGCCATCCTGTTCGAACTGGGCCTGCTGGTGGTGTTCCTGCCGATGGTGGCGTGGTATCTCGACATGAGTCTCTTCGATGCCTTCATCATGGACATCGCCCTGGCCGCCTTCTACGTGGTCTATGCGTTCGTCTACAACTGGGCCTACGACACGGTGTTCCCGGTGGCCAACGCGGGGCAAGGCGGAAAGACTGGGAAGGCCGGAAAGTCCGCCGTAAAGTCTGCCTGCTGACCCTTAGCGTCAAAAAACAAAAAGCGGATGCCGACGGCATCCGCTTTTTGTTTTGTGGCGGGCCGCGTCGCGCTGCGCCCCGCTGCTGTTTGCTTACCGGCGTTCGGGCGTCGCCACGTTGCCAACCACACCGCCCAGCGCCGCGCCGCCGATGGTGGCCGCCGGGCCGCCGATCAGTGCCGCGCCGGCCACGCCGCCAACACCCGCGCCGATGGCGGTATTGCGCTGCTTGGGCGTCATGTCGGCGCAGCCCGCCACGCTCAGCAGGGTGGCAAGCAGGATAGACAGGGTTACGGTACGCATGATGAGGCTCCTTTTGAGATTTGTTTTGCGCCTGGTAATGCACCCAGGCATCGTTATCGCGTTTACCGCAAGGTCCATGCTTTGCGGCAGGTAGATTCACTATGGGGCCCGGTGCCGCTGCGCGGAACCGGGGCTTGGCCGAACTTCGTGTCAGCGGATTCCCACAAACCCCGTGCTCAGGACGTGCATGCGGCGCTTGCTTGCGGGTTTCCCCGCACGCCGCCGATCTTGAAGCCTTCGCGCATTTAGTTATACTCTATAACAATATTGCCAGTGGCCGCCGGCTCCCCATGGAGCACCCGCGCGGCCCGGGAATTCCATAACAAGCCGTGGAGACAACACCATGAAGATCGCGATTGCCGGTGGCGGCATCGGCGGCCTGACGCTGGCACTGCTTTGCCACCGGCACGGCATCGAGGCCGAGGTCTGGGAAGCCAGCGAGACGCTGCGCCCGCTCGGCGTGGGCATCAACCTGCTGCCGCACGCGGTGCGCGAGCTGTCCGAGCTGGGACTGCACGATGCACTGGCCGAGCTGGCGGTGCAGACCTCGTCCCTGTCCTACTACAACAAGCTTGGCCAGCGCATCTGGCACGAGCCGCGCGGGCGCGCGGCGGGCTACGGCCAGCCGCAGTTCTCCATCCATCGCGGCGAATTCCAGATGCTGCTCTACCGCACCGTGGTGGAGCGCCTGGGCGCGGAGCGCGTGCATGCCGGCCATACGTTTGAAGCGGTCACGAGCACCGGCGCGCGCGCGGGTGATCCCGTGGAGTTCACGCTGCGCCGGCGCAGCGACAACGCGCAGGTGACGGCGCGGGCCGATGTGCTGGTGGGCGCCGATGGCATCCACTCCGCCGTGCGCCGCCACTTCTATCCGCAGGGCGACGCGCCGCGCTTCTCGCGCCGCACGCTGTGGCGCGCCGTCACCGAGGCGCCGCCATACCTGGACGGCAGCTCGATGTTCATGGCGGGCCACCAGGACCAGAAGTTCGTGGCCTACCCGATCTCCGAGCCGCTGCGCCGCCAGGGGCGCTCGCTTGTCAACTGGATCGCCGAGCTGCGCGTGCCCGACAGCGCGCCGGATACCCCGCCGCGCAGCGACTGGAACAAGCAGGTCGACAAGTCCGTGTTCCGCGAAGCCTTTGCGAACTGGCGCTGGGACTGGATCGACATCCCCGCGCTGATCGACGGCGCGCAGGCCATCTACGAATTCCCCATGGTCGACAAGGACACGCTGCCGCGCTGGACCTTCGACCGCGTGACGCTGCTGGGCGACGCCGCCCACCCGATGTACCCGATCGGCTCCAACGGCAGCGCGCAGGCCATCCTCGATGCGCGCTACCTGATGGACAGCCTCCTGGCCAACGGCGCGCCGCGCGACGCCTCCGGCACCGGCCATGCGCTGCGCGAGTACGAAGCGGAACGGCTGCCGCGCACCGCGGCCATCGTGCTGCGCAACCGCATGAACGGGCCCGAGCAGGTCATGCAGCTGGCCGAGCAGCGCGCGCCGCAGGGTTTCAGCGATATCGAATCCGTGATCCCGCGCACCGAGCTCGAAGCGATCGCGCTGCGCTACAAGCAGCTCGCCGGCTTCGACCGGCAATCGCTGCAGGCGCCGCCGCGCTAAGCGGGCCGCGCGCCTCTGTGATTGCGCCAGTCCGTCGTATCATGCCCCCCGACCGGCCCTGAGAAGCCGGCGTCATTCGAAGAAAAGGAGACATCGTGCCGCGCCCCAGCTCTACACGTCCTACACACCTTGCCACGCCCGCCAGCCGCCTTGCGCTTGCCGTCATCGCCAGCCTTGCCGCCGCGCTTGGCGCCGCGCCCGCGCTTGCCGACGTGACGGTCGGCGTCAGCATCGCGTCGACCGGCCCCTCGGCCTCGCTCGGCATCCCGCAGAAGAACAGCATGCCCTTGCTGCCGGAGACCATCGCGGGCGAGAAGATCCGCTATATCGTGCTGGACGACGGCTCCGATCCCACCCAGGCCACCAAGGTAGCGCGCCGCTTCGTCAGCGAGGACAAGGTCGACATCATCCTCGGCTCGTCGGCGGTGGCGCCGTCGATCGCGATTGCCGAAGTGGCCGACGAGAGCCAGACCGTGCAGCTGGCCTTCTCGCCGATCGAGCTCAAGCCCGGCCGCGGCGAATGGACGTATCGCCTGGCCCAGCCGGTCAAGCTGATGGCCGAGGCCGTGGCGGATGCGGCGCACGCCAGAGGCGTCAAGACCATCGCCTTCATCGGTTTTGCCGACGCCTACGGCGAGACCTGGCTCAAGGAGTTCACCACCGCCGCCACCGCGCGCGGCATGCGCCTGGTGGCCACCGAACGCTATGCGCGCTCGGACACCAGCGTGACCGCGCAAACGCTCAAGCTGATCGCCGCCCGCCCCGACGCGGTGCTGATCGCCGGCGCCGGCACCGGCGCGGCCCTGCCGCACACCACGCTGCGCGAGCGCGGGTACGCGGGTCCGGTCTACCACACGCATGGCGCGGCCACCAAGGACCTGATCCGTATCGGCGGCAAAGCCGTCAACGGCTCCATCCTGCCCGCCGGGCCGGTGATCGTGGCCGAGCAGTTGCCGGACAGCGCCGCCACCAAGAAGCCGGGGCTGGACTACGTGGGCCGCTACGAGAAGCAGTACGGCCCCGACACCCGCACCCAGTTCGGCGCCCACCCCTACGATGCGGGCCTGGTGCTGCAACGCATCGTGCCGGTGGCGCTCAAGCAGGCCAAGCCGGGCACGCCGGAGTTCCGCCGCGCGCTCAAGACCGCGCTGGAGAGCGAGCGCAATATCGTGGTGTCGCACGGCGTGCTGAACTACACCGCGCAGGATCATTTCGGCTTTGACACCCGCGGCCGCGTGATGCTGACCATCGACAACGGCAACTGGAAGCTGCTGAAATGACCGCGCCCGCCGCACCCTTTGCCATCGCCGCCCTGCCCACGCCCACGCTGGAGCACGTGGCGGACTTCAGCTTCCGGCTGGCGCCGGTCACCGAGGTGGGCGCGAGCGCGCTGGGCAACCGGCGGGTCATTCCCATTCTCGATGGCGTCGTTTCCGGGCCGCGCCTGCAAGGGCGCATCCTGCCCGGCGGCGCGGACTTCCAGCTGGTGCGCCACGACGCCGGCAACGGCATCGTCGTGGCCGATATCGAGGCCCGCTATGTGCTGGAGACCGACGACGGCGCGCGCATCTACATCGTCAACGCCGGCGTGCGCAGCGGACCCGCCGAGTTGATCGCGCGCCTGGCCGGCGGCGAGATCGTCGACCCGCGCCTGATCTACTTCCGCACCGCGCCCCGCTTCGAGACGGCGGCGCCCGGCTACGACTGGCTCATGCAGCACCTGTTTGTCGCCACCGGCGCCCGCTATCCGGACCGGGTGGAAATGCGGTATTTTCGCGTCGTATAGGCGGCCCGGTTTTTCAGGCAGCCATCGCCACCCACATCCATCGACCGACGCCCAGGCCTCATGACCACAACCAAGGCGCGAGCGCGCCGCAGCCGCGACGCCCTCGCCCCCGATCCCGCCGGCGCCAGCCAGGCGGCCGATGCGCCCGGCGGATTCGACCCGCATATCGCCAACGTCGACTACGGCGTGCTGGACGGCCTGGTCGGCTACGCCATCCGCCGCGCGCAGATCCGTATCTACGAAGACTTCGTGCAATCGCTGGCGCAGTGGAACATCACGCCGCCGCGTTTCTCCGCGCTCGTGATCGTCTCGCGCAATCCGCTGCTCAAGCTGACCGAGCTGGCCAGCATCCTGGGCATCGCGCGCTCGGGCGCGGTGCTGCTGGTCGACGCGCTGGAGGACATGAAGCTGGTGGCGCGCCGCCCGGCGCCGCACGACCGCCGCGCCTACAGCCTGGTGCTGACCCCGGCGGGACGGCGCACGCTCGAAGCCGCCACCGCCGCGGTGTGCGCGCACGATGCGCGCGTCGCGGGGGCATTGTCGGCGCAGGAACAAGACACGCTGCGCACGCTGCTCGGAAAGCTCGCGCCGCCGCAGGCGATCGGCGTGGCGCACTTGGCCCATTCGGCTCATTCGGCTCATTCGGCTCATTCGGCAGATCCCGCAAACGCCGCAGAAGACTAGACGGAACTTCTGCGGAAAAACCTGCGGAAATCGCATGGCGGCGTCATCCGCGCCAAGGCCCATGCGTTAACATGGGCACCATGCCGAATCGCCCTTCCCCCATTCTTCACCGCCTGCTGCCGCTTTGCGCCGCCGGGCTGTTGTGCATCAGCGGCGTGAGCACCGCCGCCGCCAAGACCCCCGCTCACAAGACCAAGGCCACCCACGCCGCGACCGAGTCCGCCGAGCCGCGCTCAGGCCTGCCAGGCAGCGTAACGGCCGCGCTCAAGCGCGCGCATGTGCCTGCCTCGGCCACCAGCTTCTACGTGATCAAGGTCGGCGCGCAGGCACCCCGCGCAAGCTGGAATGCGCAAACGCCGATGAACCCGGCTTCCACCATGAAGCTGGTCACCACCTTCGCCGGGCTACAGCTGCTTGGCCCCGGCTACCGCTGGCAGACCGCGCTGTACGCCGACAACCAGCCAGGCGCCGACGGCACCGTCAACGGCAACGTCTACCTGCGCGGCTATGGCGACCCCAAGCTGGTGCCGGAAGAAATGGCCAAGCTGGTCAACGCCGCCCGCACCGCGGGCGCCACCACCATCAACGGCGACCTGGTGCTGGACCGCAGCTACTTCGATTCCGCGCTCGACAAGGGCACCACCATCGATGGCGAAACGCAGCGCGCCTACAACGTCAGCCCCGACGCGCTGCTCTACGCCTTCAAGACGCTGTCGTTTACCATCACGCCCGACCCGGCCAACCAGTCGGTCGCGGTATCGGTCACGCCCGCGCTGGCGCAGCTCAAGCTCGACAACCGCCTCGCGCTGTCCCACGGCAAATGCGGCGACTGGTCGGCACGCGCCCGCCCCGCCGTCACGCCGCAGCCCGACGGCACCGTGCTGGCCTCCTTCGACGGCAGCTACGCCGCCGACTGCGGCGAACACGTGGTCAACATCGCCACGCTCTCGCACAACGAATTCACCTGGGGCGGCTTTGTCGCCGAATGGCAACTGGCTGGTGGCCGCTTCACCCACCAGCCAGCCCTGCGCATGGGCCGCGCCCCGCGCAACGCCTTCCTGCTGGCACGCCACTACGGCCAGCCCCTGTCGGAAATCGTGCGCGACATCAACAAGTTCTCGAACAATGTGATGGCCCGCCAGCTTTACCTGACCATCGGCGCGGAGATGGACCGCAGCGGCCCGGCCAGCACCACCCGCTCGGCCAAGGTGGTGCAGCGCTGGCTGGCGCGCCAGGGCCTGGACATGCCCGGCCTGGTCCTGGACAACGGCTCCGGGCTATCGCGCGAAGAACGCATCAGCGCCTACGATATGTCGCGGCTGCTGCAGCAAGCGCTGGCCAGTGAAGTCGGCCCGGTGCTGATCGATTCGCTGCCGATCCTGGGCGTGGACGGCACACTGCGCAACCGCCTGACGCGCGCCGGCGCGGCCGGCAATGCCTATATGAAAACCGGAACGTTGAACGACGTCCGGGCGCTGGCCGGCTATGTCGATGCGCTGAACGGCGACCGCTATGTGGTGGTCAGCTACATCAACCACGCCAACGCAGCACAAGCCCGCGAAGCCCACGACGCCCTGCTGCAATGGGTGTATCAGGGCGCACCGTGAGTCGCGTGATACTGGCAGCCGGCACGGGAGAAGGTGAGATCGCGCCCTTGCCAGCGCCCGCCCTCTCCCCCGGCCCCTCTCCCACAAGTGGGAGAGGGGAGCCAACCAGCGGCAAGATCAACCAACTGGTGTAGCCGTGATTCCCGCCCTTCGGGCGGGAATCACCCCAACGCGATGCGAAGCGAGCCGTCAAGGTGTACCAAGGCCGTATGGGGCGCCTCGGGATTCGGCGAAAAGAGCGGAAAAGAGGGACCCATGTCTGAGTATCGCCTTAAGGCGATGCGAGTTTGGGTCCCGGCCGCTCTTTTCGTCGAAGCCCGAGGGGGTAGTCGCCCCATCCGGCGCGCCTTCTTTGCCTACTTTCTTGGCAAGACAAGAAAGTAGGTCGCCGCCCCGCAGGGGTGGTGAAACTGCCGTTGCCTTTGACTTTAAGCAGTTGCAGTTACTACCAACAACCAACACCCCCCTCACTCCCCAAACGCAGCAGCCGCTCTCTGCAACCGATCCCGCACCCCATCCCACTCATGCCCGGCCGGCAAGGCCTCAAACACCAGCCGCGCAAACCCCTCCCCATCCAGCCGACGCAACAAGCTATAAAGCGCCCGCGCATAACCCTCGGCATCGGCAGGCGCCTCTACCCACACACACCGCGGATCGGCAACCGCCTGCACACCAACCCACGCCACCCGCGCGTCGGCGGGCAAATCGACCAGCCGCGCAGGCAGGTCCGCGGCAGAACACAAAGCCAACGGCGTATGCGGCGCATAGTGCGCCTTCAGCGTGCCTGACGCGCGCGGCGCAGCAGCGTCCGGCGGCAACGGCGTGACGCCCAGCACCTGCGCCATCATGGCCGGCGTGATCGCGCCCGGGCGCAGCAGCACCGGGCCAATGCCCTGCTCCAGCCGCGACAGGTCCACGATGGTCGATTCGATGCCCACCTCAACGCCGTCGCCTTCCAGCACGAAGACCGCGTCGCCAAACTCGTCGCGCACGTGCTGCGCCGTGGTCGGGCTGACCTGCCCAAACTTGTTCGCGGACGGCGCGGCGATGCCGCCCCGGCCACGCTTGAAGCGGCCCAGCAGCGCCTGCGCAACCGGATGCGACGGGCAACGCAGGCCGATGCTGTCCTGGCCGCCGGCAACCGCCGCCGGGATATGCGCGGCGCGCTTGAGGATCAGCGTGAGCGGGCCGGGCCAGAAGGCGTCGATCAGGTCTTGCGCGGCCGGCGGCACATCGTCCACCCAGTAGCTGATGTCGCCGCCATCCACCACGTGCACGATGATCGGGTGATTGGACGGGCGCCCCTTGGCCGCGTAGATACGAGCGATGGCCTCGGGGTTTTCCGCGTCGGCGCCCAGGCCATAGACCGTCTCGGTCGGGAAGGCGACCAGCTCGCCGGCCTCCAGTAGTTGGACCGCTTGGTCAAGTTCGGCGGACGTGGGCATGCGCGACATCGGGGATCTCTGGGGTGGCGTGACTGCGAAGCTTCGGAACTACGGAGCTGCGAAAACAGGAAAACGGAAAAGCCCGGCGCATGCGCCGGGCATGCCATCAAGGCGCGATGTGCAGCGCCGTCAGGGCCGCGTCGAAGGCGCGCTCGGCGTCGGCCGCCGCGCCGCCCACGCAATTCACGTGGCCCATCTTGCGCGAGGGGCGCGCATCGCTCTTGCCGTACAAGTGCAGCTTGGCGCCGGGCTGGGCCACGACTTCGTCCCAGGCCGGCGTGCGTTCCAGGCCGAACTCGAACCACACATCGCCCAGCAGGTTGAGCATCTTGCCGGCCGAATGCTGGCGCGTGCTGCCCAGCGGCAGGCGCGCCATGGCGCGCACCTGCTGCTCGAACTGGCTGGTCTCGCAGGCGTCCATGGTGATGTGGCCGGAGTTGTGCGGGCGCGGCGCCATTTCGTTGGCGACCAGCGAGCCATCCGTCAGCACGAAGAACTCGATGCACAGCACGCCCACGTAGCCCATCTCGGTGGTGATGGTGGCGGCCGCGGCGCGCGCCCGCGCGGCGATCTCGTCGGAGACGCTGGTGGACGGCATCACGGTGGAGAACAGGATGCCGTCGCGGTGCACGTTTTCGGCGAGCGGCCAGGTGGCGGTGGTGCCGTCGGCAGCGCGCGCGGCCAGTACCGAAACCTCGTAGGCCAGCGGCAGCATCTTTTCCAGCACACACGGCACGTGCTGCATCGCACGCCACGCTGCGCGCACGTCTTCGCGGGTCCTGACGCGGGCCTGGCCCTTGCCGTCATAACCCATGCGCGCGGTCTTGAGGATGCCGGGCAGCAGATCCTCGGGCACCTGGTCGACGTCGGCGTCGTGCTGGATCACCCAGTGCGGCGCGGTGGGCACGCCGGTGCGCTCGGCGCAGGAAGCGAAGAACTTCTTCTCGCCGATGCGGTTCTGCGCGATCGACACGCAGTAGCCGCGCGGCGCGACGAAGGCGCCGAGTTGCTCCAGCCGGTCGAGCGAGAGCGAGGGCACGTTCTCGAACTCGGTGGTCACCGCCGGGCACAGCTTGGCCATCTCGGCCAGCGCGGCTTCATCCGTATAGGCCGCGCAGATGTGCTTCTCGGCGATGGTGCCGGCCGGGCTGTCCTGGTCCGGATCGAGCACGCAAACCTTGTAGCCCATCGACTGCGCGGCATGGGTGAACATGCGGCCGAGCTGGCCGCCGCCCAGCATGCCTAGCCAGGCGCCGGGCAGCACCGGCGCGCTGGGATTGTCGATGCCGAACTCGGCACGCGACTCCGGCGTGTGGGCTTCGACCAGGTGGGGATGGATATCGGTTGGCATTGCGCGTCTTTCCGGATTCGGGGGCTTGGGGCTAGTCGGTGTGCGTGCGAATGTGCGTATTACACCGGCAGCGTCATGGCGCGGGCAGCTTCGGTCTGCTTGGCGCGGAACGCTTCGAGCGCGGCGGCCAGCGCGTCGTCGGTGGTGGCGAGCGTGGCGATGGCGTGCAGCGCGGCATTGGCGGCGCCCGCTTCGCCGATGGCGAAGGTGGCAACCGGCACGCCCTTGGGCATCTGCACGATCGACAGCAGCGAGTCCTCGCCACGCAGGTAGCGCGACGGCACCGGCACGCCGAACACCGGCACGATGGTCTTGGCGGCGATCATGCCGGGCAGGTGTGCGGCACCGCCGGCACCGGCGATGATGGCGCGCAGGCCGCGCTCGCGCGCGGTCGCGGCGTACTCGAACATGTCGTCGGCCATGCGGTGGGCGGAGACCACGCGTGCCTCGAAGGCCACGCCGAAATCCTTCAGCATGGCGACCGCGTTCTGCATCACGTCCCAGTCGGAACTGCTGCCCATCACAACGCCGACCAGCGGCTTGGCTGTATTGCTCACGTTAAGTCCTTAAAAATCTGTCTGGCGCATATGGATTGCGGGATTGCGCCAACTTTCGCGTCGCCTTCTTTCGCTCCCCTCTCCCCCTGAGGGGAGAGGGAGTAAACACCATTGGGCATTTCAGGCGGCTTTGGCGCACCGGCCGGCTTCGGCCAGCACCTGCGCCGCCCAACATTACTGCAGTTCCTCGCCGGTCAGGCGCGTCAGCGCCTCGCGGTACTTGGCGGCGGTCTTCTCGATCACGTCGGCAGGCAGTGCCGGCGCCGGGGCGGTCTTGGGCCAGGGCTTGCCGTCGATGCGCACAGCTTCCAGCCAGTCGCGCACGAACTGCTTGTCGAAGGACGGCGGGTTGGTGCCGACTTCATACGAATCCGCGGGCCAGAAGCGCGAGGAGTCGGCGGTCAGCACTTCGTCCATCAGCGTCAGCGTGCCGTTCTCGTCCAGGCCGAACTCGAACTTGGTGTCGGCGATGATGATGCCGCGGGTGGCGGCGTAGTCGGCGGCTTCCTTGTACAGGCGGATCGAGATATCGCGCATCTGGCGGGCCAGGTCGGCGCCGATGCGCGCTTCCGTTTCCGCGAAGGAGATGTTCTCGTCGTGCTCGCCCATCTCGGCCTTGGCGGCCGGGGTGAAGATCGGCTCGGGCAGCTTCTGCGCGTTCTGCAGGCCGGCGGGCAATTCGATGCCGCACACGCTGCCGGTGGCCTGGTAGTCCTTCCAGCCGCTGCCGGCCAGGTAGCCGCGCACCACGGCTTCCACCAGGATCGGCTTGAGGCGCTTGACCACCACGGCGCGGCCTTGCACCTGCTCGACTTCGGCCGGGCTCACCACGGTCTCGGCGGCAATGCCGGTTTCGTGGTTCGGCACGATGTGAGCCAGCTTCTTGAACCAGAAGTTGGCCATCTGGTTGAGCACGCGGCCCTTGGCCGGGATCGGCTCGCCCAGGATGACGTCGAAGGCCGACAGGCGGTCGGTGGTGACGATCAGCAGCTTGTCGTCGCCGACGGCGTAGTTGTCGCGGACCTTGCCGTGGCCGAGCAGCGGCAGCGAAGTGATGGAGGACTGGTAGAGAGCGTTCGACATGGTGTTTCGGTGGTTCGGTGGTTCCGACGGGAGGCACTAACAGAATGATTCTGGCGCCGGGCCAGAACAACTGCTTCGCTTCATTTTGTTAGCGCTTTTCAGCGCCCCGGCGCCGGGGCCTGAAAAGCGTCGTCCCCGCACCTCCCCGTTTGACGGGACCGGGGCGGGGACGGCACGGGTCCTGCTTACTGCACGACCTGGGCGAGTTCGCCCGACTTGTACTTCTGTGCGATGGCGTCGAGCGAGACCGGCTTGATCTTGGCGGCCTGGCCTTCGCAGCCGAAGGCGACGTAGCGTGCCTTGCAAACCAGCTTGGCGGCTTCGCGGGCAGGCTTCAGGTATTCGCGCGGGTCGAACTTGCTCGGGTTCTCGGCAAAGAAGCGGCGGATCGCGCCGGTCATGGCAAGGCGGATATCGGTGTCGATATTGATCTTGCGCACGCCGTACTTGATGGCTTCCTGGATTTCCTCGACCGGCACGCCGTAGGTTTCCTTCATGTCGCCGCCGAACTGGCGGATTTCCGCGAGCAGTTCCTGCGGGACCGACGACGAGCCGTGCATCACCAGGTGGGTGTTGGGGATGCGGGCGTGGATTTCCTTGATGCGGTTGATCGCCAGGATATCGCCAGTGGGCTTGCGGGTGAACTTGTAAGCGCCGTGCGAGGTGCCGATGGCGATCGCCAGCGCGTCCAGCTGGGTAGCCTTGACGAAGTCGGCGGCCTGCTCAGGGTCGGTCAGCAGCATGGAATGGTCCAGCTTGCCTTCGGCGCCGATGCCGTCTTCCTCGCCAGCCTCGCCGGTCTCGAGCGAGCCCAGGCAGCCAAGCTCGCCTTCCACGGTCACGCCGATGGCGTGCGAGAGCTGCACCACCTTGCGGGTCACTTCGATGTTGTACTCGTAGTCGGACGGGGTCTTGCCGTCTTCGCGCAGCGAGCCGTCCATCATCACCGAGGAGAAGCCCAGGTCGATCGCTGCCTGGCAGATCGCCGGCGACTGGCCGTGATCCTGGTGCATCACCACCGGGATATGCGGATAGGCTTCCACCGCGGCTTCGATCAGGTGGCGCAGGAAGTGCTCGCCGGCGTACTTGCGTGCGCCTGCGGAGGCTTGCATGATCACCGGCGCATTGACTTCGTCGGCGGCCTGCATGATGGCCTGAACCTGTTCCAGGTTGTTCACGTTGAAGGCGGGCAGCGCGTAGCCGTTTTCGGCGGCGTGGTCGAGCAGCTGGCGCATCGATACGAGTGGCATGTCAAACTCCTAAAGAAAGAATGGGGTGTCTCGTTTAATAATCTGGTCGATCTGTCGATCTGGTCGTTCTTTGCTGTTCGCGCAAGACACCGTCTCAACGCGATTTATCCAGGGCGATCCTGTGCGCTCGGGCGCCGGCTGTCTGTCCGGCGCGGCACATATCAGGCGCCAACCCGGACAATCTTCAGCGTATTCGTGCCACCCGGCTGGCCCATCGGCTCGCCAATGGTCAGCACGATAAAGTCGCCGCGCTGCACGACGCCGCGCGACAGCAGCAGTTCCTCGGCCTGCTCCAGCGCGGTGTCACGGTCGGCGCTGGCTTCCAGCGGCAGCGGCACCACATTGCGGTAGAGCTGCATCTTGCGCTGCGAGGCCAGGTTGGGCGTCATCGCGTAGATCGGCACATGGATGCGATGCCGGCTCATCCACAGCGCGGTGGCGCCGGAATCGGTCAGCGCGGCAATCGCCTTTACCTGCAAATGATAGGCGGTGAACAGTGCGCCCATGGCGATCGACTGGTCGATGCGGCCAAAGGTCTGGTTGAGGAAATCGGTGTCGAGCTGGACCACCTCGGACTTCTCCGCCTCGACGCAGACCGCGGCCATGGCTTCCACGGTTTCCACCGGATAGCGGCCGGCGGCGGTCTCGGCCGACAGCATCACGGCATCGGTGCCGTCCAGCACGGCGTTGGCCACGTCCGACACCTCGGCGCGCGTGGGCACCGGGTTGACGATCATGCTCTCCATCATCTGGGTGGCGGTGATGGTCAGCTTGTTGGCCTCGCGCGCCAGCCGGATCATGCGCTTTTGCAGCGCCGGCACGGCCGCGTTGCCCACTTCCACGGCCAGGTCGCCGCGGGCCACCATGATGCCGTCGGAGGCCTGCAAGATCTCTTCCAGCACGCCCGGGCGGATCGCCTCGGCGCGCTCGATCTTGGCGATCATGCGGGCCTTGTGCTGATGCGGCTGGCCGGCCACCGCGGCAAGCTGGCGGGCCATTTCCATATCGGTGGCGTTCTTGGGAAAACTCACCGCGACATAGTCCGCGCCCAGCGCCATGGCGGTCTTGATGTCTTCCATGTCCTTGGCGGTCAGCGCCGGCGCCGACAGGCCGCCGCCCTGGCGGTTGATGCCCTTGTTGTTGGACAGCTCGCCGCCGATCCGGACCGTGGTGAAGATCTCGTGGCCCAGCACGCGATCCACCACCAGCACGATCAGGCCATCGTTGAGCAGCAGCAGGTCGCCCGGGCCCACGTCGCGCGGCAGGTCCTCGTAGTCGAGGCCGGCGCGTTCCTGGTTGCCCAGGGTGCAGGTGGCGTCGAGGATGAAGGGCTCACCCACGTTCAGCGTGATCTTGCCGTGCTCGAACTTGCCAACGCGGATCTTCGGCCCTTGCAGGTCGGCCATGATGGCAACTTCCCGGCCGCAGGCCTTGGCCGCCTCGCGCACCAGGCGGGCACGCTCGATATGGTCCGCGGCCACGCCGTGGGAGAAGTTCAGGCGCACCACGTCGACCCCTGCCGCGATCATGCGCGTGAGCATTTCCAGCGTGCTGGAAGCAGGGCCGATGGTAGCGACGATCTTGGTGGAACGGGTCATGAACTGATTTTCCTTATCGAGGGCCAGCGCAGGTAGGACAGCGGCACACCGCAAGCAAACACGGCAGCCCGGCCATGCGCAACGGCGTGGCTGGGCTGCCGCGGAACAACTCGGCAAATTCGGTCAGCCCGCGGCGCGCTGTTCCAGCACCTCGAACGCGGGCAGCTTCTTGCCTTCCAGGAACTCCAGGAAGGCGCCGCCACCGGTGGAGATGTAGCCCACCTGGTCAGCGATGCCGTACTTGGCGATGGCCGCCAGCGTGTCGCCGCCGCCGGCGATCGAGAACGCCTTGGACTCGGCGATGGCTTGGGCCAGCACCTTGGTGCCATTGCTGAACTGGTCGAACTCGAACACGCCGACCGGGCCGTTCCACACGATGGTGCCGGCCAGCTTGAGCTGCTCCGCCAGCATCTGCGCGGTCTTGGGGCCGATATCGAGGATCATGTCGTCGTCGGCCACGTCCTTCGCGTCCTTGACGGTGGCCACGGCGGTGGCGCTGAATTCCTTGGCGCACACCACGTCCACGGGGATGGGCACCGAGGCGCCGCGCGCGGCCATGAGATCGATGATGGTGCGCGCGTCGGCCACCAGGTCAGCCTCGGCCAGCGACTTGCCGATCTTCAGGCCGGCAGCCAGCATGAAGGTATTGGCGATGCCGCCGCCGACGATCAGGTTGTCGACCTTGCCGGCCAGCGTCTTGAGGATGGTCAGCTTGGTAGACACCTTGGAGCCGGCGACGATTGCCACCAGCGGACGCGCCGGCTGGCCCAGGGCCTTGCCCAGCGCATCGATCTCGGCGGCCAGCAGCGGGCCGGCGCAGGCGATGGGCGCGTATTTGGCGATGCCGTGGGTGGTGGCTTCGGCGCGGTGCGCGGTACCGAAGGCATCGTTGACGTAGACGTCGCACAGCTTGGCCATTTTCTGCGCCAGTTCGTCGCTGTTCTTCTTCTCGCCCTTGTTGACGCGGCAGTTTTCCAGCAGCACCACTTCGCCCGGCTTGACCGCGCTCACTTCGCCGTTGCCGTCGACCCAGTTCTGCACCAGCTTGACCGGCTTGCCGAGCAACTCGGCCAGGCGCTTGGCCACGGGCGCTAGCGAATCCTCGGGCTTGAACTCGCCTTCGGTCGGACGGCCCAGGTGCGACGTCACCATCACGGCGGCGCCTGCCTGCAGGCAGGCCTCGATGGCGGGCACCGAGGCGCGGATGCGGGTATCTTCGGTGATTTGGCCGGCGTCATCCTGCGGCACGTTCAGGTCGGCGCGGATAAAAACCCGCTTGCCGGCAATTTTGCCTTGGGAGATGAGATCGGAAAGACGCAGGACAGAGGTCATGGCGGTGGCTGGAGAGCGAAAATCGGGGAAAATCGGCATTTTACCTGATCGCAAGGGCCATTTTGCGGGATTGCGGCCCGGATGCATCCGCCTGTGGGTGCCCCGTTCGCCACATGCGATGCGCAACGTGCCGCATCCTTGCAACGTACCCCCTGAATGGGGGGTGCGACAATTGCATTGTGTCTCGTACGCTGCTGCCAAAGCGCGCAATGTATGCACAAATCGGTACAAGATAAGCACGCAAGAACATAGCCAGAGGCCCGCCTCAGACGGGACCCAAGGCACTGGTGCCGGACACGCTTACGGTAAGCGGCGTCGGCGCCACGCGGCTAGCGCCGTTGTCGCGAAGGCAGGGGTAACCATGAACGAAGACATGCACGGGGCAATCCGTGGCTTGTACGAAGGGATTCTTGACGCGCAGGCCTGGCAGCGAAGCCTGCACACCTTGAGCAACATCGTAGGCAGCGCGCACGCATCGATGATCGTGCGCGACACCGATCGCGACCTGATGACGGTCAATGAGGTCGTGCGCCCGGTGCAGGAGCTGTTCAGCGCCTACGAGAAGGAGTTCCACGCGCTGGATCCGGGCAAGCTGTTTGCCCACAACCTCTCCCCCGGGGAGTGGTATATCGACGCGCGCGATTTCGGCGAAGGCGCGATGCAGCGCAGCCCCTTCTACCGGGAGTTCTTCCACCGCTTCGACCTATGCTCCTACGCGGCCTGCCTGGTCGAGCGAAAGCCCCACTACGAGGTGTATTTCGCGCTGCAGCGCTCGTTTTCCCAAGGCAATTTCACGCCGGCGGATGTCAGCGCGCTGGACTGGGCGCTGCCCCACATGCGCAGCGCCATGGCCATGCGCGACCGCACCATCGGGCTGTCGACGCTGGCGCAACTGTCAGGGCAGATCCTGGAGCGCCTGTCGTTCGGCGTGATCGCCTTCTCGCCCGAGCGGCGCGTGCTGCTGAGCAATGGCATCGGCGAGCGCTGGGTGCGGCGGCTGGCCCCCGCCGGCAAGACGGGCGAGTGGCAGTTGTCGCGCTCGCTGGCCGACATGGTGACGGCCGCCTGCGCGCCGCGCAGCACGGTACCGGCGCAGGCGGCAATCGCCCGCCATGGCAACGGCGTCAGCGCGCAGCTGATCGTGCTGCCGCTGCCGCCCTCCCACATCTTTGCGCTGCCCTGGCAGCAACCCGCCGCGCTGGTGGTGATCCATGAAGACGCGCAGGCACCGGCGGAACTGCCGCAACTACTGCGCGAAGTCTATGGACTGACGCCCGCCGAGACCCGCCTGGCAAGCCTGCTGGCCACCGGCATGGGCCTGCCCGAAGCCAGCGAGCGCCTGAACGTGCGCCACGAAACCGCGCGCAGCCAGCTCAAGGCGGTATTCCTCAAGACCGGCGCCAGCACGCAGGCCCGCCTGGCGCGGCTGCTGACGCAGCTGAGCACGGCGCTTGGCCCCGCGCCGCAAGGGCCGAGCGACGCCAGCGACGCGGCCTAGCGGATCGCACCTTCTCGCACCTTCTCGCGCCTTCGGGGCCCGGCGTTCGCCCGGCCCCGGCTCAGCCGAGCAGCCGCATGGCGGTATAGACCGCCATGCCCGCCACAATCATGCCCACCATGCGCCGCGTCACCAGGTAGAACACCAGCGCCACCGCGCCGGCCACCAGCTTGTAGTTGCTGGGGGCCAGCGTGAAATGCCCCTGCCAGGTCATCAGGTCGGGCAGGATGATGGCCGCCAGCGCCGCCGCCGGCGCGTAGCGCAGCGCGCGCTGGATGCGGTCCGGCACCGTTACGCGCTCGCCCGCCATCAGGAACAACGCACGCGTGACGATGGTCACCAGCGCCATGCCAACCAGCGCGATCCAGATCTCGAGATGGCTCATGCCCGGTCCTCTGCCGCCGGGGCTGCTGACTGGGCCGCTGACCGGGCCGCCGCCTGCGCGGGCGCATGCTCGGCCTTGCGGCGGCGGATGCCCCGCAAGGTCGCGCGAGCTGCCAGTTCGTCGCTGGCCATGCCGGCCGCGATCGCCCCCACCACCGCCGCCACCAGGCCGAGCCGGTAAGGCAGGTCGAAGCACAGCAGCGCCAGCGCGGAAGCCACAGCCACCGCCAGCAGCGTCGAGCGCGAGCGGATGGTCGTGACCATCACGGGAATCAGCGCCAGCGTGCCAGCCAGCCCCAGGCCCCAGCTATCCGGGAACGCGCTGGCCAGCACGATGCCGATGATCGACGAGACCTGCCACATGGCGAAATTGGTCAGCGCCATGCCCCAGAAGTACCCCTCCTTGCCCGGCTCATGGCCTGGCGTGGCATAGCGCTGCATGAAGTAGACGAAATGCAGGTCGCCATTGAACGACCCCAGCAGCGTGCGGCGCCACAGCGGCAGATAGCTGAAATGCGGCTGCAGCCCCGCGCTGAAGATCACGAAGCGCAGGTTGACGATGGCGGCGGTCAGCCACACCGTCCACAACGGCAGGCCCGCCGCGAACAACGGCAGCACGGACAACTGAGCCGAGCCCGCGTAGACCAGCAAGGACATGCCGATCGCCTCGGGCACGTTCATCACCGACTTGCTCATGGCCACGCCCGTCACCAGTCCCCAGGAGAACACGGCAGGCAGGGAAGGCGCGAAATAACGCGCCCCCTCGATAAAGCCGGCCCGCTCGGCCGGGGCAAAACGATGCCAGGGACGCAGCAGGGCCTGGGGCGGTCGGAAGGTCATAGCTGAAGGCGGGGGATGGCAGCCGCCCGGGGGCGGGCTAGCCCTTGGGCTTAGGGGGAATTGGGCATTATAGGGGGAGTGGGAGGGGGTGGTAAGTGGTTGCTTAACTTGTTGAGGGGATGGGCTGGTTGGCTGCGGGGTTGGTCGCTGTTTATTTCATCGGCGTTGGTTTTTGGACCCAAAAGCCATACGACATCCCCCTGCGGGGGCTGCCGGTCACTTTTCTTTGACCGGTGTATAGACCGGGGACATAGGTGACGGGTGTGCGAGGACATGGTTGACACTTTCGGGCAATGAATCTGCCCGGAATCCGACCATGCCTTGGAGCACGCGCGACACCATGAGCCTTCGTCAAGAATTCATCCTTCTGGCCCAGCAAGAGGGCAGCAATCGCCGCGAGTTATGCCGGCGTTTCAGCATCAGTCCCCAGACCGCCTACAAATGGCTCGCGCGCTATGCCGAGCAAGGCGAGGCCGGTCTGGTCGACCGCTCTCGGCGGCCCAGTCGCAGCCCGGAACAGACCCACGCCGACCTTGAACAGGCCGTGATCGCGCTTCGCCAGCAGCATCCTGCCTGGGGCGGGCGCAAGATCAGCCGCCGCTTGCAGGACCTGGGGCATACCGAGGCGCCGGCTCCCAGCACTGTCACCTCGATCCTGCATCGCCACGGGCTAATTACCCCGGAGGCCTCCGCCAAATCGGTGGCATGGCAGCGTTTCGAGCATCCCGAGCCCAACCATCTCTGGCAAATGGACTACAAAGGCTGGTTTGCCACCCGAGACGGCGTGCCGTGTTACCCGCTGACAGTGCTGGACGACCATTCCCGCTTCAATATCCTGCTCACGGCCTGCACCAGAACCCAGACTGCAGTGGTGCAGCGCCATCTGCGCGAGGCTTTCCGTCGTTATGGGCTGCCGCTGCGCATCAACGCCGACAACGGTGCGCCCTGGGGCAGCCCTTCCCAACCCGGCCAGCTCACGGCCCTGGCGATCTGGTTGATTCGCCTGGGCGTACGCCTGAGCCATAGCCGCCCCGCGCACCCACAAACCAATGGCAAGGATGAGCGGTTCCACCGCACCTTTAAGGCCGAGGTGCTCACCGGCAACGACTTTGCTTCCTGCCGTTATGCGCAGCGCGCATTCGATCGCTGGCGCGATGTCTACAACCAGCAGCGACCTCACGAAGCCCTTGGCCTGGCGACGCCCGTCACGCGGTATCGGCCCAGCCCGAGGCCATATCCGGAGCAGTTGCCGCCCATCGAATACGGCCCTGACGACACCGTAGTGCAGGTCAAATGGCACGGCGAGCTCTGTTTCCAGGGACGTCGCTTCAAGGTTTCGAATGCCCTAGCCAAGCTGCACGTGGCGCTGCGGCCTGACGCCAGACACAGCGGCAAATACGCCCTTTACTTCGCACATCATCGCTTCGGAAGCATCGACCTAAACGACCCGAATGCCGCTTAAAATGTGTCAACCATGTCCTCGCACATGTGTCACCCATGTCCCCGGTCTATACAACCGGCAAAGAAAACTAACGAAAAGAAAGCCGCCCTGCCGGGGGCAGAGCAATCAGGCTGTTTTTGCCTCGGTGGTCTCGTCGTACGGCCCGGAGTGTTGGCTGGCGGATCCTACCGGCCCAAAGGACATCGCACTTGCATGACCTACGGGTTACGTGGTGCGGCCCCTGACCTCGTGTGCGGTGACCATTCCCACATCTGCCGTTCGCGGGGCGAAGTGCTGCGCCGTTTCGGGTGTGGCTGGTTTCGTGGTTTTATCTCGGAGGACGAGCATCGTGGGTGTGAGCACGGCCCTGCAGACCGGGCCACGGTGCCCACCACGAAACCAGGGAAGTGAATAGCAAGGTGCTGGTAGCGCCGGTACGGCAGGGCATCAAATGGCCGGGCGCCCGCCGCCAGAGACAAAACCACGAAACCACCAAGGCAGGCAGGATCGTGGCGCTACGCACCGCGAACGGCAGATGCCCGAACGCGCACCGAGCAAAGCGATCAGGGGCACCACCACGTGACCATTGGGTCATGACGTAGCGATGACCTCTAAGCCGGTATGGCAAAGGCCAGCCAACACTCCGGGCCGTACGACGCAACCACCGCCCCACATAAGCCTGATTGCTCTGCCCCCGGCAGGGTCGGCTTTCTTCTCGTTAGTCTTCTTTGCCGACGCAAAGAAGAGTGACCGGCAGCCCCCGCAGGGGGATGTCGTATGGCTTTTGGGTGCAAAAACCAACACCGTATCAAATCAAAGCCAAATCAAACAGCAAGATCCAACGGTTCTGCCCCTGCACCCAACAACCAACGCCATATCAATCAATAGACGCCCCAACACTCCTAACCACCCCCGCCCACTTCTGCCGATCCGCCTTCACCGTAGTCCTGAACTGCTCAACCGTCTCGATCCGCGGCGAATTCCCCGCCTCGATCAGTTTCTGCCGGATCGCCGGCGTTTCCAGCGCAACCTTGACCGCATCGTTGATCTTCTTGCTGATCTTGGGATCCAGCCCCTTGGGGCCGAAGAAGCCAAACCAGATGGTGCTGTTGAAGCCGGTCAACCCGCTCTCGGCAATCGTCGGCACTTCGGGAATCACCGCCACACGGTTCTTGGTGGTCACGCCAAGCAGCCGCACCTTGCCGGCGCGGTACTGCGGCAACACGCTCTGCACCTGATTAAAAATGCAGCAGACCTCGCCCTTGAGCACGGCTTGCAGCGCATCGGGCCCGCCCTTGTACGGCACATGGACCATATCCAGGCCGGCGCGCGCGTTGAATTCGGCGAAGGCCAGGTGCGTGCCGGTACCGTTGCCGGTCGACGCGTAGTTGTACTTGCCGGGGTTGGCCTTGACCTTCTCGATGAACTCCTTGACCGACTTCACGTCGATCACGGCGGGATTCACGGTCAGCACGTTGGAGACTTCCACCAGCGGCGCGACGGGCGTGAAATCGGCTTCGGCGTCGAACGGCAAGCTCTTGTACAGGGCCGGGTTGATGCCGTGGGTGGCGGCGGTGCCGAGCAGCAGCGTGTAGCCGTCGGGCTTGGCATGGGCCACCACTTCGGAGGCCACATTGCCACCGGCGCCGGGGCGGTAGTCATAGATGATGGTGGCCTTGAGCGACTTCTGCAGCGATTCCTGCAGCGTGCGTCCCACCATGTCCACGCCGGAACCAGCGGTAAAGCCCATCAGGATGGTGATCGGCTGGGTCGGCCAGGCGGCCGGATCCTGCGCGCAGGCCGGTGCGGCCAGCGTGCCTAGCGCGGCCAGCAAGCCAAGGCCGGCGGCCAGGCGGGAAGCACGGAACGAACGGGACTGGAAAGCGGACGAGATGCGGCGGGTAGCAGTGCGGAACATGGGGGTACCGTCGAAAAGTGGAATGCGGGTCGGGGCTGCTGGCCGGGGTCTGGCGCCCCGGGCCAAAACAGCAAGATACCAACGATCCGCCGCATTACCAACGATGGAGTTCGCTTGAAGGTATGCCATGTTGGTATAAGCAGACATGGACCGGCGCCCCGCCGCCCGCACAGGTGAAAGGCGAAAGCGCCCCTTGCACCCCTTGCACCCCTTGCACCCCTTGCACCCCTAGCTGCGCAGCAGCCCCACCAGTTCGTCGATGTCCGGCAGCGCCGCCGCCGTGCCGATGAATCCGGCCCCGCCGTCCTCGCCCGCCTCCAGGATGCCATCGGCCAGCGCGCGCTTGCCGTGATGCAGCGTGAGGATGCGTTCCTCGATGGTGCCCGCGCTGATCAGCCGGTAGACGGTCACCGGGCGCTGCTGCCCGATGCGGTGGGCGCGGCCCATGGCCTGGTCCTCGGCCGCCGGGTTCCACCAGGGGTCGGCGATGATCACGTAGTCGGCGGCCGTCAGGTTGAGGCCGAAGCCGCCGGCCTTCAGGCTGATCAGGAAGACATCGCCCTCGCCAGCCTGGAACGCCGCCACGCGCCGCGTGCGCTCGGCCGCCGGCGTGGCGCCGTCGAGGTACTGCCAGGCCAGGCCAGCCTCGTCCAGCCCCTGGCGCAGCAGTTGCAGGAAGTCGACGAACTGGCTGAAGACCAGCGTCTTGTGCCCGTTGGCGGCCAGCTCGCCCGCCAGTTGCACGAAGGCGCGCACCTTGGCGCCCGCCTGCCCGAGTTCCAGTTGCAGCTCGGGCGTGACCAGGCGCGCGTCGCAGGCGGCGCGCCGCATCCGCATGAGTTGCGCCAGCACATGGATGCGCGCCTCGGCGGCGGGCTGGCCGGCGGCGGTCTTGCGGGCCTTCGGGCCTTTGACCACGGCCTCGGCTTCGGCGAGTGCCTGGCGGCGCAGCGCTTCATAGTGGGCCGCCTCGATCGGGTCCGGCTCGATGCGCAACACCAGCTCGGTGCGCGGCGGCAGTTCGTCCAGCACCTGGGCCTTGGTCCGGCGCAGCACAAACGGCGCGATCATGCGGCGCAGCCGCTGGGCCGCCTCGCGCACGCCATTGCGCTCGATCGGCACGGCGAAGTGCTCGTTGAAGCGGGCCAGCGAGCCAAGCAGGCCGGGGTTGCAAAAGCGCATGATCGACCACAGCTCGGCCAGCCGGTTTTCCACCGGCGTGCCCGACAGCGCCATGCGGAAATCGGCCCGCAGCTCGAACACCGCCTGCGAGCGTTTGGTGGCGGCGTTCTTGAACGCCTGCGCTTCGTCGGCCACCACCGTGTGCCACGCGCGCTGGCAGAAGGCGTCGCGCGCCTGCAGCAGCAGCGTGTACGAGACGATCACCACGTCATGCGGGCCGGCCTGTTCCAGCAAGGCCGCGCGCTCGCCCTCGGCATAGATGTGCACGCGCAGCGTCGGCGCGAAGCGCCTTGCCTCTTCGGCCCAGTTGCCGCACACGGAGGTCGGCGCGATCACCAGCGCGGCGCCGCCGTCGGCGCGCGCCAGCATCACGGCGAGCGCCTGCAGCGTCTTGCCCAGCCCCATGTCGTCGGCCAGGCAGGCGCCGAAGCCGGCCTCGGCGAGCGACATGGCCCAGCGGTAGCCGTCTTCCTGGTAGGGCCGCAGTTGCGCGGCCAGGTTGGCCGGCAGCACGGCGTCGCTGTTGCGCGCCCGGCGCAGCCGCGCCACGCGCTGGCGGAAATGCTGGTCGGGGTCGATGCCGGCGCCGGCCAGCACGTCGTCCAGCCAGGGCGCCGCCATCAGCGGCACCTTGATGCCATCGGGCACGTTGTGCGCCACGCTGGCCAGGTCGCGCAGCCTGGCGCGCAGGCTGCGCGTGAGCGCGACGTACACGCCCTGCCCCATCGGCATGAAGCGCCCGGCATGGCTGCCAGCCCAGGCCAGCAACTCGCCGAGCTGCAGCACCAGTCCCTCGGCCACGCCCAGCTCGCCGACCAGCTTGAACCATTCGCTCTCGGTTTCGATATGTACCGCCAGTTGCGGGATGTCGGCGCCCACCACGCGGATTTCCTTGCCCCGGGGCCACTCCACCGCCAGCACGGCGGGCAGCCCGGGCAACTGCTCGACCACCGACAACGCTTCCTCCGGGTCGGCCAGGGTCCAGTCGTATTCGCCGCTTTCCGGCGAGCGCGGCACCAGGAAGGGCAGCGCGTCGAACACTGCAGCCACGCTTGCCAACTCAGCCTTGAGGTCGCGCACCGTGGCCAGGCTCTCCCCCTTGACCGCCGCCATCAGCCGCTCGCGCCCGCTGCCCGGGGCCAGCCGTGGCCCGAGGGGGCCCAGCGGCGTCACCACCAGGCGCAGCGAAAGGCCTTCGCCCAGCGGGGACAACTCGGCGCGCAGCCGGCTCTCGGTCTCGAGCTCGCGGGCGCTGCCGTCATGGTCAGAGTGCACCTGAAAGTGACCGGACAGCGCGCGCAGCGTGGCATCAAGCTGCGCATGGGCCTCGGCCGGCACCGCCAGCCCGTCGGCGATCAGTTGGGCCGCGCCCTGCTGCGCGGGCGTGAGGCGGATCACGCGCAGGCGCTGCGAGCCTTCACGCAGCACCGTGATCTGGCGCAAGGCCTCGGCGTCCGCGCGGCTGCCGGCGGGCAGGAAGCTGTCCATCGCCGGGGCCTCGCGCACCGGGGGCGAGACCCGCAAGGTGTAGCGGCCGCCCTGGCGCACCACTTCCAGCGTGGGAGCGCCCTCCACCACTTCCAGCGTCTGCTCGGGCGCCTGCGCCAGCACCACGCCCGGATGCCCGACCAGCGCCAGCATGGCGGCGGCGCGATCGAGCACGTAGCGGCGGTGATAGGACTGGTCGCGGCGCACCGCCCGGGCGACACGGGCGTCCCACGGCTCCAGCCGGTCGTCTTCGGCAAGGCGGGCCAGCGGCACGGGACGCGGCTTGTTCCAGCCGCGCGCTCCGCGCTGCTGCTCCAGCGGCTCGATGGTGCCGACCGCGCCGTCGGCGTCGATGGTCAACGCCCACAACAGGCGGCTAGCGCTGGCGCCGTCGGGCGCGCGCGTCTCGCCCGCCAGGGCCTGCAACGCTTCGAGCGCGAGCCGCCAGCTTTCCTGGCGCTGGCCGGCAAAGAAAGCCTGCGGCACCGGTTCGCCCGCTTCCAGCGCCAGCGCGGCGTCCAGTTGCTGCGCGAACCAGTGCAGGCCGCAGCCTTGCAGGCGCGCGCGCAGCGCCGCGACGGCCTCGGCGCGGGCGGCCGCCGGCTGGCGCCGTCCGCTGGCTTGCTTCACGTCGCCGAGCCAGGCGCGCAGCAGCACGCGCCAGAACTGCGCAAGCGGCGGCACCTCGGGGCGCAAGTCGAACGCGGACTCGTCCAGCCGCGCATCCCCCTTGTGCACGGCCAGCACGTGGCACCACAGCCCCCAGCGCTCGGTCGGCACCGGGCTGCGCGTGCCCGCTTCCGCCTGGCAGAACTTGCGGGCTTGTTCGAGGTGGGCCGGCGTGCGCTGGGCCAGCAAGGACAGCGGGTAGCAAGGCGCCAGCGAGGGCGGCAACAAGCCGGTGCGCTGGCGGCTTTCGGCGCGTAGCCGCTTGAGCGCAGCCTCGAAGCCCGCCTGGGCGGCTGGCCAGTCGCCTTCCTGCAAGTGGGCAAAAGCACGCAGGGCGTCGCCATCGCCGCCGCTGGCGTTGCCCGTCGTGGCTAGCAAGGCCAGGGCCGCCGGGCGCTCGCCAGCGTACAGCCGGCCCTCGGCCAGCGCGGTGCGAATGGGGACCGGCAGCGCCTGCGGATCGTCGGCATGGCGGGCCAGCCCGTAATCCAGGTAGGGCTGGAAGCGGGGATCCCAGTCGAAATAGAGACAGTCCAGGATCGCCAGCAAGATGCGCCAGCGCCAGGGTGGCACCACCCGGTCGAGCAACGCGGCATCGCCGCTGGCCAGCGCCGCTTCCACCAGCATTTCGGCGCGCTCGGTTCCCTGCCCCCAAGGCGCCAGCATTTCGCCGATCGCCGCCTCCGAGGCGCCTGAGAACAGCATCTCGCGCAGCCGCCTGGCGTGCATGCGGGCTGGGGATTCACGACGGGAGGCGGAGGGTCGAGACGGCGGCGGCAGGGTCACGGGCGGCAGTGGCGGCATACACAATGTGACGATTTTAGACCCCGGCGGGCCCGCGCCCGCGTTGGCACAGGGGGTCTCGGGGTTTACAATGTCTCTTTTCATGGCTAGGCATCTGCATCTGGAAGATCTTGGCCGAGTTGAACAGGCGGCGGGTGTGCTCCTTGAGGCGGAAGATCGTGGTGCCGGGCGGCGTCTTGCAGGCACGTACGCCTTCAAGCACGCCCATGCCGTAATGCAGGGTATGGGTCAGCACATGGACCTTGGCGTCGCGCCATTCGATCAACTTGCCGTCCATCCAGATTTTTCCGTCGCGATCCGCCATCGACATGGGTCACTCCCTGCGCGCCGCCCCGGACCCGAAAGCGCCAGGCAACCACGAACCGTTTAACCCGTTAACCAGTCATACTTCAGTCCATCCAACAGACTAAAGATTAAAAACGAAAGCCATCCCCGCAACACCATGACGCAAACCGCCTCCCTGATCGAAATCGGCGCGGAAGACCTTCCGCTGCACTGCCCCACCGGCAACACGCCGACCTGGAACTACCATCCGCGCGTCTTCCTCGACGTGACCGACACCGGCGAAGTGAAGTGCCCGTACTGCGGTACCGTCTACAAGCTCAAGCCCGGCACCGTGATCAAGGGTCACCACTGACACGGCCCACGCTTGACCGCACCACCCCGATGCTCCGGCCCGCCCTGCGGCGCGCCGGAGCGTTGGCGTGCGTGGCGCGCGCAGCATGTGCCACGCCCACCCTTCCGGCAGCGCCCCATTCATGAAAAAAGCCCTCGTCATCGCCCCCAACTGGATCGGCGACGCCCTGATGGCGCAGCCGCTCTTCACCCTCATGAAAGCGCGCCATCCGCGCCTGCAGATCGACGCCCTCGCCCCTAAATGGGTGGCGCCGGTGCTGGCCCGCATGCCCGAGATCCACCAGGTCTTCCCCAGCGAGCTGGCGCACGGCAAGCTGCAGCTCTCGGCCCGCCTGATGTTCGCCCAGCAGCTCAAGAACGAAGGCTACGACGCAGCCTATGTGCTGCCGAATTCGCTCAAGTCCGCGCTGATCCCCTGGCTGGCCGCTATCCCGCTGCGCGTCGGCTATCGCGGCGAAGCCCGCTTCGGCCTGCTCAATATCCGCCACGGCAATCCGCCCCGCGACCAGCGCCCGCCCATGGTGGAGCACTACGCGCGGCTGGCGCTCAAGCCCGGCGCCCGCCTGCCGGAGAACCTGCCCGAGCCGCGCCTGCGGACCGATCCGGTGCGCATGGCCAAGACCGCGGAGCGCTTTGGCATTGCCCCGCAGACGCGCCTGATCGCGTTCTGCCCGGGCGCGGAGTTCGGCCCGGCCAAGCGCTGGCCGGCCGCGCATTTCGCCGAGCTGGCGCAGATGCTCAAGCGCTCGTTCCCGTATGCGCAAATGGTCACGCTGGGCTCGCCCAAGGACGCCGAGATCGCCGACGAGATCGTCAAGGCCGCGCCCTTCGTGCGCAACCTGTGCGGCCAGACCTCGCTGGACGACGCGGTCGACCTGCTGGCGATGTCGGAAGCCGCCGTGTGCAACGACTCCGGCCTGATGCACGTCACCGCGGCGCTGAACCGGCCACAGGTGGCGGTGTTCGGCTCCAGTGACCCGCGCCATACACCCCCGCTGTCGCAGGCTGCGAGTATCATGTGGCTGCAGCTCGAATGCAGTCCGTGCTTCAAGCGCGAGTGCCCGCTTGGCCACCTGCGCTGCCTGAAGGACATCGAGCCCGAAATGGTGTTTGTGGAGCTGCGCAAGCTCCTGAACCGGGCCTGAAGCGCTGACCCGCCGTTCGTGTTTATCCGGCCAACGAATCCCTGAGCCCAGTCCACCATGCCTCGTTTTGCCCGCCTGTTCGATTCCGCCGAAGACATCGTAGAAGCCTTTCGCGAGGCCATGAAGCTACGCGATGCCGACGGCGCGCTGCGCCTGTGGCTGGATGAGGACTCGGTTACCTGCGTGATGCCGGACGGCCAGCGCCTGATCGGCCACGAGCACCTGCGCCAGGCCTTTGCGCAGCTGCTGGACGTGCAGCCGGTGCTGATCGACGTGATCGAGACCAGCAGCCATACCTCGATGGGCGTCGCCATCTTCGACGTGACCGAAGCCCTGCGTTTTGGCGACGACCGCGTCGAAGCCGACCTCTATGTGCACACCACCTATGTGCTGATGCAGAACCACGAGGGCTGGCGCCTGGCGCACATCCATTGCAGCCCGGCCAACGCCGCCCAGGTCGCGACCGTGAGCACGGCGCCGGGCCAGGCCCTCCACTAGGATCGGACGCGCGCGTGACGGGCCGGCCAGCCCGTCACGCCGCGTCGCTTGACCGCCTACCGCCTATCGCCTTGCAGGCATGAGCCAGCTTCCGCCTTCGCACCACCGGCCCGCGCCGGACGACCTCCGCGCCACCGACTCGTTCGGCGGCGGCCGCCGCATGCCGTGGTGGCTCGCCGGCGGCCACGCCCAGACCATCATTCCGGCGCGCTTCACGCAGCGCCCGCCGCGCGTGGCCTTCAAGCGCGAGCGCTGGACCACCCCGGACGATGACTTCGTCGACCTGGACTGGACCACGCACCCGGTCACGCCCGATACCCCGCTGCTGGTGATGTTCCATGGCCTGGAGGGCGACTCCGGCAGCCATTACGCGCAGGCCATGATGCATGCGCTGGCGGCGCGCGGCTGGCAGGGCGTGATCCCGCACTTTCGTGGCTGCTCGGGTGAGCTGAACCTGGCGCCGCGCTTCTATCACTCGGGCGATGCCGAGGAGCTCCACTGGATCCTGGAACGGCTGCACCGGCAGTACTGCGGCCACGGGCGCAAGCTGCTGGTGGTGGGCATTTCGCTCGGCGGCAATGCCCTGCTGCGCTTGCTGGGCGAACAAGGCAGCGCCGCGGGCCATATCAGCGCGGCGGCATCGGTCTCGGCGCCGCTGGACCTGGCCGGCGGCGGCGCGGCGCTGTCGCAAGGCTTCAACATGCTGTACACGCGCATGTTCCTGCAAACCCTGAAGCGCAAGTCGCTGGCCAAGCTGAGCCAATATCCCCGGCTGTTCGACCGCGAAGCCATGCTCGCCAGCCGCGACCTGTACGCCTTCGACAATATCGTGACGGCGCCGCTGCATGGCTTTCGCGATACCGACGACTACTGGGCGCGCGCGTCCAGCAAGCCGGTGCTTGGCGAAATCAAGGTGCCCACGCTGGTGCTCAATGCGCGCAACGATCCCTTCCTGCCGGCGCGCCACCTGCCGGGCCCCGCTGATGTCAGCCCGCAGGTCTGGCTGGAGCAGCCCGCGCATGGCGGTCACGTTGGTTTCATGACACCGCGCGAAGATTGGCTGCGCGTGCTGCCGGTGCTGCCCTATGCGGGGCATATCGAGTGGCTGCCAGCGCGCATCCTGCGGTTTTTCGACGCCGTGGCTTAGCGCGTGGATTAGCCCCGTGGATTGAATTTCGGGCCGCACCCGCGGCTCAGCGTCACCAGAACGAATGCGAGCGGAATGCCCGGGCACGGGCGGTCCCGCAAGGAGGCACCGAAGATGGATGAGACAGTCAAGCAAGCCATGGCCCGCTGGCCCAACGTACCCAACTGCTACGGCTGGCTGGCGCTGGACCGGCGCGGGCAATGGCGCATGCGCAACGAGTACGCCCAGCAGCACGGCCTGTCCGGCGACCCGATCCGCCACGAGGCGCTGATCGCCTTTATCGAGCGCAACTACCAGCGCGACGAACGCGGTGGCTGGTATTTCCAGAACGGCCCGCAGCGCGTGTTCGTGTCGCTGGCCTATGCGCCGTGGATCGTGCGGCTGCACCAGGGCAAGCTGCACACCACCTCGCAGCGCGCCTTCACGCTGCACGGCTGCCATGCGGATGAGCACGGCAATGTGATGCTGGTAGGCACGGTGGAAGGTGAAAGCGGCGGCGGCCTGCAAGCCGCGCTGCTGCACGACCACGACCTGGATGGCTTTAGCAGCGCCTGTACCTGGCATGGCGAGGCCTGCGGGGCCAATCTCGGCGTGTTTCACTTCAACGGCGCCGACGTGCAGATCGAGCCGATTGCCGAGGACGAAGTGCCGGCGCGCTACGGCTTTGTACGCCAGCCGCAACCGCCTGCGGGAGAACAGGCGGCCTGAGCAAGCGGCCTGAGCCTCGGCGTCAGTTAGGCATGCCCTTGTTGTCCTGCTTTTCCTCGCGGTACTGGCGCTCCAGCTGGTGCAGCCGCGCATCGACTTCCGACAGCGTGTAGAAATCGCCGTCGCCCGCCTTGCGCGCGATCTGCAACTGCTCGATGGCGGCCTGGTAGGACCCATCCACGGCGTATTTCTCCGCCAGCGCCTGGTGCTGCTGCACGCGCCGGCCCTGCGCGGCATAGGCCCGCGCTAGCAGGTCCCACCACTCGGAGCGGGCAATTTCCTCACGCGTGCGCTCGCGCAGGAAGGTCACCGCCTGGTCCGTGCGGCCGGCATCGAGCAAGGTCGCGGCATAGCTCAGCGCCAACGCGTGCGACAACGGAAACGCTTTCATCGACGCCGCCGCCTGGTTCAGCGCGTCCTGCTGCCGGCCCTGGGCACGCGCCAGCTCGATCGCCATCACATCCAGCATGGGGCTGCCCGAGGTAGCGCCCGGGATGTTGCCGTACAAGCGGCGGGCTTCGGCCAGCGACTGCTCAGCCGCGGCGTTGCGGCCCAGACGCTGCTCGGCGAACGCGATGCCGTAGTGGAGCGCGGGCAGGCGCACCGGCGAGGCTGACGCCAGTTGCGCCTGCAGCGCCGCGCGCGCGTTCTGCAGATCGCTAGGCGAGGTTTCCTGCAGGATGCGGGCGCGCATCCGCGCGAACTCGTACTCGGGCGTGCTCGCCACGTGGCGCACCGCCACATGGCTCACGCGGTCCTGCATGTCGGCGATGCGCTCCGAGGTAAGCGGGTGGGTGCGCACGTACGACGGCACCGAGCTTTCCGAAATCCCCATCACGCGCTGCAGCCGCTTGAAGAAGTCAGGCATGCCCTGCGGGTCAAACCCGGCAGCGGTCATGATCTGGAAGCCCACCCGGTCGGCCTCGCGCTCCGCGCCGCGCGAGAAAGACAACTGGTTGGACACCGCCGCCGCCTGCCCGCCCATGGCCAGCGCCGCGGCCGCGTCGCCGCTCTTGGTGGCGGCCAGCCCGGCCAGCACCATCGAGGCCAGCGCGATCCACATCGACTGGTCCTGCGTGGTGATGCCGCGCGCGATATGCCGCTGCATCACGTGGCCGATTTCGTGGCCCAGCACCGAGGCCAGCTCGGACTCGGTATCGGACTGCACCAGCAGGCCGGTGTGCACGCCGATATACCCGCCGGGCAGCGCAAAGGCGTTGATGGTGCGGTCGCGCACCGCGAACAGCTCGAACCCCGTGGCAAACGTGCCGGCGCCGGTAGAGCCGGAGATATTCTGCCGGCGCGCCGCCTGCACCAGGCGATAGCCAAGCGCGTTCAGGTAATCGGCCAGCAGCGGATCGGACACGTAGTCCGGGTCGCGCCGGATGTCGCGCATGATGCGGTCGCCCAGGCGCCGCTCCATGTCGGGCGTGAGCGACGCGGTGGACGGGTCGCCCAGGTCGGGCAGCTGCACGCCCGAGGTCTCCACCACGGTGTTGTTGCTGCGCAGGCCAAAATCGGACTTCTGCCCCGCCTTCACGCTGCGGTTCAGGTTGTCGTAGACCTGGTCGCTGCCGTCACGGCTATCGCTCCCCGGCGCGGCCGCGGCCGCCGCCGCGGTACGCGTGGGGTCGTTGAGCAGCAGGCGCTGCTGGGGCCAGGCCGGCAACGCGATGGTCAGCGCCACCAGCGCCACCAGCGAGCGGCGGGCAAGGCCCACGGAAGTCCTGGAAGACATGAGGCGCGCCTGGCGGGCAGGCGAGGAGAGCGCTCCGGCGAGCGTTTGGTTCTTGCGCATGTTGCTATGATAGCGGCCTCCGGAAGCCATTCCCATCGGGCGTCGTCCGGTCTTGCCACGTCCTGCCCCGGCATGCGTGGCAAGCGCATCCGTCACGCATTCATTCCCCCGCATCCGCCAGGTCCACGCCATGAGCCAGCTCACCCATTTCGATTCCGCCGGACAAGCCCATATGGTCGACGTCGGCGCCAAGGCGCACAGCCACCGCGTGGCCATCGCCACCGGCACCATCACCATGCTGCCCGCCACCTTTGCGCTGGTGCGCGACGGCACGGCCAAGAAAGGCGACGTGCTAGGCATTGCCCGCGTGGCGGCCATCATGGCCACCAAGCGCACCGCTGACCTGATCCCGCTATGCCACCCGATCTCGCTCACCAAGGTGGCGGTGGACTACGCCATGGACGAGGCCAGCGCCACCATCCGCTGCACCGTGCGCACCGAGACCCACGGCCAGACCGGCGTGGAAATGGAAGCGCTGACCGGCGTGCAGGTGGCGCTGCTGACCATCTACGACATGTGCAAGGCGGTGGATCGCGGCATGGTGATGGGCGATGTGAAGCTGCTGGAAAAGCATGGCGGGAAGTCGGGGGATTGGGTGGCGGAAAAGACCTAAATATCTGATTTCATTGGGCTATCTTCAGCGTTTGAAGTTCGTAAAAACTCGGCCCGGACTGACACTCCAGAACGCCGACAGCATTGCGGGGTATGTGATCTATGAGCGCGGCTAACATCGTTCTTGCGCTGTCAGCATTCTTGTCGATGCAGTGCGCGCATGCGTGCATGCCGGGCAAGAACATCGACGTTTACTTCGCGTCCAACTCAAGTGTCGTGACCGCATCCGAAATGCTCCGCCTGGCGAACTGGATGGTCGATCAGCGCATCAAGTACCCGAGGCAACAGGCCATCACGGTCGGGGGCTATGCCGAGGAAGGTGAGAGCAGCCCCAAATCTCTGGCGGCGGAACGTCTCCACGCGGTCGTGCGTACCTTGAAAGAGACGAACTTCAATCAGGTGCCTGTGCAAGAACACTCTGGCGTGTACAGGCCGGGCGATGTGAGCAACGGGAGGCGTGTCGAAATCTCCCTGCTTCCGGCCTGCCCTGACGAATGTTGCGGGCCAAGCGGAAGGTAGAAGAATCCACAGCGATCAGCGATGCAGTTCGCAGCATCGCTTCCGAAGTCGACGTGCCGGGCCATTGCCCGCGTGGCCGCCATCATGACCACCAAGCGCACCTCTGACCTGATCCCGCTATGCCACCCGATCTCGCTCGCCAAGGTGGCGGCGGGCTAAGCAATGGACGAGGCCCGCGCCAGCATCCGCATGTGCCTGATCCGCATCGCCGATACGAACCACCTTTCTTGTCAATCCTGACACAGTCCCGTGCCGGCGCCGCTTCCGCTGTAACAAGCGTAACGCCGCATTTCGCCAGAGGGCGGCGCGTCGCGGCGCGCGGCAAATTGGTATTCAATGCAGTCAGGGGGCGCAAACTGCGCTGCCAGCGGAACCACGTTCCGCGTCGATCCAAGGTGGGCAACATGAACGGGCGTAGGGTTGGCCAGCTTTTGCTGGTGTTGGCGGCGCTGGGCGCGAGCGGTACCGCGCTGGCGGGAAGAAGTGGTGGCTGGCACGGTGGTGGTGGATGGCACGGCGGCGGCTGGCATGGTGGCTGGCACGGCAGCGTAGGCGTCTATATCGGCCCCGGATTCGGCTACGGCTATGGGTGGGGCTACCCCTACCCGTACTACTACCCGCCCGGCTATGCCTATGGGCCCGCGGTCGTCGCGGTACCTGCGGCGCCGGCGCAGTACATCGAGCAAGGCCAGGACGGCGCGATGGACATGGACAGCGGCGGTGCCGCGGCACCCGCGCCCCAGCAGCAGGCGTACTGGTACCACTGCACGCGGCCGGATGGCTACTACCCGTATATCAAGGCCTGCCCCGGCGGCTGGCAGAAGGTGCCGGCACAGCCACCCGCCTAGCGCGGGATGCATGCCTGATGCGTGATGCCTGATGCGTGACAGACAGGCAAGCTGAATGCCCGAAGCGCTCACGGCGCGCTGCGCCGGCGTGCGCGGGCCACGATCGATGACCGAGGTACCGAGGTGCCGAGATGAACGTCCTGAACCACTTCAACCGCCCCAGCCTGCCGATGCTGGTGAACCTGCCGCTCGCGGCGATGGTGCTGGCCGGGTGCGCGGTGATGCCCAGCGGGCCAAGCGTGATGGTGCTGCCGGGCACCGGCAAGAACTTCGACCAGTTCCGGGCCGACGACAACACTTGCCGCCAGTTCGCCTTTGGACAGGTGGGCGGCGTCACCGCCAATCAGGCGGCCACCAATAGCGCGGTAGGCAGTGCCGTGGTGGGCACCGCCTTGGGCGCGGCGGCCGGCGCGGCCTTCAATGGCGGCACGGGCGCGGCGGTGGGTGCCGGGGTCGGCCTGCTTACCGGCGCGGCGGTAGGGGCAGGCAATGCCCAGTATGCAGGCTACGGCAGCCAGCGCCAGTACGACGCGGCGTATGTGCAATGCATGTACGCAAGCGGCAACCGGGTGCCGGTCTACGGCCACATGGCCGCGGCCCCGCGTCCGGTGGCCGCGCCGACGTATTACTACCCGCCACCGCCGCCCCCGGGCTACGCACCGCAATAATCCGGCGCGGCGCAGCTTAGGAAGGCGGGGAGGCTCACTCCGGTTTGTGTTTGGCGCGCAGCTGCACCCAGTCGCAGAAGTCCCGCGGCCGCGCGGCCGCGTCGACCTCGGCGCAGGCGCGGGCGAGTTCCGCGAACTGGTTGGCCTCATCCCCCGCAAAGTAGAAGCGCAGGCGCTCCAGCCACGCCCGGGCCTGCACCGGGTCGCCGGTCAGCGCCATCAGCCAGGCGGTGCGCGAGATCAGCGTCGGGGTCGGCAGCAGGTGTACCGCGGCGATATGGGCGCCAAGCAACTGCGCGGCGTTCTCCGGCGTGATCCTGGCCTCCTCGATCGCGTCCGACGCGGCAGCCTGCCGGAACCAGAAGTTCGGCATCGGCAATGCGGCCCGGCGCTCGGCACGGGCGTACTCGCGCGCCTCCGCACGGCGGTAGTCCTGCCACATGGTCGTCAGGATGGCTGCCGCCACGCCGGCGAATGCCAGGCCCGCCAGCACGGCAAACCCGCGCGGCACGCGCAGGCGGCCGAACCCCGATGGCTCCAGCCAGCCCAGCATGAAGCAGAACGGCAACACAAAATACAAGTAGTGCAGCGGGTACTCCAGCATCGAATGCGCGCATAGCATCGCCAGCCAGGTCAGCACCAGCCCCGTCTGCGCGCGCTCGCGCGCATCCCCGCGCCACAAGCGCTGGCGCGCCACGCGCCATAGCCACGCCAGCAGGCTCAGGAACACGCCCGCCGCGCCGATCACGCCCATCTTGGCCAGCATATCCAGCACGGCATTGTGCGCATGCAGCGACATCTCGACTTTCACGCCCACCTGCGCGAGCTGCTGGAACTGCGCCCAGCCATACTCACCCCAACCCACCCCAAGCCACGGATGAGCGCGGAACATCGCCCACGCGTGCGCCCACATCGCGGCACGCCACGAGAGCTGATCCCCCCCCTGCAACTGCGCCACGGTATCGAACAGGTGCCAGTCCATGGCCTGCCCGGCGCTCTTGATCGCCGGCTGCAAGACCAGCAGCAAAACCACCATGGCCACCGCGGCAAACGCCAGCCCGGCGGGACGCCGCATGGGGTTGCGCCCGGCGTGGCCGGCACGCTGCATGCTGCCTGCGAACCCGCCCAGGTCGCCCGGACCGCCAAACGCCGCCCCGCCCCGCGCCATCCAGGCAGCCACCAGCGCATACACCGCGGCCAGCCCCACATGCAATACACCCGTGCGCGAGCCGGACAGCACGATCCCGCTCACCAGCAGCAACGCCGCCCCCAGCCAGGCCGGCACCCGGAGCCACCCGCGCGCCGCCAGCCAGACCGCCGCCGCCAGCGCGATGCCCGCCACAGTCGCCTGGTGGTTAGGCTGGTTCAGGTTGCCCCACAAGCGGCGGTTGTCATCGTAAAAGTAAGTGGACACCATCCCCAGCGTGTCCGGCTCCAGGCCAAACACCTGCACCCACTGCGCCAGCGTGCCCAGCAACCCCGCCACCAGCCAGGCGATGGCCAGCACATCCACCATCGCCTGCCGCTCCACGGACGATGCGGCACGGCCCTGTCGCCACGCAGCCCACATCACCGCCGCGCCCAGCGCCAGCGAGAGCTCGGTCAGCAAGCGGCTGCCCGACACATCGGCCATGCCGGTCAGCGTCTGCGTGATGCCGGTGGCGATCAACCAGAGGGGAAAGAGGACGATCCAGGGGAACTGGGCGGGAGCCGCCTGGTAGGCCGTGCCCCTGCCTTGCCGCTGTGCCAAGGCGCCCAGCACGATGACGGAGAGCGCAAACAGCAATGCCGAGGTCCATTCGCCGTAGAAAGTGGCGAGCGGAAGCGTGTGCCGGGAAACCAGCAGCGGTAGCGAGATGGCTACGGCGAGGAAACTGAGAGGGATGGCTGACCGGGAGGGCAGCATGCGGGGTGCCTTGTTATGCCTTGTGGGCAGAAGGCGGATGATAGCTTGGGGAGTGGATAAAGAAAAAGCGCCCGAAGGCGCTTTTTCTTTATCAATCGCGTACCACAAATTACGGACGGCAGTTTGCCGGGCGCAGATTGTTTGGCAGCGTACCACCGAGTGAGCAACTCCACTGGTTCGGCCAAGCGGCACCCGCTGCGGCGCTCAGGTCTACAGCAGCACCCGCCGCGTCCACGGGGGTAAACACGAGCGTCGGCGCAGCAGCCGTGCCCATCACGGCCTGATTGTAGGTGATCGTAATCACGCCCGCATCCGTAATAGCGACGCCGTTCACGTTCGGCGTTGCAGCTGGTGCAACCCAACCGGTGGCAGCAATCATTGGGCTAACACCTCGAGTCTGGAAAGTTTCCGTTACGGCTGTCTTCGCCGATGCGGCCAGTGAAATACCCTCGGTAACGCGTGCACGGCGCGTGTAATCTTGATATTGAGGAATTGCGATGGCAGCCAAGATACCAACAATCGCAACCACGATCATCAGTTCGATCAGCGTGAAGCCCTTCTGGACTCGGCGGCCCAGTTTTTTCATTTGTTGCACCCGTTGTTGCATGATTGACCCCTCGAAGGAATTTTGGATACAAATCGAAACATTTTGTTTCATGTGATGCTGTACGTTCTTAGCACTTAGCGTGCCAGCGCCGGCAAGCCTTGATGTCTCGTCGGCGAGTGACAATTTTCGCCACTTCGGGCCCTTCCGGGTGTTGATCCCGCGCAAATTTTGTCACTAAGTATGACGCGGCGGGTCAGTAAACCCGCGCTTTGGCTCAAGTCAGTCTGAAACCGTACTGAAATCACCGTCATGTCTGCAGCGCGGCCTGCGCTACAGCCCGAAAACAAAACGGGCGGCTCCCGGGCCACCCGTTTGTCCGGCAGCGCCCCAACGGGGCACCACCTCGTCCACAAAGCCCGTCAGGCCGTCTGTGGCGCCCGCTTGCTCAGCAGCTTGCCAACCACCACCACCAGCGCGGCACCCAGCACGCCGAACACCAGGTGGGCATGCGGCACGTGCATCTCGAACCACGCGGCGTCCACCGGGTCGCTGACCAGCATTTCACCGGCCAGGTAGCCCAGCAGCGCGGCGCCCAGCACGATGATGATGGGGAAGCGGTCCATGACCTTGAGCAGGATGGTGCTGCCGAACACGATCAGGGGGATCGACAGGCCCAGGCCCAGAACCAGCAGCATCAGCTGGCTGCCTTCCGGCCCCTTCTGCGCCGCGGCGGCTACGGCCACCACGTTGTCGAGCGACATCACCAGGTCGGCGATCAGGATGGTGCGGATCGCGGCCCAGATGTTGTCCTTGGCCGAGTGGCCTTCTTCGTCGTCATCGCCGGTGAGCAGTTGCACACCGATGTAGACCAGCAGGATGGCGCCGACGATCTTCAGGTACGGCAGGCTCAGCAGCTTGACCGCGGCTACCGTGAGCACCACCCGCATGATGATGGCGGCGGCACTGCCCCAGAAGATGGCCTTCTTCTGCTGGGCGGGCGGGAGGTTGCGGGAGGCCAGCGCGATCACCACGGCGTTGTCGCCGGATAGCACGATGTTGGTCAGGATAATGGATCCCAACGCGATCCAGAAAGCGGTGGAGGACAGCAGTTCCACGGTAAAGCTCCTCGAGTTTCTTAAATTATGATTCGAACGCCACATGGCGCCGCCAAAAACTGCGGCGCCTGCGGAATTTCGGATGTCTGAGTCTTCAGACATGAAGATTTACCGTATCAAGCTTTCGATTCGGTTTCAATCGGCATGTCGCGCACCTTGGGAGATACCCTAGGTAACGGTACTCCAGAATGACATGCCCCCGCACGGAGGCGGGGGCATGGGGAGCCGGTGTGCAGTCGCGGTCACGCGAGCGCGCCGGCTCCGGCAAGCGTTCCCGCCCGGAGGCGGGAGGCTGCGTTTCGGTATTTACAGGATCGACTTGAGCAGGCGAGCCATTTCCGACGGGTTCTTGGTGACCTTGATACCGCAGGCTTCCATGATTTCCAGCTTGGCTTGCGCCGTGTCGGCACCGCCCGAGATCAGCGCGCCGGCGTGGCCCATGCGCTTGCCCGGAGGCGCGGTCACGCCAGCGATGAAGCCAACCACCGGCTTCTTCATGTTTTCCTTGATCCAGTAAGCCGCGTTGGCTTCGTCCGGACCACCGATTTCGCCGATCATGACCACGGCGTCCGTTTCGGGATCGTCGTTGAACATCTTCATGATGTCGATGTGCTTCAGGCCGTTGATGGGGTCGCCACCAATGCCGACTGCCGACGACTGGCCCATGCCCAGCGCGGTCAGCTGACCGACTGCTTCATAGGTCAGCGTGCCCGAGCGCGACACCACGCCGATGCGGCCCTTGCGGTGGATGTGGCCCGGCATGATGCCGATCTTGATTTCGTCAGGCGTGATCAGGCCCGGGCAGTTCGGTCCCAGCAACAGGGTCTTCTTGTTGCCCTTGGCCATCTTGTCCTTGAGCTCCATCATGTCGCGCACGGGGATGCCTTCGGTGATGCAGACCACCAGGTCCAGGTCAGCGTCAACGGCTTCCCAGATGGCGGCGGCAGCGCCTGCGGGCGGCACGTAGATCACGGACACGGTGGCGCCGGTCGATGCCTTGGCATCCTTGACGCTTGCGTAGATGGGAATGCCTTCGAAGTCTTCGCCCGCTTTCTTCGGGTTCACGCCGGCAACGAAGCAGTTCTTGCCGTTGGCATAGTCGCGGCAGCCACGGGTGTGGAACTGGCCGGTCTTGCCGGTGATGCCCTGGGTGATGACCTTGGTGTCTTTATTAATCAGAATCGACATGCTGTAATCCTTTGCTTGGCTCAAAGCAGCGCGCGAAGGCCTGGCCCCGGCGCGCTGCTGGCGTTCGTGTTCGCGTCTGGCTTACTTGCCCGCGGCAGCAGCCACGACCTTCTGGGCAGCTTCTTCCATGGTATCGGCGGCGATGATGGGCAGGCCCGAGTCGGCCAGCATCTTCTTGCCGATCTCTTCGTTGGTGCCCTTCATGCGCACGACCAGCGGCACGGACAGCGACACGGCCTTGGATGCAGCGATCACGCCTTCGGCGATCACGTCGCAACGCATGATGCCGCCGAAGATGTTGACCAGGATGGCCTTCAGGTTCGGGTTCTTCAGCATCAGCTTGAAGGCTTCGGTCACCTTCTCGGTGGTGGCACCGCCGCCCACGTCCAGGAAGTTGGCCGGCTCGCCGCCGAACAGCTTGATGGTGTCCATGGTGGCCATGGCCAGGCCAGCGCCGTTCACCAGGCAGCCGATGTTGCCGTCCAGCGAGATGTAGGCCAGGTCGAACTTCGACGCTTCGATTTCAGCCGGATCTTCTTCGTCCAGGTCGCGGTAAGCGACGATTTCCGGGTGGCGGAACAGGGCGTTGGAGTCGAAGTTGAACTTGGCGTCGAGCGCGATCACCTTGCCGTCGCCGGTCAGGATCAGCGGGTTGATTTCAGCCAGCGAGGCGTCGGTGTCCCAGAATGCCTTGTACAGGCCTTGCAGGGCCTGGCGGGCTTGCGCCACGCTTGCGTCGGGCACGCCGATCTTGCGGGCGATGTCGTCAGCGTCCGCGTCGAGCAGGCCGGCCGACGGATCGATGATCAGCGTGTGGATCTTTTCCGGGCTGTGGGCAGCGACTTCCTCGATGTCCATGCCGCCTTCGCTGGAGGCCATCAGGGCGACCTTTTGCGAAACGCGGTCAACCACCAGGCTGACGTACAGTTCCTTCTTGATGTCAGCGCCTTCTTCGATCAGCAGGCGGTTGACCTTCTTGCCTTCCGGGCCGGTCTGGTGCGTGACCAGGGTCATGCCGAGGATGTTGGTGGCGTAGGTCTTGACCTCGTCGATGCTCTTGGCCACCTTCACGCCGCCGCCCTTGCCGCGGCCGCCCGCGTGGATCTGCGCCTTGACGACCCATACCGGGCCGCCCAGTTGTTCAGCAGCCTTCAGGGCCTCTTCGACCGAGAACGCGGGGATGCCGCGCGGAACCGGCACATTGTATTTGCGCAGGATTTCCTTGCCTTGGTACTCATGGATATTCATGCGTGTTTCCTTTCGGGTAGGCGTAAAAGTGTGGAGATGAAATCTCGGCGGACTGCAGGCCGGCCTGGCTTAGCCAGAAGTGCCGGTTGACCTGCGCGACATGGCGCCGTCGGCGGGGGCGGCGAGCGCCTCCGCTGGCTGCGCCGCCGGGGTCGATGACCCTTCGGTCTTGATCCTCGGTTTTGGCTGGTGACCATACCAGCGGGGGTAAAACTGGCGTACGACCTCGCCTTCGAAATGCAGGGCATGGCAGCCGTGCAACTGGTAAGGCGGCTCTGTACTGGTGTCTTCTACACCGCCGTCGCGAATGTTGAACACATCGCCGGCGAATGCCTGGATCGCGGTGGTCGGCAGTATGCCGGCCAGCTCGGTCAAATGGGTGCATCCGGCCACGCCCGACAGGCGCTCTTTCACCGACTTGCGGAAACCCTTCATCAGGTTCAGGCCGATCAGCTTGCGGTAGGCCGGGCCGATGGTGTCGCACTGGCCGGGATAAGGCACCCAGTCGGAACAGGCATCGGCGTCCACGACGTTCATGCGCAGGTCGATGGTGACGCGCAGCCACAAATCGTGCAGCGGCTCGCCCACCGGGCGCACGCCGCCGCCGGCCAGCGGAATCTCGCGCGGCTTGGTGTCAGTCAGGCGCGCTTCGATGTCCCATAGGCCGTCGTCCCTAAGATAAGCCTCCGCCGTGATGGCACGACGGTGACGCAGGGCGCGATTGACGGGCGGGGAAAGCGGCATAACACCAGGCAGGAGCGGGAGAAATGGACGGCTGGGCCGGAAAACCGCAGGATTTTAACATGCCGGACAACGCTCGCCGGGAACAAACTGCGCGCGGTGCTGTTGCCGGGGATTGTCGAGCGACGGGCAAGCCCCGCGCATGCGGAAAAATCACGGCATTGCGGCGGAAACGGCCTAAAGCACCAAGGCATGAGCAAGGCATGAACAAGGCGCGAAGATTCGGAATACGCCTACTCGCAAAGCAGGTATGCGCCCAAAACCGGTGCAGGACGTGGCCGTGACATTACCGCGGCATCACTGCGGCATCACTGCGGCATCACTTGAACTTGAGGCTGCCGTGTCGGCGAACGTCAGTCACTGCCATCCAGCCACGCATCCGCCCCTTTGATCACCTGGCTCACCACCGAGCGGGAAAAGCCGCGGGCGACCATAAAGCGGATCTGCTTGGCCCTGTCTTCGGGCGTGGCGGGCGGCGTGCCAAAACGCTTTTGCCAGACCGCGCGGCCGCGCTCCAGCTCCGACCCGCGCAGGCGATCCTGCAGGTCGGCGAGCTGATCGCCGCCGAGCTGATGAGTGCGGGCTTCCTGCATCACGCGCGCGGCGCCATAGCGCGCCGCGCGCCGGTGCACCAGGCTGTCGACAAAGCGCGCGTTGGATAACCAGTTCTCGCGCTCCAGCGCATCGAGCAACTGCTCGAGAGCCTCGGGAGACTCTGCGTGCGGGGCCAGCTTGCGCGCCAGCTCCGCCCGGCTGTGCTCGCGCCGCGACAGGTAACCGACGGCGCGGGCTTTCAGGGAGAGAGGTGGACGTGTAGCCATGGGGAAGGCGCGCTTGAACACCGCGCATTATCAATGCGCTTTATCAATGCGTTATATAGAAGCTAGAAGCGCTTTGAAAATGCAAACCGGGGCGGCGCGCGTCGCTGCGCGTGCCGCCCCGGGGTGGGGATCGCGGCCGGGCATGCCCCGGCCAGCGAAGCTCAGTCTTCGGCGGTGGCCACGGCGCCAGCGGTGGCCGGCGTGCCGTTCATCAGGACCACGCCCAGCGACTCGCGCACCTTGTTTTCGATCTCGTCGGCGATGTCCGGGTTTTCGCGCAGGTATTCACGCGCGTTGTCCTTGCCCTGGCCGATCTTCTCGCCCTTGTAGCTGTACCACGCGCCCGACTTCTCGACGACCTTGGCGTCCACGCCAAGGTCGATGATTTCGCCCTGGCGCGAGATGCCCTGGCCGTAGAGGATGTCGAAAAAGGCTTCGCGGAACGGCGGCGACACCTTGTTTTTGACTACCTTGACCTTGGTTTCGTTGCCGATCACCTCGTCGCCCTTCTTGATCGAGCCGATGCGGCGGATGTCCAGGCGCACCGAGGCGTAGAACTTCAGCGCATTGCCGCCGGTGGTGGTTTCGGGCGAGCCGAACATCACGCCGATCTTCATGCGGATCTGGTTGATGAAGATCACCAGGCAGTTGGTGCGCTTGATGGTGCCGGTCAGCTTGCGCAGCGCCTGGCTCATCAGGCGGGCCTGCAGGCCCGGCAGCGAATCGCCCATCTCGCCTTCGATTTCGGCCTTGGGCACCAGGGCCGCCACCGAGTCGATCACGATCAGGTCGACCGAGCCCGAGCGCACCAGCGCGTCGGTGATTTCCAGTGCCTGCTCGCCGGTGTCGGGCTGGGAGATCAGCAGGTCGCCCACGGACACGCCGAGCTTGCCGGCATAGTTGACGTCGAGCGCGTGCTCGGCATCGATAAAGGCGCAGGTGCCGCCCAGCTTTTGCATTTCGGCCACGACCTGCAGCGTCAGCGTGGTCTTGCCCGAGGATTCCGGACCGTAGATTTCCACCACGCGGCCGCGCGGCAGCCCGCCGACGCCCAGCGCGATGTCCAGGCCCAGCGAGCCGGTGGACACGACCTGGATATCCTGGTCGATGTCGGCCTCGCCCAGTTTCATGATCGAGCCCTTGCCGAACTGCTTCTCGATCTGGGCCAGCGCGGCCGCCAGCGCCTTCTGCTTTTCGGCGCTTACGCCAGCACCCGCCTTCTTGCCGTCATCCATGGTCGTCCTTCCGTCAATGGTGTATAAATAGGCCGCATGTGGCGCGCCGCCTGCTTTTGCGGGTAACCGCCCGACCCGCGCCGCGCTGCGAACTCCTGATGACAATGAACCTGGCAGCAGGGGCAAACATTGGGCAAACGTCGGTAATACATTCGTTGCTAAATTCAGTACGATCCGGCCCGCTCACTGCGCGACCGGATCAAGCGAGTACTGTATAAAAAAACAGTATGCTTGGCAAGTCCCGCACGCGTCATTTGATGTAAAGCGACGACTAAGCCGGCCAGGGTGGAGACAACCATGCGTATTCTGATCGCCGAAGATGACGATGTGCTGGCAGATGGCCTGACACGCTCATTACGTCACTCCGGCTATGCCGTCGACCATGTCGCCAGTGGGGTCGAAGCCGACTCGGCGCTCTCGACCCAGACCTTCGACCTCCTGATCCTCGATCTCGGCCTGCCCCGCATGCCCGGGCTGGAAGTGCTCAAGCGCCTGCGCACGCGCGGCGCCATGCTGCCGGTGCTGATCCTGACCGCGGCGGATGGCGTCGACGAGCGCGTCAAGGGCCTGGACCTGGGCGCCGATGACTACATGGCCAAACCCTTCGCCCTGTCCGAGCTGGAAGCCCGCGTGCGTGCGCTGGTGCGGCGCGGCGCCGGCGGCGGCGCCACGCTCACGCACCATGGCCCGCTGGCCTTCGACCAGGTTGGCCGCATCGCCTACCTGAACGAGCAGATGCTGGATCTCTCCGCGCGCGAAGTCGGGCTGCTGGAGATCCTGCTCACCCGCACCGGGCGGCTGGTATCGAAGGAGCAGCTGGTCGACCACCTGTGCGAATGGGGCGAAGAGGTCAGCAACAATGCCATCGAAGTCTATGTGCACCGGCTGCGCAAGAAGATCGAGGTGGGCGGGATCCGCATTGCCACGGTACGCGGCCTGGGCTACTGCCTGGAGAAATTCCAGGCCGCCGTGACGCACGACTAGAAAGCGCCATTAGAATCGAATCGGAATCAGAATCGGCATTGGCGCCGTTTCCCTTTGAGGGCATGCCGGCGACGCCGCCGGGACCTGCCCGATCACCTCCTCCCCATGAGCCTGCTGCGACTGCCCCGGCGGCGCGCGCGGGCCGCACGGCCCGCGCGCGCGCCCTCCCCGCCCGATGAGATCGTCAGCGACGAAACGCTGGCCGACGCCCTGCCGCACCTTGAAGACAGCGCGGGCCATCCGTCGCCGCGTTCGCTGTTCGGCGAAATCCTGGACTGGATGCTGGCACCGCTGCTGCTGCTGTGGCCGATGAGCATTGCCGTGACCTACCTGGTGGCGAAGTCCATCGCCAACGGGCCCTTCGACCGCTCGCTGGAGGCCAGCGCCATCGTGCTCTCGCAACAGGTGCGCGAGGTCAACGGGCGCGTCACGCTGCAGTTGCCACTGTCCGCACGCGAAATCCTGCGTGCCGATGAAACCGACAACATCTACTACCAGGTGGTGGGCACGCACGGCGAGTTCGTCGCCGGGGATAACGACATGCCGCTGCCCGGCGAGGACGATCGCGGCCACGCAGGGCTGGTCTCGCTGCGCGACGACCGCATCGCGGGCAACGATGTGCGCGTGGCCTACACCTACGTCGACCTGAAGCAGGCGGGCGACGCGCAGCCGGTGCTGGTACAGGTTGGCGAGACGCTCGACAAGCGCGCGCGGCTGGCCAATGAAATCATCAAGGGCGTGATCCTGCCGCAGTTCGTGATCCTGCCGCTGGCGGTGGTGCTGGTGTGGTTCGGCCTGACACGCGGGCTGGCCCCGCTGACCTCGATCCAGCAGCGCATCCGCGCGCGCAACCCCGGCGACACCAGCCCCATCGACGAACACGCCGCGCCGCAGGAAATCACGCCGCTGGTGGCCTCGTTCAACGACCTGCTGGCGCGGCTCGACGTTTCCGTGCAGACGCAAAAGCGCTTTATCGCCGATGCCGCCCACCAGATGAAGACGCCGCTGGCCGGGCTGCGCATGCAGGCGGAGCTGGCGCAGCGCGAGCAATCGCCCGAGGAGCTGCGCAAGTCGCTGGCGCAGATCGCCGGCAGCTCGGAGCGCGCGGCCCACCTGGTGACACAGCTGCTGTCGCTGGCGCGCATGGAGAACCTGGCCGGCGCCGGCAGCATGGCGCCGCTGGACCTGGCCGCGCTCGCGCGCGAGGTGGTCAAGGACTGGCTGCCGCAGGCGTGGGCGCGCCGCATCGATCTCGGCGTGGATGCCGACGACCACCCGGTGATGGTGCAAGGCAATCGCCTGATGCTGACCGAGATGCTCAACAACCTGATCGACAACGCCATCCGCTACACGCCGGCCGATGGCCACGCCACCGTGCGCGTCAGCGCGGATGCCTTCGAGCCCTTCGCGTATCTCGAGGTGGAAGACACCGGCCCCGGCATCCCGGTGGCCGAGCGCGAGCGCGTGATGGAACGGTTCTACCGCGTGCTCGGCACCAAGACCCAGGGCAGCGGCCTGGGCCTGGCCATCGTGCGCGAGATCGTGCAGCAGCACGGCGGCGATGTCAGCATTCTCGACCACGTCTACCAGACGGAGCCGCGCCTGGCCGGCGCGTGCTTTCGCATCACGCTGCGCCGGCCATCTCCCCTGGAGCCTGCATGACCGACCCTGACCACACGCGCGGCGGGCGCGGCCAGGCCGATCAGTCCGAGCGCCGCGCGTGGCATCGCAACCTGCGCTGGATTGCTGTGCTGCTGTCGATCTGGTTCGTCGTCACCTTCGTGGTCGCCTGGTTTGCCCGTGAGCTGCGCTTTGATTTCTTCGGCTGGCCTTTCTCGTTCTGGGTCGGCGCGCAAGGCGCGCTGATCGTCTACGTCCTGATGGCGGCAATCTATGCCTGGCGCATGAACCGCGATGAAGACGATGACGCCGGCGTGCCGCCCGTGCCCGCCCGCCAGCATGACGATGCTGCATAGCAAGATCCCGGCACCGCTACGCATCGCCGACTGACACAGGCCCGCCTGACACCTTTCGCACCGCGGCGCAGCACCGCCGGGCCTGCTTTGCGCCTAGCGTATACCCCGAGCGTTTAGTGGTGAACTCGGCCGAAATTGTCAGAACGCAGTAAGGTTCGCCTCCCACAATCCATTGCAACTTCGGAGGTTGTCGCGCGTCCGCCAGAGAGCGAGAGCGTGCCGGCCGCCAGCCCGAAAGATTCCGATCACAAACGGAGGAGACAATGGCCAATGCACAAAACGTGGCGATGCCCGGGGGCAGCGCCCAGAACTCGGTAATGACCGCCGAAGAGAGGAAGGTGATCTTTGCCTCCTCGCTCGGGACGGTGTTCGAGTGGTACGACTTTTATCTTTACGGCTCGCTGGCGGCCATCATCGCCAAGCAGTTCTTCTCCGGCCTCGATCCAACCGCCGCCTTCATTTTCGCCCTGCTGGCATTTGCCGCCGGCTTCATCGTGCGGCCGTTCGGCGCGCTGGTGTTCGGCCGCCTGGGCGACATGATCGGGCGCAAGTACACCTTCCTGGTCACCATCCTGATCATGGGTGCCTCGACCTTCATCGTGGGCCTGCTGCCGGGATTTGCCAGCATCGGCTGGGCCGCCCCGATCATCCTGATCGGGCTGCGCATGCTGCAGGGCCTGGCGCTCGGCGGCGAGTACGGCGGTGCCGCCACCTACGTGGCCGAGCACGCGCCGCACGGCAAGCGCGGCGCCTATACCGCATGGATCCAGACCACCGCCACGCTCGGCCTGTTCCTGTCGCTGATCGTGATCCTGGTGTGCCGCAACCTGACGGGCGCCAACTTTGAAGTCTGGGGCTGGCGCATTCCGTTCCTGCTCTCGATCCTGCTGCTGGGCGTGTCGGTCTACATCCGCCTGTCGATGAGCGAATCGCCCGCCTTCCAGAAAATGAAGGCCGAAGGCAAGACCTCCAAGGCCCCGCTGACCGAAGCGTTCGGCCAATGGCGCAACCTGAAGATCGTGATCCTGGCGCTGATCGGCCTGACCGCCGGCCAGGCCGTGGTCTGGTACACCGGCCAGTTCTACTCGCTGTTCTTCCTGACCCAGGTGCTCAAGGTCGACGCCACCACCGCCAACCTGCTGATCGCGGGCGCCCTGGTGATCGGCACGCCGTTCTTCATCTTCTTTGGCTCGCTGTCGGACAAGGTCGGGCGCAAGTGGATCATCATGGCCGGCTGCGCGCTGGCGATGCTGACCTACTTCCCGCTGTTCAAGGCCCTGACCCACTACGCCAACCCGGCCCTGGAGCGCGCGCAGCAGAGTGCCCAGATCGTGGTGACCGCGGATCCGAAGCAATGCTCCTTCCAGGGCAGCCCGATCGCCCGCGAAATCGATTTCCGCAGCTCCTGCGACATCGTCAAGCGGACCCTGGCACAAGCTTCGGCCAGCTATGAAGTGGTGGAGGCTCCGGCCGGCACCGTGGCCTCGGTGAAGATCGGCGACAAGGAGATCGCTTCCTTCAACGCCTCGCTGGTACCGGCTGGCCACAGCTTCGACGATGCGAGCAAGAAGCAGATCGCCGCGTTCAAGAAGCAGGTGGGCGAGTCGATGGCCTCGGCCGGCTACCCGACCAAGGCGGACCCCGCGCAGATGAACACCATCATGGTGCTGGTGGTCCTCGTCATCCTGGTGATCTACGTGACCATGGTGTACGGCCCGATCGCGGCCATGCTGGTGGAGATGTTCCCGACCCGGATCCGCTACACGTCCATGTCGCTGCCGTATCACATCGGCAATGGCTGGTTCGGCGGCCTGCTGCCCACCATCTCCTTCGCGCTGGTGGCGCAGAACGGCAACATCTACTACGGCCTCTGGTACCCGATCATCATCGCGGGCGTCACCCTGGTCCTCGGCTCGCTGTTCATCCGCGAAACCAAGGACGTGGATATCTACGCCAACGACTGAAGGCGCGTGAGCCGGCCCGTCGTCCAGGGCACCAGCCTCATGCACGACTGATCCGGTAGTCAGTCGCTCCACCGGCGGGCCGCAAGGCCCGCCGTTTTTTTTGCAGGCTGCAGGGTGCATGCCGTGCCATTCGACGCCCCGAAACTTTTTGAAGAAGTGGTGTTGACAGCCTCAAAATGCCATGTATAATCTCGGTCTTGTTCGGCGAATTAGCTCAGTTGGTTAGAGCGACGGAATCATAATCCGCAGGTCCGGGGTTCGAGTCCCTGATTCGCCACCATATTCGTTGAAGCCTGGAAACGGGCTACAACAAAAACCCCTCCCGATCGCAAGATCGGGAGGGGTTTTGCTTTTTGGGCTTCTGTTTTCTTGCGGTCGATTTCTATCCTCGCCGGATCTACGCTCCAACTTCAGAGCACCCCGCCGCGGAGAATCCCGCTTGCCTACCGCAACGATGCCGACCTAAGCTGCATGCAGTGGAGCCATGCGCGGGGTCGCGCACAGGGCATTGCACTGCCTCCTTTCACAGGGATGTGAGAGTGATTCCAGAGTGACACAGCACTGACTATGCATCGCCCGTCCGTGGCCTGCCGCGCGTCATGATGACCATCGCCCATCCGTATCAACAGGTGCAGGAGCGAGGAACGCTGAAGTGTTTCCTGCTGGCTCTGTTCATGCATCTGCTGCTGGGCTTGATGCTTTACTACGGGGTGCATTGGCAGAGCCGCACGCCAGCCGGCGTGGAGGCGGAGCTGTGGGACAGCGTGCCCGAAATTGCGCAGCCCCAGCCGGTGGTCCAGCCGACGCCCGTGGAACCGCAGCCCGTGTTGAAGCCGGAACCGGACGACAACGCCGACATCGCCCTGCAAGCTCAGAAGCGCAAGCAGGCCGCCGCGGCCGAGGAAGCCAGGCAGGCCGACCAGCGCGAGCGCCAGGCACGAGAGGCGGAGCGCCAGGCGGCCTTGAAGCAGCAGCGCAAAAGCGAACTAGCGCGCCTGCAGGCCATGGCCAACAGCGCTCCCACCACCGGTGGCGTAGGCAGCCACGTGGGCACCGGCGCCGGTGCTGGCGGCAACGCCTCGCCCGGCTACGCGGACCGCGTGCGGCGCCGCGTGAAGCCGAACATCATCTTTACCGAAGAGATCGCCGGCAACCCGGCCGCGGTGGTCGCGGTGCGCATGGCGCCGGATGGCTCGCTGCTGTCGGTGCGGCTCACCAAGTCCAGCGGCAATGCCGGCTGGGACAACGCCGTGCTGCGCGCGGTGGAGCGATCCGACCCGCTGCCGCGCGACGAGAATGGCGTGGCGCCCCCCGGCGTCAACATCACGTTCATGCCCAGGGAGTAGCGGCCGGCCACAAACAAAAAGCCCCTCCGGACCTTGCGATCCGAAAGGGCTTGACTGTCAGGCCTGCGCCACCGGGACGGCTACCGGGACAACTCAATGTCCTCGGCCACCTGCCCGATCAGAACGACGGCACCATTGCACCCTTGAACTCGTTCTTCATGAACTGCCGTACCTCTTCCGACTGGTAAGCCGCGACCAGCTTCTTCACCCATGGCTTGTCCTTGTCCTGGGTGCGCACGGCGATGATGTTGGCGTACGGGCTATGGATGTCTTCCAGCGCGATGGCGTTGCGGGTGGGCTGCAGGCCGGCGGCTAGCGCGTAGTTGGTGTTGATCACCGCCGCGGCCACGTCGGGCAGCGAGCGCGCCAGTTGCGCGGCGTCGAGCTCGACGAGCTTCAGCTTCTTCGGGTTGTCGCTCACGTCCAGCGGCGTGGCGTTGACGCCGTTGGTGCCAACACCGCTCTTGAGCTTGATCACGCCCTGCGCGGCCAGCAGGAGCAGTGCGCGGTTCTCGTTGGAGGGATCGTTGGGCACGGCAACCTTGGCGCCTTGCGGCAGGTCCTTGGGCGACTTCAGCTTCTGCGAGTAGATGCCCAGCGGGGAGATATACGTGTAGCCCACGCTGACCATCTTGTAGCCGCGCTGCTTCACCTGGCTGTCCAGGTAAGGCTGATGCTGGAAGCTGTTGGCGTCGAGGTCGCCGGCGTCGAGCGCGGCGTTGGGCTGCACGTAGTCGTTGAACTCGACGACCTTGATATTGAGCCCTTCGCGCTTGGCGACCTTCTGCACTACCTGCCAGACTTGCGCGTCGGGGCCGCTGACGGTGCCGACGCGCAGGGTCTGCTCCTGCGCCATCGCGGCGCCCGAGGCCACGATGCCGAGCGTGGCTACCGCGACGGACAGCGCTTGCCGCAGGGAGGGATAAGAGAAACCAGAAAAACCAGAAAAATTGGACATGCTGCTTGTGTTCCTTTGCGCCATGCGAGCCAGCTTGCATGGCTTTAACCATGATGACAGCCCAGCGCGCGTTCGATGCACGTTCAGTGCGCCTGCTCGCTCATCGTGCGCGACTCGACCTTGGGCGCATTTTGCCATCCGCCGCCCAGCGCAAGGAAGAGATTGATCTGGTCCAGCGCGACCTGGCTTTCCGACGCCGCCAGTGACGCTTCGGTGCTGGCGAGCGTGCGGTCGGCATCCAGGCTGAACAGGTACGGCGAGCGGCCGGCCTGGTAGAGCTGGCGGTTCTGCCGCGCGACTTCGTTGGCCTTGTCGCGGGCATCGCGCAGCGCCTGGGTGCGCTCCAGCTCGCGCGTGTAGCTGCTCAGCGCCGACTGCGTTTCGCGCAGCGCCTTGAGCACCACGCCGTCGAAGTGGGCAAGCGCCGCTTCGGCGCCGGCTTCGGTGCCGTGGATGCGGGCGCGGGTGCCGCTGGTCGGGATGTTCCAGGTGATCAGCGGGCCATAGCCCCAGTGCGCGGTCGGTGCCTGGCCAAGGTGGTCGAGAATGCCGGTGAAGCCGGCGGAGGCGCCGATGCGGATGGACGGGTACAGATCCGCCGTGGCAACGCCGATCTTGGCCGTGGCCGAGGCGAGTTCGCGCTCGGCCTGGCGCACATCGGGCCGGCGCTTGAGCAGCGCGGCGCCGTCGCCCACGGGCAGCGCCTGGCGCAGCCTGGGTTCTTCGTGGCAGGCGTACTCCGCCTGCGAGGTGGCGCTGGGCGGCTTGCCCAGCATCACCGCCAGCCGGTACGCCGCGCCCTCTTGCTCGGCCTTGAAGCGCGGCAACGCCGCGCGCAGCACGTCGGCCTGCGCCTGTGAGCGCAGCAGGTCCACCGGCTGCCCGCGCCCGGCATCGACCAGCTTGCGGGCCAGCTCGACGCCGCGGCGCTGCAACTCCAGCTGATGTTCGGCCACGGCCAGTTCATGCGTGGCGGCGCAGCCCTGCACGTAGGCGCGCACGGTCTCGGCCACCACGCCGACACGGGCCTGGTCGAGCGCCGCCTGGCTGGCTTGCGCGCCGGCCAGCGCCGCTTCATCCGCGCGCGCCAGCTTGCCGAAGAAGTCGATCAGGTAGGAAACCTTGAAGCCGACATCGCCAAAGTTCATCACCGGGATCTTCTCTTCCTTGAGCAGCGGCTCGCCGGCGATCTGCCCGCGTTCCGCGCTGGCGGAGAGCCTGGCTTCCGGCAGGTTCTCTGCCTCCACCTCATGGTAGACCGCGATGGCGCGCTTCAGGTTGGCCGCGGCCACGCGCAAATCGGTATTGGCAACAAGCGCCTGCTGCACCAGCTGGTCGAGCTTCGGATCGTCATACAGGCGCCACCAGCCATCGGGCACCTCGGCAATCGATACGGCGGGGTTGTTCGTGCCGAGCAGCGGGCCGTTGGCCGCTTGCGCCTTCACGGCGGCGTTGCCCGGCACATGGTAGTCGGGCCCGACCGTGGTGCAGGCGGCAAACAGCAGCGGCACCAGTGCCGGCAGCAGGGCTTTGCGCAACGTGTTCACTGCGCGCCTCCCTGGCTGGCGGCTCCCTTGGCGGCTAGCGCGAGCTTGTCCTTCTGATCCTTCTGGCCTTCGGGCCCGGCCTGCGCCTTGTCCCGGGCCGAGGGCTCACGCACCGACACGGTGGCGGTACGGCCTGCGACCATGCGCAAGTCGGCGGGCGGCTCGTCCAGCGCGATGCGCACCGGGATGCGTTGCGCGAGGCGGACCCAGTTGAACGTCGGGTTCACATTCGGCAACAGGTTGGAGCCGTTGGTACGGTCCCGGTCCTCGATGCCGGCGGCAATGCTCTGCACGTGGCCATGCAGCACGCGGGATTCGCCCATGATGCGGATGTCCACCGGATTGCCGATATGGATGCCGTGCAGCTTGGTTTCTTCGAAGTAGCCTTCCACGTGGAAGGAATTCGCATCCACCATCGACAGCACCGGGCGGCCAGTGTTGACGTAGTCGCCCAGGCGCGGCAGCCGGTCGTTCAGGTAGCCATCGACGGGGCTGAGCACGCTGGTGCGTTCCAGGTTGAGCTTGGCGAGGTTGACGGCGGCCTGCGCCTGCGCCAGCGCCGCTTCGCCTTGCTGGACCTTGGCCAGGCCTTCTTCCACCACTTCCTTGGAGACGACCTCGGACAGGGTCTGGCTGCGGCGTGCTTCACGGCGCGCCTGCGCGAGCATGGCGCTTTGCGCCGCCGCCGTAGCCTGCGCCTGCTGCAAGGCCAGCGCGAAGCGGTCGCGGTCGATCTCGAACAACGGCTGTCCGCGCTGCACGCGCTGGTTGTCCTTGACGAGGACCTTGGTCACCAGCCCGGACACGTCCGGCGCGATCTGCACCACGTCTGCGCGGATATGGCCGTCTCGGGTCCATGGCGCCACCGTGTAGTAGTCCCACAGGTGCTTGACGACGACGACCGCGACCGCGGAGACGACAAGGGTAAGGACGATGGGTCCAAGCGTACGAAGATTCAGTTTCATGACTGCAGCCGATAGGCCAGGTAGACGATGCCACCCAGGACGATCACATATAACGCCAGATTGAACAGGGACCGGTGCCAGACCAGCCGATAAAAACCCACACGCGCCAGCACGGCACGCGCGCAAGCGGTGATCAGGAACGCCACCAGCATCCACGCCAGCAGGCTCGGGACAAACACACCATAGACGTCGACTTCACCGCTCATTGCTTGTTGCTCGCTTGCTTGCTCATTGGGTCTGCCGCCTGGCCCGCGGGCAAGGCACCCGCCGCGCTCATTGCCACGGGTGCCGCCGAAAACAGCGCGACGTGCATTTCCACCAGCGCGGCAAAGGCCTCGCGTGAAGCCTGGTCGGCGCGCGAGGCAACCTTGCGGATCGCCTTGGCCAGCCGCTCGCGCAGCACTTGCGGCGGCGTGTCGGCACGGGCGTCAAGGCGTGCCTGGTAGTAGCTGGCAACGCCCTGCAGCACGCGCCGTACCGAGTGCTGGTGCTCCGGCGCCAGCGCGGGCAGTTCGCGCTGCAGCGCCAGCGTGCTGAGCTCCACGCGCACTTCGGTAAAGCCGTCGCCGGTGGTTTCATCCTCGCTGGCCGCCAGCCGCGGTACCAGTTGCGCCAGGCGGTCCAGCATGCGGGCACGCAGGTGCGCGTGCTCGCCCGGCTCGCGCCCGGTGGCGTTGCGGGCGATATCGCCCCAGCTGGCGCGCACCAGCCTGCGTACCGCGGCCTTGGTGCCGAAGGGACGGGCCACCAGGGTCCACACCAGCGCGAACAAAATGCCCGCGATGCCGGCCACGTTGCCGTTGAAGAAAGCGTTGAAGTCGGCGTTGTAGGCGCCCTGGATGCCGATATCGTTGGCCGTGATCACGGCCAGCGGCATGGCGATCAACGCGAGCCGGGGCTGCGCCATCATCAAGCCGATGATCAGGTAGGGCACCGCGAACATCAGCACCAGCATCTCGAAATCGTGCGCGTTCGGCAGGACTACGAACAGGTAGATGGTGGCGAGCACCAGGCAGACCACGTTCCAGCGGAAGAACGAGCGGATCATGGGCGCCGGCTCGTCCATCGCGGCAAAGAAGCAGCACGACACCGCGCCCAACGCGACCGCGCCGGCGCCATCCGCCCAGCCCGTCCAGATCCACACCATGCCCATGCTGAAGATCGCCAGCGCGGTCGTGGCGGTGGAGAACAACAGCATGCCATGATCGTAGTGGCGTGCCGCGCCCACGCCCCAGCGCTGGAACACCGGCGCCCAGTCGCCCTGCGGTGCGGCCTCGCCGATGCAGCGCTGCAGCGACACGCAGTCCTGCCACAACTCCATCAGCTCGCGCAGACGGCCCTCGGCCGTGGCGGCCAGGGCCGCGTGCCAGTCTGGCCCGGTACTGCCTGGCTCCAGGCCCGCGTCGTCGATCGGCGCGTCCGGAGCTAGTTGCAGCACCGGCAGCGGCGCCTGCGCGCCCGCGCTGATCCATGCGGACACCAGCGCCATGTTGTGCGACAGGCGTTGCGGAATGCCCGCGGCGTGCTGGTGCAAGGCGTCCACCACGGAAGCCAGCGACGACAGCACGGGCAGCAGCATGGTCATGCGGCCACGCAACTCCTGCGCGTGCCTGACGCGCGCGGCGCTTTCGGCGTCATAGGAGAGATGGCTGATCAACTGGTCGAGCGCGAGGATGTCGGCGGCCAGGCGATGGCGGCTGTGGTGGCGCGACACCTTCGCGGTGGGCTGCGCCGAGAGCATATCTGTGGCCCACAGCGCGGCATCCGCCAGCCACTGGGCGGATTTCTGGCCGAGCACCGTGGCCACCTTGGCGGGGAAGATGGTCGAGCCGACAAGGCTCGCGCACACGATGCCCAGGCAGATTTCCTCGGCCCGCGCCACGGCGATGTCGAACACGCCCGAGGGATCGCTCACCGAGGGCAAGGCCACCATCGGCAGCGTATAGGCCGCCAGCATGAACACATAGCTGCGCGGCGTGCGGTGCAGCAGCGCGACATAGAGCAGGATGCCGGTCCATAGCGCCACCGCGGCCATCAGCAACACTGGCGCATTGACCAGCGGCGGCACGATGGCGACGGATGCGGCCGCGCCAAGCAGCGTGCCAAGCACGCGATACAGCGCCTTGGAGCGCGTGGCGCCGGTGAGCGGATGCGCCACGATATACACGGAGGCCATGGCCCAGTACGGGCGCGGCAGACCCAGGTACAGCGCGATGAACAGCGCCAGCATGGCTGCTGCAAAAGCTTTGAGGGAGAAGATCCAGTCTCGTCCGGTGGGCCAGCTGACCATGTTCTTACGACCCGAAAGCGGTGGTGGGCGCGGACTCGGCGGCTTGGGCGAGCGCGTTGAGCACGCGCATGGCGCCCTCGAAGTCCTGCTCGCTGACGCCAGCGAAGACGCTGGCGCGGAGTTGCTTGAGCTCGACCTCGATTTTTTCGGCGAGCGCTTCGCCGGCGTCGGTGAGCCAGAGCGCATTGGCCCGGCGATCGTTCGCATCCACTTCCCGGCGCACAAGGCCGGCGGCGGAAAGCTGGTCAACCAGACGGACCAGCGATGCACCTTCCAGCCCGACATAGTCGGCCAGGGTGACCTGGCGCACACCGCCGCCAAGGCGGCGGATAAACAGCAAGGGCCCCGCCGCGGCGGCGGAAACCCCGTAGGCGGTCACGGCGCCCTGCGAAATGTGGCGCCACTGGCGCCCGGCCAACATGAGCTGGCCGGTAAAGGCAAAACGGAGGGCGTCGATGGCAGGCATGGACGGAATGATAGCAGTCATATAGTTAGGATGCAAATTATCACATTACAAAGCAATCCCCGTTGAAACAAGACGATGTCAAGCGCATTAAAAGGCATATGAAAATGTGCATCACCTTTGAACCTGCCTTGCGCGTCCAGGCATCGGCGCCGATCATCGGGACCGATATACGCTGGATATCGGCATCGGCGAAATGAATATTGGACACCTGAGGGCACGGTCCCTTAGCCTTTTGGGCAAGCGATTGTCGGCGGCGCCGCGCTGCGCCGGCCGTCCCGAGCCAAGGCGACGACAACTACGACAACTACGACAACAAAGACCGGAGACCCGCATGACAAGCTTCCTGCGCTATGAGCAGCAGGGCCACATCGTGACCCTGACCATGAACGAGCCGCAGCGGCGCAACCCCCTCACCGGCAACACCGCTGTGACCGACTTCCTGGCGGCCATCGACCGCATCCACCGCGACACCAGCGTGCGCGCGGTGATCATCACCGGCGCCGGCACCGCGTTTTCCTCAGGTGGCAATATCCGCGACATGGAACGCCAGGCTTCGGGCCAGGTGCCCGGCATGGAGATTCGCCAGGACTATCGCCTGGGCATCCAGCGCCTGCCGCTGGCGCTGTTCAACCTGGAGGTGCCGGTAATCGCCGCCGTCAATGGCGCGGCCATGGGCGCGGGCCTGGACCTGGCCTGCATGTGCGACATGCGCATTGCGTCCGAGCAGGCGCAGTTTGCCGAGAGCTTCGTCAAGCTGGGGATCATTCCGGGCGATGGCGGCGCCTGGCTGCTGCCGCGCGTGATCGGCCTTGCGCGCGCCGCCGAACTGACCTTCACCGGGCAGGTCATCGATGCGCGCCAGGCGCTGGAGTGGAACCTGGTGTCGCGCGTGGTGCCGCCGGATCAGCTGTTGCCCACGGCCAATGCACTGGCCGAACGCATTGCCGCCAATCCGCCGCATGCGGTGCGGCTGGCCAAGCGCCTGCTGCGCGAGGCCTTGCATACCCGGCTGGATACGCTGCTGGAATTGTCGGCCGGCTTCCAGGCGCTGTCGCACCAGACCTCGGATCACCGCGAAGCGGTGTCGGCCTTCCTGGACAAGCGCAAACCCGAGTTCACCGGCAGCTGATCCATCGTCGTTCCCATTGCCATCAAGAAAGATCGGAGACCCGCCATGCAGCAAGCCGTCATCGTCGACGCCATCCGTTCGCCCATGGGCCGCGCCAAGCCCGGCTCGGCCTTCACCGAACTCCATCCCACGGAGCTGCTGGCGCAGGTGCTGGCGGCGCTGGTCGCGCGCAACAAGCTGGACCCGGGGCTAGTGGAAGACGTCATCACCGGATGCGTGAGCCAGGTGGGCGAGCAATCCGCCACGCCCGGCCGCGTGGCGTGGCTGGCGGCGGGATTCCCCGAGCATGTGCCCTCCACCACCATCGACCGCAAATGCGGCTCCAGCCAACAGGCCGTGCACTTTGCCGCGCAAGGCATCATGGCGGGCGCCTACGACATCGTGATTGCCTGCGGCATCGAGTCCATGAGCCGTGTGCCGATGGGCTCGGCACGCATCGGGCAGAATCCGTACGGCCCGTCGTTCGAGGCGCGCTATGCGCCCGGGCTGGTATCGCAAGGGGTCGCGGCGGAGCTGGTCGCGGCGCAGTGGGAACTGTCTCGCGATGATCTCGATCAGTACGCCGCGCAATCGCACCAGCGCGCGCACCAGGCGCGCGAGGCCGGCGCTTTCCGCCGCGAGATCCTGCCAATCCATACCGCCGCGGGCCTCGTCGCGCACGATGAAACCATCCGGCCCGCCACCACCGCCGAGCGCCTGGCCACGCTGGCGCCGTCCTTTCGCGACGAGACGCTCGGCCAGCGCTTCCCGCAGATCGGCTGGCATGTGACCGCCGGCAATGCCTCGCAGATCAGCGACGGCGCCGCCGCCATCTTGCTGATGAGCGAGCGCGCCGCGTCCCGCCTGGGCCTGAACGCCCGCGCGCGCTTCGTCGCCTTCGATGCCTGCGGCGACAGCCCCCTGACCATGCTGACCGCGCCGATCCCGTCGAGCCAGCGCGCGCTGGACAAAGGCGGCCTTGCGCTCGATGCGATTGCACACTACGAGATCAACGAAGCCTTTGCCTGCGTGCCGCTCGCGTGGCAGCGCGCGCTGGGCGCCGACCCGGCGCGCCTGAACCCGCGCGGCGGCGCGATCGCGCTCGGCCACCCGCTGGGCGCGTCGGGCGCGCGGCTGATGACCACCATGCTGCACGCGCTGGAAGACAGCGGCGAGCGCTATGGCCTGCAATCGATGTGCGAGGCCGGCGGCATGGCCAACGCCACCATCATCGAACGACTCTGAGCCGGCCACCTATATTCAGAACGCGATCCGCATGGCGCCGGGCTAAAGGCGCCGCTCGCGCAAGGCCCCGGGGCTCGCCCCGGGCCATCCGGCATCGAATCTGGTTATCATGCTCCGGTCACTATCATCGCCAGCATGCGCGACGCGCCTCCTATGCGAAACCGGATCAACGAAGAAATCACCCTGCGCAAGCTCGAAGTCCTGCTCGCCTATATGGAGACCGGCAACCTCGCCAAGGCCGCCGAGGCGCTGGATGTGAGCACGGTCAGCGTGCACCGCGCGCTGCACTCGCTGGAAGAAGGCATGCGCTGCGCGTTGTTCCGCCACGAAGGGCGCAACCTGCTGCCAACCGAAGCCGCGCATGTGCTGGCGGATGTGGCCACCGATGTCATCAAGGCCATGGCCGACGGCATCCGCGCCACGCGCCAGGCCGCCGGGTATTCGGCCGATCACATGAAGATCGGCTCGCTCTATTCGCTGACCATCCGCACGGTGCCCGACGTGGTGATCGGCATCAAGGTCAGGCGGCCCGAACTACAGGCGGAACTGGTGCTCGGCTCCAACGCCGACCTGCTCTTCAAGCTCAAGCAAGGCGCCATCGATGCCGCGCTGATGGCCATGCCCGAGCCGGACCCCGAGATCGAATCCATTGCGCTGTTCGAAGACGAAATCTACTTCGCCGCACCGGCGGATTCGCCTTATGCGCGGCAAGCCTCTATCGACCTGCGGCAATGCCGGGACGAACCCTTCGTCACGCTCAGCGAAGGGTTCATCACCTACCAGGGCTTCATGGACGCCTTTCGCATCGCCGACTTCACGCCCAATGTGGTGATGAAGGTCGGCGATATCTTCTCGCTGATGAACCTGGTCAGCGGCGGCGTTGGCTACGCGCTGCTGCCCGGCCGCGTGCGCGACGTGTTTGCGCACAAGGTGACGTTGGTTCCACTGTCCTCGCAGTACCGGCTGCGCCAGACCATTGGGCTGAGTTTCTTGCGGCGGCGCGAGCGGGATCCGAACTTGCTGGCGCTGGCGGCGGTTTGCCGGCTGACGATGCGGGTGCCGCAACCGGCCTAGCCAACGATCGCCTTGGTCGCCAGAAACAACAGCGACGGCCCCAGCAGGCACCCCAGCCCGGTGTGGAACGTAGCCACTAGCGCACCGTAAGGCACCAGCCTGCGATCCGTCGCCGCCAGCCCAGCCGATACCCCGCTGACGGTGCCCGCCAGGCCGCCGAACACCATCGCGGCGCGCGGGTTGTTCAGCCCGAGGAAGCCTGCCGCCATGGGCGTGCCCACCATCACGATGATGGCCTTGATCAGCCCGGTGGCGATGCTCAGCGCGATCACGTCGGAGCTGGCGCCCAGCGCGGCGCCGGTCACCGGCCCCACGATGTATGTCACCGCCCCGGCGCCGATGGTGGTCATGCTGACCGCATCGCTGTAGCCGAAGGCGCGCGCCACCGCAGCACCCACGATAAACGGCAGGATGGTGCCGAGCAACAGCGACACAGCGCCGACCAGCCCGGCCTTGCGCGCCTCGCTCACCTGCACCTCGAAGGCGGTGGCGACGATGGCGAAATCGCGCAGCATGGCGCCACCCATCAGGCCGATGCCGGAGAACAGCGAGAGATCGGCCAGGCCTTTTTCCTTGCCGGTGACGATGCCGCCATAGTAGGCCAGCAGCAGCCCGATCACGATGGCGATGGCGGAGCCGTGGACGCGCCCGAAGGTCAGCCAGCGCGACAGCCTTGACGACAGCCACATGATGATGCCAACCGCGGCAAACGCGGTGACCAGGGCGTTCTGCAGCAGGATGTTCTCGATGATGTGCGAAATGGGATGCGGCATGGCGGCGTCCTTAGCGCGATGCGTGGCTGGGGGTGGCTTCCGGCGAGGGCAGCGGCGGCAATGGCGCGTGGTCGCCGGTGCGGCTGAGCACGGCGATGCAGCAGGCCGAGACCACCACCGCGCCGACTGCCGCGATCAGGGCTACCGGCCCGCCGCGCAACGCGGCGACCACGTTCTGCTGCGCCGCCATCGCCACCACCACCGGGATGTACATCGCGCCCCAGAAGCCAACGCCGGCCTCGGTCTCCTTGGGCAGGAGGCCACGCCCGTGCAGGAAGAGCCGTATCGAGATCAGCAGCAGCATGGCGATGCCGACGCCGCCCACATTGGCCTTGACGCCGATCGCAATGCCAAGCAGTTCGCCAAGGAACAAGCCGATGAGGTGGCAGAGCGCCAGCAAGGCGGTTCCGTAGATGATCATGGTGCTGTCTCCTGTTGGCCCGTCGGCTGGGGTGCGCGCGGGCTGGTTCTAGGTTTGATGGATGCAATCTAGGCCAGCCATCACGCTGCATCAATCAACCCGGCGGGAGAATCGTTAGCGTGGGATTAATGGCGGGATGCCGACATCCGGCGCACTAGTGTCCTGACCGGCTCTTGCGCGGCGCGCACGGCGGCGTACTGTGCGCCCCGGGCAGGGACCAAACGTCTTGCATGTCGGGCCGCCAACACTTACACCTAGAGTAACGATGCCGCGCCGGGCGTCATTGCTTGCGCCGCGCGCGCTGCGTATCTTGGTGCCATTCCTTGCATCAAGCACACCGGAGACGCGATGCCCAACCCAGCCACGGACCGACAGTGGGACACCCGCCGCAGCGAAAAGCGCCGCCGCATGGCACGCGGCGCCGCCTTTGCCAGCGGCCGGGTCGTGCCCACCGCCGACATCGTCCCATTCCTCGAAGCCATCACCGCGCCGGGCGACCGCGTGGTGCTGGAGGGCAACAACCAGAAGCAGGCCGACTTCCTCTCGCGCTCGCTGGCCGAGGTGGACCCGGCCAAGGTGCACGGCCTGCACATGATCATCCCGAGCGTGAGCCGGGTGGAACATCTTGACCTGTTCGAGCGCGGCATCGCCAGGAAGCTGGACTTTGCCTATGCCGGCGCACAGAGCCTGCGCATCTCGCAGTTCCTGGAAGACGGCCAGCTGGAGGTCGGCGCCATCCACACCTACATCGAGCTGTACGCGCGGCTCTATGTGGACCTGACGCCCAACATCGTGCTGATCGCCGGCTACAAGGCCGACCGCGACGGCAACCTCTACACCGGTGCCAGCACCGAGGACACGCCCGCGCTGGTGGAGGCGGCCACGTTCCGCGACGGCATCGTGGTGGCCCAGGTCAACGAGATCGTGGACGACCCCGCCGGGCTGCCGCGCGTGGATATCCCCGGCTCCTGGATCGACTACGTGGTGCAGGCCGACAAGCCCTTTTTCTGCGAGCCGCTGTTCACGCGCGACCCGCGCCTGATCAAGCCGGTGCATGTGCTGATGGCCATGATGGCGATCCGCGGCGTGTATGAGCGCCACCAGGTGCAGTCGCTCAACCATGGCATCGGCTTCAACACCGCTGCCATCGAGCTGATCCTGCCGACCTATGGCGAGTCGCTCGGCCTCAAGGGCAAGATCTGCAAGTACTGGACGCTCAACCCCCACCCCACGCTGATCCCCGCCATCGAGTCGGGCTGGGTGGAGAGCGTGCACAGCTTTGGCAGCGAACTCGGCATGGAGAACTATGTGGCCGCGCGCCCGGATGTGTTCTTCACCGGCGCGGATGGATCGATGCGCTCCAACCGCGCCTTCTGCCAGCTTGCCGGCCAGTACGCGGTGGATCTGTTCATCGGCTCCACGCTGCAGATCGACGGCGACGGCCACTCCTCCACGGTCACGCGCGGGCGCTTGTCCGGCTTTGGCGGCGCGCCCAACATGGGCCACAACCCGGGCGGGCGACGCCATCCCACGCCGGCGTGGCTTGACCTGATCGAGACCGACGACCCGCTCGCGCGCGGCCGCAAGCTGGTGGTGCAGATGGTGGAGACCTTCCAGGCTGGCGGCAAGCCGACCTTTGTCGAATCGCTCGATGCGGTGCAGGTGGCCAAGGACAGCGGCATGCCGCTGGCGCCGGTGATGATCTACGGCGACGACGTCACGCACGTGCTGACCGAGGAAGGCATCGCCTATCTCTACAAGGCACGCTCGCTGGAGGAGCGCCGCGCCATGCTGGCGGCCGTGGCCGGGGTGACGCCGATCGGCCTGCGCCACGACACCAGCACCACGCGCCGCATGCGCAGCGACGGCCTGATCGCGTTGCCCGAAGACCTCGGCGTGCAGCGCAGCCAGGCGACGCGCTCGCTGCTGGCGGCCAAGAGCATGGCCGACCTGGTCGACTGGTCCGGCGGGCTGTACGCGCCGCCGGCACGCTTCCGGAGCTGGTGATGGCAAGCCTCGCATTACCTGCCGGGCACCGTGACGATGCCTTCCACCCCGCCGCCATCGCGCTGGCCGATCTCGCCGTCAATGCGCTGATCGACGAGGCCGCGCTGTCGCCCAAGCCCGGGCTGGTGGATGGCCGCGGCAATGGGGCCCACGCCGACCTCAACCTGGACCTGATGCGCGTCTCGGCGCGCGCGCTGCATCCCGCCTTTACCGAGATGGCGGTGGCAGGCATGCGCGCGGCGCGGCCCAGCGTGGCGCTGCGCGAGCGGCTGGGCGCGCTGGGCCGCGAAGCCGAGGCCGCGATGATGCGCGCCACCGGCGGCATCAACACGCATCGCGGCGCGATCTGGAGCCTGGGGCTGCTGGTTGGCGCGGCGGGCTTGCACCGGCATGGACATGGCGCGCATGGCATAGCCCGCACCGCCGGCGCCATCGCACGCCTGCCCGACCGGCACCGTCCCGCGCGCACGGGCAACAAGGGCGAACGCGCCTGCATCGACTACGGCGTGGCCGGCGCGCGCGGCCAGGCGCAGGCGGGCTTCCCGCATGTGCTGCGCGCTGGCCTGCCAGAGCTGATTCGCAGCCGGGCGCGCGGCGACGCCGAGCCCAGCGCGCGCGTCAACGCATTGCTGGCCATCATGCAGCGGCTGGACGACACCTGCGTGCTGGCCCGGGCCGGCCGCGAAGGGCTGGCGCTGATGCAGCAAGGCGCGAGCCGCGTGCTGGCTGCCGGCGGCATCGGCACGCTGGCCGGCCGCCGCCTGCTGCGCCAGCTCGAAGCCGGCATGCTGGCCTGCAACGCCTCTCCCGGCGGCGCTGCGGACCTGCTCGCCGCCACGTTTTTCCTGGACCGGTTGCCGCCTGCTGCGCGGCCGGCCAAAGCCCCCGTGCAAGGAGACAATTAATGGAACAGCTCCAGTTCGAATATCCCGCCGGCGCGCCGGCAAGCCAGCGCGTGCTGGTTGGCGTGGTCGGCTCCGGCGATCTCGAAGTCATGGTGGAGCCCGGCACGCCCGGCACCACGCTGATTCATGTCACCACGTCGGTGGACGGCTACGGCAAGGTCTGGGACGCGCAGCTCTCGCGCGTGTTCAGCGCCGAGCCGCGCGCCGCCATGCGCATCCGCATCCATGATTTCGGCGCCACGCCGGGCGTGGTGGGCATGCGCCTGGCGGAAGCGTTCGAGGCGCTCGGCGGCGATGGCAAGGAGCCAGCATGAACCACGCATCGCTGCTGAACCGCGAGAGCTTTGTCGAGCTCGGCGCGCGCGCCCGCGTGCATGCGCTGCTCGATCCCGGCACCTTGCGCGAACTCGCCGGCCCCTTCGACCAGCTGGTCTCGCCGTGGCTGGAACGCCAGGGCGTGGTGCCGCAGGCGGATGACGGCGTGGTGGTGGCCAAGGGCCGCATCGACGGCCATCCTGCCGTGGTCCTCGCCATCGAAGGCGCGTTCCAGGGCGGCAGCCTGGGCGAAGTGGGCGGCGCCAAGATCGCCGGCGCGCTGGAGCTGGCGGCGCAGGACAACCGGCGCGGCGTGCCCACGCGCGCGGTGATCCTGTTCGAAACCGGCGGCGTGCGGCTGCAGGAGGCCAACCTGGGACTGGCGGCCATTGCCGAGATCCACGCGGGCATCGTCGACCTGCGCCGCTACCAGCCGGTGGTTGGCGTGATCGCCGGGACAGTGGGCTGCTTCGGCGGCATGTCCATCGCGGCGGGGCTGTGCAGTTGCCTGGTGGTGACGCGCGAGGCTCGCCTCGGCCTGAACGGGCCGGCTGTGATCGAGCAGGAGGCGGGCGTGGCCGAATACGATTCGCGTGACCGGCCCTTTATCTGGCGCTTTACCGGCGGCGAGCAACGCATCGCCACGGGCCTGGCCGACCGGTACGTGGAGGACGACACCAAAGCCATCCGCACCACGGTGCGCGAGGCCCTGGCGCAAGGCGTGCCGGCCGTGCACCGCAGCGAACGCTACGCGCATTACCTGCAACGCCTGGCCGAATACGATCCGGCGTGCCAGCCGGAGCCGCAAACCGTCCGCACCATCTACGCACACGGAGCAAAGCCATGAGTTCAGCCAACATCCAGGGCCGCGGCGAGGCCTGGCTCGCGGCACTGACGCGCAACGCCCCGCGCCGCCCGGGCTATCCCGCCACCGTGCAGGTAGCCGACGCCGAACTGGCCGGCCAGCCGGCGCGCTTTATCGCCGTGGCGCCCGACGCCGCCAACGCCTACCCGCGCGTGCGCGACGGCGAGGTCGGCCTGCTCGAAGGCTGGTCGCTGGCGCGCGCCGTTCACGAGATCGTGCTGGCCGACCGCGACGCCGCCATCAAGCGGCCCATCGTGGCCATCGTCGATACGCCCAGCCAGGCCTACGGACGGCGCGAGGAAGCCTTCGGCATCCATCAGTCGCTGGCGGGCGCGGCCGATGCCTACGCCACGGCGCGGCTGCAAGGGCATCCGGTGATCGCGCTGCTGGTCGGGCGCGCCATGTCGGGCGCCTTCCTCGCGCACGGATACCAGGCCAACCGCCTGATAGCGCTGAGCGATGCCGGCGTGCAGGTACACGCCATGGGCAAGCAGGCCGCCGCGCGCATCACCATGCGCAGCGTGGAGGACCTGGAGAGCTTTGCCGCCACCGTGCCGCCAATGGCGTATGACATCGGCAACTACGCCACGCTGGGCCTGCTGTGGAAGCGGGTCGGCGTCAACCACGCAGAGCTGCCCGACGAGGCCGATCTCGATACCGTGCATGGCGCGCTGCAAGCCGCGCTGGCCGATATCCAGGCGGATCCGCAACGGGATCTGCGCAGCCGCCTGGGTAGAGAAAACCGCCACGCTTCCAGCCGTGTGCGCGAAGTGCTCGCGCAGCAGTGGCAGGACTGAGCCATTGCACGACCGGCGCATGCAATGACCACAAGCACGCTCCTGCCGCATGACCTGCTGTGGCTCGCGGACGCACCGGGCTTCGCCCGTGCCAATGCGCTGCCGGCGTGGGCAAGTGCCGGCTGGCTCGCGCAAGCCCCGCTGGTGGTGCGGCGCGATGGCGCCGTCGAAGACCGCATCCCGGTCGGGCTGCGCGGCACCACGCGCGCGCAGCGCCACGCAGCGTGGCTGCCCGCCGCGCAGGTGGCGCGCGTGGTCACGCCGGGCATGCTCGCGCGGCAGGCACGCTGGCGGGATCATCCGCGCCGCGCCGCCTTGCCGGCGCTCGCCGCGCTGGCGCGCATCGCGCCAGCGCTGGATGCTGCGCAGGTGGACTGGGGCGTGACCGGCAGCGTCGGCTTTACGCTGGCCAGCGGCATCGACGTGCTGCATGCGGGCAGCGACCTGGACCTGCTGGTTACGGCGGGAACGCCGCTTTCGGCCGAGCTGGCCCGCACTCTGGCCGCCTTGCTCGACGATGCGCAAGCGCGCATCGACATCCAGGTGGCCACCCCGTTTGGCGCGTTCGCGCTGCGCGAGCGCGTGCGCACCGGCGGCCGCGTGTTGCTCAAGACGGCGACTGGCCCTGTCACGAGCCAGGACCCTTGGCAGCCGCCATCATGAGCACGCTATTCACCTTCCCCGGCCAAGGCGCCCAGCGCCCCGGCATGCTCCACGCGCTGCCCGACCACCCTGCCGTGCGCGCCACGATGAGCGAGACCAGCGAAGTGCTTGGGCGCGATGTGCTGGCGCTGGACAGCGCGGCCGAACTCGCGTCCACCGTGGCCGTGCAGTTGTGCCTGTTGACCGCTGGCGTGGCGATGGCGCGCTGCCTGCTTGCCGAAGGCGCCAAACCCGATGCCGTGGCCGGTTTGTCGATCGGCGCCTTCCCGGCGGCGGTCTGCGCGGGCGTGCTGGGCCATGCCGATGCGGTCAGGCTGGTGGCGCAGCGCGCAACGCTAATGGAGCAAGCGTATCCGAGCGGCTATGGCATGACGGCGATCCTCGGCATGGAGCTGGGCCCGCTGGAGCGCATCATCGCGCAGGTGCACGGACCGGCGTCGCCGGTCTACCTGGCCAATCTCAATGCGCCCGCCCAGTTCGTGATTGCCGGCGCCGCGACGGCCATGGCGCGGGTTGCGAAGCTGGCGCTGGACAGTGGCGCGCACGCGGCCAAACCCATTGCCATCAGCGTGCCCTCGCACTGCGCTCTGCTTGACGGCGCGGCAATCGCGCTCGCGCTCGCGTTCGAGGGTGTGCGCATCAACCGCCCGCGCCTGCGCTACTTCAGCGCTAGCGCGGCACGCGAGTTGCGCGATCCGGCGCGCATCGCCGCCGACCTGGCGCGCAACCTGGCGGTGCCGGTGCGCTGGCACGAGGCCATGCTGCTGGCGCGCGAATGCGGCGTGCGGCTGGCGGTGGAAATGCCACCCGGCAATGTGCTGACGCGGCTGGCCGCGCCGCTGCTGCCGGACGGCATCGCCGTGGCCTGCGCCGACACGCGCATCGACAGCGTGGTCGCGCTCACGGCGCGCGAATCGCTGCGGGCGTCGTCCTGAACCGGGCCATCAGCCCAGCGGCAATGCCGTGCTGTACAGGACCTGCTTGAGCGCAAAGCTGGAGCGGATGCTGGACACGCCGGGAATGCGCGTGATCTGGTCGATGATCAGCCGCTCCAGCGCTTCCACGTCGGCCACCACCACGCGCAGCAGGTAGTCCGCATCGCCCGACATCAGGTAGCACTCCATCACCTGCGGCAGGGTGGTGATGCGCCGCTCGAAGGCATCCAGGGTTTCGCGGCGCTGCTTGTCCAGCGAAATCTGGATAAACACCACCACCTTCAGACCGAGCCGGCGCGCGTCCAGCAGCGTGACACGGCGCGAGATCACGCCTTGTTTTTCCAGCTGCTTGACCCGCGCCAGGCAGGGCGAGGGGGACAGGCTGACGCGGCTGGCCAGTTCCACGTTGGTCAGGCTGGCGTCTCGCTGCAGCTCGTTGAGAATCCGGATATCCGTGGCGTCCAGGTCGATGTCCAGCACGTTGCACTCCTGTTTTTTCATATGGCAGCATTCTATGCCGCAACGGCACGCATTTGCAGCCGCCTTCGGTTTTTGCTGCGGCGCAATAAACCGTAGACTTTCCAGCATCCCGCTCCCATCTCGTGGCGGCGGGACAATCTGGTCAAAGAGTCGAGTCGAAGCATGCAAGCACAACAAGGATGGCGCCGGTTTATTCCCCTCGCCTGCGCCGTGGCGATCTGGGGCGGCAACTGGCCGGTCATGAAGCTGGGCCTGACCCACGTCAGCCCGCTCTGGTTTGCCGCCGCGCGCTTTGTCTCGGCCGCCGCCATCAGCCTCCTGGTGCTGGGCGCGTTTCGCCGGCTGCGCCTGCCCACGCGGCAGGAATGGCCGCTGGTGATCGGCGTGGGCCTGCTGCAGATGGCGGCCTTCACCGCGCTGGCGCTGTGGGCGCTGCAGTACGTGCCGCCGGGGCGGGCCTCGGTGATCGCCTATGCCACCTCGGTGTGGGTGATTCCGCTGTCGTCGCTGGTGCTCAAGGAGCGGCTGTCGCGCCCGCAGTGGATCGCCACCGGCCTGAGCTATGCCGGCATCGCGCTGATGATCGCCCCGGCCGTGCGGGACTGGCAGTTGCATACCGCCGTGGGCCTGGTGATGCTGCTCGGCGCGTCGCTGGCCTGGTCGCTCAGCATCATCCAGCTGCGCGCCAACCGCACGGTGCGCCTGGGCGCGGACATGATCCCGTGGGAAACCGCCGTGGCCTCGGTGCCGCTGGTGGTGCTGGCATTGCTGCGTGACGGCGCGCCCCACTTCCTCTCGGTGCCGGAGATCTGGCCGCTGCTGTTCTACACTGGGCCGCTGGCCACCGCGCTGACCTTTATCGTGGTGCTGAACATGACGCAGGCCTTGCCGCCGGCGGCTACCTCGATCGCCATGCTGTGCGTGCCGCTGATCGGGCTGGTGGTCTCGGCGGTGGCGTTCCAGGAGCGGATCTCGGCGGATCTGTCGGCCGGGCTGGCGTTGATCGCGCTGGGCGTGGCAACGTCGGCGCTGGCGCCTTGGCTGGGACGGCGGCTGCAGTGGCGCGGCGCCTGATGCGTTGGAAATTAAGCATCAAACGTTACAAGAAGACACAGTTGTATTACCCCGCTAATACCTGACATCGGCGCGCCGGCTTACAGTGGAGCCAATCACTAACCGGAGCCACCCGTGCGGAAATTTGCCACCCTTTGCGTCATTGCTGCTGTTGCAGGCCTTGCTTCCAGCGCCGCATCCGCGCGCGTGGATGTGGACATCGGCATCGGCGTGCCCGGCCCGGTGTTTGTCGCGCCGGCTCCCGTCTACCAGCCAGCCCCCGTGTACCGGGCCGCGCCAGTCTATGAACCGGCCCCGGTGTATGTGCAGCCCCAGCCGGTGGTAGTGGCGGGCCCTGGTTACTATGGCCCCGGCTACTACGGCCCCGGTGCGCGCGAGCGCGCCTGGCGCGAACGCGAATGGCGCGAGCAGCAGTGGCGTGAACGCGATCGGCGCGAGCGTGATTGGCACGAACACGATCACGACCATGACCATGACCGCGAATGGCGCCGTTGATGGCGCGGACGTGGCTCCTGCTGCTGGTCGTGGTGCTGCTGCGGCCAGCGGCTATGAGATCGAGGCCAGAGGCAGGTTCAGCAGCAGATTCTGCGGCTTTACCTTGAGGATGCCGGCCTCGCTCATCGCCGCCGCCAGGTAGACGGGCCGGCCAGCCACATCCGGGCGCATCACGGATGGATCGGCAAAATCCAGCCGGAACAGCGACAAGATGCGCCGCTGCCGCTGCGGCTCCAGTTCCACGCCGCGATACAGGTCATTGAGCAACAGCGTGGCCTGTGCGTCCAGCCCGATATGCCAGGCCCACTGCGGGTCGTCGATCGCGGACAGCGGCATCACCGTCACCTCCACCCCGAAGAAATGCCGCACCCAACGCGCGAGCACGCGGCTGAACGCCGCCAGCGCCGCGCTGCCGCTGGCAAAGCGGATCACCGTGTCGTGGCGTTCGCTGCGTCCCCAGTAAGCCTGCGCGTTATCGCGATCCAGCACATCCAGCTCCACCTTGCGCGCCGCGACCTGCGCTTCGGCCAGCATGCGGCCTAGCTCGCCGTAGACACTGCCCGACGCGTGCAGCTCGACGGTGTCGGCATCGGCCAGCATCACCCCGCCTTCCTGCAGCGACACCTTCTGCGCGCGGGAGAACAGCTCCGCGGCGCGCCACTCCATCGGATCCGGCTTGTCACTGTCATGCAGGATGCCGTGCACGATTACGTGCGCGAGCTGGTCGATAAAGACCGGTGGCACGCTGACATTGCCCTCGCGGAAAATATCCAGATAGGCCGCCTCGATGGTCGGCGCGGCAAGCAGGCGCTCGCGCATGGCCAGCACCACGGCGTAGTTGTCGCGGGCATCGGGGTCTTGCAAGGCAGCGAGCTCGCTAGCTGGCACGGCCCGCCGTGGCTCGGCGATCAACGCCGCATGCAGCGCTCGCTCGGCGTCGCACGATTCGTCCACCGGTGCCACCTCCGGGCGGCGCCACCACATCCGCAGCAGGTGATCACCGGCCAGCAACTGGCCGTTGCCGTCTCGCGCAGCGGGGTCGAAGCCGGAATGGGGCCAGCGGGCGGGGGTGGATTCAACCATGGTGGGTTAGCAAACAAGGGGAGCCTCAGTATCCCATAGGCCGCGGCAGCGAGCCCCTTGCGCCTGGGCAGAGAGGATCCGGCTTCCTGGCGCACGGCCATTGCGCCGCTCGCACTTGGTTGCCGAGCGCAATACTCCACCCAGAGTATGTACGCTGCAAACTGCCCGCGCAGATACTTTCCCTCCTGCACAATTCACGGGGCCGAACCATGCACCTCAGCGCCAGGGCTGAAGCCAATCGCGCACGGCAACACCCGTCCCAGCGCGGACAGTCGCGCCACTTTGCCGACATTGATCAGTTGCTGGGCCCACGGGAACAACGCTACTTCGGATCCGGATTCAAGCGCGTCCAGTATCGGGTGATAGCGCCCTGCACCGACATCGCAGCGCTGCCATGCCAGGGCAAGGTTGCGATCATCTATCCGCAGGACTGGTCAAGGAAGTCCAACGGCGCTACGGCGCCGCCGCATCTCTCGACAGTGGACGCAACCCATCTGGGCGCGGTGCTCTCCGAGTGGGCGGTAGCCCAGCGATTCACGACGAGTCCGGCCGAGCCTGAAGTGCTGATCAATCGCTGTGAGATTCGCAGTGGAAGTGCGCCCGATGAACAGCTCGACGCCCTGCCTTATGCCATCCATCGCATTGTCACCGAGCCGCTCAAGGATCGCCGCTCGCTCTACCGCTTTTCCACGCAGATTGATCTGCAGCTTGGCAGCATGGAACTGGCGGTGACCCTGACCCACAATGGGCAGCCGCGCAACAATGCGACACACTTCGACAACACCGGAATGCTCGAACACGATGCACCGCAATCGGTAGCCGGCAGGCTGGCCATCGGCGGCGTCTACGGGATCGATCTGCACCATCTCATGCTCAGTCCCGACGACGGCCATGCCGTCGCGGAGACCATCTTCAGTGCCCCCACATCCGTCTACCGTACGCTTTCCAATGTGGAGTTCGTATTGGCTTGCGCCCAGATGGCGCAAGCCGTCATCTACCAGAAGGACAGGATTTCACGAACCCGGAGCAATACGCTCTGGATGCGGGATTTCATTATCAGCACCGCCGTGCCCTGCAAGGTCCGCCGCCAGCAATTGATCGAGCTGCACACGTTGAGCCACAAGCGCATGCGCGCGGATGGATGCAATTGGTCCGTCTTCCGCTTCCTATGCCAGCTTGGCGCAATGACCGCCACCTTCACGTTCGCCCACCATCTCCCCGCGACGGAAGAAGACGCCCCGCCAGCGAGTGGGGACTGACATGCGCATCGTGATCTCCGGCACTTACTCCACCGGCAAGTCGACCACGACCGATGCCCTGGGCTATCTGACCGGCATACCTCGCACCAATGCCCGCACCATGCGCGAAATCATGCCGGAAGCGCTACCGGGCAAGGTGCTTGAGCAGTGCAGCATTCCCGAGCTGATGGAGCTCTGCCTCTGGCGGTTCAAGGAGCGTGTCGTGTCCGAGCACCTGTGTGGAGACACCTACATTTCGGACGGCTCCTGCCTGCACGAGTGGATCTATGCCCGAGGCCGCCTGATCGCGGGGGTCAATCCCGCCAACGGGCCAGTCACCCGTGGTCTGCGCAAGCTACTGGGCTTGCGCTATCGCCCCACGCATGAACACATCTTTGAGCGACTCATGCACGCGGTGGAGGCGCACGCCCGCGCCTCGTATGAGGAGGTGATCCACCTGCCGATCGAGTTCCCGATGACTGACGACGGCCATCGCCCCGTCTCGGAAGCGTTTCGCCGCATGACGGAGCGCATGTTGCTGGAAAGATTGCAGGCGCTTGGCATTCCCTGCCGCGTGGTGGGCGGATCGATCGAACAGAGACTCGCGCAAATTACAGCGCTCTATGGCTGGCCGCACCTATGCAGCATCCCCGACGCCATCGCCATGGCCCGCGCCAACGCAGCACGCATCGAACAGGAGAGCAACGCCCGCCACCAGTCGTTCCGGGAAGGCATGAGCTGGCGCCATCGCCTGGCGCGCGGATTAAGCACCTTGTAAAGCATTCCAACGCCCAGCGGGCCGAGGCCGAGTCTTCTGCCTGCCAATTTTCCACCGCCAACAACGCAAAAAGGAGTTCCCCATGCCAAGGATTGCCATCGTCTATCAAAGTAACGCAGGCCACACCGCCGTGCTCGCCCATGCGGTCCAAGTGGGCGCGCAGTCGATCGCCAACACAACCACAAGCCTCATTCCTGTCTCTGAGGTGAACGGCCGCTGGAACGAACTAGACCAGGCCGACGCCATCATCTTTGGCGCCCCCACGTTCATGGGGAACGTCCCTGCCGACTTCAAGCGATTCATGGATGACTCCTCCGTCGTCTGGGCATCGCAGGGCTGGCGTAACAAGCTTGCGGCCGGGTTCACTTGCTCGGCATGCTGGAGCGGGGACAAGCTGAACACCCTGATGCAAATGACGATCTTTGCCGCGCAACACGCCATGATCTGGGTACCGCTGGGTACGATGCCCGGCTATCACACCAGCCAGGGAACCTCGCGGGACCTGAACCGGGTCGGCGGCTTCCTGGGCGCCATGGCCCAGGCCAATGCGGACGAATCGTCCGATGTCGCTCCGCCGCAATGCGATCGCGATACAGCTCAGGCACTGGGCAAGCAAGTCGCCGAGGTTGCCACCCGGTTCATCTACGGCACGCGCTGACTGAGCGGGGTCAAGTTCGAGAATTATCCGCTTGACCCGAGGACATGCCCCGACGATGATTTCCGGGTACTTCGGCGCCGGCACCAGCGGTTGGTGGCATGCGCCGTCACAACGATCGGCGGACACGACACATCGCTCACCCGGCACGCGCTCCGTCCCTACCCATCCAATCCACCGTGCGCATCCAATGCGCAGGGGCAGGTGCTTAAGGAGCGACAACGATGGACATGCATACGTCTGCGCTTTATGTGAAAGCACCTTCCAGCCGCGGCTGGGAGGTTCAGCAGTCCATGCGGTCCGCCGCGATTGCGGATCCGGATAGCTTCCTGCACTGGTCTCGCACCTGGCTCAATGAGCTGATCCCGCACCGCATGTCCGCATTCGGCCTGACCACCAAACATACCTTGGGGGTCAGGCCACTCGAAACGTTCACCTTTCGCGTGCCGGAGGCCTACCTGCAACAGGTTACGCATAATCCCGGCGTAGGCTGCCCGGTTTTTTCGCACTGGATCCTGGCACGCACCCCTCAGTTTTTCTGCCCGGACATGGCCGGCGAGAACGTAGCATTGGCGTCGCTATTCAAGCAATACGCGCTTGGCAATCTTTTTCTCCACGGACACGTCGATGCGGACCGCGGGCTGGCGTCTTATTTCGCGCTGTTCGGCGTGGATATGGCGCGCCGCGCTCACCACGAGCACCATGCCGAGGCGGTTGCCCGCGGGGTCCACGAAGCGCTAGTCAAGATCCACCATGTGAGAGCGAATGGCAATCCTGCGGGCGCGGCCGTACGATCCCTCACCAAGGCGGAGCAAGCGGTCTTCCATTGGCTCCGCCAAGGCAAGACCAACTGGGAAATCGCACACATCCTCAACAAGAGCGAGTGGACGGTAAAGACCCAGGTTCAACACATCCTGCGCAAACTGGATGCCAGGAACCGGCAGGTGGCGATATCCCGCCAAGAGGCTGTTTCATGAAGCGAAGCGGTTCTGGCTAGCCGCCCTGGCTGGACATTACCGCCCGCCGCAAACGCGCCACGCCTTCCACGATCTGCGCATCGGACGCGGTGGCGAACGATAGCCGCAGCGCGGGCGAGCGCTGCCCGTCCACGCCAAAACTAGCGCCCGGCACATACATCACGCGCGCCGCGATGGCGTGCGGCAACAGGCTGGCCGCATCGGCCACGCCGTCGATCTCGCACCACAGGAACATGCCACCCTGCGGGGTTTCGCAGCGCAGCGCGGGACCGAACGCATCGGCCAGGGCCTGCACCATCAGGTCGCGCTTGTGGCGGTAGAGGTCAATGATGCGCGCGGTCTGGCGGGGCAGCAGGCCATCCACCAGGCAGCTTGCCATGGCGAGTTGCAGCCATGGCGAGGTACACAGATCGCAGACTTGCTTGGCGATCACCGCGCGCCGCAGGATTTCGGCGGGCCCGGCCATCCAGCCCAGGCGCAGCCCGGGCGCCATGGTCTTGGAGAAGCTACCGAGATAGATCACCCACGGTGTCAGCGCGGGATCCTGCGCAGCCAGAGACAGCAGCGAGGGCAGCGGCTCGCCGTCAAAGCGCAGGCTGCCGTAGGGATCATCTTCCACCACCACGATGCGGTGCTGCGCGGCGAGCGCGAGCACGGCGCGGCGGCGCGCCAGCGCCAGCGTGCGCCCGCTCGGATTGGCGAAGGTGGGCACCAGGTAGAGCAGGCGCGGCCGTTCGGCTTCAGGGCAATCCGCCAGCATGGTGGCAAGGGCCTGCACGCACAGCCCGTCCTGGTCGGAAGGGATGGCGCGCACGGCGGCGCCGGCGAGCCGCAGCGCCTGCACGGCGGCGGGATAGGTCGGCGTTTCCACCCACACCGGCGTGCCCGGCGCGACAAAGGCCTGCACCAGCAGGTCGAAGCCTTGCTGCGAGCCCGAAGTCACCACGACCTGCTCCGGTGGCAACGGCGCGCCGCGCTCCGCCATCAGCGCGGCCAATGCCTGGCGCAGCGCTGGCATGCCCTCGGTTGGCCCGTACTGCAGGCATTGCGCGGGATGGGTGGCCATGACCTTGGCCGCGGCATCCTGCAGCGCGGTGGCATCGAAGCTGGCCGGCGAGGGGTAGCCACCCGCGAACGAGATCATGTCCGGCAGGCTCATGTAGGGAAACAGCTCGCGGATGGGCGAGCCTTGCGGCTCCCGCATGGCCGGTGCGAACGCGTACGGATGGACTGGCGTGCTCATGAGAGGCTCGGTGTGGGATCGGTCGATCGATCAGTCGACGGTGGCGCCGGAGAGCTTGACGATCTCGCCCCACTTGCGGCGATCGTTGCGCACCAGTTCGGCGAACGCTTCCGGCGAGTTCGGCGCCAGCTCGGCGCCCTGCTCGCGCAGTTTGACCTGGATGGCGGGATCGCTGGTGGCGCGTGCCAGGTCGCGGCTGATCTTCTGCGCAATCGCGGCGGGCAGGCCCTTAGGCGCGAACAGGCCGAACCACGGGCTGGCGTCGAAGCCTTCGACCGGGCCGGCCGCTGCCACGGTGGGCACATTGGGCAGCGCCGCCGAACGGGCCGCGGAGGTGACCGCCAGCGCCTTGAGCTTGCCGGCACGGACGAACTGGATCGATGCGGGCAGGTTGTCGAACATCACGTCGACGCTGCCGCCCATCAGGTCGGCCAGCGCCGGGCTGCTGCCCTTGTAGGCAACGTGGCTCATCTGCGTGCCGGTCATGCGCTGGAACAGCTCGCCCGCCAGATGGGTCGACGTGCCGTTGCCGGCCGAGGCCATGTTGACCTTGGCGGGATTGGCCTTGAGGTAGGCGATGAACTCAGCCAGCGTGGTCACGCGGGCGCGCTCGGCAAACGCCGGCGAGATCACCACCACATTGGGCACCTTGGCCACCAGCGACACGGGCACGAAGTCCGCCGCGGCGTCGTAGGGCAGCTTCTTGTACAGCGTGGGATTGATGCCGAACTCGCCGACCGAGCCCATCAGCAGCGTGTAGCCATCCGCCGGCGACTTGGCCGCCGCGCCGGTGCCAACGATGCCGCCGGCGCCAGGACGGTTGTCCACCAGCACCGGCTGCTTCCACATCACGGTGAGCTGGTCGCCGATCATGCGCGCCACCATATCGGTGGTGCCGCCGGCCGGATACGGCACGATGATGCGGACCGGCTTGTTAGGGAAGTCGTCCGCACTGGCCGTGGCCGCGGCCAGCAAACCCATTGAAATGCCGCAATGGCCGATGATGCGAAGCAGTCGATTCATGCCGGTCTCCTCGTTTCCTTATTGGTTGTGATGTCCCGTCTCTGGTCTCTTGGGGGGCGGGGAACGCCGGAAGGCCTATAGGCAACATTCCCGGAGTTCGGCATTTTTAGTCATCAACTTTTTTACATCAAGCGAGATTTACGCATAGGATGATGACTTTCATGCATCAACCCTGGGGTACCAGTGAGATGCCCAAGTCAACCGCCCCCTGCCACTCGCCCCATGAGCGCCTCCCGCATTCCCAGCCTCAGCAGCCTGCGCGCCTTCGAAGCCGCGGCCCGCCACCAGAACCTGCGCCGGGCCGCGGCGGAACTCTGCCTGAGCGAGAGCGCCGTCTCGCGCCAGATCGCCACACTGGAAAGCCAGCTCGGCGTGGCGCTGTTCCACCGCGCCAACCAGCGCGTCAGCCTGACGCCGGCCGGATCGCTCTACGGCTACCAGGTAAGGGAAAGCCTGCAAAAACTGCAGCGCGACACGCTGGATATCATGGCGCACGAGGGTGCGGGCGGCATCGTGGAACTAGCCTGCGTGCCGACCCTGGCCGTGGAATGGCTGATCCCGCGCTTGCCCGCGTTCTACGCGCAACATCCGCAGGTGGTGGTCAACTTCAGCGCGCAGGCGGATGTGTTCCTGTTCGACGGCACGCCGTACGACGCCGCCATCCACTACGGCGAAGCCAACTATCCGGGCGGCCGCGCCGACCCGCTGTTCGATGAAGAATCGGTACCGATCTGCCATCCGGAGCTGTTTGCCGGCGAGGGGCCGGTCAGCGCCCAGCGGATCGCGCAGGCGCCCTTGCTGCACCTGTCGACGCGGCGGCTGGACTGGAAGAACTGGATGGAGGCGGCCGGCGTGGGCGACGTCAACGCCATGCGCGGCACGCGCTATGACCACCACAGCATGGTGATCAGCGCCGCCCGCGCCAAGCTGGGCGTGGGCCTGGTGCCGCGCTTCCTGGTGGAGGAGTACCTGGCGCTGGGCCTGCTGGTGATGCCGGTGGCGCAGGCCATGCGCTCGCAGCGAGCCTACTACCTGGTGGCACCGGACTCGCGGCCGATGAGCGATGCGATGTCGCGCCTGCGGACCTGGCTGCTGGCGGCGGCGCAGGATTTTGCAGCGCGGCAGGCCCCGGAGCTTGCACAGGACGCTTAGTCAAAAAATTTGAATATCGAATACGATACAAGAGCCCGCATCGATCCCGTACCAGATCTATCCTTTGTCACATGGAGACGGAACATGTTCTCCCAATTTCAACAAGGCAGATAGATCATGAGAATTACCACAGCCCGCCTGTTCCTCGCTGCCGCCATCGCCGGCACCGCCCTGCTCTCCCTGAACTCCGCCTTTGCCGCGGATGCACGCGGCACCCATGCCGGCGACAACTACGGCTACGTGCACCGCTCGGCCGACGCCTACACCGATGGCGCGCGCAAGGTCGACGCCTTCAGCGACGGCGCCCGCACGGTCAAGCACGACTATCCGTTCGGTTTCTCCGTGTGAGCATCAAGCAAGCGCCGCACAGAAAGCGCAGCAAGCACAGACAGCAGAGCAGGAACGCATGATGACCATCAAAGACACCGCCCTGATCCTCGCCGGATGGATCGCCGCCTGCCTGGGCAGCGGCTACCTCGTGACTGTCGCCGCGCAGGCGCTGCAGCGTTAGAGGCCGCTTCAAGACGATTCTGGCTTCGTTGCGCGGCCTTGGCCGATCCACTTGTTATGTCTGCGGCTGCGCGCCGATCTCAGGGATGGCATGAACGCCAGCCCGGGGGGACGCCCCTATCTCGCCGCCTCGAGCGTGCGCTCAAGCTTCGCGAAGAAATTCCGGTAAGCCTGCGGGTCCACGACGATGGTCGAGCGCGAATCGCCGTTGCTGTCCCAGACCGTGACGCGCAAGCGGACCCTGACCAGTACATCGCCCGGCGACGGGCTGGGCCCCAAGGCAATCAGCGCTTCGGTCGTCTGATGGTCCGGCTTTCCGGGAAGCCCCATCTTCGCTTTCAGCACGCCGCGCAGTACTTCCCGGCCGGTGCTGACAAGCCGTTCATTGAGAACACCCTGGACAAGGCCAAAGCTCGGGTCTGCTTCCAGCCGCGTATAGCCCTGCGCCTCGAGCGCAGCCTGGCAAGCCTGCAAGGCCGCCCTCACCGAACTGCGCGGGAGCGTGAAGTCACGCGCGCGCTCGTACGCGGCACGCTCTTCCGCGGTCGGTTCCACCCAGATCTGGGTCGAGCTGTAGCGAAGGAATCGCCCTCCCTCTCCCTCCCTCTGCTCTTGCGGGTTCTGCGCGGCGAATCCATCGTTGAGGATCGCACCAGCGCAGACGATTGCCGCCACGGCGGCGTACCTGGCCGAAAACCGCATTTGTATTTCATCCACTCCGAGATTGGCCCAAGGCGATCATTGACACGTCAAGCCCCACAAATCCGTGCGATGACACGCTTGCGCGCCTGGGCGATTGCGCGCTGGCAAGGCAAGCACTGCGCATTTTGGCATGATTCCAGATGCCCGGAACGGCCGTGCAACTGCTCCAAGCCTGCCTCCGCCTGCCCCCCCGCCTGCTACCGCCCGCTCAGCCCTTCACGTTGGCGGCCTCCAGCACTTCGGCCAGCTTGCGCCCCGCGCCCAGCGCCGCCGGAAAGCCACAATAGACGGCGCTGTGCACCACCAGTTCACGCAATTGCTGCGGTGTCACGCCATTGGCCAGGGCACCGCGGAGATGGCCTGGCGAATGTGCGGCGCCTGCGGCGTTACGCCTTACTTGAACGGTGTCTGCAAGATGCCCATCACGGTACGGATGCCATCGCGGTAGTTGCCCAGCCGCATGTTCTCGTCGTAGCTGTGCTGGTTATTGTCCGCATTGACCAGCGGCACGATCACGAACGGCGCCTGCAGCGCCTGCACCGCCGCGCCGGTCGGCACGGTGCCGCCCATCATGCGGATCTGCACCGGCGCCTTGCCATAGGACTGCTGCATGGCCTGTGTGAGCCACCGGCTGATCGGCGCCGACAGGTCGGTGCGCGCGGCGGAACTGGAGGCCGAGACCTCACCCGCGGTGACCGAGGCAAGCTTGGGATAACGCGCGCGTTCGTCGTCGGTGGGCTCGCCCTTGACCAGGTGGTAGCCCTGCTTTTCCACGTGCTGCCTGACGAGGGCGAACAGGGATTGCGGGCTGGTCTCCGGCACGGTGCGGATATCGATATCGGCCACCGCCACTTCCGGAATGATGGTGCGGGCCTTCTCGCCCACGTCGCCGGCGGCCATGCCGCGCACGTTCAGCGTGGGGTACTGCATGGCCTCCTGGTAGTTGGCGCCAACGCGCTCGGCACGCGCGATGCCCAGGCGGCGGCGCAGCGCGGCTTCGTCGTCGGGCACGGCGGCCATGATGCGGCGCGCGCGTTCATCGATCTTTACCGGCTTGTAGTAGCCGGCAATGGTGACGCGGCCGTCGTCGTCCTTCATGGTGGCGAGCAGGTTCGCCAGCCGCTGCGCGGGGTTGGCGGCATAGTTGCCGTAGTGGCCGCTGTGCAGGCCCTGGCTGGCGCCGAATACCTTGAGCTGCACCAGCAGCACGCCGCGATTGCCGAAGATCAGCGTGGGCTGGTTGCTCTGGTGCATGGGGCCATCGAAGATCACCATGCCGTCATTGCGCAGCAGCGCCAGGTTGTCTGCGATCACCTTGCCAAGCGACGGCGAGCCCTTCTCCTCCTCGGAATCCAGCAGCACCTTGATATCGACCGCAGGGTCCACCCCGGCGGCCTTGAGCGCGCCCATGGCGGCCAGGAACATCACGATGGGGCCCTTGTCGTCCGACGACGAACGCCCGAACACGCGCCACTCGGGATCGACCTGGCCGGCATAGAGCTTGTCCAGCGGCAGCGTTTCCCACTTGCCATCGGCGCTGCGCGCCTTGAGCGTAGCCTCCCACGGGCTGGGCTGCGCCCATTGCGACGGCGTCACCGACTGGCCATCGAAATGCATGTAGAACAGCACGGTCTTGCGCGGGCCAGCGCTTTGCTGCGTGCTGGCGGGATATTCGGCGTAGACCATCGGCTTGCCGTTATTGGGCAACTCGCGCGCCTGGAAGCCACGCCGGGCGAAGGCCTTGACCAGCCAGTCCGCGTTCTTCTGGATATCCGCCGGCACGGTGGCGTCGTTGGGCAGCGCCAGCAATTCGACCCATTCGCGGTAACTGCGCGCCGCGGCCTGGTCGGCCTGCTGCTGTAGCTGCGCGCTGTCGAGCGTGGCGGCATGCGCGCCAGCGGCCAGCAGCATGGCACCAAGGGCGCCGCACACGGTCGCGCGGACAGCGCTGCGCAAGGGGGACTGGAAGATGCGGAAATGGGTATGCAGGGGGGCGCAGTGCGGCGCGCTGCCAGGCGCGCGGGCACGGGAAAGTAGTCTCATGGCTCTTGTGGGATAGGAACGTGCATGGCGACGGAAACGGCGAGCGGGCCGCAAGACAGCCGCGCGGCCCGCACCGGCAGTCTGAACCGCTACATGCAACTTGTCCACGCACGGCGCCCCTGGCGGCGCGCCTTCATCGGGCCCGGCAGCGCGCGGGCGCCATCAGGGGCCCTCAGGGACCCTGCTCGTCGGGCGACTGCGAAAAGCCCTCCTCGCGGCGCGCAATGGCACTGGCCAGCCCGAATTCCATGGCAAAAAGCAGGATCAGCGCGAGCATGGCCAGCGCGCCGATCGCCAACCGATAGTAGATCCACATGGCGGCAAGCCGGAACATCCGACAGAGTTGTCCTATCTGCAGCGTAGATTTCCCCACGTCAAAAAGGCGCTGAGATGCCACGGCACGGTGCAAAAAAACCGTCAAAACGGGAAATTGGAAGGCTCGCGCAAGGCGCGTGGAAGGCGCCGGCGATTGCGCCCGACTTGATCTGGATCCAGGCAAGGTTGCCCGCAGGGTGCCATCATGACCGTAGTGACCGCCCCCGAGCCAGCCCGGCGGGGGCCGCGCCATGCCGACAACGAGATCACAACCATTACAGGAGATAGCCGCCATGACCAACATCGTGCTCGCCACCGACGGTTCGCCCTTTTCCGACGCAGCCGCCCGCTTTATCGCCGAAGGCAAACTGCTGCAAAGCGGCTTTACCGTGCATGTGGTCCATGTGACGCCCGATGTCACCGGACAGGTGCGCGCCTTCGTCAGCAAGGAAACCATCGATGCCTGGCATCAGGAAGAAAGCGGTAAGGCCATGCAGTCCGTGGCCGACATCCTCGGCGGCGCGGGCATCGCCTTCGAGCAACACGCGCTGCACGGCTTTGCGCCGGAGCGCATCGTCGCCTACGCCGCCAGCGTGGATGCACGCGGCATCGTCATGGGCACGCACGGCCGCGGCTCGTTCTTCGATGCGGTGATTGGTTCGGTGGCGGGACGGGTGCTGGCGCACGCCCCGTGCCCGGTAGTCCTGGTCAAGGTCCCGGGCAAGAAGTAAGGCAGCCGGCCTGGGCTGGCCGGTGCCGGGTCAGACCGGCCAGAGCGGCGGCTCGTCCATCAGCGCGACCTGCTCGCGCAGCTCCAGGATGCGGTCCTGCCAGTAGCGGGCAGTCCCAAACCACGGGAATGCCGCCGGAAAGGCCGGATCGCGCCAGCGGCTGGCCAGCCAGGCGCTGTAATGCAGCAGGCGCAGCGTGCGCAGCGCCTCGATCAGGTAAAGCTCACGCGGCTGGAATTCCGCGAAATCCTCATAGCCGGCCAGGATGTCGGCCATCTGACCCTGCTGGGCGGCGCGGTCGCCTTCCAGCAGCATCCACAGATCCTGCACCGCCGGCCCCATGCGGCTATCGTCGAAGTCGACAAAGTGGGGCCCGGGCGGGCGCGAACCCGCATGCGACGCCTCGATCCACAGCACATTGCCGCGATGGCAATCGCCATGCAGCCGCAACTGCGCGACATCGCCCGCGCGCTCGAAGCAGCGGCGAGCGCCATCCACGGCGAGATCGGCAACCGCCTGCCAGGCCGGGCGCAAATCCAGGGGAATGCAGTCTTGCGCCAGCAGCCAGTCGCGCGGGGCCACCCCGAAGGTGTCCACGTCGATGGTGGGGCGCGCCTGGTAAGGACGCGTGGCGCCGAGCGCATGGATGCGGCCGATGAAACGGCCGAGCCAGGTCAGGGTATCGGCACGATCCAGCTCCGGCTCGCGCCCGCCGCAGCGGGGAAACACCGCGAAGCGAAAACCCGCGTGCGCCAGCAGCGTGGCACCGTCGCGCGCGATGGCCGGCACCGCCGGAATCTCGGCGTCGGCCAGTTGCCGCACGAAAGCATGCTCTTCCAGGATGGCGGCGTCGCTCCAGCGGCCGGGGCGGTAGAACTTGACCACCACCGGCGCGCTGCCTTCGATCCCCACCTGCCAGACCCGGTTCTCATAGCTATTGAGCGCCAGCAGGCGGCCATCCGGCTCGAAACCGGCCGCCTCCATCGCATCCAGCATCAAGTCCGGCGTGAGGCTGGCGTAGGGCACGCCATCGCCATCGGCGGGCGTGCCGCCGTCGCCGGGCACCTGAAGGTCAAACCCTGAACTGGACATGGCGCGTGGCAGCCGTTGGGGAACGTTATGGAGTTAGCGCGTGGGCTTGGCGCGCTGGCCGCCCAGCAGCGCGGCTTGCGGCGCCGGACGGCGGCCGCGTGCCGCCGGATCCTGCCCGGTGCGCGGCCGCGCGACATGGGTATCGGCACCGGCGCGGTTGCCGTTGACATCGCCATTGCGATCGCGGTTGCCATTGCCAGCGGCACGGTTGCCGTTAGCCTCGCCAGTGCGGTTGCCATTGGCCTGACCGTTACGCGGGTTGCCTTGCCCGGCCGAAGCCGGCCGTCCGCTGCCCTGCGCCGGGCGCTGGCCCGGTGCCTGCGGCGCGCGGCGCTGGCCTTGCCCATCGGCAGCGGCCGGAGCCTGGCCGCGGCCTTGCGGCGCGCGTGCCGGACGTTGCTGGCGCTCGCCAGCGTCCGCGGCCGGTGCACGGCCGCGCGGCTGGCCGCCGGCGGGCGCCTGGCTGCGGCCACGGCCACCACCATTGCCCTGGCCCTGGCCCTGGCCGCGTGCCTGCCGGCCCTTCTGGATCGGCTCGGCCGGAATGCTCGGATCGACCTCGAAGCCCGGCAGGATGGTTTGCTCGATCTGGCGCTTGATCAGCCGCTCGATATCGCGCATCAGCGAGATTTCATCCACGCAGACCAGCGAGATTGCCTCGCCCTCGGCGCCGGCGCGGCCGGTACGGCCGATACGGTGCACGTAGTCTTCGGGCACGTTGGGGAGGTCGTAGTTGACCACGTGGGGCAGTTGGTCGATGTCGATGCCGCGCGCGGCGATATCGGTCGCCACCAGCAGGCGCAGCGTGCCGGCCTTGAACTCGGTCAGCGCGCGCGTGCGGGCTGACTGGCTCTTGTTGCCGTGGATCGCCAATGCCGACAGGCCGTCCTTGTCGAGCTGCTCGGCCAGGCGGTTGGCGCCGTGCTTGGTGCGGGTGAACACCAGCACCTGGTGCCAGTCGTTCTCGCGCACCAGGTGGGCCAGCAGTTCGCGCTTGCGCTCGCGGTCCACCGGGTAGACGCGCTGCGCCACGGTTTCGGCCGTGGTATTGCGGCGCGCCACTTCAATGGAAGCGGGGTTGTCCAGCAGTCGGTCGGCCAGGCCACGGATCTCGTCGGAGAAGGTGGCCGAGAACAGCAGGTTCTGGCGCTTCGGCGGCAAGACGTTGAGGATCTTGCGGATGTCGTGGATGAAGCCCATGTCGAGCATGCGGTCGGCTTCGTCCAGCACCAGCATTTCCACGTGCGACAGGTCGATGGTGCGCTGGGACAGGTGATCGAGCAGGCGGCCGGGCGTGGCCACCACGATATCGACACCGCGCTTGAGCTGTTCGATCTGCGGGTTGATGCCCACGCCGCCGAACATCACCATGGAGCGCAGCTTGAGGTACTTGCCGTAGTTACGGACGCTTTCTTCCACCTGCGCGGCCAGTTCGCGGGTCGGGGTCAGGACAAGTGCGCGCACCGGCAGGCGCTGTCCACGCGCGGGTTCGCGGCCGGCCGAGGATTCGGACAGCAGTTGCAGCAGCGGCAGCGTGAAGCCGGCCGTCTTGCCGGTGCCGGTCTGTGCGCCGGCAAGCAGGTCGCCCCCTTTCAGGATGGCGGGAATCGCCTGCGCTTGAATCGGAGTCGGCGTGGTATAGCCCTGTTCGGCCACGGCACGCATAAGCTTGTCGGACAAGCCAAGTTCGGAAAAAGACATGAATTGACGCTTCGGCCGCCCTTTGCGCATGTGGTGCGCCAATCGCGGGGGCGACGTGAGTGAGAAAACCGAAAACCGGAAATACCGACCGGCGAAGCGAGGCGACTGCCCCCGCTTCTTTAGGAGGAAAGACCGCTAGTGTACCAGCCTGGCGCTTTTGCGCGCGCGCGGCGCCCCGAGGGACGCGCGCGCCGCTGCGCTATGATGGCGGCCATCCCCCGCCTGGCCCCTGCCTGGGTGAGCCCACGCACCGCGCGGGCGCGCGCCAGCCCGGCCCAGCCCATCCCAGCCCCCCGGATGCCGACACGATGCGGTTCAGGTTCATCGAAGACCAGGAAGTCACCCTCTTTACTGCCATCCCGGTAGGGATTGCCGCGGCCATCGTCACCACCCTGTTCAAGGAGGCGCTCGACGCTAGCGGCTACGTGATGTTTGGCACGCATGCCGATATCGTCACGGTATTCGCGGGCCTCGCCCTGATCTGGCGGGTGGCGATCCCGACGCTTGGCGGCGTGATCGCGGGCTTGCTGCTGACGGCGGCGGCCAAGCTCAATGCCGCGCAGCCAGGCGTCTCCGACTATATGGAAGCCGTTGCCAGCGGCACCGGACGCCTGCCGGTGCGCATCACCTTGCTGCGCGCGCTGTCTTCGTTCTGCTCCATCGTCACCGGCAGCTCGGTGGGCAAGGAAGGCGCGATGATCCAGCTCGCGGCCCTGTGCGGATCGGTGTTTCCGTCCGCGCGCGGCGGCAGCGGGCCGGACGGCGACACCAACCTGCGGCGCATGCTCACGGCTTGCGCGGCCGCCGCCGGGCTGGCCTCGGTGTATCACACGCCGCTGTCGGCGGCGGTCTTCGTGGCCGAGGTGGTCTTCGGCGCAGTGGCAGTGCAGCGCCTGATGCCGCTGTTCCTGGCTTCCGTGGCGGGCACCGTGGTCAGCCAGTTACATGGCGGCCTGCAGCCGCTCTATCCCGGCCTGACCGTGCCCGCCGACCTGCTGCATCCGCCCATGCTGCTGGCGGCGGTCTTGCTCGGCGTGCTGGCCGGCGTGTCCGGCGCCCTCTTCATGCGCGCCTCCAGCCTGGCCAAGGGCGCCTTTGCCCGGGTGCCGGGCGGCCTGGTGCCGCGCCTGGCGCTGGGCGGTGCCATGGTGGGCGTGCTGGCAATCTGGGTGCCCGAGGTGGTCGGCAACGGCTACTACACCATCCAGTCGATCTTGCAGGCGCACCCCTTGAGCGTATCGCTGGCGGCAGTGTTGCTGGCCAAGCTGCTGGCCACCGTGCTCAGCATGGGCTCGGGCGCGGTGGGCGGCGTGTTTACGCCTTCGCTGTTCGTCGGCGCCGCGCTCGGGCAGTTGCTGGCTCCCGCCGTGCCGGGTGGCAGCGGCGCGCCGCTGCTGCCGCTGGTGGGCATGGCCGCCTTCCTGGCCGCCACCAGCCAGGCGCCGCTGATGTCGGTGCTGATGGTGTTCGAGATGACGCTGGCGCCGGCGCTGCTGCTGCCGGGCATGATCGGCGCGGCGGCGGCCTACTACACCGCATCGCGCTGCCAGACCTTGTCCTTGTACAGCGTGGTGGCAGAGCGCACCCAGGCATCCGCCGCCGCGGAACGCGCGCGGGCCCAGACGCTGGCCGGGCTGTGCGACGCCACCGACACCGTCATCGGCCCCGAGGCCACGCTGGAGCAGGCCAGCGACAAGTTCGCCGAGACCGGCACGCGCTATCTTTATCTGGTTGGGCCGGATGGCTGCCTGCTGGGCGCGCTGTCGATCCATGCGGTGCATCGCGCACTACGCGAGCAGCCGGACGCGGGCCTGCTGGCACTGTGCGAGCGCGATTTCCCCACCCTGACGCCGGAGTCGCGGCTGCCCGACGCGCTGCGGCTGTTCACCCACCACGCGCTCAACCGGATCCCGCTGATCCGCGACACGGCCGGGCGCGAACTGATGGGCACGGTCTCCAAGCAGCGTGTGCTGCAGGAAGCATCCGGGCTGTTCTAGCGCCGCGCAGCCGGCGGGCGACCGGGTAGAATATCAGGTTGCCCGGCCCGCGCCGCCGGGGAGTAGACCCGAAGCGCTTTCGTTTTCCGCTTTCGTTTTCCGAACCGTTTCCGCCGGAGCCTCCATGCCAGCCAACCGCGCCGCGCGCCCTGCCCTTTTCGCTTTGGTCCGGGCCACCTTGCTAGCTGCATCGCTTGTTTTGCCCGCCGCGCTGCTGCCGGCAACGGCGTATGCGCAGCAGGCGTTGCGCGTGATCCCCGCGGACGCGGCCAAGGCCAAGCTGGTGCTCGCCGCGCCGTCGCCCAGCGCGCCACAGTCGGCCACGCTGGACGGCAAGACCGTTGGCGTGGCGCCGGGCCTGCGGCTGTTCGGCACGGACAATCAGTTGCTGCCCATCGGGGTGGTGGCCGGCCAGAAGCTGCCGGTACGGTTCAAGCTTGACCTCTACGGCCAGTTGCTGACGGCCTGGGTGCTGACCGAGCAGGAACAAAAAGCAGCGCAATAGTCGTAGTCCGGGGCGCGGCGACGCGCCGAGGCCCGGATGCCTTTCGTCCCCATCAAACCCTGATGCCCCCAGGTCAACCACTGAGATCGGCACCATGAAAAAAGTCTTCGTCAAAACCTACGGCTGTCAGATGAACGAGTACGACTCGGACAAGATGGTCGATATGCTCCATGCCACCCAGGGCATGGAGAAGACAGACACGCTGGAAGAAGCGGACGTCATCCTCTTCAACACCTGCTCCGTGCGCGAGAAGGCGCAAGAGAAAGTGTTCTCCGAACTGGGCCGCCTGAAGGCACTCAAGGCCGTCAAGCCGGACCTGGTGATCGGCGTGGGCGGCTGCGTGGCGAGCCAGGAAGGCGCCGCCATCGTCAAGCGCGCGCCCTATGTCGACGTGGTGTTCGGCCCGCAGACGCTGCACCGCCTGCCTGACATGATCAACCGCCGCCAGCAGACCGGCCACTCGCAGGTGGACATTTCCTTTCCCGAAATCGAAAAGTTCGACCACCTGCCGCCGGCACGCGTGGAAGGCCCGAGCGCCTTTGTCTCCATCATGGAAGGCTGCTCCAAGTACTGCAGCTACTGCGTGGTGCCCTACACCCGTGGCGAGGAAGTCTCCCGCCCGTTCGAGGACGTACTGGCGGAAGTCGCCGGGCTGGCCGGGCAAGGCGTGCGCGAAGTCACGTTGCTGGGCCAGAACGTCAACGCGTATCGCGGCGCCATGGGCGGCACCAGCGAGATCGCCGACTTCGCGCTGCTGATCGAATACGTGGCCGAGATCCCCGGCATCGAGCGCATCCGCTACACCACCAGCCACCCGAAGGAATTCACGCCGCGCCTGATCGAGATGTACGAGCGCTGCCCGAAGCTGGTCAACCACCTGCACCTGCCGGTGCAGCACGCTTCAGACCGCATCCTGATGGCGATGAAGCGCGGCTACAGCGTGCTGGAATACAAGAGCATCATCCGCAAGTTGCGCGCGCTGCGCCCGGACATGTCGCTGTCATCCGACTTCATCATCGGCTTCCCCGGCGAGACCGAGGCGGACTTCGACAAGCTGATGGCGATGATCGAGGAGATCGGCTACGACACTTCGTTCTCGTTTATCTTCAGCCCGCGCCCCGGCACGCCGGCGGCCAACCTGGCCGACGACACGCCGCACGAGGTCAAGCTGCGGCGCCTGCAGCATCTGCAGGCCACCATCGAGGAAAACGTGCAGCGCATCAGCAAAGGCATGGTCGGCTCGGTGCAGCGCATCCTGGTGGAAGGCCCGGCACGCAAGGATCCGACCGAGCTGCACGGCCGCACCGAGAACAACCGCGTGGTGAACTTCGCGCTGCCCGGCGTGCCCCAGGCCAGGCGCGAGCGCATGGTCGGCGAAATGATGGACGTGGCCATTACCGAAGCCTTCCCGCATTCGCTGCGCGGCGAAATCGTCGTGCGCCAGTAACCCGCGCCCGATGCAGCCTGTTGCAGCCACTCGTACCCAGATGAAAATCCCTTCAGCCGAATTCGTCGCCCCCAAGGACGACAACGCCCGCCTGCAGAACCTGTGCGGGCCGCTTGACGAGAACCTGCGCCAGATCGAACAGGCGCTCGACGTCACCATCCAGCGCCGCGGCCATCGCATGACCGTGCGCGGCGCCTACGCCCGCGACGCCGCGGCGGCCCTTGAGCGCTTCTACAACAACGCCCGCACCGCCCTGTCGATCGACGACGTGCAGCTCGGCCTGGTCGAGGCACGCCAAGTCGCCGCGCACGGCGGCTATGTGCCCGACGGCGCGAGCGCGGATACCGGCAGCGACGATGACGAATCCCCCGTGCTGCACACGCGCCGCGCGGGCCTGCACGGGCGCACGCCCATGCAGCGCGACTACCTGCGCAACGTGCTGGCGCACGACCTGACTCTGGGCATCGGGCCGGCCGGCACCGGCAAGACCTATCTGGCGGTGGCCTGCGCCGTGGACGCGCTCGAGCGCGACTCGGTCAAGCGCATCGTGCTGACGCGTCCGGCGGTGGAAGCCGGCGAGCGCCTGGGCTTCCTGCCCGGCGACCTGGCCCAGAAGATCGATCCTTACCTGCGGCCGCTGTACGACGCGCTCTACGACCTGCTCGGCTTCGACCGCACGCAGAAGATGTTCGAGCGCCAGATGATCGAGGTCGCGCCGCTGGCCTATATGCGTGGCCGCACGTTGAACCATGCCTTCATCATCCTGGACGAGGCGCAGAACACCACGCCCGAGCAGATGAAGATGTTCCTGACCCGGATCGGCTTTGGCTCCAAGGCGGTCATCACCGGCGACACCACCCAGATCGACCTGCCACGCGGGCAGAAGAGCGGGCTGGTGGAAGCCCAGCACGTGCTGCGTGAAGTGCGCGGCGTGGCCATGACCCGCTTTACCAGCACCGACGTGGTGCGACACCCGCTGGTGGCGCGCATCGTCGATGCCTATGACGAATATCACGCTCAACACCGAGACGCTTAATCCAACGCCCAATCGTGAACGCAAAGTCCTCCTCCCCCGCCAGCCTGATCCTGTTCGACGCCGAAGGCCGCGCGCGCAAGACCCAGGCACACGCCCTGCGCGTGCAGCTGCCTGACGGCCGCAGCATCACCGTGGACCTGTCGCAAGCCGCCGACGGCGTAGTCGCGCTGCTGGCCGAGCACACCGACGACCGCCAGCAGGCCGGCCTGCTGGTGCGCCCGGACAACCACGACGCCTTGTCGGTCGCCGTTACCGCCACGCCTGCGGTCACCACCACCGGCACACCCGCCACGCCGCCATCCCTGGAACTGGCATTGCAATATGGCGAAGGCATCAAGGGGCAGCGCGGCCTGCCGACCCAGCGCAAGGTCCAGACCTGGGCCAAGTCCGCGCTGTACGCCGATGCCACGCTGACCATCCGCTTCGTCGGCGAGGAAGAAGGCCGCAGCCTGAACCGCAGCTACCGCGGCAAGGACTACGCGACCAACGTGCTGACCTTCGCCTATGCCGAGCACGAGTCCGACCCGGTCAGCGGCGACATCGTCCTGTGTTGCCCGGTAGTGGAACAGGAAGCCCGCGAGCAGAAAAAGTCGCTTGAAGCACACTACGCCCACCTGATCGTGCACGGCGTCCTGCATGCGCAAGGCTACGAGCACGAGGAAGATGGCGAAGCGGAAGAAATGGAAGCCATCGAGACGGAAACGCTGCAAGCCCTAGGCTACCCGGACCCGTACCTGGCCAACGGCAGCACCAAAATCAAAGACTAGGTGTAGCAGTGTGACCCGCCCCCGGCGAACACCCCAGCGCGATGCGAAGCGAGCCGTGAAGGTGTACCAGGCCGTATGGGGCGCCTCGGGATTCGGCGAAAAGAGCGGAAAAGAGGGACCCATGTCTGAGTATCGCCTTAAGGATTCTCTGCAAAACGTGTCAGCGAGTGGCGCTTCCCCTACGTTGCACTAGTCAGGAGGAAGCTGCCATGAAGCAAGGAGAATTGGGATTGAACCTGTCGACAAAGCGCACGCGTAAGCGCGAGTTCTTGGATGAGATGAGTCAGGTGGTCCCCTGGGCAGACCTGGTTGCCCTGATCGAACCCCATTGCCCCAAGAAGAAGACCGGACGCCCACCATTTCCGGTCGGGACGATGTTGCGCGTTCACTTCCTGCAGCAGTGGTTCGGCCTGTCAGATCCGGCCATGGAAGAAGCGCTTCATGATGTGCCGCTCTATCGCGAGTTCGCTGGCCTGGACGGCGCCATGGCGCGGTTGCCAGACGAAAGCACGATCTTGAGATTTCGTCACTTGCTGGAGCGGCACGACTTGGCTGCCCAGATATTGACGGTCGTGAACGGGATGCTGGCAGGCAAAGGCCTGATGTTGAAAGCGGGAACGGTGGTCGATGCCACATTGATCAGTGCACCGACCTCGACGAAGAACAGCAGTGGAGAGCGTGATCCTGAGATGCACTCCACGCGTAAGGGCAAGCAGTATTACTTCGGCATGAAGGCGCATATTGGCGTGGATGCGGATTCCGGACTGGTGCACACCGTGATCGGCACGGCTGCCCATGTGAGTGAGATCAGCCAAGCACACAGCTTGCTGCATGGCAATGAAACAGATGTCTTTGGCGATGCCGGCTTCGTTGGCGTGCACAAGCGGCCCGAGGCTGCACCGGGGGTGAGGTGGCACGTGAGCATGCTGCCCGGCAAGCGCCGCAGACTCGATCTCAGCGATCGTGCTCAAGCGATGCTCAATGAGATCGAATCGATCAAAGCGAAGATCCGGGGGAAGGTGGAACATCCATTCCGGGTGCTGAAGCAGCAGTTCGGCATGGCCAAGGTCCGTTACCGAGGTCTCGCGAAGAACACGGCACAACTGAAGACGCTGTTTGCACTAAGCAATCTCTGGATGGCTCGCAGAGCGCTGCTTGCGTACGGCGTGTGACGCCGATTGAGGGGCCGAATGGCCTCCCAACCGGGTAGAGAACGGGATTGCGCTGACGCAACCAGCCGGAGAGCCGCGGAGATCCAAACCGCGACGGTGTCGATAAGACGCCCGGGTCACGAAACTGAGTTTTTCAGGCGATCCTTAAGGCGATGCGAGTTTGGGTCCCGGCCGCTCTTTTCGTCGAATCCCGAGGAGGTAGTCGCCCCATCCGGCGCGCCTTTTTTGCCTACTTTCTTGGCCGTTGGCAAGACAAGAAAGTAGGTCGCCGCCCCACAGGGGTGGTGAAACCGAAGTTGCAGTTAAGCAGTTGACGTCAAGCCAGCGCAAGCCAGTTTTCCTGTCGCAGTTGCCATTCCAAACCCCACCAAACCTCCCCCATCACAGCCCCCAAACCCTTTTAGTGTATCCTTCAACCGATATCCACCCCGCGCTCGTCGCGCCATGAACGACCCTTATCCCAGTTCGAAGTCAGCCGACCGTCCCCGATCCCTGCTCGAACGGCTCTCGGATTTCATCTCTCCGGAGCCCGACTCCCGTGCCGAATTGCTTGAGGTGCTCCAGGATGCGCATGCGCGCAACCTGATCGACGCCGACTCGCTTTCCATGATCGAAGGCGTGTTCCAGGTATCCGAACTCACCGCGCGCGACATCATGGTCCCCCGTGGCCAGATGGACACCGTCAATATCGCCGATGCGCCGGAGAGCTTCATTCCCTTCATGCGGCAGACAGCGCACTCGCGCTTTCCGGTCTATGAAGGCAGCCGCGACAACATCATCGGCATCCTGCTCGCCAAGGACCTCTTGCGGTATTACACCGATGAAGAGTTCGACCTGCGCGAGACCTTGCGCCCGGCGGTGTTCATTCCCGAGTCCAAGCGCCTCAATATCCTGTTGCGCGACTTCCGCATCAACCGCAACCACATCGCCATGGTGGTGGACGAGTACGGCGGCGTCGCCGGCCTGGTCACCATCGAGGACGTGCTGGAGCAGATCGTGGGCGACATCGAGGATGAGTTCGACCTCGACGAAGACCACGACAACATCGTGCAGCTGCCCGATGGCAGCTGGCGCGTGCATGGACTGACCGAAATCGAGCAGTTCAACGAAACCTTTGGCACGCAATTCTCGGATCACGACGTCGATACCGTGGGCGGCTTGCTGAGCAACCACCTGGGTCACGTGCCGCATCGTGGCGAAGTGGTGGTGTTGCCGCCGATGCGCTTCGAGGTCCTGCGTGCCGACGCCCGCCAGGCGCACCTGATGCTGGTGCGCCGCGAGGCACCGCTCACCCCACCCGACATGGACGGCGCATGAAGCGCCTTGTCCAGGCATGGTCCGGCGCCGCCAGCGCCGGACGCGACGACGCGCGCGGCGTGAGCCTGCCCCGCCTGCTGCTGGCTGCCGTGCTGGGCGTGGCCCATACCCAGGCCTACGCGCCGCACACCTGGTGGTGGCTGCAACTACTGGCGCTGGCGGGGCTGGTGGCACTGGTCGCCGATGCGCCGCGCACCCGTGGCGCGGCCGCCACCGGCTATGCATTCGGCCTCGGCTGGTTCCTCTCCGGCATCTGGTGGCTCTATATCAGCATGCACGTCTATGGCGAGATGCCGGCGTGGATGGCGATGCTTGCCGTGCTGCTGTTCGGTGCCTTCCTCTCGCTCTATCCGGCACTGGCCGCCGCCACGTGGCACTGGCTGACTGCCCGCCGTACGCGGACAACCTCATTGGCACGGCTCGCGCCACTCGCCTTTGGGGCAGCCTGGGGGCTGTCGGAATGGCTGCGCGGCGTGGTCTTCACCGGCTTTCCGTGGCTGTCCAGCGGCTACGCCCATACCGATGGCCCGCTGGCCGGCTTCGCGCCGCTGGTGGGCGTCTATGGCATCGGCGCGCTGGCCGCGACCGTGGCCGCCTTGCTGGTGACCGCGGTGCGTGGCTTTGGCCGTGGTCGCGATGCGCACGCCAACCCGCATGGCATGCGGGCCGGCGCGATCGCCCTGGCGGCCGCCGTGGCGCTGCCGCTGGCCGGCGCCGCGCTGGTGCCGATCGCCTGGACCACGCCTGCCGGCAAGCCCATTTCGGTGCGGCTGCTGCAAGGCAACGTGGCGCAGGACATCAAGTTCGAGCCGGTCGGCGTGCAGCGCTCGCTTGAGCTCTATCGTGACCTGATCACCGCCGCCCCGGCCGATCTGGTCGTGACGCCGGAGACGGCGTTCCCGGTGATCTTGCAGGACCTGCCGGTGGACATCGCCATCGCGGTGCGCGACTTCACCGTGGCTAGCGGCACCACCGTGCTGTTCGGCGCCGCCGGCGCGGATTCACCGGTCGATTTCACCAACAGCGTCTTTGGCCTGGGCCCGCTGACCGAACGGCTGTACCGCTACAACAAGCACCACCTGGTGCCGTTCGGCGAGTTCATTCCCTTCGGCTTTCATTGGTTCGTCAACATGATGAAGATGCCGCTGGGGGATTTCCGCCGCGGCGGGCTGGACCAGGCGCCGCTGCCCGTGCGCGGCATCCTGGTGGCGCCCAATATCTGCTACGAGGATCTGTTCGGCGAAGAAATCGCCGAGACCCTGCGCAGCCAGAAGGTGCCGGCCAATATCCTGGCCAACGTGACCAACCTGGCGTGGTTCGGCGACACCATCGCGCTAGACCAGCATCTGCAGATCTCGCGCATGCGCGCACTGGAAACGCGCCGGCCGATGCTGCGCTCGACCAATACCGGCATGACAGCCGTAGTGACGCCGGACGGCGTGGTGGCGGGACAACTGCCGACCTTCACCGTCGGCACGCTTACCGCCAATGTGCAGGGCACGCAGGGTTTCACCCCTTACGTGCGTTGGGGCAATGTACCGGCGCTGGCGGCATGCCTGCTGGTGCTGGCGCTGGCGGCCTGGCACCGCCGCCGGCAGGGCTGACGATAGCCCGGGCCGGCCTGCGCCGGCCCCATCGCGAGGCCTGTCGTCAGGTCGACGCCGCTACGGCCGAGACCAGGGCGGCGGCAATCATCACTGCAATGGCGACGAGATAAGGCTTGCGAGAAAGTAGCGACATGACCGGTGTCCCCGTAACTGGATTGATTCAAACGGTTGCGGCTGTTATGCACAGCTCTGCCTAATACTGTATACAAAAACACTAACGACCAGTATCCGGCAGGCCTTTAGCACCCTTCGGTGTTTACCCGATTCGTTGCAAAACGCCGACACCCCATGCCAGCCCCGCGGGCGGGATTGGACGCCCTGACGCATGCAAGGGGCGTGCCGATGGCTGGCGGCGGCAAAAAAACCGATAGAATTCAGGGTTTGGCACGATCTTCGTGAGGCGCCGCGGCAACTTTGCCGCCTCGCCGTCCGCCCTTGCTTGCTGGCCTGCGTGCAGGCCCTTACTAGTCTTCGCCTATGCTGACCTTCCAACAAATGATCCTCACCCTGCAGGCCTACTGGGACCGGCAGGGTTGTGCACTCTTGCAACCTATCGATCTGGAGGTCGGCGCCGGCACCTCGCACGTGCACACCTTCCTGCGCGCGATCGGCCCGGAACCGTGGCGAGCCGCCTATGTGCAGCCGTCGCGCCGCCCCAAGGACGGGCGCTATGGCGAGAACCCCAACCGCCTGCAGCACTACTACCAGTACCAGGTGGTACTCAAGCCGGCACCCGAGAACATCCTGGAGCTATACCTTGGCTCGCTGGAAGCGCTGGGCCTGGACCTGAAGCAAAACGACATCCGCTTCGTCGAGGACGACTGGGAGAACCCCACCCTCGGCGCCTGGGGCCTGGGCTGGGAAGTCTGGCTCAACGGCATGGAAGTCACTCAATTCACCTACTTCCAGCAGGTTGGCGGCATCGACTGCAAGCCCATTACCGGCGAGATCACCTACGGCATCGAGCGCCTGGCGATGTACCTGCAGAAGGTCGAGAACATCTATGACCTGGTGTGGACCGAGTGGGAAGAAAACGGCAAGACGCGCCGCCTGACCTACGGCGACGTCTATCACCAGAACGAAGTGGAGCAATCCACCTACAACTTCGAGCAGAGCAACACCGAGATCCTGTTCCGCCACTTCGCCGAGTACGAGTCCGAGGCCAAGCGCCTGATGGGTGCCGCCGAAGCCACGCAACAGGACGCACCGGCCGAAGCCGCCAAGCGCCTGGCGCTGCCGGCCTACGAGCAACTGCTCAAGGCCGCACACACCTTCAACCTGCTGGATGCGCGCGGCGCGATCTCGGTCACCGAGCGCGCGGCCTACATCGGCCGCATCCGCAACCTGTCGCGGCTGGTGGCCCAGGCCTACTACGACTCGCGCGAGTCGCTGGGCTTCCCGATGTGCGAGCGCGAGGCCGCCGCATGACCCGCGCAGCGCGCAGCGCGCTATGCCGAGGCGCTGCCCTGGCACTGCTGGCCTTGGGGGCGCAGGGTGCCGCCCAGGCCACCGCGCCGATGCCGAGCCCGCAGGTGCTGTACCTGCCGGCCGACCTGTCCAATGTGTGCGAGGCCAATCCGCAGGCCCTGCAGCAGGCGATCGACCGGCACTGGCATGGCGCTTTCGGCCCGAACAACTCGCTGGACCAATGGACCCAGCTGGTGCGCACGTTCTCGTGCGATCTCTCGGGCTCCAAGGACCTGGGCTGGCACCGCGTGCCCCTGCGCGCCTATGAAAGCGCGATCCGCTACCCGCTCTCGTGGATTGAGACCGAGACGGTCAACGGGCGGGTGCGCAGGCAGATCAAGACGTATTACTCGGCCGCGCAGCTGCCGCCCAGGATCGACTTCTGGGTGAGCGGCCGCATCGACGAGATCCGCTACGACAAGCGGCTGCGCCGCCTCGATGCCCGCTTCTTCGCGCCCCGTCCCGCCCCCGGCGGCCGTGGCGGCAGCGCAAGCAACGGCACCAGCGCAGACACGCAGTGCGTAGCAACCACACTGCAATTCCGCCAGCAAAACGGCCTGTGGCTGTTGTCCGGCGTAGAACCTACTATTGCACCGCGCTGCTAGAACGCAGCGCGTGCCACAACTTGTTGGAAACGATTCATGTCGCAACTCCTGACCGATTCGAACGATACGCTGCTGATCGAGCTGCTCACCGAAGAGCTGCCGCCCAAGGCGCTGGCACGCTTGGGCGACGCCTTCGCGCAGGGCCTCTTCGCCGGCCTCTCCGAGCGTGGCCTGGTAGGTGACGGCGCCGCCGTGACCGCGTTCGCCACGCCGCGCCGGCTGGCTGCGCTGGTCACCAAAGTGCGCCGTAACGCGCCCGATCGCGAGCAGCGCGAGAAAGTGCTGCCACTGACCGTCGCGCTGGACGCCAGCGGCCAGCCCACCGCCCCGCTGGCCAAGAAACTGGCCGCCCTGGCTAAATCGGTGGGCGTCGAGGCGATCGACTGGCAAACCCTGGAGCGCGCCTCCGACGGCAAGGCCGACGCCTTCTTCTACTGCTACACCGCGCGCGGCGCCGAACTGGGCGCCGGGCTGCAGGCAGCGCTGGACGACACCATCGCCAAGCTGCCCATCCCCAAGGTGATGAGCTACCAGCGCCCGGACGGCAGCACGGTGCATTTCGTGCGCCCCGCGCACGGTTTGATCGCACTGCTTGGCACCGAGGTGGTGCCGCTCAGCGTGCTGGGGCTGCAGTCGGGCCGGACCACGCGCGGCCACCGCTTCCTCTCCAGCGGCGAGATCGAGATCCCGCATGCAGGCGAATACGCCGCCGTGCTGGCGTCGCAAGGCCACGTGCTGGCCAGCTACGCGGATCGCCGCGAACGCATCCGCACCGCGCTGCTGGAGCAGGCGGGCGCCGACCAGGTCGTGATGCCCGATGCGCTGCTCGACGAAGTCAACTCGCTGGTGGAATGGCCGGTGGTCTATCCTTGCCACTTCGAGGAGGTCTTCCTCGAAGTACCGCAGGAATGCCTGATCCTGACCATGCAGACCAACCAGAAATACTTCGCGCTGACCGATGCCGCCGGCCACCTGCGCAACCGCTTCCTGGTGGTTTCCAACCTGGCCACCGATACGCCGGAGTCCATCATCAGCGGCAACGAGCGCGTGGTGCGCCCGCGCCTGGCGGACGCCAAGTTCTTCTTCGACCAGGACCGCAAGAAGACCCTCGCCTCGCGCGTGCCGCAGCTGGCCAACGTGGTCTATCACAACAAGATCGGCACGCAACTCGACCGCGTGCAGCGCCTGCAGCAGATCGCCGGCCACATCGCCGACGCGCTGGCCGCAGCCGGCATTGCCGTGGAAAAGGCGGCCGCCATGCGTGGCGCCGAACTCGCCAAGGCCGACCTGCTGACCGATATGGTGGGCGAATTCCCGGAACTGCAAGGCACCATGGGCACGTACTACGCGCGCCATGACGACGAAGCGCAGAGCGTGGCGCTGGCCTGCTCAGAGCACTACCGCCCGCGCTTTGCCGGCGACGCCCTGCCGGGCAGCCCGGTGAGCCTGGCCGTGGCGCTGGCCGACAAACTGGAAACGCTGGTCGGCATCTGGGGCATCGGCCTGTCGCCCACCGGCGAGAAGGACCCGTTCGCGCTGCGCCGCCATGCGCTGGGCATCCTGCGCATGCTCGTCGAAACCCCGCTGCCACTGTCGATCGACGCGCTGCTGGAACTCACCCAGCAAGCCTTCGCCGGCATTGCCGCGGTCAAGCCCGCGCAAGCCGCGATTGCAGATTTCCTCTACGACCGCCTGCGCGGCTACCTGAAGGACAAGGGCTACACCACCCATGAGGTCGAAGCCGTGGTTAGCCTGCGCCCGCAACGCCTGGACGACATCCTGGCTCGCCTGGAAGCAGTGCGCACCTTTGCCGCCCTGCCCCAGGCCGAGGCGCTGGCCGCGGCCAACAAGCGCATCACCAACATCCTGCGCAAGAACACCGAGCCCGTAGGCACGGTGCAGCCGGCCCTGCTCCAGGAAGCCGCCGAAAGCGCGCTGCACAAGGCGGTGGAAAGCGTGCGTCCGCAAGTGGATGCCGCCTTCGCCAATGGCGACTTCGCCACCGCGCTGCGCGACCTGGCGCAGCTGCGCGAAGCGGTCGACCAGTTCTTCAACGATGTCATGGTGATGGCCGAAGACCCGCAGCTGCGCGCCAACCGGCTCGCGCTGCTGGCCTCGCTGCACGTGCTGGCCAATCGCGTGGCCGACATCTCCAAGCTGGCCGCGTAAGCGCCCAGGCACCACAACGGGAAGCCATCATGCCGCAGACACCGCCCAAGCTTGTCGTGCTCGATCGCGACGGGGTCGTCAACCTCGACAGCGACCAGTTCATCAAGACGCCGGACGAATGGATCCCCATCGATGGCAGCCTGGAAGCGATTGCAGCGCTCAACCAGGCCGGCTATCGCGTGGTGATCGTCAGCAACCAGTCCGGCATCGGCCGCGGCCTGTTCGAGATGAGCGCGCTCAACGCCATGCACGAGAAGATGCACAAGGCGCTGGCCAACCTGGGCGGGCGCGTCGACGCGGTCTTCTTCTGCCCGCATACGGCGGCCGACGGCTGCGATTGCCGCAAACCCAAGCCCGGCATGCTTGAGCAGCTGGCGGAGCGCTTCGGCGTCGAGCTCAAGGGCGTGCCGCTGGTGGGCGACTCCCTGCGCGACCTCGAAGCCGGGCTGGCGGTAGGCTGCGCCCCGCACCTGGTGCTGACCGGCAAAGGCCCCAAGACCGAGAAAAAAGGCGGCCTGCCGCCCGGCACGCTGATCCACGACGACCTGCGCGCCTTTGCGCGCTGGCTGCTCACCGGCGATGGCGCCCCGCGCCAGGCCGGCTCCTGAACCCAACTCCCGTACCGATGATTTTTCTCCGCTCCTTGCTGTTCGCGTTGTTCCTCCTGGTACTGACGCCGCCCTATGCCTGCGCGTGCTTCATCGTCTTTCCGTTCATGAACGCCGAGCGCCGCTACCGCTTCGTGCGCGGCTGGCCGCGGCTGGTGACCGGTGCGGCCGCGCTGATCTGCGGCATCCGCTACCGCTATGAAGGCCGCGAGCATTTCGATGCCATGCTCGACAAGCCGGTGGTGGTGCTGTCCAAGCACCAGTCGGCGTGGGAAACCGTAGCCTACCTGGCCACCATGCCCAAGCCGATGTGCTTCGTGTTCAAGCGTGAACTGCTGATGGTGCCCTTCTTCGGCTGGGCGCTGGGCATGCTCAAGATGGTGCACATCAACCGCAAGGAAGGCACCCGTGCCTTCGCCTCGGCGGTACGCCAGGGCCGTGAGCGGCTGGCCGAAGGGGCCTGGATCATCATGTTCCCGGAAGGCACGCGCACCCCGCCGGGCCTGGAGAAAACGCGCTACAAGAGCGGCGGCGCCCGCCTTGCTGTCGAGACCGGCGCATGGGTGATCCCGATGGCGGTCAACTCCGGCCGCCTGTGGCCGCGCAACTCGTTCCTCAAGTACCCGGGCTTGATCACGGTCTCCGTCGGCGCGCCGATTTCGTCGGCCAACAAGACGGCCGACCAGCTCAATCAAGAGGTTGAGGCGTGGATCGAACAAGATATGCGTAGAATCGACGCCGAGAGCTACCGGAGCAGAACGCCCGCATGAAATTGCTGCGCCCGACCCCCGACTCCCCCGGTTCCCAGATGGAGCTGCCGCTGTCCGACGCCCTCGCGGGCGAAGACAGGGCGCCCGGCATGGTGCCAGGCGGGTTGGCGCCGGCGCAGCCCAACTCCCCGACGGCGCAGCCCTGGCCCCAGCCGCAGCCCAATGCACGACGGCTGCTGGTGGGCGAGCGCGCCGTGCACTACACGCTCAAGCGCTCGTCGCGCCGTACCATCGGCTTCACCGTGGACGACCGCGGCCTGTCCATCACGGCGCCGCGCTGGGTCACGCTGGCCGACATCGAGTCGGCCATTCTGGAAAAACAGCGCTGGATCTTCAACAAGCTGGGGGAATGGCAGCACCGCGAAGCCCGCCGCGTGCTGCCCACCGTGCAATGGCGCGACGGCGCCAGCCTGCCCTTCCTGGGCAAGCCCATCACCCTGCAACTGGAGTCTCCCGCCGGCGTGCTGCTGTTCGATGCCGAGACCTGCATTCTTCATCTCGCGCTGCCCGTGCATGCCGACGAGCAGCAGATCAAGGATCGCGTGCAAGGGTGGCTGCAACACCAGGCACGGCGCCTGCTGGCGCAGCGGCTCGATATCTACGCGGAAAAGCTCGGCGTGCGCCATAGCGCGTTTTCGCTGACCTCCGCCGCCACGCGCTGGGGCAGTTGCACCGCCGACGGCAAGATCCGCCTGAACTGGCGTTTGATGCATTTTCCGCTGTCGATGATCGACTACGTGGCCGCCCATGAGCTGGCGCATCTCAAGGAGATGAACCACAGCCCGAGGTTCTGGGATACGGTGGCATCGATCTTTCCGGAGTTCCGTGATGCCCGCGCGCAATTGCGGGCCCATCCACCCGAGTTGCTGCCCACGTTCTAGGCTGGGCCTTTGATTTAAAACGGGGAAATGGCACACCTGGGCCAAGGCAAACCGATTACTGCCATCCCGTTTAGAATGATCGACCTATCCCAAAACAAGATCAGGGCTCTCCCAAAATGCGACTCCTCCACACCATGCTCCGCGTCGGCGACCTGCAACGCTCGATCGACTTCTACACCCGCATCCTCGGCATGCAGCTGCTGCGCGAGAGCGACAACACCGAATACAAGTACCGCCTAGCCTTCGTCGGCTACGGCCCGGAATCCGAAACCGCCGTGCTCGAGCTGACCTATAACTACGGCGTGGAAAAGTACGAGATGGGCACGGCCTACGGCCATATCGCACTGGAGACCGATAACGCGGCAGCCACCTGCGAGCGCATCCGCGCCGCCGGCGGCAACGTCGTGCGCGAGGCCGGCCCGGTCAAGGGCGGCACCACGGTGATCGCTTTCGTCGAAGACCCGGACGGCTACAAGATCGAGCTGATCGAGCGCAATTCCACGCGCGACGCCAGCCGTCCTTGAGGTGAGCGCGTCACTGCCAAGCCGGCGCCCGCTCGACGGCACGGCCGTCACGCTGATGGTGGTGCTGTGCGTGGCCTGGGGACTGCAGCAAGTGGTCATCAAGGCGACGGCGCCACTGATGGGCGCCGTGCTCCAGGCCGGCGTGCGCTCGGCGGTGGCAGCCGTGCTGGTGTTCGGCTTTGCCGCCTGGCGCCGCACGCCGCTGTGGCAACACGACGGCACGCTGGGCGCCGGGCTGCTGGCTGGCCTGCTGTTCGGCGCCGAGTTCTTCTGCATCTTCGTCGGGCTCGGCCACACCACGGCTTCGCGCATGGCGGTGTTCCTCTACACCGCGCCCATCTTTACCGCACTCGGCCTGCACCTGAGCGTCGCCGGCGAACGCCTGCGGCGTGGGCAATGGCTGGGCGTCGGGCTGGCCTTTTGCGGCATGGCACTGGCTTTTGCCGATGGCATCGCCACGCCGGCCGCGCATGGCGGCAGCACATTACTGGGCGATGCGCTCGGGATCCTGGCCGGCTTGCTCTGGGCCGCGACCACGGTGGTGGTACGCGCCAGCCGGCTGGCTTCGGCAGCGCCCAGCAAGACGCTGCTCTATCAACTCGCGGTGTCTGCGGTGATGCTGCTGTCCATGGCGCTTGCAGCCGGGCAGCATCTGCAGGCGCGCGTCGACGGCATGGTGATCGCCAGCCTGTTCTACCAGTCGGTGCTGATTGCGTTCGCCAGCTACCTGACGTGGTTCTGGCTATTGCGGCAGTACCTGGCTTCGCGCTTGTCGGTGTTTTCGTTTTTGACGCCGCTGTTCGGGGTGGCGTTTGGCGTGGTGCTGATGCATGACGCCGTGGGCATACGGTTTGCTGTTGCCGCGATGCTGGTGTTGGGGGGGATTGGGTTGGTGAATCGGCGGGAATAAAGGGGATGGGGGGATGTGGCTTGCAACTGCAACTACTAAATCAGCTTTAGATTCAATGGCTTAACTGAAAATTCAACTGCAGTTTCACCACCCCTGCGGGGCGGCGACCTACTTTCTTGTCTTGCCAAGAAAGTAGGCAAAGAAGGCGCGCCGGATGGGGCGACACCCCCTCGGGATTTCATGAAAAGAGCGGCCGGGACCCAAACTCGCATCGCCTTAAGGCGATACTCAGACATGGGTCCCTCTTCTCCGCTCTTTTCATGAAATCCCGAGGCGCCCCATACGGCCTTGGTACACCTCCACGGCTCGCTTCGCATCGCCATGGGTGTTTCCCGCCCCCAGGCGGGAAACACGGCTTACCCCAACGGGATCAAATTTCGATTCGGTGTAGCCGTGATTGCCGCCCCCAGGCGGCAATCACCCGCCCGCGATGCGAAGCGAGCCGTCAAGGTTTACCTAGCCCGTATGGGGCGCCTCGTCGGCAGGCAAAAAGAGCGGAAAAGAGGGGGCCATGTTTGAGTATCGCCTTAAGGCGATGCGAGTTTGGCCCCCGGCCGCTCTTTTTGCCTGCCGACGAGGAGGGAGTCGCCCCATCCGGGTCGCCTTCTTTGCCTACTTTCTTGGCGAGACAAGAAAGTAGGTCGCCTCCCCGCAGGGGAGGTGAAACGGCAGTTGAAGTTGAAGTTAAAGCTACCCTTGACGTTAAGCCGTTGCAACTGAAGCTTCAGCCCCCACCAACCCTACCCTCAAAATCTAAACGTCCCCAACGCCTCGCGTACCTCATCCAACGTAGCCTGCGTCACCAACCGTGCCTGCGCCGTCCCCTGCTTCAAAATATCAAACACAGAGGCCGGATCCTTGGCCAGCTCCTCGCGCCGCTCGCGAATCGGCGCCAGCAGCCCTTGCAGCACGCCATCGAGCCTGCGCTTGAGCACCATGTCGCCCAAGCCGCCGCGCCGATAGTGTGCCTTCAACTCAGCCACTTCATCGACCGCCTCATCGAACGCGTCGAGGTAGGTAAACACCACATTGCCTTCCACCTGGCCCGGATCGGACACCTTGAGGTGGTTGGCGTCGGTGTACATGCGCATGACCGCTTCCTTGACCTGCTCGGGCGATGCTGCCAGCGAGATCGCGTTGCCTTGCGACTTGCTCATCTTGGCCTTGCCGTCGACGCCGGGCAACCGGCCAAAGCGCGGGATCAGCGCGGCGGCTTCCGGCAGCACTTCACGGCCAACCTGATGGTTGATTCGGCGCGCGATCTCGTTGGTCTGCTCGATCAGGGGGGCCTGGTCCTCGCCGACCGGCACCACGGTGGCCTTGAAGCCGGTGATGTCGGCAGCTTGCGAAGCCGGGTAGCACAGGAAGCCCGCCGGGATATCGCGGCCGAAGCCGCGCGCCTGGATCTCTTCCTTGATGGTCGGGTTGCGCTCAAGCCTGGCGACCGTGACGAAGTTCAGGTACATCAGGGTCAGCTCGGCCAGCGCGGGCAGGTGCGACTGCACGGTGATGGCGGTCTTGGCCGGGTCGATGCCGACCGCGAGGTAGTCGAGCGCCACCTCCAGCACGTTGCGCCTCACCTTGTCCGGATCGTGCGCATTGTCGGTCATGGCCTGGGTGTCGGCCAGCAACAGATACTGCTTGTGGGTATCCTGCAGCGCCACGCGGCTCTTGAGCGAGCCAACGTAGTGGCCCAGGTGAAGCTGGCCGGTGGGGCGGTCGCCGGTGAGGATGACCTTGCGCTGGGGCGCCTGCGTTTCGCTAGTCATGGCATTTCCTTGGGTAAGAGAAGCGCCGCGGTGCCGGTCAGCGCAGGCAGAATGCTGCCAACCGGGCTGCGGCGGCTGGAGTCGGGATCAGGGGATGACGACGTGCCGCTGCGTTCAGCAGCGCCACCAATGGGAACGAGAGCCGGTAGCGCGCATCAGCATCATGTAGCCGGGGTTTCAAGCTGGCGCGCCAGGCCAACGTACTCGGCCACGGGGACTTCCTCGGCGCGCCGCGCCAGGTCGAAGCCAAGCGCCTCAAAATCAACCTGGTCGCGCAGCATCGACAGTGTATTGCGCAGGACCTTGCGCCGCTGCGAGAACGCCGCGGCCACCACGTCGCCCAGCACCGTCAGGTTGCACGCGGGATACGGCGAGCGCAACTGGCCATCGGGCTGGCGCGGCCAGGGGATCATGCGCACCACGGCGGAGTCGACCTTGGGCGGCGGGTTGAACGAGGTCGGCGGCACGTCGAGCACATGCTCCATGTGATAGCGCACCTGCAGCATGATCGACAGCCGCCCGAAGGCTTTGCTGCCCGGCTCGGCCACCATGCGCTCGACCACTTCCTTTTGCAGCATGAAGTGCTGGTCGCGCACCTGGTCGGCAAACTCGGCCAGGTGGAACAGCAGCGGGCTGGAGATGTTGTAGGGCAGGTTGCCGACGATGCGCAGCGGCTTGCCGGCTTCGCACAGCTTGCCGAAATCGAAGGCCAGCGCGTCGCCGGCGTGGATCACCAGCCGCTCGCCGTAGCGGCGGCGCAGGCGCTCCACCAGGTCGCGGTCAAGCTCGACCACCTGCATCTGCGGCAAGCGTTCCAGCAGCGGCTGGGTCAGCGCGCCAAGGCCGGGGCCGATTTCGACCAGGGTGTCGCCTTGCTGCGGGTCGATGGCACTGACGATGCCGTGGATGATGCCGTCATCGACCAGGAAGTTCTGTCCGAATCGTTTGCGGGCCACATGGCCCTGGTGTACGTTGGAACGCATAGTTAGGTCTCGCTCGGGCGTCAGCGTGTTGCCACCAGCGGCGCGGCGCGCGGCCGGCCGTTGGCGTGGCCGGCCATGGCGATGGCGTTGCGGATCGCCTCGATCATGCTGCCGTGCTCGGCCTGGCCACTTGCGGCCAGGTCGAGCGCAGTGCCATGGTCGACCGAGGTGCGGATAAAAGGCAGCCCCAGCGTGATGTTCACGCCGTGGCCAAATGTGCCGTACTTGAGCGGGGCCAGGCCCTGGTCGTGGTACATCGCCAGCACGCAGTCGGCCCCATCGAGATGGCGGGGCTGGAACAGCGTGTCGGCCGGGTACGGGCCGCGGGCATCGATGCCCGCGTCCACGGCATGGGCCAGCGCGGGAATGATCACATCGATCTCCTCGTGGCCCATATGCCCGCTTTCGCCGGCATGCGGGTTCAGGCCGGTCACCAGGATACGCGGCCGGGCGATGCCGAAATGCCGGCGCAGGTCGTGGTCGACGATGGCCAGCGTTTCTTCCAGCATGGACACGGTCAGCGCATCGGGCACCGCGCGCAATGGCAGGTGGGTGGTGGCCAGCGCCACGCGCAGCATGGCGTTGCCATGCGCGGGCTGCGGGCCGGCCAGCATCATCACCACGCGCGGCACGTCGGCGCGCTCGGCCAGGTATTCGGTGTGCCCGGTGAAGGGCACGCCGGCATCGTTGATGGTGCTCTTCTGCACGGGCGCGGTCACCATGCCGGCAAAACGCCGCGTGCCGCTGGGCCCGCCCATGCAGCCATCGATGGCGGCATCGAGCAAGGCGAGCACATAGCCGCCGTTGCGCGCATCGAGCCGGCCAGCATCGCAAGGCACGGCCAGAGGGATGTCGTCGCACACCACGCTGCCATCCGCAAGCCGGTGCGCCCAGGCTTGCGCGACACCCAGCGCGGCGGCGCGCGCCGCCAGCAGGCCCGCGTCGCCAAGCACGTGAAAACGCACCTGCGGATGCTCGCCGGCAAGTTGCAGCAAAGCGCCGACGGTAATGTCGGGGCCAATGCCGGCGGGTTCCCCGGTGGTGATGGCTAGCGCGAGCGGCTCGGACATGGTGGCGATGCGTTCCGGTTAGCGCTGGCGGTTGACGCGGTATTCCACGTAGGCGGCCTGGCGCAACTGGCGCTGCCAGTCTTCATACGCCGCACGCACCTTCTGCTCGCGAATCTCCGCGCGGGCAAAGTCGCGCTGCTTCTCCGGCGTGATCTCGGTCTCGCGGCGGTTGAGCACCTGGATCAGATGCACGCCAAACTGCGTGACGACGGGCTCGGACACTTCGCCCGGGCGCAGGCGGCTCATGGCCTGCTCGAACTCCGGCACCAGCTCGCCCGGCGATACCCAGCCGAGATCGCCGCCGTTCTGCGCCGACCCATCCTGGGAGAAGCGCTTGGCCGCGTCGGCGAAGTCGCCGCCGTGGGTGATCCGGTCGCGCAGCGTGGCCAGCTGGCGGCGTGCCTCGGCCTCTGGCATGTTGGGGCCGGTGCGGATCAGGATATGGCGCACCTGGGTCTGCGTGATGCGATCGCTGGCCGCCGGGTTCGACGCTGCCGGCGGCGCGGTACGCTTGGCCACCAGCTTGAGCACATGGAACCCGTTGGCGCTCTCGATGACCTGGGGCGCCACGCCGCCAGGCTGCAGGTCAAGCACGGCATTGGCAAACAGCGCCGGCAGCCGGCCGATTTCACGGAAGCCGAGCGAGCCGCCCTGAGCGGCCTCAGGGCCGTCGGAGCCCTGCGCCAGCTGGGCGAAATCCGCACCGCCCTGGGCCTGCTTGAGCAAGCCTT